>NZ_JABKAW020000005.1:0-275407 GCF_014596695.2 Shewanella sp. BF02_Schw
AGAAACTACAGGTGAGTAGTGATGATCAACTTTTTCGCATTCATCTATGTGTTGAATTAATGCTTTGATCGCATTTTTATATTGTTCAGGTACTCTCATCACTATCGTTTTTTCATATCGAGTCTTACGGCCAGCACCTTTACGTACACCACCATGCGCCCCTTTATTTTCTTCACTTTTATCTGCCATACTTAGAATCTCTTGATTATGTAACGATATCAAGATATCTTGATTTCGTTACATAATCAAATAAAACGTTACAAGTTCGTTGCTCCACAAGCAAAAGAGCAATGCATTATTAGATTGTAAAAAATAGACTTGCACCTTGATATTTTACTGTTAATATTACTGTAATTATATACAGTGGTTTGTTATGCGTGTTATCCCTATAACTGCAAGAGCAGGCATTACAGGTTTTGAAAGTCCCGCTGCTGAATACAGTCAGCTAGGCATTAGCTTGGGGTTGAGCATCCAAGCTCAACCTTTATAGGCATTGCTCAAGGTGAGTCGATGCAAGAAGACGTAGGCATTTTTGCCAGCAACTCACCTCATGATGAACGGCCTGTCAGCTACAAAGCCATTGTGCATTTTCCATATCCAACTAACTGCACAGTAGAGCTAACCAAGGCTATGAGTGAGGCCGCACCAAAGCTTTTTCGTGAAGGCATACATTATTACAAAATCGGTATAGGGCTTATCGATTTACCCAGCGAAAAGCATAACCAATTCGATTTGTTTAACCCTCCTAAAGCTAATCCAGCTTTGATGCATACGCTTGATGACATTAACCCAACGCTATGGCAGTGATACAATGTTTCTAGCAGCGCAAGGCATAGAGCATAAGTGGTCAATGCGCCGTGACCTGCTAACTCCGCAATACACAACCAAATGGGTCTGTGTACCCAGCATTAAGTGTTAACGTGGTTCTAGTTTTGATTATGTTTTACTCATATGCTTGGTATGATTAGATAAATCAGGCACTATCTAGTTACTGTTCCTTAGCTTGAAGCTTTCAATGAATCCCCTAAAAATTGGTCTACCTTTCTTTCTACTGGCTCTCAGCTCTACAGCCATTGCAGCAGGAAATACATCTAATGATTCATTCAACAAAGCAAAAAAGATGCTCGAGCGGGAGGTCTATCAAGATCACCGTGTAACCATCTACTGTGGTGCTAAATTTGACGCTAAAAAGAACATCGAAGCACCTACTGGTTTTATTACTTCTAAGTACATGAAACGGGCAAAACGGGTTGAGTGGGAACATGTAGTTCCGGCGGAAAACTTTGGCAGAGCTTTCAGTGAGTGGCGTGATGGTCACAAAAGTTGTGTCGATAGTAAAGGTAAGTCGTTTAAGGGACGTAAGTGTGCTGAGAAGATGAATACAGAGTATCGATATATGCAAGCAGATATGCACAATCTTTTCCCTGCTATAGGTGCAGTAAACGCACTGCGCAGCAACTACAACTTTACTATTCTGCCATCAGAGAAGTCTGACTTTGGTAGGTGTGATATGCGAATTGATGATCGCAAGGCTCAACCTCCTATCGCCGCACGTGGCGTTATCGCTCGAACATACATGTATATGGAACAGGCTTATCCTAAATACAAAATGAGTAAACAACAAAGTCAATTAATGCAAGTTTGGGATAAACAAGATCCAGTTTCGAAGTGGGAGTGTAAGCGGTCAAAACGTATTGAAAATCTTCAGAGTAATGTAAATACAGTGGTTGATAACCGTTGTAAATCACTCGGTTTGTAGGCGTTAAGATGGGCGGCTAGCTCATTTATGCCCCAAAGTTTGTTGGTTCAATTACTCAGTTGTTTTCTAGCCATTAGTATTTGCCATAAAAAACCTATTGATAAAAGCACCAAGTAATATGTGACTATCGCTACGAATTTATACCGTTTAAGCCTGATTTTGAGCGTGTGGGGGGATTACTCGATTTAAATGCTTTAAGTGGATCTGAAAGAATCTAGATTATTGGAGACGATTCAGTTAAGGTTATGAAACTTAGACAATAATGGATTACTATGAGAGCTATTAACTCAATTTTAATGAGACTCGCTAAACGAGCAGAGAAGTTACAACCTGAGCATTTAGTGAAGTCATTTGTTGATGTTGGTCCTACATACACGCTGCTCTCAAGCACTGATAATCAAGTTATGTTTGGGCGAAGAGGTACAGGGAAGACCCACTTTTTAGCCGTACTTAATAATGAAATCATCAAAAAGGGTATTATCAGTGTTCCTATTGATATGCGATTAATAGGCTCCACTGGTGGTATATTTTCTGATCAAAACATCCCTCTAAGCGAAAGGGCTACAAGACTTCTATCAGATACACTATGTATTGTTCATGAAGTCATTCTTGAGTATGTTTTTGAAAACAACTTAGAAAACGCAACTGAAATAGCTCAACTATTAAATGACTTTATCGAACAGGCAACAGCCTTAAGTGTCGTAGGAATATCAGAAGAAGAAACGGGCTTATCTAATCAATTTACTAATAGCTCAGCAGCAAAAGCTGGTTTTTCGAACAAAGGCATATCTGCTGGTTTATCAGCCTCAGAGCAAACTACATCAGGTGATACAGCAAAAAATAAAATCACCGGTAAAAAAATATTAAGAATTCACTTCGGTGCAATAACTAAATTACTTAATAAAATCGTTTCAAAATTACCTAACAAAGAGCTTTGGATTTTAATCGATGAATGGTCAGAAACACCGTTAGACCTTCAACCGTATCTTGCAGAGCTTTTACGCAGGATTTTATACCCTATTCCTGGTATCACTGTAAAAATTGCTGCTATAGCTCATAGATGTAACTTTATGGAACATGATTTTGAAACTAACGCTAGTATTGGTATAGAGTTAGGATCTGATACTTCATCTGTAATAAATTTAGATGAATATATGGTCTTTGATAATGATAGCGAAGCTGCTAAAGAGTTCTTTAAAAATTTACTTCATCGACATGTCATAGCTTTAGATAAAAACTCGATTTGCGATCAAGAAGCTGGCTTATTCATAAATGATGTTTTTAGCCAAACGTCATCTTTTGATGAATTTGTTCGTGCTGTCGAAGGTGTTCCACGTGATGCTATAAACATAATATCATTAGCTGCACAAACCGCTCTTGCAAGTAAGATATCAATTACGCATATTCGTAAATCTGCTCAAAAGTGGTTCCAAGTAAATAAACACGCCGCACTTAACAGCAGACCAGCAGCAGTTTCATTATTAGATCGAATTATCAATGAAGTCATCGGCATTAGAAAATCCCGTGGTTTTTTAATTAGTAATGATAAAAGCTATGAATTAATAGATTATCTTTACGACATGAGAATTATTCATGTGCTAAAACAAGGTGTATCGGCACAAAATGCTGTAGGTAAAAAATATACGTTATATGTCTTAGACTACGGTTGTTATGTTGAGTTAATGTCATCTAGAAATGCACCACTTGGTTTGATTATTGAATCTGATGAAAATGATGAAGTTCAATATGTTGAGGTGCCTAAGTCAGACTACAGATCTGTTAAAAACTCAATATTAGATTTAGAAATTGAACAAGGCCAATCAAGCCCCCTGTGTCAGGATTGTTGTCACCCCTTAAAATCATCCAATAATTAAATAGAGGGGGCGGTCAATGAGAGCTCAATGGCACGATATTCATCTGAACGTAAAGAAGCAGTTTTAAAGAAGTTATTGCCTCCCCACAATATGACCGTCATGGAAGTGGCACGTAGTGAAGGGATCGCCTACCAAACCCTGTATCATTGGCGCGATAAAGCTAAAAAAGAGGGTCGCCCAGTGCCAGGTAAAAAATTGACCAGTAATGATTGGTCGGCCGAAGCTAAGTTTGCCGTTCTCATTGAAACAGCGCCAATGTCTGAAGCTGAAGTAAGCCAATATTGCCGAGAAAATGGTTTGTTTCGAGAACAAGTTCAGCAGTGGAAACAAGATTGTTTAGGGGGCTTTACGACAAGTGAAGTTCAAGCCAAAACGATTAAGCAGCAAGCCAAATCAGACAAAGCAGAAATCAAATCCCTGCAACGAGAGCTACGCTACAAAGAGAAGGCGTTAGCAGAAACAGCGGCTTTACTGGTGCTTAGAAAAAAGCTCAATGCGCTTTGGGAGGACGACAACGAGGAGAGTTAACGCCTTTGCCTAAGCGCATAACATTGGTGAATTTAATACAAGAAGCGTATGCCCACGGTGCACGTCTTTACAAGGCTTGCGCTGAAGCAGAGCTAAGTAAGCGGACGTATCGGCGCTGGTATCGAGCAGGAAAAGTACAAGCTGATTTAAGGCCCTCGGCGGTAAGACAGGAGCCAGCCAACAAGCTTAGTGATGACGAGGAAAAGCTGATACTGGCAACCTCGAATGAGGCAAGGTTTGCGAGTCTACCTCCCTCACAAATCGTGCCGACGCTGCTTGATGAAGGGGTCTATATCGCTTCAGAGTCGAGTTTTTACCGAGTGTTAAAAGCCAATGCTCAATTAAATCGACGTGGACGAAGCCAAAGCATAACAAAAAGAAGTAAACCAGATGCTTATGTTGCAGATGAGCCGAACAAAGTGTGGTCTTGGGATATCACTTATTTAGCTTCGGTCATCAAAGGACGCTTTTATTATCTATATATGTTTGAGGATATTTATAGCCGTAAGGTTGTGGGTTATGAAGTCCATGAACGTGAATGTGGTGAGCTAGCGGCCGAGTTAATGCAACGCAATATGCTGCGTGAGCAATGCTTTAAGAAGCCACTGGTATTGCACTCAGATAATGGTGCTCCGATGAAGTCGTTAACAATGAAAGCCAAGCTTGAAGAGTTAGGCGTTACCGCGTCATTAAGCCGCCCGAGTGTCAGTAACGATAACCCTTACTCCGAGTCGCTGTTTAGAACATTAAAGTATCGGCCAGAATGGCCTAGCTCTGGCTTTAAAAGCATCACCGAAGCACGAGAATGGGTCGAAGTATTTGTGACTTGGTACAATACTAAGCATAAACACAGCAAGCTCAACTTTGTGTCACCGAGTGAGCGTCATGCGATGCAAGACAGGACTATTTTATCTAAGCGTAAGATAGTGCTAGAGGAAGCGAGGTCAAGAAATCCTAAACGCTGGCCAAACGGTATAAGGAATTGTGACGCTGTAGGTGAAGTCACACTGAACCCAGATAAGAAGTCTGAAACAGAAACAAGAAATGCAGCTTAAAATTTAAGTAAAGAGTGCCAACTACCTTGAAAAACACCGCAAGGCTTGATTTAATCACTTCTACAGAGTATCTACAATTACCAAATAAGCAAAAGACAACTACTAAATCTGTTGAGAAACCTCTTGATAAAACTCTTCTAAATGCTATTCCCCAAAATATTGGTACTTTAAAAATCGCTGGTACTATCTACATCCCTATCATATTAGTTGCACTAGTTTTAAGAAAAGCTAAAGGTTTTGATACTAGTTGTGCTTCAGATTTAACTAAAGTGATCAACGATCATATAGTTATTAATATAAATAGACCAAAAATTGCTACAAATAATATGTCTCGCGAACTAAGAAAAGATAATATTTTAGATTTGGATTGGTTGTCTTTTCAAAAAAATGGAAGAAATCCATTATTTTCTTTAAATGATAATTGGAAAAAAAATTGGAAGCTATATTTTGGAAAGTTGGCTCCAAAACTTTAAGAATTTAGTGGGGTCATTGCACTAAACCCGAAGCTCTAACGCACTTTTTTCCTGGTACGTGTGAGAGGAATGAAGCTGACACGTTCGTGCCCCTAAACCTGACAGGGCAAACATTATGCCTAATGTTCGTTTTTCTGCTTGATATTCGTACAGCAGTCCTTCATATTTAGTTAGAGGGACTTCCTCATAAACATTCATGGACAAATGATATGGGTCTTAAACCTGGACCAAAACCAAATGCAGATTCAACAGGGAAACCTGATCAACGTCGACGTGATAATAAAAACACACCTAGAAATACTCCGAGACTAAAGCCTAGTAAATCCTCAAAGAAATACAAAATAGTATAAGCCATCTTTGCGGTGGCTTTACAATTTAGGTATAAATCGTACGTTAAGTATCATCTTCTGAATTGCATTGATTGGATTGATGCGCCTGGAAAATGAGGTTGAATTAAATTGTTGTTTAATATGGTTTTAATAGGCATCGATTTCTACTGATTTATACTTGAAATTACTTAAGTGCCTTATTTGTTTTCCTTGTATAACACCATAGTGGGGACTATATTTACATGCATTTAAGCTTATTAGAGAACAGTCATGGTCACATCTAATCTTCTAAAAATCGGTGATACTGTAATGCTGAAAATTCCTCCAACAATTTTTGATGAACTAAATTTAAAGGTAGGAGCAGCAGTTCAATTAAAGGTTGATAATAATCACTTAATACTTGGTTCAAAACCCATATATTCTCTGACGGAATTACTTTCAAAATGTAATGGGTCTGTTGAACTATCACTAGAAGATAGAAGGTGGCTTGAGTCTTCAGCAATAGGGAATGAGCTGTTCTAAATAAAAAACTTTTGAATTTTTGGCACCATAAGGCAATGTTAGACGTCAACTAGCTTGTCCTATGCGCGTCAATTAAGTTGGCCGCTTTTGTCGTTTAATTTCATAGCTTGTTTTTTACGGTAACTATCTCCTTCAAGTCGGTAAATTTCAGCATGATGCACCAGCCTGTCTATCACAGCTACCGTCATCATATTGTCGCCAAAGATACTGTCCCAGTCACTAAATACCTGGTTCGTCGTTATCACCAAGCTATTGCGCTCATATCGATGTGCGATGAGTTCAAATAGAACCTGACTTTCACTGTCGCTCTTTTTTACATAGCCAATGTCATCCAAAATCAGTAGCTCATATTTATCGAGTTTTTTAAGCGCATCTTCTAGTCCTAAACCTTGTCGCGCTTTCTGTAGATGCTGCACCATGGCGGTTCCTGTTGTGAATTTAACTCGAACAGATTGCTCTATAAGGGCATAGCCTAACGCGGCGGCTAGGTGTGTTTTCCCCAGACCGCTTGCACCAAATAACAGTATGTTGTGGCCTTGCCTCAACCACCCGAGCTCACTGGCTTTATGCTTGATTTGAACGGCACTAATCCCTGTCACTTCACTAAAATCGTACTGTGATAGTTGTTTCCCTATGGGTAATTGGCTGTCTTTCAGTAAGCGCTTTAGGCGTATTTCTTGTCGGTGTGAGGCCTCTATTTCACATAACTGAGCGAGAAATAGCTCAGGCCCCCATTGCTCCTTCACCGCTTTTAGCGCGATATCAGGCCAAGCTTTTGCTATCGCGGGTAATCGTAACTCTTGTAATAATATAGGTAAGCTCAGTGGGTTAGCCATTGCGCCCTCCTAACAGTACGTCGTAACTTGAAACGCTATGTTGTTGACGATTAATCATGGGGGTAAATAGCGTATCAGGCCTGAAAACGCGTCGACATTCATCTATCGTTACCGCTTTTCCTGCTTCAAATGCGCTGAGAACGAAGCGGCCCAATGCAGCCTCACAATCATAGTTGGCAGCGATGACCAGTAAATCGACCATATAATGACAATCTGTATCAGTCACACCATCACGGGTGAGTGCCTGCCATAACTGCCAAAAATCGCCTTTAGGTATAAGGTCGTCTCTAAGTTGTGATGCTTTAAACGCATTGCGCTTCTTAGCCAATGCGTGGATAAGGTGCTGATAGTCTATTGAGCGGCCACGTGCTGCGCCTTGCGTGTGTATTCGCGCTAAGGTTAATGTGATTTCATGTCCATAGAAGAGGACGATGCGGTCATCATAAATGTGCGCCAGTAAGGTCACGCCAATGAGCCGTGATGGCACGGAATACGTCACACGCTTAATGGAAATCGTGCTGCTGGATGTCACTTTGACGTACTGCTCACAAAAGTCATTCGTTCGACGGACGGGTAAGGCGGACAAGTACGCGCACTCCTCAATGTAACGCGTGTGACATTGACGATTTATTTTAGCGACGATGGCATCGATGAATGCTCGGTATTGCTTTAAATCCAGGAAGTCACGGCTTTCGCGCAATAGCAATTGCTGCGCTATCTTTCGCTTTAGATGCCCATTAGGGCCTTCAATTGCGCCATTTTCATGGGCTATACCTTTATTGTTTCGAGTGGCTTTTACACCGTAATGCTGACATAACTTGGTGTAGCGCTCTGTGAGGACTTCTGCTTGTGTGTGGTTTTTAAAGGCAGCGCTTAAGCTATCTGTGCGGTGGGTTTTGGGTACACCCCCACTTTGCCAAAAGGCATTCTGCAGCCCGGATGACAATGACTCAAAGCTTTCGCCACCCAAGATGACTTCGACGTAAGTCCAGCCACTGAAAACCAAGCGGTAATGATAAAGTTTGTGTTTAAATGCACTGCCAGCGAGGGTGATATTCAATTCATTAGCCCAAGTGTAATCGGAAATCCCCATCGCTCCAGGTGTATGCTGTTGCCTGAAAATCACCTCTTTTTCTGGTCCGTATTTGACTCGCCATGTCTTGATACGGCGTTGTAAAGTCCTAAGTTGCGCGCGATCAAATTGCCCCGGTGCGATTTCTTCGAGTTTTTCAAATAATGTAATGGGTTGTAATGTGGGTTCTTTTTCAAGCAGTGGGACAATATGTTGTTCAAAAAGACCATTAAACGGATCTTTTCGAGTAGCGTATTGACGCGGTAATGGAGGGGGGTTGTGCTGCCCTGAATCAATACGTCTGGCTGTGCGGGATGAAAATCCTGCTTTAGCCGCTGCAGATGATTGAGTCTGTTTAGGTTGATTACGATAAGACATATATAGGTTAACCTGTGATTGATTTATGGTTTTTCCAGGCATATAAATCTCTCAATAATTATGTATGCCTAGAGCTTACCAAAACCGGACAAGCTAGTTGTCGCGAACCGGCCAAGTTAATTGTCGCCTAATAGACGCAGTATGTTTGAGTAGATCTTGCAGTGTGAGTTTCTTGTTAAAGTTAACGTTACGCCACGACATATACGGCATGGTTTGATTGCCAACAATTTTTTTGTTGCCGCCTAACCATTCATATAGCTGGTGGAGTGTATGAAATTGCATTCTAGAGTTGAACCCAAGCTCTGGGCTCAATTTCACGCCTTTAAATTCGCTTCTCGCTCGTGGTGGGATTTGTTCTATAAGGTCACGAAGTGGGGTGGCAGGAGCATTAACACAGCTTGGGAGTTTGCCAAGCAAATGGAAATCTACCATTGCTGACGCAGAACGGCTTAATTCACGCAGAATGCGTTGATTCATAATTCACCTTGTTTGTTGAAAGCTAGGTCGCAATTAGCTTTAATGGAATGTCATACTCGTTACATAGATTATACATCACCCAACTAACTATATCAATTAAGGGTTGCACTTTGAGAAATAAAAAAGCCAGTAATACTGCCTTTGATTGAATTGAGTTGATGCTAATTAACCTGACATCGGTTTTATTCTTGGTATTAGCTCTGGATTTCTAAGATAACTTTTTTATCAAACATATTTCGTTGTTTAATTTTGCAGCCTTATCAAACCCACCTTGCGAAATAGAGTGATTAATTTCAGCCTCTTTTGAAGCTATTTCCTTATCCAACAAGGTTCATAAAAGTGCTATGCTCAAAGTTTGCATTATGTGTAAATTTCCTTCATTAACCTTGTTCAAAATAATCATTCAAATTATCCAACTTTTTGAGCTGGACCATGAGCTGAACATTCATATTAAAGCCGTGTAAATGACCGTAATACGCATACCTTTGGGACGGTAAACCACGACCGCTACAATCAGCCTCAAGCAATATAGGGTTTTCAAGTAGTACCTTTTCAGCCAATTTAAATTTCTTGAAATCATCTTCAAGAAGCTGATCTATTGTCGCGTTTTCACGTAATTCAATGCTTCGTATTTGTGTAAGAAAGCAATCTATTAAGTCTTTTTTGCTTTGGCTCATAGCTTTTCCCATTGCCAATTAGTGTTTTAATTGTTTGAAACGAGCACTATTTTCTTCACTTGCCCAAACGGAATTCCATCCCATAGCCTCAACATCCGATTCCATTGAAATCCCAGGTAATTCATCCAGCATCATGATCGGTTTATCACTTGAAGATAAAGCCTTTTGTGCCGCTTCAACACCTCTATCCCAAGCAGATTGTTGTTCTGGTGAAAGTTCATTTTTCAGTTTTTCTGCCATTATTTATCCCATACGGCCATTTTTCCATCAAATTGTTATTAAGCCAATTGCTCTTCAAGTTGCTCTACGCGAGTTATTTCATCTTCAAGTGAAACCGCCGTAATTTTCACACCATGAAATGCTTCGTTCTTAGCGAATGCAGCGGCGATCTGAGCAGGAAACTCTTCACCTTCTTCATATTCAAAGACTGCTGTAATGTATTTTTTAGTCATGCTATATCCTATCTTCGGTTAGTAGGTGAAAGTGTCGAGTAATCAAACTCTATCCGTTCACCATTAATTAGCCTTTCTATATCATCAACTGTTTCGAAAACAATAAGAGTAACAAAGGCCAGGTACTCAGAGTCGAAATCGTCCGAGTGAGTGATTGGAACTTTCAGTGTCACTCTTGATACCGTTTTGGATAAACCGTTAACAATGGATAAGCACTCTACACTTCTAATTTCATCAACATCGAGTAATAACGGTCTTGGTGAGTTGAAACCTATCTCATCAGTTTCATTCAGTCTAATTTTCAATGTTGTTCTCCATTAGGGGTTGGTACACTCATCAGCTTAAAAAGTTCTTTGATCTTCTCACCTCTGCTTAGTAGACGTTTAGAGATTATCGGGTGCCTATTTATCCAATCTCGAACCTTAATAGCACTACGCGACGCTAAGAAACTTTCAGTGTTCCAATATGGTATTTCATGAAAACTAGTACAAATTGGTAGACCAAATTCAGTTGATAGAATTTGCATATCCATGTCAGATAATCCATTGAGATCTTCGACAGCTTCTTCACGAAACCTTGTCAAATGCCAACCTGTACCTGTTAAGCCAAGATGTTTATCCTCATCCGTATGCCAGATCTGGCTATGCAATACTTCAGTATTTATTGAATTCTCTGTTCTCAAT
This sequence comes from Shewanella sp. BF02_Schw, assembly GCF_014596695.2. Lineage (NCBI taxonomy): Bacteria > Pseudomonadati > Pseudomonadota > Gammaproteobacteria > Alteromonadales > Shewanellaceae > Shewanella > Shewanella sp. BF02_Schw. The sequence goes on from NZ_JABKAW020000005.1 coordinate 11,116, forward strand.
ATCAAACCCCAATAACTATTTAAATATAAAGTGAAATTTTGTCCATTTAGATTCAGTGTGTAAATTTCTCTACTTATCGGTATCGAGGTCATTTGCTGTATCCTACCTTGGCTTTACTTTACTTTATCCATCGCAGATTTAATGTCATCTATTTTACTTAATAAGTCTCTGTCACCCGTTGGATCGATAATAATTAGTGGTTTGCCATCTTCTTGCCTTTTATTTAAATACTCGGCCATATCAATTGTTGGTCTATCATTTGACATACCATCCTTTGTGCTTGCGTATGTCATTCCATGTGATAATTTGTCAGTCATATCTGCTTCAACAGCGTCTGCAAGTTCACTTAAGGCTTTCGAAAATCGGCGCATGTGAGCTACTTCACCTTCTACATCCCCCATTTCGTAAACCAATTCCAACTCTTTCGTTGTATGACTGCCTTCATGAAAAACCCCGCCATAATTAAGGCAAGCATCTACTTCTTTTTCTGCACTTTTTAAGAGTTCACTTTTGCTCATATGTTTCCTATCGTTACTAAAGGTCATTAATAGTCAATTTTGAATAGTATTTTTGCCTATTAGATAAGTTCAGGTGCTTCTGGAATTACTATGTGCGTAACATCAGACAGCATATCCTCCAAGAATTTAACATTTAAAGCCCAAGCATCATCTACAGTCATAGTCCCTTCATCTATGTCTTCTTGATACATCGGCTCAAAACCGCTTATTCGCTCGTAATCTGAAAAGGCTTTATTCCATTCTTTACTAAGTGTTTTAGACAAAATCGGCATATCTGCCTCCTACATTAAGAGTTTGAGTTGTATTAGATCCCCATAACCCCAAATAATTGTACCAATCACGCCTAAAGAAAAGTTTGCAATGTTTGAGAATTTGATGAGGTTTTTATGTTTTTTTCTAGCCTCAATGTCAGACGATTCACTTATAGATTTAGGTTCTGAAATAAAATATATATCTGCAAAAATTGCTATTAACACTACAAATGCTCCACTGCGCTGAAACCATATGGCAGGTTGATCGTTATCTGGCATTAAGAAACCTTGATAGGCCAACAATGTGACAATTACAGCAGTAAATAGAAGTATCCACGAGGCCAATATAGACTTCACCAACTTCTTTTCATAATAATGCATGATACCTAATTTCCTACTATTCAGTTATTAGCCGTGGGGCATTTATTTCATCAGTTTGTTCTACGGCTTTCTGTACCAAAGGGGTTAGCAAAACAGCCGCTAAAATGCAGATAACAAGAGCTATGACGCCTTTTTTTATAAGATCCATGCTGTCTCCTATGCCGCCGTATTGTAAAGTTCGTTCTTTAAATCAATGAATTTATCGATGCTGGCGAAAGAAGAAATACTCCCTCTTTTCCCCAAATCAACAGTCCAGCTACTTTTGTGTTTTTTCCATCTAATCGCTTCGATTTCAGAACGGCTAATTTTAATATAGGCAAAGAATCGATTTCTCAAAGCAAACAACGGCCGTCCGAAAGGTGTTTTAGGAGCGGTGTATTCAAGAGGAACCAAGTAGTTAACTTCTGATTCCCCAGGTAAAGGAGGTAATCTACCCACTTTTTTAAGTCCATGTTTGCAAGGCATGCTGTTTCCTACAATAAAGATTTCGTATTGGAGCAATTAATATTCCCAAAAAAACAACGGGTAATAGGTGTGCGTAAGGCAGATGATTTAATGTTGGATCAAATTCACCAAACATTGCAGTGTGACCATCAACTTGTCCAGTTAACAACAAGAAGATTGAAGGTAGAAATAGAAAAGCAAAACTTACAATTAATAGTTGGTGTTTAGTTTTATTTATTATTGCACCGTTTGCATATCGGTAGAGACTAAATAGCGAATACATCGTATATGGTATTACTATCGTTTCATACGCGTATGGGAAGTACAGACCTGATATAAAACCCCACACGCCCTGCATTAGTAGTATCAATGCTACACCCATGCCGAGTAGGATTGCCATTGGCCAAGTGTGTAACTGCTCAGTTACTGATAAACTTCTTTCGTTTGTTTGAGTATCCACGCTAATTCCTATTACGATTTACTATCTAATAGCAACATTAAAGCACGTTTTAATGTGCTTTAAATTGTTTTTAATCCATTTTCCACATTAGTTAATTGCGTTAATTATTAGCAATATTGTTTATTACAAAGGTACAATGTACCGAGGGAACACCATAATTATCTACTTGCAGACAGGTTGATTTTTTATTTTTGATGGTCGCTATATCGTCAAATTCTTGCCGATTTATACCTATGAAATATGCAAATGACTTATCCCCTAACTCTATCCAAGTTCAGCTTTTTTTACTGCATCAAAGGCTTTGTAAGCCACCTCAGCTGCATCTTCATCCATACAGCCAGCCTGAGCTTCAGCCGAGTATATTTCGCTTCTGATTAGCTCAAATTCACGTTCAGTAACCTTGATATACCGAGTGGTCATACTGTTTTCATATTTTGAGCAAACCAACGGTCATTGGTAGCGGCTATTTTTGTTTCCTGTTGCTCAATATACTGATGACGAGCCTCTACAGGATTAAACTCTGTACCATTGTCAAGATTGTATTCTTTAACTGCTTTTTCTAAAGCAGCATCCCACAACTCATAATGAACACCACAGCCATGCTCAGCAGTGAAATCTTGATCAGCAGCTTTTATTGCTGGCATAACAAGTGAATAATCCCGTTTTTTCATGTTGTTCCCTATGAAGATTGTCTAACTAATAGGCTTATTACAGCACACCTTTAATGTTCTGTAAATTGATTTTAATCCATTTATTATTTATTGGGCCCCAATCAGAAATCACATAACTTCCATCTTTAGTAACCCCAACAAATTTACAAACAATATCTAACTCTGCAAGAGACTTAATTGTATCTTGTACTGTGCACCTTGGCATCCCAGTTACAGACTCAATGTTGGAAAAGTTAAAATAACCGGGCTTATACCAGGTTCCCTGGTCATGTTTATTTTTACCAGGGCAATACATCGCGTATTTCTACAGAAAGCTTAATTCTATCTGCAGTGTGATTGCATTTTCCTATAAATCATTCAGAACAATGCATTCAATACGCCACTTAGCACCTATGTTTATGTGTCTTTATATCCCTTGAGCCCAATCTAGCTAGAATTGCGTTTCAATACTCACGCTATATAATATCAATTAAGGGTTGCACTGTTCAAGATAACTGTTAATATAAGTCAACTTAATCAATTGGCGAATGCGACCCGCCGATTAACTATAAACGAGGGATATTATGACTTTCACACAACGATTTAATGCTTTCATACTCCTACTAGTGTCATATTTTAGCATTAGTGATGTAATTAGCTTCTATAACGCACCATCTGCTGACTTTGCTTACCATCTTCTGTATTTGTTACCTGTCTATTTTGGCCTACTCACTGTGACGAGTAAAAACCTCAATTCAATTGTCTGGAGAAACAAACTGCTCGGACTCATGTTAATTGCCCTTGCTGTTAATCATCCTTATATAGCCAACCTCCTAACCTTATTGTCTCAATTAGAAATCAGCACAACACTGCTAACGTATATATTGGCCATACCCTTGATTTTTGCATTACTTCCCAAGAATCGTACTGAGCCTATCCAGCGGCTCATGCCTGAATAATTACTCTGCATTTTTTTGAATTTAATTTTATTCAGCTGGTGGACTGCCACCAGCTCTCAGGTTTGAGGTGCGATATGCAAACAACGAAAAAAGCTACCAGCAAGTTAGTGCGTGAAATTATAAAAGCATCTGAGGATTATGAATTTTATCCTACAACTCCCGAAATTATTGCCTGTGTTAAACAGGATTTACGAACCATTTTCAGAGTCGGTGAAAGTAGCCTAATTACTCAAAGCATACTTGATTGCGGGGCGGGTGATGGCCGTGTGTTGATGGCGCTAACGCATGGCACAAAATACGCGATAGAAAAGTCGACACCTCTCATTAACGTCATGCCTAAAGAGGTTTTTATCATTGGTAGTGACTTCCACCAGCAACAATTAATCGACAAAAGAGTCAGTGTAATTTATTCAAACCCGCCATATTCAGAGTTTGATGTATGGCTCATTAAAATCATTACTGAAGCCAATGCTAAGGTATTTTATGCTGTAATCCCAGAACGTTGGAGCGATAACAGTTCGATCCAGCAGGCTATGGACGCAAGGAAAGTTAAGGCTACCAAGCTTGGGGACTTTAGCTTTCTGGATGCAGACAGGGTAGCCCGAGGCACTGTAAACCTAGTTCGTTTCGACTTTGTGCGCTTAACTGACGGTCAAGTTGGCTATAATTCAAATGCTAAAATAGACCCATTCGGTTTATGGTTTGATACTCACTTCAAACTGAATGCCAACAAAGGCTATCACTCTAAATTGTCAGAGTATGGTGCCAAAAAAGAAGCACGAGAGAATTTGGCTAGGCACTATGATTCCACTGCGCTGGTGGATCAAAGCTGCCCAGTTCAAATGCTTGAAGACTTTTATAATCGTGACATCACTAGACTAATGAATACTTATAAAGCTCTATCTAGCATCGATGCTTCACTGCTTATAGAATTGGATATTAAAATCGATAATGTGAAAGAAGCTCTTGAGTTGAAGATTAAAAGCCTCAAAGATGTGTATTGGAACAAGGTGTTTAACAAACTTACGGTCATTACTACTAAGCTGACGACTGCATCCAGAAAAACATTACTCGACAAGCTCTTAGAAAATACAGATGTGGATTTCACAGTGCAAAACGTCCATGCAATTATTGTGTGGGTTGTCAAAAATGCGAATACCTATTTTGACTCTCAATTAATCTCTGTATTTGAAAAGCTCACAGAACAAGCAAACGTGATCAACTACAAAAGCAATCAGCGTACTTTTGGTGATGAATGCTGGCGCTACAATAAAATGTTTGTAGAAGGGTCAGCTACCCATTATAAACTTGATTACAGAGTTGTATTAGAGTCCGTTGGTGGAATAGCTGGTAGTGGTGCTAACATTGTTATGGCTGCCCAAAATCTTATTAATGATTTGTGTACCATTGCTTCAAATATCGGCTTTGACACTTCCAACATCAACTCAGTCAGCGATATGCGCTGGTATTCAAACAACAAGAACCAGTTCGAGTTCTTTAACCATACGATGGATGAGCGGCAATTACTTTTTCAAGTGAAATGCTTCAAAAATGGGAATATGCACATTCAATTTCTGCCTGAATTCATTTGTAAGCTCAATGTAGAGCATGGACGACTTAAGGGCTGGCTTAAGTCCAAAGAAGAAGCTAGCAGTGAGTTGGATATCGATATAGCCATCGTTGAGAGTGCCTTTGAAAGTAACTTTAAACTACTGCCTGATATTTCATTAAAACTACTTGCTGCTTAACATAAATGACCGGGTGTTTGAGACATGCCCGGTCATTTACCACTTTTGTTCCCTGGTGCCGGTTAGTCCGGCCTACTTTTGGGTTCACCATACTAGGCGTCACGTTTAAGTGGCATTTCTATATTTATTCTAATTCGCTTCTCATGCAACGAATTACTATTGCATTGCAACAGGTGGTAAAGAAATTGATTTAATTTACCAATCCCTGCAACTCACTTGGCATTTCATGCCTATAAGTACCAATTTGTTTAATACACGTTTACCACTAAGTGGATGAAGCTTACCAACTACCATCAAGTCTCTTTAACTCAACCGTATGCGATTCAACTTCACAACTAAGCCAAGGTGATGCCACCAGCATTAAGGGCAGGTAGGGTGGATCTATTGTCTTTGAGTAAACAAAGCATTCTTACAGGGATGCAAGGTAACATAAAGCCACTCAATGAGTGGCTTTATGGAAACTGGAGATGATGACGTAAAATGTCGATTAGTGGTTAAAACACTTCTTGCAGTTGGTAAAATTTAAGACCCACCTCAACACCGTCTTTATCGAGAACGAACCAAACTTTACCGCGGAGCTCTGCCATCTCAAGTGACGAATGAGGGATAGTGCAACTGTCTTCATTACCCTCATTGTCTTCTACCCATGAAATATACACCGAATGGCCATCTTCACCGAACATGTCCAGCTCATTCTCCAATAATGGCGAGAAATCTACTCGGTATGCTTTATTTGAAAACATCTCAATCAAATGTAGTTTTCTCTGGATCATTATCTTTGTAGGTGTGTTTATAGTCATTGTTAATCCTATTATCTGATTTGCACCAATAAAAAGCCCGCATAATTAAGTAGGCTGGTGGACACTACTTTGTTAGTTTGGCGTTATGGCGGTTGGCCTGTGTTTGTAGCCAGTTGTGCGTACTCATCCATTTAACCTCTTTTTTAGTCACAAAGGCTGCATTGCCTCCAAATTTACCCACAACAGGTATATTGCAGGTCTCAGCGGCGTTAATGAGTACGAATTCATCAGATTCGAAATGCTTGAGAATAATGTGTACAAATTGGGCGGCGTTAGTAAGGTTAATCGTTTCGTTATGGTAGATACGGAAAGATCCACCGATATACACATATTCAAATCCTAATCGCACTTCACCTTGCACATACCCACCAACGCTCATGACAAGCTTTTTGGCCAACTTGAAGACGTCAGTTCGACAATTCACAAAGGAAGTGGCCGTTTTATAAGGCTTGTTGAAATTGATTGATTGGTGTTCAGCGCAGTCAATGACGTTTATTGCAAAGTATGCCTGTTCTTCGGTAATGGGAAGGGTAAAGCAAGATTTGGTTATGGAGTTAGCCATAGGTACCTCGTTTAAGACCCTCTGTTTCTAAGTCGCAGTTATTGACAGAGGATTGTTGCTGATACAATCATAATAAAATGGCTGTCCACCAGCCAATCTTTCATCATGTAAATCTATTTAATGGATAACTTTTAACTCATAAAAACTGAACTCAACAATTTCATTATTGATGTCACGAACATACCACTTGTAACTTTCGCAAGTAGCATTTGCAAAGGCACTATTCTCAATGGTGTATTGTGTTGTCATGCATTGTTCCGCGTCCATAACTGACAACCAGATAGCCGTACCGTCATTAGCATCATAATCTGGCTCAACATCTTGCAACTCAGACCCGTTTACCCTGAAAACACCTTCAGCAAAAAGCTTAAGTATGTGGTTCCTTTTGTCTTTGTTATCAATATTCATATTTACCTCGTTTGATATTCTGGTCGCATCAGAATTGATTGAGAAATTGTGGAGAGTTTAAAGTAACTTTACATCGTCTTCGATATGACCAATAGAATATTACACCTCTATCTAAATATCAATTAAAGGTTGTGATATTAAGTCAGGTATCTGCAATTGATCGCATAGGCATGCTATCGCTATATCCCATTTGTTGAGGTAAAATAAACCTATAGCATTGATGTAAAGCAGCTTTGTCGTGCTTTCAAGTAGAGTAAGAGGTTAATGTGAGCTCATTTTCGTTCAGTCAAAATCAAACCCTTCAGAACCGTTATCCTCAAGGGGATACACTGCTAAATCACTTACGGGAATCAGATAAAGCGTTAGCTCTTAGTGACTTTAAGAATGCCCTGCAGCTAAGCCCATCGACTGCCAGAAATATTCTCTCGTTTTTAGAAGGAAAAGGGGTGATTGATGTTGAACATGAGAATAAATCTGCTTTCCCTCGGTATGTATATCGCATCAACCCAAACTATCGTTTTTAGCTTACATTCACCGCTGGTGGCCTATACTGGCTTCTAATGTAAAATAAGTTGGCACAGGCCAACTTATTTAGTTTTGTCGCTTACAAACCATTCTAATTGACTAAATCAACGAGTTTTGACTTTGTGTACACACAATCACCTTCATCATTGTCAATTTCATTTATATCGTATGGCTGGTCATGCCAATCTATTGTGCCGTCATCGTTTCTATCACCCACGTAATATGAGGCGCTGTGCTTAACTGATGCATTCAAGAAATGATGTTCAGCAAAATCACGGATGTTCTCAAACTCTAAATATTGTTGGCCACCATCATTAAACATGACAGTGCCGTCATCTTCATGGATCATTGTCTGATCTGATCTGCTCTGAATGAAAACGAACTACCTTTAGGTGTATTAGCAATGAACGTGTCTATTACTGTATTTGACATGGATAGCCTTTATTAAGGTTGCTAAATAAAACCAATTAAAGCACCTAATTGAAGTGCTGTAAACAGGTGATTATATTTCCACTTCGCATAACCACCAGCATTCACCGAAATAATGGTTCACGCGTGAACCGTTTACTGTCTAGAAGTCGTAAAACCCTAACTTTTACTCCTTTTTAAAATAATAATGGTAAAAAACCAATAATTAGCTTTGATTTATTAAAAACTCCATAAACAATCACTTTTAAATCATTTCGTCAGTATTTGGTGCTTTTTGCTTCTTTTCTGAATTTAAGCCAAAAAAATACCATTTCTATCAAAAATGGTATTTTTTAAAACGTTTGACGCTAAATTGTCTTCAATGACCGACTTCAGTGTGAATGGTTAATTAATAGCGTAATAGGACAGACCAATCACCACTGAGCACAATAGGGAAATGAGATAGTAGTATCGTGTCTGCGCCCTTAACTTTGAATTGCATATATTGACAAGCTCAATTGATTCGCTGGGGTTCTGTGATGAGTAGATCATACTGCTATCTTGGCTAATGGTCTTTATTACCAAATCAGCAAGCATAAAGGAAGTACAAGCAATAAAAACAGCTACCACAGCAGCAAGGTCTTTACCGAAGGATACAACAATTTCAAGTAGTGGGCTCATAAAATCCTTTTTATGCTCAGCGAGTAAGTTGACTTTTGATGTCAAACAGTTAAATGTACTTATCATGTCTCTATTTAGTCATGATATGGTATCAAATTACAATGAGTAACAAAAGAGGTTTTTGCAGGGTGTTCGCTGGTGGCGCTTCTAAGAAATGTCATGCTCATTAATGGTCTAAAATGCAACCTTCCGTTTTCTAAAGATGTTTAGGCCGTTTCTCCAGGCTGATTCTGTCGTTCAACATTCTAGATATTTCTATGTCAGATTTACTGGTTAGATTGAGGGTATGAGTCATTTACTTATTCGACTAAGGGCTAATTACTAACATTACCCATATATCAAATAATGCCAATACGTTGGCTTACTAATAAGACTCATGCAATTTTGAGTTTTGGTATTAGATGATGCTAAGGTTTCTGCCCATAACCTTTCTATCTCTGCCCTAGAGGTTGGGTAGTGTCTTTTTCCATTCATGTGGCTATTACATGAAATTTCCGAATAAACGCTTGAGCAGATCAAGTATCGACTTAGGCTGTTATCCCAGAACTTAAAGAAAATCGTTATTGTGTCATCAGAATCAACAGCTAATTCACAATCAATAATTGAAAATGTCATCAATGGCCTATAGGGTGCTATTGAAACAAAAATACATTTGTCACCTTGCCATCCCTTTAGATTTGTTAAATCAAGATATAGGGATGTACTTAGGCTTTCGTTAAGGCCACCAGTTTTTCTATTTAGAAATACCTTTAGACTTTCAATGATTGGTGTACGTAAAAAACTGTTAATACTCAAACCCATCTAAAACCCTATCAAGTTTCTGTTAAGTACATTTAAGGGTATAGTACATCTGTTGTCTTGTTTGCACGAGATTACAGTATAAATAAGCGTTAAAGAATAAAAAAACCGTCATAAAGACGGTTGTTATAGATAATGCTCACTGGTTAGATTAAGCTCACCAATTGCTTAATCTTCTTCTACTTCTTCTTCTATTTCAGCCATAGCCAAATCAATATCAAACAACGATATAGAACTAGGTGATTCTATCGCTAGACCACATTCTTTCAGTGTTAGATAAACGCTGTAGGTAACCGGACGTGTGCAGCTTGGGTATGTAATTAAGCCATCGGAATAGAAACACGGTATAGCGTAACTATCATCACCACAAAAAGTGCCTCTGTTACATTCCATCGCAATAGCCCATGACGCCTGTTGAATTTCTTTGCTTATTGTTAAGTCTTTAGGTTCGCGTACCGCATTGCATTCATACAGCCTTCTATCTTCACCACAAATATCACCAGTTCGCCATTCAGTGGTTACCAAGTAATAATGTTTGGACAACTCTTCTTTTGTTAAGACTTTGCACAATACTTCAAAACAAATGTCACAAAGGTATACGGCATCATAATGCTCGATAGATTCATGCAACTCTGTTTCTACTTTAATAAACTGACTAAGCTTGTCGGCAATACCAAGATACACCGCCACAGCAAACATTATTAATTTTTGGGCTATTTCACTTTCTGTGTTTTCTGAATTACTTAACCCTATATCACTTGCTTCAGCACTAAGCGCTTCAAGCTGTGAAAGGGTCATTTTGTTTTTTAAATGAAGAGCTACAGCAACCAAAGAGCGCGTATCACCAGAAGATACCCCTTGCTTACCTTGGGTGGTAATTAATTCAAGTTGATCAACACTGTTAACGCCTGTTCCAGCCAGTGTGTGAAATGGATTCGCAATTTTATCGATTGTTACATTCATAATTGACCTCGTTTATTGTTTGGTTATCTCTACACTGGTCGCAATCAATGCAGGTTTTTATTTGATATTAAATATGGGTTAATGAGTGATCGTTGATTCTTCCCAGTATTTAAATAATTGTTGCCCTAAATTCTTTATTAATGAGTATCGAAGCCAATAAGAATCTCGACTTGCTCTAATAACTTCCGCTGTAACCTTGTCAGCATCGTTCATCTCAAAGCAACTGCTAAAGTGACGAGAGTTACTACCCGAAGACAACTCCTTTACTAAATCATGCTCAAAAGCACACTTAACAAATGCTACACGCGCTTTAAACCCTTCAACGCTATCGCTCATCACGCTGCCTTTTAAATTAAGCAACTGTTTGTAGCCAGCTACCTTCTTATTTTGAACGTCAAATTTAATATCCATCATTTTAAGGTATTGCTTGTTGCAGATGATCTCACCCGTTTCACTAATACCTACCTTTTCAACTGTAGCGCTATGGGTTTTGTCACAAGCAGTGCAGTAGAACGCCTTAGCAACTCCAGAACCATTACGGCCACTCGCATTGCCTCTCATAAAGCCGTGTTGTCTATTACCAGCCATGATATTTCCTCTGTAAGTGCCGCTTACTATAAAGTAAACGGCTTATAGCCAATCTAAATGTGTGAATGCTCTACTAGTTTGTCGAATGACCATGAATAAGCTTCACCAAACGTTTCATGGAATTCTTTCAAGTAACCATTCGTTTGTGAACGCTCGGCCACCAGCGCTTTTAAGCGGGAATACGCTAAACCAAATTCTTTATGATTACCGGCTTCGCATTCGTCTTGTGACTTCCTGAGCGCATCATAAATATCTGCATTTTTTATGAGGTTCTTAACTTCCACCGATGGGGATAGATAATTGTTATATGGTGTTTGAAGCGGGGCAGGCAAGGTTTCGACCATCGCTTTTAATGCTTTCTGTTCAAAGGCATCAAATGCCGCAGCTAGCTCTGGTGAGGCATTTTTAGATGGCTGAGCCACATCTTGGCAGACGACTTCCTGTAAATCATGCAGCAATCCATAAACAAGCACTTCAGCTAAATCGAAGTTAGCTCCGTTCTTGTTAGCGATTAATGCCATCATTAGACCAATGTGTGCAACAGAGGCAGAATGACCTAATACGTTATCCTCACCCGTAACCCCACGCATTAGTGGCCAACGCTTCAAATGGATTTGACGCTGACCTAATGCCATAAATGGACTTGGTGCTGGTGGAGTCTGGATAACAGGCTCTGTAGTCGATTCATCTTTGGTACCACAACAATCAAAGTCCATACTCCAATAGCCAACCACCAGCAGATCACCATGTTCATATTCAAGGTGTCCATCACTATGTCCAAACCCTCTCATGACTCCAATTTGCTTCAATGCAATGTCAGCTAGTTTGGTTGCGCCAATCTCTGCACTTATCTCTTGGGTTGTTAACCAATCAAAATTAAATGATGCTTTCATGATAGTTCGGCCTGTTGCTTATTTAACAAGCACTAACTATATGCAATATCCTTACATATATCAACTAAGAGTTGTGAAATATAGAATATATATTTTAAAACAATCTATTGAAGTTCTGCGGTAAAGTCCTAGATGGGTGTACACCTCCAAATGACGCTAGCATCTAATGTAACTTTATACGCTCAACTCATCCTGTTTAGTAGGTAAACGGTTAATCTGAAATCATCGTTATTCTGCTGGTGGATTAAACGATTAACTTTGCACTAATACCCGACGTTTTCACCGGGCATTAATTATTGCGACGGCTTCACCCGGTAAATAAGACAGCATTAAAACGACATTCCTATTTGCTCTGCCACCAGCAAATAAGTCTAATATTTGATACATTTAAATATCAATTGAGGGTTGCATTTTTTCGGTAAGATATTATAATGATGCATCTTTCCAAATCGCTTATTTGCGACATAAGCTATAAACGAGGTGACTATGAGTGACAATACTAAACCCTATATGCATTTAACCCAGTTCAGTAGAGGTAACACCTATTCGGAAGATCAAATCATTGAACTAGCACTCCAAATGGGATGTTTGATTAAACTTCCTCGATTCGGCTGCATTAATGCCAAAAACAAAATAGCCTCATTTTCGTTCTCATTGATAATCGATGACGATGCAGAAACAGAGTGTAAATACTACACCCTCACTCATATTAAGAAACTCATCCCAGCAAGACTTGGTGCCTCTGTAGTCTTAACTTGCAACATCAAAAAACTTAATCAAGGTGACCACGCTTCATTAACTCGAATGAATAAAGACCGTAGCTGGCAGTGCTCTGCTAATGGCAACAGCAATGAATATACGGTATTCCCTTCACACTATTTCGTTATCGCTTAAATTGAGGCTCTACCTATGAATTCACTACAACTAACAGATTGCCCGAACGCTGCGATTCAAGCTGGCCTAAAGAGTGGTTCAGCTAACGAGAGTCAGTATGTTTGCTCTATTACTCTAAACAAGGTACCTATTGCTGCAATAGCGTTTAATGCAGACGCCGGTAATGATTACCATCAAGCCGAACACTCAATTTGTGTTACTCATTTTAATATGCACCTTTCAGAAAGCGTACTTCCATCCAACAACGTACTATTAGCACAATGTAAGGAGCTGTTTTCTCTATGGCTTACTAAGAAACTCATTGAAGATGCAACAGTAAGTGCACCAATAGGATTCAATTCAACTGATAAGCATTACTACCATTTTGGGGTTTATAGTGATTTAGATTGCTCACTCAACTCTATACTTGCTGGTGTCGATACCGACCTACTACTGTCGGAGATTTCGGCACTTGGCTATAACCCACATGAACCAACTCACTAAATCCCCCAATAATACTCAAACAGACGGCGAGTGATCTTGCCGTCCATCTATATGCCTACGTACAAATGAGTCCTTTCAACCTTAAAAAAAGTAACTATCAATATTAATAGTTACTTTTGATCAGAACACCTTCATTGATTAAGGCTTTACTCACTCAAAACAAAATGATCCCTTATCTGTTTCAGCTGGGCTCTGAACTCCGACAATTGCTTTAAAGCTTTTTCATAGCCAACACCATCCACAACCTGCCATTCATTATCGATTTCTTGCCATAGCGCTTCAGCCTTGGCGATATACTTTTGAGTTGGGGCTGTTTTATAAATTAGATCCTGAATATACTCATATGGATCTTTAATTCTCAGGTGGAGGTTACAAACTAAAGCAAACTTAAAAGCAACAGGTACGTAAGCACCTTCAACGTATGCCCACCAGCGAATATAAATGTCACCACGGCTTTTCTTAAAGCCATCTCCAATAGCACTAAGCGAACTTACATGCTTTTTAAAATAGTCATTTAAGGTTCGTGCAGTGATGGTTGTTTGACACAGTAACTTTAAATCGCTTACGGCCACTTCAGATAACTGAATTTGACTTCTATCTTCGATTAACGCGGCATAAGCATCATTAGTTGGCTTTTAATCATATATAGGCATGGTGCACCCCTCTTTTTAATTTGTTTCGATATTGGCTTCAACTAACTTGCATACAACATCGCACGATAGCCATTGTTAACGAGAAAATTGATTTGAGCTTCTTTACCGCAATTATTCACATCACTCGCAGTATTTTCGACTTCACTCAATAATCTTTCTTGTTCGTTAATGTCTGAAGTTGAGTTGATTTCAGTGTTTACTGACAAGTAGGCCATATCCATAACCATCTCATCTAAATCATCAATATCAAGCGAAGATAAATAATTTAAAGTTACTTTAAGGGCTGCATTTTGTTTAAAGGCTGCTTTTTGGTGATGAGTTGTTGACATGAAAACCGCCTTATTGGGTCACTTCAGGGATGTATTCAATAAACATTTCATCGCCGTTTTGCTTATGAGAAAACAGCACTAATACATTATCTGCAGAAGCGTGACATGTGGTTTGTTCCCAACAGCTCATATGCTCATCATCCGAAACTGGGTTCTTGTATTCATCAAGCCATTCAAAGGTTATGTTATGCATGAAGATGCAGGCGATAATTGCTGGTGGCTGATTGAATGAGGTAGGGGTTACTGGGATTATGCAACTAAGCATTTGCTTGGTTTGAGCAATGAGATAATCCATGTCATTACTATCAACTGAGATGTATGTAGGTCGGCTACTATCTGAATTTGTTTTTACTTCTAGAATTACTAGCATGTCTTTCTACCTCGTTTAAATGATTGGCGGGTCGCATTCGCCAATTGATTCGAAGTATTAATAATAGGTTATAACCGATACAATCACAACCTTTAATTGATATTAATGAGAGGGTAATGAAATTGCATAGATCATAAAGAGCAACAGTGATCTTTATGATCTAAAAGTATTTTCTGAATCTCAATCGAATATGTTAGTAATGTTATCTGGTAAGCCTAAAAGCCTTTCACAGAAAACAGGGTTTAGACCACCTTGATTAAAACCGAACTCCCTCATAACATCTGCTACCAAGCCGCCAAGCTTACCTGGGCGTGTCAATCTTGCTTTACCAGAAAAACAATTATTACCATCACGGCTCAATAACGTGGAATTTAGGTCAGGGTAGGCGGTATTCTTCGGATTTAGTCGTTCATCCCTGGCCGAAATGTAAACTGTTCCATCTACAGACATAAAACCTGCTGGTGGCATTTTCTCGACAAAAGCTGGGTCTTCAAAAAGAGAGTAATTAACGGTTTCAACAATTCCATTTCGTGTCATATAACCAAGGGTATCTTTAGCTTTGAGCTTATGCTGCTTCGCATCGACAGCCTTAGTTTCTAAGTCTGCTATTGATTTAAGTATTGCATAGGCGACATCAAGTACCACAGAGTTACCAATTGCATTAATCCGTTTTGATCTTAATTTAATTGATCTAGTCTCATCTACCTTTGTAAATGCCCGTTGCTCTTGTGTCATATTCTTAAGTAACGGGGTCTTTGTACCAGGCGCTTTGTTTGCATACTTGCTGACTTCTTTAAATATACTAGCATTAGATTGGGCAATTCTTGTTTTAGGTAAGTACGCAACAATAAAACATCTATGGCGATAGTGGTTGTACCCGAAGTTGGCTGCAGCAACAGTTGACCATTCTACGATGTAACCTAAGTCGTGAAATACAGACAGCAGCACATGGAGACCTTTCCTAATTAAAGCACTACTATTTTCAATTAATACAATATCAGGTTCTATAAGTTCTACCTTTTCCATGATGTCATGGATTACCGAACTTTTACTTCCATCAATACCTCTTGACTCTCCTGTGTTAGCAGGTGAAACGTCCTGGCATGGTGAACCAGCTATGCACATTTTAATATCAACAACACCTTCAAGGATGTCTTCTAGGCTAATTGATGTGAACCCAGTTTCTTCAGCAGGTACGAGATCCATTTCTAAAAGGTGTGAATATTGTTGTTGTGACTCAGGTAGCCCTATATAACTCAAGTCGCCTATTATTTCATACCCTTGCTTACTCAACACTTTATTACAGAAGTTTTCAACCTCGGAACAAGCTACGGTATTGTAATAGGTACCGCCATATACTTGTTTAGCCGCAAGGCTAAATGAACCTATGCCAGCACACAAATCTAATACATCCATCTTTCACCTCGTTTAAATGGTCACTGAGTCGCAATCAGTAATTCTAGTATATGTACATATGAGACATATAGCAACGTATCGCCCACCTGTATTTGTGAAAAGCTTATTTTCTTTGCTTGAGCTTTTAATAAAAACCTACTCTTTAATTGAACGTTGCATTACAACCAGTCTACGACGAAGAAATGTACCGTCATTGACTCTCTAGAAATCACTGTGATTTGACCGGACAATTAACCTGGTCACACCCCAGAAATGTACCGTCATTGACTCTCTAGAAATCACTGTGGTTTGACTGGACAATTAACCTGGTCATACCCCAGAAATGTACCGCCATTCACTCTCTAGAAATCACTGTGATTTGACCGGACAATTAACCTGGTCATACCCCAGAAATGTACCGCCATTCACTCTCTAGAAATCACTGTGATTTGACCGGACAATTAACCTGGTCACACCCCAGAAATGTACCGCCATTCACTCTCTAGAAATCACTGTGATTTGACCGGACAATTAACCTGGTCACACCCCAGAAATGTACCGTCATTCTCTCTCTAGAAATCACTGTGATTTGACCGGACAATTAACCTGGTCAAACCCTAGAAATATACCGCCATTCACTCTCTAGAAATCACTGTGATTTTATTAATTGATATGATCATTTTTTTGAAAACAATAAAAAATGAGATCTTAATGAAGTGGATTTTTATCTCTCTCACCATTTATGTGAACGCTTTGATATTTTTGGCACTACTGGTCTTTATAGGATCTGCTAGCGATCATTAAGATCCTTAACGATCATTTTGCGTAACTGTTTATGGCTTCACTAAGGTTGGTATTCTTAACTGTTAAAACAGTTACATATTTTTTTAATAAAGATGCGGTAACGCTATGAATTTTATGAGGTTATCCGTTTTATCAAATTTTACTGGTTTTTAGTCTGTCATTATTGGGCAGTTAACATCCAATAAAACGAATTGGTATGGCACGAAAAGAACTAATATAATCCATTTTCATTATTTTTCAGTCACTTGTGAACTCATATCGCTATGGCACAGGTTTCAGGAGTATTAAATAGGGCCATCCGGCATCCAAACTAACCACTAACATGCCATGCATATATTTTTATATATAAGTTTCAATATGTTATTAATTAACTTGTGCCACCTAGCTATAAATTAAATTAATTCGGAGAAGGAAACTACCCGTTTTAACTCATTTCCTTACTATAAATGCCTTATTAGGCTTCTCACAGATAAACAATCAACCATCTGTGCCATTTAAAATATATTCTCAAATAAAATCAGAAGCCTATAACGAATTTCATGACATTACATTAATTATACAAAATCAGTTAAATCTAAGGTCAA
This sequence comes from Shewanella sp. BF02_Schw, assembly GCF_014596695.2. Classification (NCBI taxonomy): domain Bacteria; kingdom Pseudomonadati; phylum Pseudomonadota; class Gammaproteobacteria; order Alteromonadales; family Shewanellaceae; genus Shewanella; species Shewanella sp. BF02_Schw. The sequence continues at coordinate 28,665 of NZ_JABKAW020000005.1, forward strand.
ATGTAACACCTTGAAAATAAAGGTTTTAATTCTCAACTTACTTCTTAAATGAAACTCACGGCTTTAATAAACCTGCCGAACAGACAACCATGTGCCATTGAACATTGGTAATTGTTATTAATCAAATAGATGCAATAGTTTCTGTGCCACACAGTAACTTGCTAAGCAATTCTAATGGTTGAGCACTCTACAGATGTCATTCTTCAAAATAGTGCCATTTTTTGTGGTTTGAAAACCATCAGGTGGTATACTAATCAAGTAATTCATAAGTACATAGGGAACGAATATGGGTGCTTTGACCAACCTTGCAGAACTTGCACAATTGAACGCAGTAAATAATTTTGAAGAAGATATCCCACCAGAATACAAGGACGTTGATGATGGGGCATTTGATAACACAAAAAGTGAAGCCGCTGATGATACACATCGCATCGATTCATCGGGCCAGCATGACGATTTATCCAGCATGGCAGACGTGGGTAATGCAGTCGAAGAAATTACCCAGGACAACGAGGACCAAGACAATCAGGAAAAGGGATTTGAACCATTTCCCGATTCTGTTGAGCAGTTAATGTCTGACTATTCAGAAAATGCTCAATCGCTCATTAGCGACAACGATAATAATGGCTCTGAATTTGTTAAAGATGCAGATTTTGACAATTTTTCAGGAAGCGATCATCAACAAGATTTTGGTAATTCTGACGGTCAGGACTTGTATGATCGTGACACTGATGGTTTAACTTATACTTGTCCAGAATCCACATATGACGAACACAAACTTCATGATGAATTTTCAGACACAAACACCATCAGCGAAGAGGAAGAGTTCTTAAATACAATCCTTCAAACGTTAGCAGAAGATAATGATTTAAACTTAAACAATAATCATGATCAGGCTGATGAAGAAGATGAAGTCGATGAAGTCGATGAGTCTAATCAGGCTGAAACTGTTAAAAAGAATGATAAGGTAAATTCGTTCCTTAACGATGTTCACTCATTTCATAATACTATTGAACCCTTAATAAAATCTCCTGAAAATATTGATCACAAAGTAGAGCAGGTCGATGAGTCTCGGCATAGCAAAATATTGAACGTCGTAAATGATCTGACCGCTAATAATTCAGAGCCTCAAGTTACTAAAAATTCTGATAATCCTACTTCTGATAGATCATCAACAGAAAGTAGTAAGGAAGCAAGTTTAGAAAAACAAACTGTCGTTGAACCAAGCCTCAATGTTTCGCAAGACACGGAAAGTATTATTGACCGTCGTTTATTGGCTAAGACATATATGCGAAGTGTCGTTAATCAATTCTTTCTTCATAAGCGCTCTGGAAGCAATCTGTGCGAAGTTAATTCCAATGATGGTTGTCTTGATATTAGTTTACGTAATAATGTGTCCATCAAAGATTTTTACAAATCTTATAGTGTTGAGTCCGATTCACCCGAAGAATCCGCTATCGCTGCAGTCAAAGCAGCTAAGATGAAAGGTTGGAAAAGTATTAAGATTAATGGTGAGCCTGAATATGTTGAAGCAATGGTAACAGCGTGCAAAGGGGCCGGGATAGGGGTTAAACTAAATAGGGATTATAGTAACATTGCTGCTTTACGCCAAGCGGCCCGTAAAGACAAATCTGATCCTGAAACTGATGCTGTAAATGAATTTGTTGGTAAGCATTCAGGCGAACCTGAACAGCCCAATGTAAAACCAGCAGCCCCTGAAAAAGATGCTGGAAAAGTTTCAAGTGATTTACCTAAGAATGATAATCCGAATGTTAGCAACGTTGAGCCCGAACACGAACTCGAATTATCACTTAAACCATCGCTATTTTAACTCAAAGATAATAAAAAAAGGCTGCTAGTGTTGTTCACCTAGCAGCCTTTTTTGTATCTACTATTTATATTGAGGGAGATAAATTAATTAGATTAGTAGTTTCAACAATATTTGAATTTTTTGTAATCAAACTTATATTTAATTTAGTGTCAGCTAAAAACCAATCATCAAGCATAAACTCTTGTAAGCAGTTATTTACTTGGAAATACTCTACTTCTCCAAGTGCCTTTTTTATATCAACTGCGTTGATATAACCATTATCCTCTATCAGCTGAACCACTTTAGCCAATGATGTGTTTTCACCAATAACACTAATAAGTTCACTACAAACATCTTCTGTCATAGTTTGTTCAACCACACCTTTAGACTCTAAAATCAACAGAGCTGTAAGTGAATCAATTTTCTTTATTGGTATACCGGCAACTATTTGATTTGAATATTCGACGTGCTTCTTCATAAGTTCATTTTCGGTGCGTTGAAGGTCTTCTTCAACATGTTCGCTAATGCTTTTAGACGCAAGATGGAAGATTGAGTTAATGTCTACAGAGCACTTTCCAAGTGCCTCGGCAACAAAATGTAATAGCAGTGGGACATCCTTGTGTTTTGTGCTTTGGGTAAATGTGTCCAATAGCAATTTTGACATTTCAGCTTTAAATTTTTCGCTATTAGTATCTTGTGAACGAGTTAACTCCCTTCCAATGAAGTCATACCAAGTGTTAGATTTACTTAAAATGTCTGGTAAAACCTCAATTCCATACGCAGCTACAGTGTTAGGTAGGTTGATTTTGTCATTGGTAATTAGGACTTTTAGACCGATTATGTTGTTTGATGTTTTTATAGATGCAAGAAGGTCAAGGGCAAGCTGTCTAGTATCAACTTGGTCCTTTTCTACTATGTAATATATCTCGTTGGCCTTATATGAACGTAACATCTCGCCTGTAAGACTTTTTTTATGAGTATCGGCAACGCCGACGCAATTTGGTATGCCAACTTGATAGCCTTTAATTGTGTCAATGATGCTGGGCAATATGATGATGGGTTTGTTTCGTTCTAATATTTTATTGGGATTGTATATTAATCCTCTATCATCACCTTTAACCCCGATATGATACGGTGTTTTTGGTGAGTTTACATATAGACCTGCAAACTGCTTGTTAGTCTTATACAGTGGAACAACTAAGCACATATCGTCTGACGGGTTTTTAAGATAACCAGAATGGAAATTAATTAGAGCTGATGTTTTTTTTAAATTAAGGTCATTATTAATAATTTGCTGTAAGCCTTGGCTGTTAATAGCAGCACCCAGATCAAGTTCAGAGATGGTTTTACTGTTGATGTCATATTTGTTTGTTAGACTTTCACCTCTTTTAGAAAATACATTCTTAACAATTACTGTCAGCTTTGCTTCTACATTAGATTTTTTCTGTACTGGTTGCCGACTATAAACCCTTTCTACCGTCAACCCTGATTTAGCCGCTATTGTTTCAACTGCATCGCTAAAGCTAATTGATTCGTGTTCCATTACAAAGTCAATTATTCCACCATTCTCGCCACATCCGAAACAGTGAAAGATCTGTTTTTCTTCATTTACTTTGAATGAGGGGCTTGATTCCGAATGGAATGGACAGCATGCAACAAATTCCTTCCCCTGCTTTTTTAATGGCACATAGGAGTCAATTAAGTCAACAATAGAGACTTTATTCTTCATATCTTCAATGAATGACTTTGAAATCATTTGATTACCTCACGAGTACATAATAAGTATATTTTACACTCTTGAATGTATTTGTCATTATCAAATCTTGTGTCTATAGGATTAATTGCTGTAGTGAAATCCGTATATTTTTAGCTTTAGATCGCTACTCAGTGTCACACAGAATGCTGAGTTTGTGACTCACAGTAGCTATATGGTTAAAAAAGTATCAATTCTCTCCGCGAGCGGTATTCGATAAAATATTTATTTTCGCTACCCACTGTCACAATAATCACACCCGAGGCCACCAGCTCAGGATGAACTCTAGTAAAAAAGCCTGATATGCAACCAAAAGTCACTTTTTTCGTTTGTTATGTGACAACGAGTAGTGAATAGCGTTGTGAATTATTAAAGTAACTTCAATCATGACTAATAATCTTAACCTTCAAGGGTAATGCCAATTGATTTCTAGTTGGATGTATTGGATATTAATGCTAGTCTTTAATTAATTTATCAGGTATCAGATAGGTGTATTATTGTGGAAAAAAAGAAATATCCATTTACTCTCGCTTGTGGGGTCGCAGCATCGTTAGCTTTGTCTTATGTCGTGGCTAGTTCGGGTCTGATTACATCTTGTGATTCAGCAGAAACATTTTCTACAAGGTTTTTTGAAGAATTCCCGTCTTTAAAAGGGAAAGCTTATGCGTTCAAAACTCCAATATGTAATGTCTTCGCTGTAAAAAATGGGGACTTATTTGTTTTTTTTGATAGCAACCTTAAAGCAAGTATTCAAGGAAGCATGGATGCTCTTCAGGGGAACAATGAAGCACCAATTAGAATCTTCGGAAGTAATGAATCTAAGGCGCTAGTGCCTAAGCAACCAACTCACATCAATCGCAAGTATAAATACGAGATTGGGTATACTGAAAATGAGAGTGTCACCAAAATTAACCAAAATGATTCTCCCCAGGGTTATGTTGAAAATGGCGTGCCTTCATCACCCAATAAACTTATAGGTATAACTAACAGAACTATAAATGAAGATCTCAAAAATTTGGACTTTTCAGTTCTCCCATTCTTTAAATCTGAAAACAGCAAGGGCATGTTACTTACCTTTGTTGATATCACATGTCCGGCCTGTAAACGTTACACAGAAAACATAGCTAAATTGAATTCTAAAGGTTACGACGTTTATCTCGCGCCATACCCTCGATCTGGTTCTAGTTCACTCGTTGCAAAGAAAATGCAGAATTTGTGGTGTGAGAATTTTTTAAATAAACAATCAAGCTTATCTAACATTACTAGCTCATTTAAAGGTAATTCTCTAAATCCAACGGAATGCACTGATACTGATTATCTATCTAAATTTGATGATTTTGTGAAGTTTGGAACAAAGCACTTAAATCAAACTACTCCTGTTAGTTTCACTAATAACGGAATAACAATAATTGCAAACCATCCTACAGATGTTTTCGAAAGTGCGTTTACCTATGGGCAAGAGATGACTCAATTTATGGAAAAACAAAAGGAAGTTAAATAATGATGAGAAGAAGTGTTATTGCATCGATGTGTTTGGTCAGCGCGTTAAGTATAGGATGTTCATCATCACAATTACATGACGATGCTAATTCAAACATTCCAGCAGCTCAGTATCGTTATGGTTTACAGTTAATCTCTCAGGATAATTATGTTGATGGCAAACGTTATATTTTGAAGGCGATGAAAGCTGGTGATAGTGAAGCATTAAGCTTTTGGGATGTCTACAGCAACTGGGTTGATACGCTAATACTTGCGGATGATGGAGACATAAATGCTCAGAGGGAGGTAGGTTATAGCTATTCCTTGGATAACTCACCAGTCTCAACGGTGCATGATACCGACTTAACACTCCACTGGTTATCTAAAGCATTCAAAGGTGGCGATCATGAGTCTGCTTATTTATTAGGTGAATTATATTCAGAAGGTCGTGTATTTAAAAAAAATGAGGCAGAAGCATTTGAGTGGCTTCATCAGTCTGCCGAACTAGGCAATGCAAATGCAAAGTATGAAATATTTAAGCGGTACTTTGCGGGCAAAGGTGTAAAAAAAGATATGACAAAGGCTGAGTATTGGTTAAAGGCCGCAAGCATCGCAAATCATACAGAAGCCAAAGAGTCTTTAATCAAGTATTACATTAATGGTGAGAAACCTAATTATGGCTGGGCCTTGCATTGGCTTGTTTTAGACAATGATTCAGCCAAAGCTCGTTCATTGCTTCCTTACATGACTAAGCTTTCAAGTTTGGGTGAATCAACATCAGTTTATAGCTCGTTTAACAGCAATGATGTTTTGGGTTCGATTAAAGCCGGTTCTGACCTTTACGCTATCTATTTTGAAGGTGATTGGGTTGAGGTTTACTCCCCTAAACAGAAATTATTAGGGGTAATGAGCGTTAATGATGTTTCAATTAAGAAAAATGGCAGAGATTGGGCATTAAAAACTAACTATAACCTTTGTAAAGCGGAATGTAACACTTCAACGTGTAACCAAACTAATGCTGATGGCACTGGTGATGAGTATCCGTATGATGCGATTAGAGCATCAATGTGCCTAACTTTTTAACTTGCAAAAAAGTTTGATTGGTGTGAAAATAGTATACTTATCGTGTACTTCTTAGGTATTTTATGAAGAGCTTGAGCAATTCTCACATCACACCCGTTACATTTGATGGCAATGTGTTTGCAAACAAAAGTCAGCTTGCAAGATTTTATGGTGCAAACCCAAGAACTTTTCAACAAAGATTAAGATTTGGGGAGTCAATTGAGGCTTCTCTAAAGCTTAAAAGAAAATCGGGTGTGGGTTTGGGTTGTTTTTATCGAAGTAAAGTTTATAAAAACATGTCTGAACTTGCTGCCGAATATAATGTATCAGCAGACGCACTAAGAAAAAGATTAAATAATTCTTGGCCTCTAGAAGAGGCTTTAGAAATAAAGGTGCGGGTTCGCAAGTATGACAGTAGGGTATTGATCGTGAACGGTGTTAAATTTCGTTCATTAAAAGCTGTAGCTGATGTGTTTTGTATTGAATTGAGCGAGCTTAAGCATCGGTTTGAACAGGATAGATGCATTTCTGCTGCTGTAAGCCCAATCTATAATTCGTTTTACACCCCAGATCTTAATGGGTCCATGGTCCCTTTATTTTTCAATAGAAGAATTTATCCATGTGCATCAATGCTTATAAATGAACTTATTAACAAAGGGTTAATAACTGAAAAAACACTTTTGCAATCAATATCAATCATATATGAATTTATCAATAAATTGGCGAACCCAACATTCGAGAGTCTTTCTACCATTTCTGATAGATTTTGCTTACCTTTCCCTGTCAATTATGATGCATTTAATGAGTTTATTAATAAACTCCACAAGGAAGTTTATAGTTATGATTTTGATATGCTATTTCACTCTGAAATGCCATTTATAATGAATTGTAATGGCTTAGCTGAAGAGTTAAGCCTGTCTGCAAAATTGTGGTAAATGATATTTATTATTTTTATTGTTATTCACAGCTTAATCACAGAATTTGTGGATAACTTTGGAAGGTACTTTTATGCTTAGTTCATTTTATATCTATAAGTTGGAATTATCATCTAACGAATTGCTGAAGGGTTCTGACCTGTGGGACAATCTTGCAAATCAAAACCAAATCACCCCTTTCTCAGATTTGCCTACGGATTTGGCTAAAGGTCTGGATAAGGTGCAAGGTTTTTGTGCTGCAATACCTAAATTAAATGGCAAACAATTAAATTATCATTCCAATGAATACACGATCTTAAACTATTGCATCGAGGAAAAGAAGGTTAAGCCTGCAGTGCTAAAAAGAGCTATCTTGAAGATGGAACAGAAAGCATTGAAAGAACTTGGCCTGGAATTTCTATCAAAAGAACGTAAAAAAGAAATCAAACAACTAGCCAAAATTTCCGAGCTAAAACGTGCTGTTGAAGACCGAGCTGAAACCTTAATCGTTATTAACAAAATGGACGGGTGGTTTGTGATTGGCAATGGCTCTGAAACAGCTTGTGAGAATATTTTATCAACCATTCGAAGCTTAATTGGCTCATTCCCTGTGGTAAGACTGTCATCTCCAGCAGTATCGACCATCTTCACCGGTTGGGTCAAAAGTGGGCTGATTCCAGAGCACACACAAATCAATGAAAGTTGTACTTTGGCATATGATGTCAGCTCTACTGTTTACAAAAAACAATGCGTCGTTTCTGATGAAGAGGTACTGAAAAATATAGAGCAGGGTAAGGAGGTCACAAGCTTACCTTTTACAATTGGGGAGTTAGAAAATGAGTTCTCGCGTGTATCCTTCAGTCTAAACGATAATCTGAAATTTGGCAGTTTTAAATACAAAGTCAACAAAGAAGATGTCGGCGAAATGGAGTACAAAGACCGCGTGAGTACAGAAGTCTTTTTATTCTGTAGTCACTTAAAAAGTATTTACGATTTTGTACAAAATAAAATCATCAATTTCGAAGTATCACTAGAAGAGTTTACCTAATGTTACATATTTTTAGATTTCTAGAAATGTGCTCAAATTTTATTTTTAAAATCCTTATAAGGGACGACAACATGACCGATCAACGCAATGAATCTTTATCACGCATGGAAAAAGTAATTAATGACATGTCAGGCTGCATAGGCATTTTATCGAATAAAATTGAAAACGAGAAATCCAGTGATAGAAAACTGAAATTACAATCACTTGCGGAGCAAGGCACTGCACTTTCAATGGCGCTATTGGAAATCAATAACAGCTCCATGACAAGCTTCGGCCAAGTTGAAAAGAATGCAATTGTAACCATCGTGGGCAATGCTGAAAAGTGGGCCGATTTAGTTAAAAGATTAGGTAATTAACCTTCTATCATGGAGAACGGCATGCAAAATAATGATGTTAAGTCCGTTGATGAATTGGACTCGATCTACGCTCAAGCTAGTAATTTATTCTATCAATCATCAATAGAACTGGCCAAGTTGGGTAGTAAGGTTAGTCCGTTAGTCGTTTTGGCTACTGGTGTTATCTGCATGGAATCAGGTGTAGCAGCCACATACTTAGAGTGGAGCAAGGATCTATTAGCTGCAAACCCATTTTCTGACATTCTAAATTCAGATTACATTTTTGAATTAGCAAATCAAAAACGGCAGTTTGCTGGAGAGTACATAACAGCTGCTGGTGCCAGCATATCGTTAGCCAGCCCCTTGATAGCAAGCTGCATTAATCATGTTAAACAATCTCTTCACTCAATTCAAAGCGACCCTTTGACTCAGAGCTTTAATCAAGTTGGAAACTTTCTATCCTCTCGCTTCAAAGAAAACAACATCATGGATGTTGCAGAAGCAATTATTTTATATCGTCAAGCATATGATAACTCTAACGGTGTGAGTGGAGAATCACTTGTCAACGCTTGGCAAAAAGCTGAATCACGACTCATGCAAGCAAAAGGCTTAAATACAGATAATAATGCTAGTGAAGTCTTAAATGCCATCACGAAACATGAAGCTAATGCCCATATTGTTAACTGTAACCCAACGTAAACTGGTATCTATATGCTTAACATTGATGAGCGACAATTAAGTTCTATTCTATCGAAGCCTGGATATAAAGTTCGCTCATCATTGTCGCTAGCAAAAAATGTTGGTGTTAATAATCCGATGACGGATTCGAGTCATGGAACTCAAACTAAAAAACAAACAATTTCAAAGAAAAAGTCTGCTTGCCTCTCAATAGTGGACCAGAACCGTCACGCTCTGGCACTGTCATACCTAAAGTTAAATCCTGAACTTGAGACTGGGGTTGATTTAGCTGGAGTTAAGGTCTGCAGAGCTAATTTTGAGCATTGGATGCAGGTAAGAGTATTTGATTATATTTATAAGTTTTTCAATGAAGAGTATTTAGATTTCGCTGCTGTACCCAATGGAGGTTTACGCACTAATAATGGAGCAAAGGATTTACTTGATGAAGGAGTACGAAATGGCTTTCCTGATATCATTGGAGATATACCCAAAGGTATTTATTTTGGTTTAAGAATTGAGCTTAAGTATGGCTCGAACAAGCCGTCAGAGAATCAGATCATTCAATTGAACAGAAAAAGGAAATATGGTTATTTCTGTGCTTTATGCTGGTCACTTGAGGAGGCATGCTTTGTTGTGGAGGAATACTTATCGTTGAAGTCAGGTAACACAATGGAATGGAATAAATATGAGGATATTTGGGTAACTCACTAATTCGCTTAGCTTGTAAAAAGACCACTACATGGTAAAATACTTTTTGATTACATGAAAAGTATAGATGGCGAATGAATATTATCGATAACATTGAAGTTTGGAAAGCTAAGCATCTACATTCTATGTTGGATAATTTCATGCGTTTACAACAAGATAAGTTCCCAACGGAAAATCGAGCATTCAGTTTTTCAATTAACATTGATAACTATACTTCTCCTGCGTTTGTAGACCAAATTCGGCCAAATAATAAACGAGATTTTTTATACTCTAGAAAATGATTTTGATGCTATTACATCACATAAAGAATTGTATGCGTCCGGCGAACTACGTCTTGTCTAGCCTAACCTGCCAGGGTAAGAGACTGTTGAGGTCACAATCAGGGTAGGATAATTGCTCTAAGCAGTGTTCGATGTAATCAAACGGGATAAGTCCATTCGCTTTAGCCGTTTCTATGATGCTGTACAAAATTGCACTCGCCTCAGCGCCGCGATGGTTGTGATTGAATAGCCAGTTTTTACGCCCTATCACAAACGGTTTTACTGCCCGCTCTGCACGGTTGTTGTCGATATTGAGGCGACTGTCTTGCGTGTAACAACTCAGCTTTGACCATTGATTGAGGCTGTAATGGATGGCTTTGCCTAGCGGACTTTCCTTTGATACTTGCAGCACTGATTTATCCAACCATTGCTTAAATAACCCCAGCTGAGCACGTGAGTGGGTGCGCCTAAAATACAATCGCTCTTCCAGGCTCAGTGCTTGTATTTGGGTTTCAATACGGTACAGCTTGGCTATCATGCTCAGCGCCATATCCGCTTTACTGATTTTGCCTACTTTGGGCTTGCCTTGTGCTATTAGCGCTTCTTTGAATTTACGCCGCGCATGAGCCCACGACTGCATGGATGCAGGAGGTAGAGCGACTCAGGAGACTAAGCCGAACAACCGACCAGTTTATTGTTTGCCTGCTGATAAGCCGCGTAACCATCGACTTGTAAATAACCATTAAATACCGTTTGCTCAGTGGCAAGAAAACGGCTCACGCAGGTGCCCGCGCGGCTACCGTCTTGATAGTCGTACAGTACTATATTGCGCAAACCTTGATATCGAGGCTCAGTGCTTGGTTTATCCGCGCCAGCGCAATACACCCACATATAGGATTTTACTCGCTCATCGTTAATCACTTTGAGCGTGGTCTCATCGGCGTGGATGACATCTTGTGTTAATAGATGTTGGTGCAGTAAATCATATAAGGGCTTGAACAGCGCTGCAGATTTCATCATCCAATCCGCCATGGTTTGCCGGCTTAATGCGATACCATGTTGCTTGAACAGGGTTTCTTGCCGGTAAAGGGGTAATGCGTACTGATATTTACTGGTAATGAGCTGGCTTAACAAGCTTGGCGTCGCCACGCTTTTAGGGATAGGACTGACTGGCACGGGCGCTTGTTTGATATTGGCCTGGGTTCCTTTTGTTTCACAATGCTTGCAGCTGTATTTTAATCTAACGTGCTCAATCACACTGATTTTCGCCGGAATAAACTTCAGCTTCTCACTACTGTCTTGGCCCATTAACGCCAGCTCATGACCACAGCACTCACACTGCTTATCTTCATCACTGATGTCATGGATAATCACTTCACGTGGCAGGTCTTTAGGCAGTAATTTACGCTTGGCGCGCTGTTTAGGTGACACAGGCGCGTCAGCATCTGCTGTTAATTCAACAGGCTCATCAACCGTCACTTCTGCTTCGTTAAACAACTCACCTTGATAGTCATGGCTTTCACTGCTGGCGCCGAAACGTTGTTGCTGGGCTAAGCGAAATTGTTCAAGCAAACGCTGCACAGAGTGTTTAAGTTCGGCGATTTCAGCGTCTTTCAACTCGATAACATTATCTTTAGCCGCCAGCGTCTCAAGCAATAATTGCTTAAGTAAATCAACGTCATTGGGTAAGTTATCAGGGCTTAATTTCATGGTGTTATTATATCAAATATCCCATTAAATAAGGCTAAAGCAGTGATCTAATTATCGAAAACAGCCTTCGCAATGGCGATCAATTAACTGTAACTCAAGCCGTTCACATGCTGATGACCCAATACATCAAAGCCAGATAACAGCCAATGAAACTGTTGCTCAGATAAACTCAGGCACTCATCAATACTTTTCGTCGGCCACTTAAACTTATCCTGCTCGAGGCGTTTGTACCAAAGTGCAAAGCCGGTGTTATCCCAGTAGAGGATTTTTAATTTATCACGGTCTTTATTACAAAAGACAAACACACTGCCGTCGGTGGCCTGTAAGGATAATTGCTGCTCAACGATAACAGCTAAGCCATTTATCGATTTACGAAAATCCACCGGTGCACGGTGCAGATAAATACAGGGAAGCTCACGAAACATCAACATGCTTGTAGGCCTTTAATAATCTCAAGCAGGTAGCGTGGGGGCAAGGTGCTGGGGAAAGTCCATAGCCCTGTATGATGCTGAAAATGGATAGCCTGGGCTGAAGCGGAAGGTTGAGCTTGGGTTGTCATCGCTGTCGGCGATGTCACGGTAGCCTTAACAAACGGCGCTATCTGTTGGGTGCCCGTTTTAGCCATGTCCGCTTTGCGGGCGTAAAACCCACTAAGACTAAGCTTGTGCACACGACAAAAATTTGAAATCGTTAAGCCGCTAGCGGATTGCTGTTGTATCAAAGCAGCCCAATCTTGATGTGAACGTGTAGCCATGTTAACTCCTGATGTCATTATCAGTCGTTAAGATAAAGGCTCAATGAGTGCAGTTGAAGACGTACTTGCCCGGACGCTTACAAAGAATTTTGTGATTTTTGCTTTGTATCTAACAACAAAATATTTACCCGTCTGTTGTTTATGCTGTTGCGATCTGGTTATGAAAAAGCAGCAATAAACTGTCTTGAGTATTACATAAATTGCCACGAACTAACCGATGACTGGGTGATTAGCTGCTTTATCAGCTTATCATTTGTTAGCCCAGTTAGTTTCTGTCAACACCTAACCAACTCCGATAAGTTTTTATCCACCAACGAACTTTGCCAGCGAATGACAAGTATTCTTTATAGAATTCCTCCAGATGAAATCCCATCTTTAAATTACATGCCTATGCATCTGAGTCAGTTTTGGCCTATTCTTATAGTATAAATCAAGACTAGAAGTGAGATTTGCTATGAAAATGCCTGAAACGAGTTTTTTTGAATGGCAACGTCAATTCAGCGCTGAAATTGATTGCTTAAATCACATTAAGAAAATGAGATGGCCTAATGGTTTTGTTTGCCCTAGATGCTCTTGTGAGCATGCCTATGAGCTTACAACCCGCAATTTATATGAATGCAGTCAATGTCATAAACAAACATCGGTCACAGCAGACACATTATTCCACGGTAGCCGTATTCCTATCACTAAGTGGTTTTGGGCAATCTACTTTTTAGGCTCAGATAAAGGCAGTATTTCAGCATTAAGATTGAGCAAGCACATTGAAGTTAATTGGCGAACGGCACGTTTGATATTAAGTAAGCTGAGAACGGCTATGGGCCATAGAGACAGCTTATATAGACTGTCAGGCGTTATTGAAATTGATGATGCGTTAGTGGGTGGCAGAAGGAAGGGCAAGCGTGGACGTGGAGCAGAAGGTAAAACACCTGTTTTAGTTGCCGTTGAAAGCAAAGGAAAAAGAGCTGGATTTATTGCTATGCAGGCTGTGAATAGCGTTTGCCATGATAGTGTTGAAAAGTTCGTTGCCAAACACTTAACGAGACAGCAAGAAGTGCATACAGACGGCTTACCTGCGTTGAACATTATAGATAAGACTCAACAACATGAAGCGAGGGTTACCCCCAGTGAGCTTGTTGATGAATGGCTGCCTTGGGTTCATATTGCCATTGGTAACTTAAAGGCATTTTTACTTGGGACATTTCATGGTGTTTCAGGAAAGTACCTACAAGAATACCTGAGCGAGTTCTGTTATCGGTTCAATCGTAGACAAATGGAAAGAGAAATACCTAACAGATTGTTAAATTTGGCAATAATTCACACGCCAATACATTCTTACTGAGCCAACTGCATAGGCATGTTAAATTATGACTCGTTCAGCCTAATGTGTGAACGAGTAGAACAGTTTCATGTCGCATCATTGCCATTCTCAAGTGTCAAAAAGATAACCTGTTTTGTTATTTCAAGGATGAGAAATAGCAAGTTATCTGCTCAGTTGACAGCATTGTGGATAAAGGACTTTTCTGCAACTTCTAGCGACATTGCAAATATGCTACATTACGATTTATTCAAAGATTATAATCACTTGCAGTTATATATATTCAATTTTATTGATGAAATACATCAAGTATTGGACGTTCATTCAGCTCAAGAATTTACCTACGATTTATTATGCTCTTGTAGTGATACCTTTCAAGATTGCAATTTACCTCAAATGCTTAATTTAAAGGCAAAGAACCTTTCGACTGGCCAATTTAAACACGTATTTCGTTTGGTTTTTTTTAAAGGTAATGGCGTCATAAATTATTTATATGATGACGAGCAAGGAGTAAATGTTGCCTAATTCAAATGAGACTTTTATCCAATATTCTGGATACTTGAAATCAGAGTGCATCCAACAAACTGCACCATTCATTGGCTTGTTAAAGAGCACTTGCAAAGCTATAGATTGCGCAATCGACTTACACTTAAAATCATTATTTGTTGTAAACAAAGGTCTTGAAAATGCGTTTATTGAGTTTAGGAATGACGCTTTAGAGCAAGATCCAAATTTCTTTAAATCAGGCTATTTAAGAGTGTCTGATACGAACTTTGATAGCTTTAGCAGTACGATTGACTTCAGAACCAATATATTACTTTTCGACACCCTTAGATCAGCTTCACTTGATCTCGGGAAGCTTAAGCGAGCATCATTTGTTGTCGATAGTAAAGGGGAATTCCTCAATGTGTTTGTGCCTGGGCATTTGGCTTCGGAAGCTATCGGCGTTTTCAATTACAATATTGAAAAACAAGAATTAACATTCTCAAATACCAGGGACTACACATTCATAAAGATATTAGATTCCATGCCGGTTTTTGATGAATCAATCGTTATTGGAGTTAATCCAGGTTCATACGATATCAGTAGCTTAATCACTATGAGTGAGGCTTTTGCCTCGAATGAGCTTAGTTCACCTTCGGCAGTTGTTAGTGTTTTTGGTTCAGATCAGCAGTATAAGGATCTAACACAACTTGCACTTGTAAGTATGCTAACAGACGAAACTTTTGAACATGCATTGGCTTTTGATTTAATTCAAAGCGATAGGTTCAAAATGTTTGCTTCTGATAATCAAAGATTGCTGAATATCGTTAACAGCACAGAACCTGATGATATTAACTTGTTTATGGGCCAGTTACTTAACTTTTCTATGCGTAATGAAACACAATTTTTAGAGCATATTCAAGCTCACCTAATTGACGAATGGCTAGAAAGGTTATCAAGCATAAACCCTGATCAGCGTGTATTTTTCGAAACGTTAAGTGCGATAAAAAACTATGCTGATAGAGGGTATTTTCACAAAGATAAAATAAATATTTTAATGAGTAATTATGAGGATGTTTTACATTTTGAGGGGTGTATTTCGTTGTCTAATGCTATCGATTTGGCTGTTGAGCAAGAATTTTCTACGAATGCTTCAAGCACTACTCAACAACCGGAATCAGATTTAATAATTACTAACTCTATTTAGCCTTATGCCTGTTTAATTTCGAATTCACCGGTTGCCACTTTGTCTTTGACGTTCTTCAGGTTATCTTGGCATTGCTTCTCATAAACAGCCCATTCTGAGTCAGTGTGTTTTACTGTAAATGCACCAGTGATAACTCGACCTTTATCTTGTACTACCACTGAAAGGTTAAATCCATGCCCAAATAGGCTCTGAACTTCTGGTGTCGAAAATCGCATATTGAAAATAATTCGGTCAAAATGATATTCACCTTTAGCATTAACGTATGTAGCTCTCTCATTGGGTCTACTGTGATGTTCAATAATATTTTTAAGGTGTTTTTTGAAAATGAATGGATTTTCCATATCGAGAAAATTTACTTGGTTTTTAGAATTTTTTATATGAAGACCAAATGTTGGTACATCCAGTCTAATGTTAAACATAAGGTCGCGGCCACCAGCATAAACAGCTTTATCTAAAAGATTACGAAAATAGGTTGCGGAATTAATCATATTTTTTGTGCCTTATTTTTGATTTAGCCAAGCTTGCATTGTTACTTTTTGCAAATTACAAACCATAGTGTAATATACTTATAAAGTATATGAAAGGTGTTAGATATGATTGATAAAGTTCTTGCCAGATTGAATAAACAGCAATACGAAGTTGCTACAACTCTCAATGGCATCATTAGGACTTTAGCTGGTCCTGGAACGGGGAAAACTGGCACTCAAACGGCACATATTGCCAACCTAATAAATATAGGTGTCAATCCTGAATCTATTTTGGCAATTACCTTCACCAATAAAGCAGCAAGTGAAACTCGCCATAGAATTGTTAAAAACACTGAAGATTTAGGAAGCGTAGGTTGGCAAGTTGCCGCTTCAACGTATCATTCATTTTGTAGAAAGCACATCCTAAAACCCTTTCAAAGTCACGAAATGTTTATCAACATGGGCTATGAAAATGGATTTATCATACTTGATGATTCGGACTCTGAATCGGTTATGAAAGAGGTTTATTCAAATAGTGTGGGCGGCTTTAATCTTGTACTTGATGCTTTGGGCATTACTGAAAAACAAATGCTCAGAAATATCTCAGATCATAGATCTAAAGGAATAGACTTTGACATCTTTTCGCGGCAAATAAAGCATGACCCCATAAAGCTTAATGCAGCCAAAGAACTGAAAGTAATTATTGACTCTTACCCTATTTCCTTAAAAGGTGTTAGTAAGGAAAACAAGGCCTTAATGTCAAAAGAGATTGGATCTCGACTACAGCAAATCAACGGGGACTTTAATGACGCTGTTGTGGCTATAGCGTGGAAACAATACGCTAAGGATTGCGCCGCTGCTGACGGTCTCGATTTTGATGATCAATTACTTTTTGCTATGAAACTACTTCAGCATGATAAGACTGTTGCCTCTAGGCTTGCTAAACGTTTTGAATACATATTTTTGGATGAGTTCCAAGATAGTAATATGTGCCAATGGCAATTAATGAAATCCATCATTAATGCTCAAAAGTCGCCGAATTTGTTCATAGTCGGTGATGATTACCAGTCTATTTACAGGTTTCGAAATGCTAATGTAGAAATCATGAAGAACTTAGATAAAGAACTTCCAACCTGTATAACTAATAGCCTCATAAATAATTACCGCTCTACAGCAGCAATAATTAACTTGTCGAATGCCTTGACCGCGCAAATGCCTAATCAAATCGGAGATGGGCAGTTGATTGCAGCATCAGGCATTACCGGCGAAAAACCAACTCTAGAAATATATAATAATGCAAAAGAAGAGGCTGATGGAGTTGTAGCAACTATAACAAGCCTAATCCAGCGAGGTGAAAGGCCGTCTGACATCGCAGTCCTATATCGAAACCGGACTGTAAATAAAGAGCTTATCGAAGCACTTAATTTGTCTCGTATGGATTACGACATTATTGGTGATGTTGGCTTCTATCAAACTGCTGAAATCAAATCTGCGGTTGCAATCCTACGTATCCTTACTCGAAATACAGATGTGTTTGCTTATGCGAAGGTACTAGATTATGCCACTGTAGGTATTTCAGCGGTTCGATTAAAGTCAACTACTCATGAAAACGGTTCTTCCCCTCTCGAAGCGATTGATTTCATCATGAATAAGGATAAGAGGGCCAAGAGCAAGGCTGAAAGCTTCGTCAGTGACATTAAATCACTAATACACACATCTAAGCAGCTAGCCACTCACGAACGATTTCTAGAGCTTCTATTGAATACGGAAGAGTTGAAGAACCTCTATAAAACAAACCCATCAATCAAGGCCAAAGCTGATGGTCAATATCGTGACATAACTAAAAGAACTGTAGGAACCCTCGCAACTAAATTCAAAGCTTTCTGGGAGACTCATTTACTTCCTTCATTTGTTAAAGATAGTCATAAGGTGGCCATTAAAAAGTCAGCCAATATGGATGGATCTACTGATGAAATAGCAAATGAATTGGTAGAGAAAAGAAAGAATAATTTTAATATTATTTTGGAACGTGTGCTTAATGATATGAATAAGCCGGGCGCCATTTTATCTGAGCTTGTTGACGACTTGGTTCAGAGAATAGATCAAGAGGGTAATGATGATCTTGAGTCAATCCAGTTACTAACTAACCATGCTTCTAAAGGGCTTGAGTTCCCACATGTATTCCTAATTGGTACTGAAGAAGAGTCCTATAATAGTTTAGATTCTGATCTTGATGATATCGAAGAGGAAGGTCGCAACTTCTTTGTTGCTTCTACTAGAGCTAAAGCATCACTTCATATTTCAGCGTCAGTTACGAGGGTAGTAAATGGCAATTTCATGAATAGGTCTTTGTTAAAGCTACTTTACCCTTTGCTAGATAAGTTAGATTTATCAGAAAGGACACAGAAGGTTTTAAATGGTACCGACAATAGATTTGAAGACGAATTTCAACTGGATTCAGCACCTATTCCTAATGGATTGGCTGCGGAGATGCAGAGAATTGGTGATAAATACAAAGTTAGGCATGAGGAAAAATCAGTGGTTCAAGATACTGAAGAGTCGTTTAATCCAGCTCCTGGTTTCTTTTAAAAAAAGGCATCATAAAATGATGCCTTAAAAATAAACCCTTAGCTGAGTCAATTTTTTAATAGCCTATAGGTTTTACGCTCGACGTTAAATACAGATTTATAGAATTTAATCAGTTTCTTAGTTATTATTCAGTGGAGGGTGCGTGCATAACTTTCATAGCCTCGTAACAAAACGAAACAGCCTTAATCATTCACTTGGCCACCTCAAATCAATCTGTCAACACTATGGAAAGCAAATATCTGACGACTTACTATCACATTTTAGTATCAATCAACCTAATCAGTTCTTTGACTACGAATTACATGCATCTAATTATGGCTTGGAGGAATTTTTTAACCAATTCAATGGTAAAGATCCATCAATTAATTTAAGAAGGTTTTTGGATAAGCTTTCTAAGATCGAGAAGCCTTCCAATATCAAGCTTGTTTCTAAAGATAATTCTTTTTTGGGAGTTTTTAACTTCTTAGATGTTGATTCTAGATTGAAGGTAACGATTAAGCATTCTACAACTCTTAGTATGAACTCAACTGCAGTGGTAGGTTTAGAGCTACTTTTACCTAATGGTAAATTGCTTTATGAAAAATCATTAGAGCAACCCATGGCTACTAATAATTTAATGTTATCAATGTGTGATCTTCAGCTTGAAGTTATCAGGCTTGATGTGAACAATAAAATGCAACTTGAATGTGAACACGACTATGTGAATCAGGCTATTTTTGAATTATTTATTGTTGATTCACTTTCGAGTAATGCTGACCTAGAAAGACACTCAGGTATTTTCGGTGTATTAACACCTGACCCCACGCAATACTATAGCAATTTTAATTACCCAGAAACCCGCATTCTAGCGGCATGCCTTAGTAATATTCCTAAAATAGAAATGGCTAGACGCATAAGTGTTCTATCTGGCTACACTAAATTTTATTTGGGTGAATCTGAAGTTAAAAAAATCGAACAGGGGTTATCGGAATTCATGTTGTCTGGTCCAAATGAACAAGATTGTATTGAATTTATTGCGGCAGCAGATTTGTATAATGTAAATATTGGCACCAGTAATTCAACATTCATAGCCAAACACATTAATGCCATTGATGAATTTAAAGGATGCGGTGTTTTTCAAGGTAGTTGGCACTCTTTACTTAAATTTTAAGCTGCATTTCTTGTTTCTGTTTCAGACTTCTTATCTGGGTTCAGTGTGACTTCACCTACAGCGTCACAATTCCTTATACCGTTTGGCCAGCGTTTAGGATTTCTTGACCTCGCTTCCTCTAGCACTATCTTACGCTTAGATAAAATAGTCCTGTCTTGCATCGCATGACGCTCACTCGGTGACACAAAGTTGAGCTTGCTGTGTTTATGCTTAGTATTGTACCAAGTCACAAATACTTCGACCCATTCTCGTGCTTCGGTGATGCTTTTAAAGCCAGAGCTAGGCCATTCTGGCCGATACTTTAATGTTCTAAACAGCGACTCGGAGTAAGGGTTATCGTTACTGACACTCGGGCGGCTTAATGACGCGGTAACGCCTAACTCTTCAAGCTTGGCTTTCATTGTTAACGACTTCATCGGAGCACCATTATCTGAGTGCAATACCAGTGGCTTCTTAAAGCATTGCTCACGCAGCATATTGCGTTGCATTAACTCGGCCGCTAGCTCACCACATTCACGTTCATGGACTTCATAACCCACAACCTTACGGCTATAAATATCCTCAAACATATATAGATAATAAAAGCGTCCTTTGATGACCGAAGCTAAATAAGTGATATCCCAAGACCACACTTTGTTCGGCTCATCTGCAACATAAGCATCTGGTTTACTTCTTTTTGTTATGCTTTGGCTTCGTCCACGTCGATTTAATTGAGCATTGGCTTTTAACACTCGGTAAAAACTCGACTCTGAAGCGATATAGACCCCTTCATCAAGCAGCGTCGGCACGATTTGTGAGGGAGGTAGACTCGCAAACCTTGCCTCATTCGAGGTTGCCAGTATCAGCTTTTCCTCGTCATCACTAAGCTTGTTGGCTGGCTCCTGTCTTACCGCCGAGGGCCTTAAATCAGCTTGTACTTTTCCTGCTCGATACCAGCGCCGATACGTCCGCTTACTTAGCTCTGCTTCAGCGCAAGCCTTGTAAAGACGTGCACCGTGGGCATACGCTTCTTGTATTAAATTCACCAATGTTATGCGCTTAGGCAAAGGCGTTAACTCTCCTCGTTGTCGTCCTCCCAAAGCGCATTGAGCTTTTTTCTAAGCACCAGTAAAGCCGCTGTTTCTGCTAACGCCTTCTCTTTGTAGCGTAGCTCTCGTTGCAGGGATTTGATTTCTGCTTTGTCTGATTTGGCTTGCTGCTTAATCGTTTTGGCTTGAACTTCACTTGTCGTAAAGCCCCCTAAACAATCTTGTTTCCACTGCTGAACTTGTTCTCGAAACAAACCATTTTCTCGGCAATATTGGCTTACTTCAGCTTCAGACATTGGCGCTGTTTCAATGAGAACGGCAAACTTAGCTTCGGCCGACCAATCATTACTGGTCAATTTTTTACCTGGCACTGGGCGACCCTCTTTTTTAGCTTTATCGCGCCAATGATACAGGGTTTGGTAGGCGATCCCTTCACTACGTGCCACTTCCATGACGGTCATATTGTGGGGAGGCAATAACTTCTTTAAAACTGCTTCTTTACGTTCAGATGAATATCGTGCCATTGAGCTCTCATTGACCGCCCCCTCTATTTAATTATTGGATGATTTTAAGGGGTGACAACAATCCTGACACAGGGGGGATGCCTCCAGTTGAGCTTGGCATTAGAGAACGCTCTTACCAAAACATCGCCAACTTCACTGTTAATCCCGGCAATGTCGGAAGAAATATTACGGACACCATCAAATAGTATTTAGAGCCCGCTTGATTGCATATACCTAAATAAAAGTCCTTATTTGGTACTCAATAAGCGTGTATTATAAGGGGGTCCAGATGATGGTATCGCTTTAATCAAGGCCGAACTCTAATTACAGCTAAAGGTTTATTTATGGAAATTGATCAGAATAAAAAGGTATTTGGAGATATCGAAGAAACCACCACCATGTTGTCCAACCTAATAACTCAACCGACTAATGAGGTTGATCCTGAGATATGCAGTGATGAAGCAGAAGCAGCTGATGAAGAGCGTAAGCAATTAGAAGAAAACATAATCAAGCGAACTATGCAGAGAAGGGACCGGATTGTCTACTTAGCTCTGTCTGGTATACGAGTTAACGAACCAACCATTTTAGCCGAGATTGCTACTGACTTTGAAACATCGATTTCAATAGTCAAACAAGATATTCATGCATTGTGTTGTAAGGAAACTTGGAAAAAACACAAACACAGACTCAAGGCTCTTCTTCTAAAAGCTAAACATCTCAAGTTAATTCAAGCAGAAAACAGAAAGAAGGAAGTTGCCGCTACAGTGTTAAGCTTTGTTAAAATCAACGAGAGCATGCTGGTGGATTTTTCATTACGTTATGATTGCATGCCGAAAACGTTAATGAGAGATATTACTCAATTAAAATCAGCGAATTACTGGTATGCAAATTACATGAAGAAGAGACCTGTTAAACAACAGGCTAAAGCAGCAATAATTTTCATGCGAATGCACATTACTTATTAATTATTGCTCTGCCCTTCAATAAATGCGGCAAGTAATTTTCTATATATTGTTCAGCAGCTAAGCGTGGATAACCTAAGCTTGTTAGATATTCATAAATAGTGTCATACATTCCATTTCCCATCTAAGTCATTTTCGCCCGCAATCACTATACAAGATAATAAACTTTTCATATACTGGAAAGGTTGTTTTGTTGAGGTGGATAACCAATGCACTTATCAAGCCAGAAAATCGAAAAATTAAACTATTATACAGCAACTTTTACTAACGAGATTCTGACTACAGAATACGGATTAAGTGATAGTGCTGTATATGTAGATTTTACTCCGATTTTCCTCGTGTCATCTGAATTTGTCATGGTAATTAATGACAATATCAATCATAAAATTATTTCTATGAAAGGGATTCGAAGCACCCATTGCTACGACATGCTTTGTCATAGCGAAAAGTTGAAATCATTTCTTCGTTCAGTTTTGTCTGACTTTATTGTAGATCATCGTTTACGAATTGAGACTGACGAAAGTCAGATATTAGGTCGGTTTGCTGTTTTGATGTCCTACAAGTCCTTCGGTGCAAGTTAACACGCATTTACCAAGACATTTCAGGACATTCATTATCTTAACATTGCTTTTTTGCTGCTCAGGATTATCGATATGACCAACCAATTATTGTTTAAAGTTAACCAGGCAGCTTTGGCTACAACAGCTCTCACTGACCTCATGTATCAATTATATTGCTTCGATCATGATATGCCGGTGTATGGCTCATCTCTTTTATACAATGGACCTAAACGGTTCAGGTTAAATTTGGATACTCAGTCTCACGATTGGAGCCAGGTTATTTTAGTTGATCTGGCATTTGAAGCTATGATGCAAAGTGGTGGCGAAATTAAAGCTAGTACACATCTAATGAATTGGGTGCTTGAAGTTTTCTCAAACAAAGTGGTTCGTGATAGGGCTGTCATCAAGCATGAACAAAGAATTTATGCAATTGAGTCAAGACGAATTTGGGAAACTGAATTTAACCGTAGCGCTTTACAGATTGAGTTTAGTTCTGACCCTTGTGTGCCAAAGGGCAATGTACATTATCGGTACGTTTATCGTTATGACTATAACAAGCAATACCATATATCCTATCGAGTAGAAGTTGGCTGCACTGAAGATGATTTTTGGGCTGTAAATCCTTACTGGTTTGATTATTATGGTCCTGAAGAAAGTGAAATTGGTTTGATAGCTTACTTGGATTATTAAGTATGTTAGATAAACCAAATCTAGATATAAAAGCGGTCATAGTTCGCGAAAACCAAATGAGCATAGCTGCTACTCAGTCAATGATCCAACTTGTAGCATTCATAAGTTCAGAAGTCGATAAGCTCAACCCAAAGCTTCTTAATCACTTTAAAGATAAGTTAGACGACCACCTGTTTAACAAATTTCACTATATTGGATTTGAAGAAAATACTATTCGATTGGATGGCGAAGAATTTGACCTCTTCTCCAATGAAGAAGCATTAGCTTTAGATGTAAATCTAGACCCAAATGAATTAAGTGATGTTTTTGGGCTTTGGGTGATGGTTAATCAGCTCGATTGTAATGAGTTAAACGCCGTTGACCTTGATGTATTCTCAGCTATCGAGTCGTATGCCTGTAATTTATCTCTAGTTAATGAAGAGAGTGGAATCGATGTTAGCCATGAACTTAAGTTATTAAATGGTAAACCTGAATATTCCGTAGTGTCAGAAAGCTCAATGATATCTCATCGAACAATTTCCAATATTATTGAAAATTTTGATGATAAATTGAATGCATTTCTTCTTCAAACTAATTTAAATTCACTAAGCTACCCAATTGACATTGTTCCATTACACACAAATTTTTGCACAAATACCATTTTTGACTCATCCCGTATATTTATCAACGATGTAGATGCTGTCGAACGTATAAAATACAAAATATCTCGTGATCATTGCAGCATTGGAAATCATTTAAAGCTTACAGCCCAACTTTATCGTGAATGTAATCATTTGTTTGTTGAAAACTCGATACCTTCTAATCAAACTGACCTCTACATTCGATTCCTAGCTGCTTTGTTAGACCCTGAATGCCCCTTTCACGCGTTGAAGTTTGGCGTTGAAGATGATGATTCTATTTCTACAATCTTAAACAAGCTGCAGATACTTAAAAATGCTTTTGACGGAACACTTTCTGATATGGAGAGTTTGTCATTAAAGCTGGCCAAATCCCATTTTATAAATAAATCATTAGAGAATCACCATCAAGAGTTTTTTGACTTGGTTGATCACCCATTATTTAAAGGATCAAGCTCCTTACAGTATGGTTTTAAAGAAATCATTGCCGAAGTAGCCGACTTTAGAATGTCTCTGGACCTTTCAGCGTCCATTGACGAACTTATTGCAACATCCATCAGCCATACAACCTCAGAACATCCCGAGGACATCCACCAGCCATTAAACACGCTTTAAAAGAGGTTATATGCTTAACAAACCAATTCCTGACTTTGAAATAATCAAAACTGCTGAGATTAATCTAGCTCTATCTGGTTTTAAAGCAGTTGAACAGCTTATTAATGTGCTTCGTGAAAGTTTAGGCAACCTTGATTCAAGTTTATTAGCAGATTTCAAACAAAAGGCTAAAGCGATATCCGATTTTGAACTCGATATCGATAGTTTTACTAACAATATGACAAGTTCTGGCGAAAGTATCTATTCTCTGGAAGAGGCTGAAGGCTTTGCCGGTGAATTCAAATCAGGGGATCTTAGTGTGCTTTTTGGTGCGTGGTTGAATGTATGCCATGACTTTGGAATTTATCATTTGAAGCATATTGACTCCATAGTGCTGCCCCAAAAGGAAATGCAGAGCTTTTATGCTCAATTTGGCCTATTCGATAGAGCTGTTTTTGAAATAAGTCTGGAGATTACAAAAGGGACTGCAAATGTAAAACTAGATTTGGATAGGGAGACTATTGAGTTCTCAACACTCAGCAAATTGCTTGAAGACTTAAAATTGAAAGGAGATACCTTAAACGCTGACTCGCTCGAAAGTTCGACGCAATTCATGATTAGCTTGTTTCCTGATACCGACTCAATCGGCTTTAAGTTTGATTTAGATTACGAACTTAGAAATGACAGCCCTTTATCTGACAACTTCACGTTTGAGCTTGAGTCTGCGATGCAGGGTATTGGTGGCACCTTATCAAACAGGATGCAAAACCTCGAAAATACCATCACTGAATTTAATGAATTTCAAGCGGGAGCCCGTGAAATTGAGGACAAAATAGGATTTACTACAAACTTACTGTATTCCATTAAACATCATGAATTAACGTCATCTTGTCATAACCTGGGGCTGGCACTACCAACATCTATTCAAACGCTGTTCGATGTTCTAGAAGATATTAGAAGCACAATGGATGTGCATATAGATGAGATCTTTGTTACTTCTAAAATTTGGGCTATTCAGCATTTTGAACACAAAAAAGTGGAGGACCATTTAGACGAATACATCTCACTCTTTAATCATCCACTATATGAAGCAACAGATGGGCTTAAAGGGCTATTTACCGAGCAACGTGAATTTGTTGAAGAGTACAAAGCTTCAATAAGGTTGTCTACTGAGATTGAACATCTTCTGAACAATGGGTTGCTCTCTAACGAACATGCGTCTAATGATTGTGATCATACCTTGACGAACAGCCTTTAAGGAGCGCGAATTATGATCCATTTAGATAACTTAAAAGCCGAGTCAGCAAAAGTCGGAATTAAGCATGCCATATTAATTAATCGTATTTGGGATAGGCTGGAAGAATTCCATCATCTTCATTCACAACATTATTTAAAACAGTTTGACACACCAGAGGGTATTAAGCTTTCGGAGTTACTAGAATCTATCCGTAGCAGTGATAACCCAATTAATAAGGCAGATGAGTTAGCTCATTTTTTCTATGATAATACCGAGTTGAATTTTGATAATAGATTGGCCATAGGTGATGCATGCTTAATGTGGTCAACATTTGCCAATTTGTCATCAGATTTGAAACGAACCAACATTGATGTTTGGGCTAGTAAAGTTGATGATGGCCACAATCAGCTTGTTGGTTGCGATGCTTACTTTCAATTGGGTGATGCATCGATAAAATATTCGTTAATGAATGAATCAACCTCATGTAATGAGGTTGACGATTATCACTTATCTTTATGTATCACAGCAAATGGCAGATCGTTTAATGTTGAAAACCTAAATGCACTTTTACCTAAAGAGTGGGAACAGATAAAGGTGCTCAATGATTTTCGGTCATCATATCGTGATAAGGACATTAGATTTTCCAGCATATCAATGGATCACGCTATGTTGAAGGAGGCTTTGTTGCCTGACGAAAATTATGACGATGTAATTGTAAATAATGATTTAGCAAAGTTCGATTATTGCTGTAACTTGCTTGACTATGCCATTGCGCAACCTGAGTCGTGTTATCAAGTCGCAGACATAATCAACAAGTTAAACTTTACGCAGAGTTTAGCTGAGTCCTGGTCATATCGTTCAAGCCTCAAAGCACACAAGAATATGCTTGATATAGAACACATCCTACCATCTCTAAAGGTTCTGGGTGATCAGTTAGGCTCTAACCCATCTCATGAGCGATTACTTTGGGAGGTAGGTTATGACTACCTCAATGATTATTTCACGGGTGAGTCATTGACGGTGCAGGAAACCATTACCAACATGAAATTGGCAATTAATTGTGACCTGCATTCTGATTATTGTTTAGAAGGCACTTTTGGGGTTTTATTTGAAGAGGTAACCGAATTGGTTCAATGCGAAAACCTATCTCAGCTTATAGAGTCAAATCTTGATATCGAAATTCATCCATCCCATGAAGGAAATGTTCGCGATATAAATCAAATATATTCATTAACGCTTTAAACCTATTAAAGTAACTTTAAAGTGAGTTTTGTGACAAATTCATAGGCTCATCAAGTTGTGCACCATTATGCACCTGACATTCGCTATCAATAAACTGGTTTATAATTTCATTTAGTTTTATGCTTTCGATAAATTCAATCGAGTGATCCGGTAAGTTTGGCCATATTTTAGCATCTTGGATCTTTAAACCAAAGTCGATGAGTTTTGAAGCCGTCGCAATACACCTGTTTTCATCATCAATACAATCTAAAACAAGCATAAGTGGGCATTCTATTTCTCTTTTCCTAATTGAATTAGCAATCAGCACCGGTGTTGTACGAGAAAGCAGTAGCTGTATTGATTCAGGTTTATACTGCGCTGAAAGAGATACTGCTTTGTTAATAATTTGGGGGTCTCTCATATCTAGTTTTTCTAAAACAACATTTAACGTATCGCTATCACCATCACAAGCAGCGTTTAACGTCACCCTCCTAGCTGAATATGCTTCTTTTGGGTACTTATCCAATGCAATGCCTAGGTAGTCGTTAGATGATTTCTTAATAAATATTTTTATTAATTCGTCTGCAACAGTTGGATAAATATCTGAGATGTCATTAGATTCAAACAGGCCGTGTTGAATTAGTTCATCCAACAAATCAACCCGTCCATAACTAAGAATGCCTTTAATATGGCAGCTTTCTAAGCTCGATATTACATTACTATCTGCTGTTTCTAAGAGATATTTGAACGTTTGGTATCGGGGATCATCAATATCATGAATGGTGTTAGCTTGTTCGGTCTGAAGTATTTGACTGATCGATTTGCCGATGTGAGAGGCGCTAATAACCCAACCGGAATGATGTAAAACGTCTAATGTCTCATGGTCGCTTTTATTAATTGCTCCATCTATTACCCTAAGTAACCCGAGCACGTTCAAGTCATGAACGAGCTGAGCTACTTTATCTTCACTATAAAACTCAAGTTTTGATGACATATCCAAAACAGAGGAAATCATTCTTTGCTCATAGTTCATTGTAAATGCCTTTAATAATGGAAATTGCAGTGTTAATATTAATCTACTTTATAGGTAAGTGATAAGTGGATCAATAATCATGAGTGATTACATTGCAACGGAGCTATCAAAGGCTGTTGTTAAGTACAACAAAATCCAAACAGATTACATGAGCATTAACACGAAGCTTAATGATTGCTTCAACGAAATTATACAATGCATAGGGAAACCAAAAGATTCAGCCTTAACTGTGGGCTTTGAACAAATTTATGTGGACCTAAAATCGATATCAGCTCCAGATGATTCGATAATTAATATTCCGTCGTCAGACCTATGCACTTTTTTGTTCGAAAAAGGATGCGACACTAATAATTACAATTCTATTCATTCCATAAAAGCATCCTACTTACAGTGGTATGGCGCCGAAAAATTGAAATATTCTGATAGTCTGAAGGTTTTGTTACCCGACACTAACTGCAGAATTAACATTTCAGAAGAATTCATGGCCACTGGTAAAGCTAGACTTTTAAGCGCTGTTATAAACATAGCCAAAAATGCAAATCTTAAGATCGCTGTAGCATGCGATGAACCTCGAAGTATCTCAGTCATCCTCAATACATCTAATGGCAGTAGCTCACTCAATATGAGTAACAATGTATTTGATGTGATAAAGCCACTGTCTGATGCTATACACTCTTTGACCGCGGAAGATTTTCATAATCTAAGCCAAATTCATGATCCAACATTTACAAAAACCATATTGCTCAATTCAGGTTTGACCGTCGGTGATGAATCATTGCCTATCGAAGTACAAATAGCATTTTTTGGGTCAGTCATGTCTGACTTCTTTGCTGGTGGATTTAGCGGTGATAAAATTATCGATAAAAATCAGCTAATAAGAGTTCTTCAATTATGTGAAAGCGATGAAGATTATTCTATACGCGGATTTATTGGCTCATTTACCCTATTGGATTATCATTCATCTCGGGTGCAAAGGGTATTTGGTAATGGTTTAACTGGGCCACTGGAGAACTTAGCTATTTATATTGAATGTAATAAAGCTATTGGCCGTGGATTAGTCTCATCAACTGAGTCTGCAGTAACTCAAATGTTGGCACATTATTTCGCAGAATTAGGTTTTACTGACCGTTTAATCGCGTATAACAAAATATCCAATCACCCGGTTTTTCCTAAGACGATGTTAGATGCCCATCATTTATTCTCAAGTTTCGCCAAAACAAATCAATTTGCGCTTGATGAATATCATCAATGCTTGGTGCTAGCAGCGGCCATAGATTGCGAACTCCAAAGTGACATTACTATTCAAAATCTAGAAAATTCTAATGATTCTACTTCATCGCTTACAAATTCAATTTAGGACCAAATGATTATGACTTCTGAATTCAGTATAATAGTCGAGAGTAGCCCCCTGTGTCAGGATCTGTCTCTTGATCACATCTCCTGTTGTTGCGCTTGCATAAATCGAGCACCTTCTAGCAGTTGGCTCAGTGAAAACCAACCTTTCCATAGAGCTTCCCAACCAACAACACCAGTTTGCTTACTGTCGTGCCATCCGCCTAATTTGGCAAGTGCATAATAAGCCCAATGTAATGAAGGTGTTGTGTTAGGTGCTTTTTTGGTTTCAGTCTTTGACCACAACAACTTCCATTCAAGAAGATTGAAAAATTTGTCGCAACCAATTGATTTTGCATTATCTTTATCGACAACAAGCTCGCGTAACTGGAGAAGTCTCACTGCAATAAATGCTGTTATTACAATGATCTTTTCTAGGTTATTTCGCGTTTGCATGCGAAACGACTCAACTTGAGTGCCCGCTGACTTCCACGCTTTATGGAACTCTTCAACTCGCCATCTTAGTTCATAAAATCTAACTATCCTTAGTGCATCAGAAGCACTATTTATTGGTTCGCCTGTATACAATTTCCACGACAATGGACTTGCTCCACTTGGTGGTTCAATCTCGTTGCAACTTATCACTGTTAAATTCATACCACCAAGTTTCTTGTGTTTTTTAGGCGGATAAATAGTAATGTAAGCATAACGTACGGCTACTTTTGCAATGCGTGCTTTTCGGCCTCCTTTTTGCTTTATCTTAACCGAATATGAAGCTTCACTAGATTGATTTTCAATGTAGGGACTTAGTTTATCGCCGTCTGTATTCACAACCCGCTCATGCTTGGCTCTCACTACAAACCGTTGATTATTTGTTGTTTTATAATCAATATACTCAAACATATCAGATTCTCGATCACAAACGCTTATGATATTATCCATCACATCTGCAAATCGGGTACTCATTTCTTCCGACGAGCGTTGCCATTTATAACTTTCTTTCGTTTCGTACTTGCGGCGTTTTCTGTCGTTAGCAGTACCAAAGTTTTCATCTTTTCTGCACCAACGATGCTGTGCACCCAAGCCAATAGTATGCTCTGTTTCTGCATCGACCATAAGGACAGTGTGCGCTAACATCCCTTTAGAAGAGCTTTGTTTATATGCGCCAGTATGTCCGAGCTCTTTAGTCACATTGTGTCGGTAACACAATGTTGATGTATCTTCTAGCGCAAGGATTGTATTTGACAGTGTTAGTGCAGGTAACAGCGAATTCAAACCGGCGGTAGCGATGTTATCAGCGTCAACTTTATCATTACGAAGAAAGCGATATGCGCCTTCAATAGAGGCCTGTGAGCCAGACGCGTTCACAATAGAACTTCCTATGTTACTCGCCATTTGATGACTTATTTTTATCAGGCGTTTAGTGCGCCGTACATCACCTAATTCAGCATGTTTAAACAAATGACTAGCCCATTCTTCAGTGTCTTTTATCAGCATCATAATTAAATTCAATCGGTGTTTTCGTTATAACTGATCTGATCGACTGATATAAATAAAGTTCAATTGAAGCCTAATTTATTTGTGTATAAGAGTCAGGTGTCAGGATAGTTGTCGCCTCAATTAATTTACAAATACACAGGGCGCGGTAAGTTACAGCAAGTGAATTATCAAAGGCATTCAGTTCAATTTAAAGAAGCGATATTAAACAAGCTTAGTCAAAGTGATTTGTCGGTTCGTCAGTTTGCAGAGCAAGAAGGCATTAAGCTTTCAACCCTGTATAGTTGGCAAAAGCAATTTAATACCTCAGGGTTAAACGTGCCAAAAGTCAGTTCATCAGATAAGTGGTCAAGTGAGGAAAAGTTTTCAGTGGTATTGGAAACCGCCTCTTTGTCGGCAGTTGAGTTAAGTGAATATTGCCGAGCTAAAGGGTTATACCCTGAGCAAGTTAACGAATGGAAGCAAGCTTGTATTGCCGGCAATCCAAGCACAACACTCACGAGAAAAGCCAAGATAACACCTGAGGAGAAGACCGATAAAAAACGCATTAATGAGCTCGAGCGAGAGTTACGTAGAAAGGATAAAGCGTTAGCAGAAGCGGCAGCTTTACTCGTCCTCGGAAAAAAGTTCGATGCCTATTGGAAAGAAAAAGAGGAAGACTGATTTCGCTGACCGATAGGCAGAAATACGCGCAATGGGTCATCACCGCAGTAGCATCAGGCGCGAGGCAAGATAAGGCCTGTGACGTGATTGGATTATCAACAAGAACCTTACAGCGTTGGCGAATAGACGGTGAGATTGGCGCAGATAAAAGGCCTACAGTTACGCGGCCAGAGCCTGGGAATAAACTGAGTCAGGCTGAAAGACAAGGCGTGATTGATGTGTGTAACCGTGAAGAGTTTGCTTCATTACCACCAAGCCAAATTGTACCTATACTCGCCGACAGAGGTGAGTATATTGCTTCTGAGTCGAGTTTTTACCGTATCTTGCATGCAGAAAACATGTTGCACCACCGAGGCAAAGCTAAGCCGAGAAATGTTCATCAAAAGCCAACCAGTTATACGGCTAAAAAAGCGAACGAAGTGTGGAGTTGGGATATCAGTTACCTGCCTACAACGGTGATAGGAAAGCACTATTATCTGTACATGATAGAAGATATTTACAGTCGAAAAATCGTCGGTTGGGAAGTTCACGACAGTGAAACAGGTGAGCAAGCTGCAGCACTACTAGAGCGTACGGTCTGGTCAGAGAAATGCTTAAAGAAAAACGTTGTGTTGCACTCAGATAATGGCGCGCCCATGAAGAGCCTGACGATGCGAGCTAAGATGTACGATTTAGGCGTTGTGACCTCACGAAGCCGTCCAAGGGTGAGCAATGATAATCCATACTCAGAATCGCTATTTAGAACGGTAAAGTATCATCCACGTTGGCCGAGTGAAGGGTTTAAGTCGTTAGAAGCCGCGCGTAAATGGGTCAATGAATTTGTTTATTGGTACAACAACGAGCATCGCCATAGCAGGATTAAGTTTGTGACACCAAACCAGAGGCATGATGGTCTTGATGTGGGAATACTGGCGAAGCGAAAAGCGTTGTATCAGACAAAAAGAAATGAACATCCAGAGCGATGGTCAAAAGAAGAGCGAAACTGGCAGCCAATAGGCGCTGTGGAGTTAAATCCAGAGCAACACAAAGAAGCTGCTTAACAATTTAGGCGACAACTGTCTTGAAAAACGCCGGTAGGGCAGTTTCAGACTTATTGGAATGTCACTCTTATTACGAGGCGCTTGAAAGTGTATTATCTAATAAATTATTAAGTATTAAAGAACAGTTAGTTAGATTAAATGCGCCAGAATTAGACATTGCTTATAATGAATACATGAATAAGGTTTATCTAATCGGAAATACAAAATTCTCCCATTTATCTAATATGGTCGAGCTCAATAGTGACTTGCTAAATAAAACCTCATTACTCTTACTAGATCAATCAAAAATCCCAGAACCAAGGGAGTTGACCGAAGACTTTTTACGTTGGCACCTACAAAAAACTTACAACGATTCTGAGCAAATTTTACTAAAATCGGCCATAACTGACTCATCTCTGCGTTCGAGAATGCGGAGGGAAAGTATTAGCATCAGATTGACCACAAACATAAATGAACCCGTTGACTATTTGGTTTTTAATTCAAATTTTAAACAAAAATCATCAAAAATTTATTTTCATGAAAAAGTTGTTTCTTTAGATTTCGTTTCAACCGAATCAAGCCGTGAAGTAGAAAGCAATTTGAACGACAACATAAGTCGATTAAATGCTCTAAGCTTTTCCATGCTAAGTATGTACCGATATAATCTGATCTCTAAGGAGCTTGCCCCACCTGTAAGAAACGCTAAGGTATTGCCGTCGCAACTAGAAACGCTGTGTGTGTTCAACGCCATAGCACTAGCTATTGAACCATTAACATCATTTACACTAGATGATTTAAAATGTTTCATTGTAGATAAAGAGCTTAATGGTTATTTCGATACTCTGGCTGTTGAATTTTTCAAAGGTGGTAATTCTTCAATAAATTTAGGTTTAGATGAAATTTTTAATATATCACTAGCATTGAAAGATTTCGACTTTGAAAATAATTATAAAATGATGTATTCAATTACTGACTCATTCTATAATAATTAAGATAACCCCATACTTTTTGTTGCCAGCTTAATAAGACATCCCGATTTGATAGCTCAAAACGTTTTCGATGAAAGCTATGAAATGGAACAATACTATGAGGAAAACAAAGATGAAGTCGATGATTTAATTTCTTGCTTGTCTCTAGCTGATGACATTTGCAATGTTATAATAAAACAAGAGTTAGTCAATACTCCTTCATTATCAACTAGGGAAGAGCGGGAGAGCGACCTAAGTTACTCTATATAAAGCAAATTAAGCCTAGTAGCATATAGTTTTCAGTAGGCTTTATTTAACTAAACAATAAGAGTAACATCAGGAATCAAGTTATTATTTAATTTAATAATTAACACAAAATTACTAAAGAATTAAAAAAATATTTTAATAGTTTAAAAACTAATCATCATCAAAATTAATATTTATTACCTTTGAATCTATCAAAAGTTGAGATATAGCTTCATTTGGTGAGTCAAGTTTATGTATTAAAATATAGTCACTTAAAAGATTAAATGTATTAGAGTCTAAGTATACTGTTTTTGACTTTGCACGTTTTACAGCTTGAGATATTAACTTTCTAATATATTTCCAACCATTATCAGAAAACACCTGGTTGCAATACATATTAACTAAACTGACTATATGAAGTTCAAGGTGGATTTCATCCTCAACATTATCTTTATAAGTACCAGCCTTTATTTCTGAGTTGAACTGTCGCAATGCTCGACTTAATTCTAATGCCTTAACTGAATACTCACCCTGGTTCAATGGCCTAAAAAACTTTAGTGGTATAAAATCACTATCATATTTTAACTTTAAGGTTTTCTTGATCAATGGCGCAGCTATAGGCAACTCTTCAGGTGTTAGAAGCAGTAATCGCTTGCCAGCTGTGGGAGCTGAATATTGGTAATTCCACAATGGCTTCTTTTTTTTGTTCATTTTGACCTCTAAAGTGGGGATATTTCAAATCGTGCTTTATGCGATTTCTGCAGTATAACATTAGGTGTTTAGTAATTGTATGATTATGTGTCTACACATTATATCGACAACCAATAATATGTCTAAACATTTTAATCGGGTAGGCTAAGTAACGGCAATAAAATGTGTGCACATAAATTGCTACGTATCATAACTGTCATTATGATACGTAGAATATGTCAAAATAAATTAGTTCTAATAATTCATGATTTCATTTTACATTCGGTGTTTTATGGCAAGTCAATCTAGAACATTTACTGCAGTGTGGATTCGAGCAGGTTTCAAATGAACCATATTATAAGGAATTTTGCAATTCTTTTATGGCAAACAGTTTATCATCTAGCTTGGGCTCAATATTAGGCTTGTTGTTGTGCAGTTCGTTAGCAACATGAATATCGATTTGCAGGGCAGTTAAAAGGCATAAGATTTCCTCGCTTTTGGACCAACTCAAAACGTCCAAAGGCTTTCCGTTTGAGTCTTTTAATTTTCCGGCCATAGCCAGTATTTCAATGTTGGGCTTTTTCTTGTCTTTAATCGCCCAATACAGCGCACAATCATCTTGTGCGTGTATGTTAGAACCTTGTTCTATAAGATAAGTCAAGATGGCTGAGTTGTCATTCCCCGCAGAAAATCTTATTGCAGCTGATTTGTTCGCATTAACATCGACCCCAAGTTGGCATAAATACATAACCAATTCAATATTTTGGGACATTACAGCCTCGGTCAGAAAGTCACCATTATCGAAAGAAAGATCTACCCCTTTTTTTTCAGCAAGCTTGAAAACCTCTAAATTACCGATACTACACATCTTGGATGCAATTCGATTAACATCATAACGGCTGATCACATGATCGTTAATTAAGGTTTTTAATGTCTGGGAATCTTTAGTTCTGATTGCAAGATCTAATTCTTTTTTATTGACTGTTTGCATATTATGATGACCCCACTGGTCGTAATAGGTTTTGAATGATTAGCTTAAAGTCGTGTTTTGCAGTAAGCGTCCTTCCATTTAATCTAACCCTATGCAATTTAATACCTGCCGATTCAAAGATTGCATCTTTTAATAAATCATTGCGAATGGCTTTTTCATTATCATGGTAGGCACTATCTAACTCGAAGAAATAAAGCGGATTTTGCAACCCATCTGGCTCATAAACTACAAAGTCGACTACCCCCTTGAAATAGAAATCCTGTTGAGATTTTGTTAATGAATTTTCAATCTGTTCGTAGTCAAAGATGTTTTTTAAGGCAACGTTTGGATATGTAAATAAAGTTGGATATATATCTCTAAGTGCTTGATAAAAAAACTGTCCTTGCTTACTTTTAAACAATGGCGTTAACCAATGAAGCATTGGTGAATTTTGAATTTTAACAGTCTTAGCAACCTGGTCTTTCCCTTTTCTGTGCCATTTGTAGTTTAGCGCAACCTGACTTTTTGAACATAATTTCAAGTAGTTTGGTATGCCATTAAAGTTGTCGACCTTCATTGCTTCAAGGCCCATTTCTTCAATTTTTATCTGTTGTTCATCGGTTAAAAATAGGTATTTCTCAGACGCCATTAGTAAATACTTTGAGCACAATTTGCTCACCAATATTGGCTTTTCATTAGCTGCATACCTTACAAACTCTTCACCCAGTGTGTTGCAAATGCCCTTCCATTCCAATGGATTTTGTTTAGCCCTTTCCTGGGTTTTTGTAGTTAATCTCAATATCCCCCCCCAATCTTGCTTATGTATTAACGAGTAGAACATTTCCATGCTGAACACCTCAAGATACCTTTTTATCTATTCTACGCCCTTTTCAATATGTGGCGCATGGAAAAAACCATCATTCCAGCCTAAATATTTTCGTGCTTCTTCCCATGAGTTATTGTGAAGATCACTTGGAGGATATTGAATCACCATTTTGTGATTTCCACAGTGGGTCAGCATAAATGAACTCTTCATCAGGCACATTAGGCAATTCATCACGGATAGTTTGGAACGACCCTTCACTTCCATATGCGTAAAAAGACTAAACCTTCTTCTGTACTAAGTGCATATTGAATATCTGCTACTGCGGCGCGATTGTTCATATCAACTTCCATGGCATTAATTTACTTGCTTTTTCCCAAGTGCTATTTTCCATAAATCAGTTTTTGTTAATCTTCTACCGTCAATTGATATAACTTTAACTTTTCGAAGGGGTAATCCGGTATCAATGGTTTTATATTTTCGAGATGTCCTAACATTGAAAAGGTACCAAGATGCTTTCTTCGATGAAATATCAAGAAGAATAGCCAATGAAGCCGCTGTATAATAACCCCCTTCCTTCAGCATTATTTCGGCAATATCCTGTGTATTAAATCTGATCATAAGCGCCTCACAAAAATGTATCTTTAAACGTTAGCAAATGCACTTTTTAAATACTACATAGGTTTTTTTGTTTTAGCAATATTCAGTATATTTCACCGCGGGCTCTTGTATTTATGATACGTAGAGGTAAACTTAAGCCATTGAGTTATCAGCTATTGAGGGTTATATGTCGAAGTTAACTAAGTATAGAGGTAAAGTTGCTTTAACTAAGGATGATGAATTTGTGTATGAGGACCAAATGCCCTCTTCCTTTAATGCATTTTCAGATACAGCAAAAGCCCTGATAGCTAATAACCGGACATCTAAAACGATTGAAACTTACGAGTCTAATATTGTATCTTTCTACGATTTTTGCGATAAAAACAATGTTAGGGCTATACCAGCAGATCCTAGAACAGTCCTTGCTTTTATCTCATTTCAATCAGAACACTGTCTTAGTAGAGATGGAAAGCAGTTTGCCGTAAACACTATTGCGACTAGATTAGCCGCAATCAAATTTTTCCATAATCAGAATGGTTATATGTCTCCTACTGATCACAAAATGAATGTCGATGCATTCGATGGTTTGAAGCGGTTAAAAGGTCGCGATATAAAGGATACAAGGCAAGACCCAATCATGTATCACGAGTTAGAAATGATCATCAAAGCTATTGGGCCAGACGTAAATTTAAAAGCAATTCGAGATAAAGCGATTGTTACTCTCGGTCTCCAGGGGGGGTTTCGTCGCTCTGAATTATGTTCGCTTTTGATTAAAGATATTTCCTTTCGCCGTGATGCCCTTCGTATTCACCTGTTGCATTCAAAAGCCAACCAAGATAATAAGTTAGAGTGGAAAGAACTGCCTATAAATGAGCCTTTTTCTGCCTATTATTATGTAAAAAAATGGCTTTCAGAAGCAGAATTAACTGAAGGTAATGTATTTAGAACACTAACAAGGGACAAGAAATCAATTCGAACTTATAAAGAAGATCCCGAAATTAAACAGGCCACTGGCTTAATGAGTGGAAATGACATTTATCGTTTAATAAAACATTATGCTCTTAAAGCCGGTTTGCCTGCATCGAAGATTGGCGCTCATTCCTTACGTTCAGGTTGTGTTACTCAACTGGCCGAGAATGATAAGAACGATATTTATATAATGGGCAGAACTGGCCATCAAGACCCAAGAACGCTTCAAAATTATATTAAGCGTGGTAGTTAGCAAATTTATCATTTTACAAAAAATAAATATATTTGACTATCAGGTACCCCATAAGTATATTTCATTTTTCCTTTTCATTTTTTAGAGGTGAGGTTATATGGGTTTTCTTCAAGATATATCAGGGATTTTTAAGAAATCTATAAATCAACGCTTTGGCCAAAACAATAAACCTTGGGAAGCCTTTAGTGTAGTTGATGTTTGTAATGGTGAGTTGGATTTAAAGGCAGAGGGAATGCATGGTTTTTTAGCTAACGTGAACCCGCAAGATATATTTGATTACTTGAAAAATCTTGCTGTTAGCAATGGATTTGAATCTTATTATTCTCAAAGTCCAAATGAAAACAACTATTTCTATCGGACTGAAACGTATACCGGTTACAACAGAAGTTCGGATAGCGATAAAAAAGGCTGGCAGCAACTATTTAGGGAGGACTTCATGTTAACCTCTCGAAAATCGAACGGTTTTAATCCTGATATCCATACTAACCAACCAATTGCTAATGCTCACCAATGTGGGGTATTCAATGCTTTTTACTTTTACGACAATTTATCAGACCCGGTTCATAAATTAACAACTTCAATATATGCAAGTGGTGAAATGGGCGTTGCAGTAATGGCCCGATTTAACAAACATGACCCGATACTTATAGATGCAAACCATTATCAGGATTTGACACAAAAGTCATCAGGCTGTCGCTATTTAATCCCTAAGACAGATAACCCATCAGATTCAACAATAGATTCAAAAAATATTGAATTTGCATTTCTAAACCATTGGTTACCAATGTCTGATCAACGTGTGAAAAATGCCATGCTTTTGCTAATTAATCAATGGCCACTACCAAGTCATTCTACCGTAAAGGCGTATCTTGATTTAACTGATTTAACTCGAACCAAAACCAATACCAATACGATATCCAACCCTATTATTATCAGTAATGCGCCTTAGTAATATAAGGGGCATTACTTCATACTCACTGCTGTTTTGACCATTTCAAACACTGGTAAGAAAATAATAAGAAGACATTTTCCCAGATTAATTATTTACTAATAGAGCCATTCAGTTTGAAAATCAGTGTTAAAGGTCTCAACTGCATTGTTGCCAACTCTTACATTCTTTAAACTCTGATTTACGACCGCAATTCTTACCGATCAAATAGTCCCAAAGCTCGCTGTTGCTAATTGGTCTTCCCTTCACTATAAACGCACCATAAGCAAAATTGGTGCGCTTATAGTGTCAGTTAAATGAATTCAAGACAAGGTGAAGTGCTAGAGGCCATAATTACTATTGGCTAGCACCATAAAGGTAGGAAAAGAAGCATTAGCTGAAGTAATGCTTCAATCGTTTAATTTTATTGGTTAAAAATACCGATAATTTGATGTTCATTTAAGCTAAGAGAAAATTTATGAGTCAATTCATCGTTCACAGCTAGGAACTCGACAAACTTGCCTCGTTCACGCTCTATTTTTTGTCCGAAGTGAGTTGCTTTAACATCATTTAAAAATAACATTTGAATGCACTCATTAGAGATATTGCAATTACTTAAGTGACGATCTATGTCTCTAATTTCTTGGCAAGCTACGATTGTAT
The DNA here is from genome assembly GCF_014596695.2 of Shewanella sp. BF02_Schw. Classification (NCBI taxonomy): domain Bacteria; kingdom Pseudomonadati; phylum Pseudomonadota; class Gammaproteobacteria; order Alteromonadales; family Shewanellaceae; genus Shewanella; species Shewanella sp. BF02_Schw. The sequence continues at coordinate 68,453 of NZ_JABKAW020000005.1, forward strand.
GCTTTGAAGCCTTAAGCAAGTCATTGACTAAATCAGATGAATATTTCTCAAAAAAAGCTGCAATTTCATCAATAATCAGTATGGAGCCATTTAACCAAAATGATGCTAAATCAAGGTCTTCATCTAAAAAGTCGTAAACTAGAAATAGGTCAGGATTAGTTTTCTGTTGCTGGATGACAGCTTGCCCTGCCAAGTCCGACGGTGAGACCTTTGATAAGTCGCAAGTGAGATAGACGACTGGGTATCCAGCTTTGTTCATTTGAGCTGCGGCTTCAATCAAGATCACACTTTTGCCCGATCCCGATACTCCTTCTACAATTGTAAATGATTTTTCTTTGGGAAAATTAAGCTTTTTTTCACCCTGATTAAAATGTAGCGACAATGAGTTCTGAGTAGACAATTGGTTAACCAAAGCAGCCCATGATGTACGGCCATGCTTGAATGCAGTTAAGTTTTGGGCTTCAGATAACTGTAAACCACTTGATTTAGCTAATTTCTTAGCATCTTTTTTTGCTTGGGTTACTGATATTCCAGATGGAAACATTTGAACAGACATACATTTCTCCGTCATAACTATGATCACGCCTATCATCACAATCATGCAATGCATGTTGTAAGAGGTTCTACATGGTGGTAAACATCACTTTGTCCAAATCCAGACTTCGCCAATGTAGGCGTGAATACACGCGCAAGTGAAAGCGCAATTTCAAATTATCGTGAACTGAAAATTAAGTCAATATATTAAAAAATAATTTTCGAGGCCATATAGGAAATCCTAATGTGGAAAACTGGCAAAAAACAGCATCCTGAGATGTTTTTTTGTGAATGCTGTCAGTTCAGGGAGTGCCATTTTACACTATAGCTTTCAGCACTCTTGTCTTATCGAGCTCAAGACATAGCGGAAATAGAACTTTTTATAGTGGATACGTCAAACGGAGAAACCAACAATCGGAAACGGTCAAGTAAGATATGTCAATTTTTTTTGTTACCTGTTAGAGATTCTAAATGTCCTGACTTTATGTAAATGACTAAAGTTAAATATAGTCATTCAAAATAACCTAAATCTAGTTAAATTAACTGTGGTAGAGGCCTTAAAATTCGAATGGAAACTGGCACAACGCCCTCCACATTAAATGTATCAATTTCCCTAACTGGTTTGGGTTCGTGTACGCATGATGTTGAGAGTAACGTTTGATTTATAGTGTCTATGACCTTGCATGCAAACTCGCCATTGTAATTACAAACAATCACAGCCTCATTAGTTACTTCTAATGCTCTGTCTACGATAATAAGGTCGTTATTGAATATGCCTGAGCCTTGCATTGAGTTTCCGCTTGCTTTTGCGAAGAATGTGGCTTGTGGATTAATGTTTAATAGTTCATCCAGGTCAAACAGAGCATCAGCAACAGTTAACCCGTTAAGCGTAAAATCCCTGAATCTGTTGTCATTTTTAACGTGGATTCGTATGGAAGATGGCACAACACCCATAACAGTAAAATCATCAGTATCTTGAATTTTTGTTTCAATAATTAGGTCCGGTACCAACTCAATTTTAAATAGTGATTTTCGTTCAATATCGAGTAAGCGGCATATAATGTCGCCATTTAAGTTACACAATACAACATCCCCTGTTTGGGGTGTTAATGACTGATTTACTATCAGTAAATCACCGGAATAGATCCCAATTTTTGTCAGGGAACCGTCTTCCATAATAGAAATTGATGTTGAACTTGGCGCATCAATTAATAGCATTTGCAAAGATAAAGGTAATTGAGAGTATGTGGCCGCAGCGCTTTCGAAACCTGTGATACCTAGACTGACTTTATTTAGTAAGAAATTTAGCATAAACCAACCAGTTCTATTTGAAGGATGGGAGCAATTAAAGAGAATTCTCCGCTTCACACTCACTTTCATATGGAGCCGCTTTTGGATTATTTACGTCAATTTCTAGCCCTAGAATTTGGTAAATTGTATCACTGAGAGTTAAGTATGCACATTTATTCCAAAATGGGCTGTATTATATTTTGCTGTCATGGTTAGAGTTTTCGCACATGTTGCTGAACTATGACTTTTTCCGTGTTTATATAAATGATACAATTAGTTACATCAAATATACATAGCTAGATAATCAGTCTTATGGCCTGTAACCCATAAATAAGAAGATTCGTGCAAGCGATGCTAACTGACACATATTTTGACAAAATAAGTAAGTATCTCACCACCAAGTGGCGTTTAGCTGAAAAAAGTGACAAACTTTAATGTAAATGATCAAACAATATAGCCTGCCGATACTAGATTCTTATGAGTAACTAAATAAAGTCATCGCCTCGTTGATCTTGCTTCTCCCTATAGCTCAGCATTACATCATCCAAGTGCCCACCGCCAACACTTAACCCGTACTCATAAAGTGAACGCCAAAACCATCTAAAGTCCTTACTTATAGCCGTTCGTCTTACCTCAATGATTAAACTCTCTATATCTGGACCATTTTGATAACGAATGACATGCATGCTTTCTTTATGAATTGGCGATCTTCGCAAAACTTCATCACTGGCTAGATCTACAAGCCCATGAAGCCTGCGTTCGGAGAAAAAAGATGGTTCTAATTTAGCCAGCAAATAGAGACAGTCTTCGATTCGATAGTTGATATCTACACCACGTAATCGGTATATAACGTCGATATGTCCACCGCCCAGTATCATAGCATCGCGCCATTCGTCACGGTTTTCGCAATGGTACTCTTTTCCGTCACACTCTATTCCAACTCGGTAGCCGTTGTCGTCCTCTAAAACGAAATCCAGCACAAACAGGCCACATAATGTACTCGCGTTCACTTGCGACGTTAACGTTATGCTGTCGTCAGCATACTTGGCGAACCACATTGCAAAACGATTTTCTATTGGGCTGTCATAAGGGGGGTGGTATAAAACGGTCATTTATTTCGGTTCTCTATTAAGGAAAAAGGGCTGTTTTCATCTCAATCGGAAAATCTCTTTTATTCATCCATTCCAATACTTTATTAGATAACATTATTGTTTCTTTTCTATTATAGACCGGAAAGTACATACTGTTTAGTGTCCCTCATATGCATTGTCATCTTAAGCTGAAAAGCTATCGATGGTTTCATTTATTTGTGCAGTAGCTGATTAAGGACGCAATTTTACGATTTTTCTTAAATTTTAAGACCATTGGTGTAACCAGCCTTTATTTCAAAGCCTAACACTCAAGGTGTAATCATTTGATTGTTATTGATTATAATAATTCTAGGTGAAAAGCGAGTGCGAACTTTTGAAAGAATCATAAAGATAAGATGAACTAAACAAAATCACATGCTAGCTCCATTTATAAATTAATAAAAGTAGGTCGAATCACGATTAGGCAAATTGATTCCTCATCCAGTCGAAACAAATAATGGGGCAGAAATATGTTACTCCTAACCCGTTTATGCCTGCAAAAATCCAGAAATTATCAAACTATATTATAAATGATCAGAATTAATTATGATTTATCAAACTTTAATACGAACGCACAATTTGTTAGTAGGTGTCGTTGCCTAAGCTTTCACGAAGAACATTTTTATTAAACTGGAGGTGCTTGATTGATCTCTGCTGCGCGACCTTCACGATGCTGAGCCTGGAGAAGAGATTATAGTTCACGCAAGCTTAATGGGCTTGAACATACGTATTGACGGACTCCCCAAGTCAGATATCTTCATTTAGATTTTAATAGAAAAAATTAACATATTGTAATCAGTACATTCTTAGATTACTGAGCAATTATATTGAATTGGGTATGTAGGAAGCACTTTCAATCTCATGGTCCTCACTGTTAGATAAATAAATTTCCTGGTCTAAAATATGATTTATTGTATTACTGAGATCAAAGCATGCTCGCTTTTCTTCGTACTCACTCATTTTATTCTGCCAAGCACCGGTTAACATAAGAAATTTAGGCGCGTCATCATTGAGATAATTTCCAAATATGCTTCCGTCATGCTTAATTTTGTTCAAATTTAACAGTATTTCTATTTTAGGTTCATCTTGAGCTAGATGTCCAATTACACCTGCAATTAAATCGTCGACGACATAATTGTAATTTTCACTAGTATCGGCATTTAGAAGTAACTGATGTAAATGCCTTAGCGATTCAGGCCACTGCTTCGTATTTTCGATTGCAATTACTCGTGTGTTGCTGTAATTCTCAGCACAGAAAGCCATCACAGAAGCCGGAACATTAGTGATAAGCTTTGCCATATCAACTAAATCCACTTTCTCACCTTTTAAAATCTGCTCAAACATTTCTAAGATGAAAAGCTTTACTTCAACATTTGGTGTTTTTTGATGGCAATTATCAATATGCTCCTTAAGCGCTAGCTGAGTTACAGGTTCAAATCTTTGCTCGTGGTTAAATAAGGGAATAGACGCTATTGCTTCTAACTTTAATTCTGGACTGGTCACTAAGGAGAACTCATAGCATGTTAACGTTGGGTTGTTACTGAGCGAACCGTCAGCATTGAATGTTGAGATGAATGAGATATTGTCATCACTATCTGTAATAGTGAGCAAATAGGATGAATCACTAATATTTTTTGTAAGCTTTAGTTTAGTTAATTCAATATCATTAAGATAATGTTCAATCGTATACCATTCTTGATATGTTTTCTTAATCGACGTTACTAGGTCAATCCCTAGCTTTTCAACTTCCATAAATGCATCAGCATTAAAGCAAAGCGTCAAATCCAAAATGTTGAAATTTTTTGCGTTACTAACCTTAGCAAACCCAGGCTTTGCCGGTTTTAAAATGATTTTATTAGTAAACTCATGAAATGCTGATGCTAGATTTGGAGGGTATTCTTCGAGATATTTAGTTCGATATTCAGCAATGGCGCATGAAAAAGCATTGGTCCATTGGTTGTAGATCATAACCTCTCGATCAATCGCTGTGATTGTTTTAGCCGCAATTTGTTCGTAATTACACTTAATCTGTCCCATAGATCACCAACTTAATTATATGGATGAACTTAGATTTGTTAGCATTTATGGCTACCTAAACTGAGTTCTTTAATATTATGTATTTAAATTAAAATCGCCTTTGACAGTTTGCACTTTAATAAGGTGCATGAACTCTGGCTCTGAAAGCACTTCCTCATCGGCCGATACACTCAATCTAGCAAGCGCCCTTGATAGCTCGTCCGGCGTGTACCTAGAGATATCCCTTAGTATAATTTCGAGCTTTCCAGAAAAATAATTGACATCCAAACCATATTAATTAGCCATTTTGCACCTACTTTTTATTAATATTTATATTGGACTTCCCATGAGGTTACGTGCAACTCCTTCAAGAACATCCCCAGATTATCTAGCCTCCATGTTCTCAGGACGTTTGTACGGCCATGCCTTACAGCATAAGCTGTTTCAGCCTTCGGATTTATGCCCACTACATGAAATTTAAGTGGTGAATCGGCACTTTCTTGCGCAATAATCTTGCTAATAGATTGGGACTCGATTAATCGCACGAACTCGCCTTCTTTAACGTTATAAAACGTAATTGCCATACATATCACCTCAATGTAATGAACATAATGATATTATGTTGATATCGAAAAGATTAACACATGTATTATGTGCTGTAAATATTCATTATGGGTTTTGAAACTGAGTATTTAAAACTCTCCACATAGGTCTAATAGTCTAGTTTTTAATACTAAATTGCATTAGATGGCATTTCATTATAGGTATCGGGCTCATGCCCATTGTCACTGGCACTTATTGGTGATGCTGAGTTGACGATAAAGGCATCCAGGTCCATGCTGAAGCTCATACAAGCTGCTTTTTCTACAATGGGTTGAATGATATTTTGCTGCATATCAATTAAAAGCTTTAATTGAGTAAATGTTTCAAAGTTTGTATTGTCGGCATTTACCAAGTGATAAAGCTCTACAAGTAATTCGGTTGATAAATCGTTATCTTTTGTCGCGCCATAACTCCGTGTACAAAAGAAATCCAATTCATCTAAATAGTCTTGACTTTTACCAGCCTCAACAGCGCATCCCACCAGCATTCCAATTCCGCTCGAATACTGCTTAGCATCGTAAAAATGCTCATGCTTATCATTGAAAACATCTCGTAAGAATTCGGTGAAAATAGTATTTATCTGGCTGTTTGTTGTCGATGCAAGTAGTGAATTTAGCTCATCGCTTGTCGCACCAGCTTGAAATAAGACTTTTTCTAAAATATTCATTTGATTCATTTATCTACCAACCTGCTAACTACAGTGAATTATTCATGAAAAGTTCGTTTGTTTCGCCATCTGTGGTTTTTGTGTCGATTTGATTAGATATGCTTATGTCGACAATTTGGCTTAGCTGGTGGCAATGTCGAACTTCATTGCGTTCATTTTGTGTAGTATTCAATAAGCTTTTAACATTGTTCATCTGGGCGACTTTTTTAGCACTTGTAAGATAAGGATTCATCGTATCTTCTACATAATTTAGGAAGTTCAATTGGGCAAACTCACCATCTCGACTTAGGCCATACTCCTTGTGTCGATCTATAATCGAGTATGACAACGCTTGGATGAGGGTTGTATTACCGGAGAAAGGCTGAAAAGTATTTAGCAATGTATTTATGCAGTCTACTAACGTAGTGCCATCTGTGAAGACTGGGCTCTCATTGATTAACTCTGAAATACAATGGTCATGGTCCAGGCTTAGTTGAGAGAAAAAACGGCTTACTAATTTCTTATCTGCAGACCCTAGAGCCCCTTCATTTGCAAAAGCTTCCAGTAGTAGTGGCATAATTGATATTTCTTCAAGCCTTTTATATCCGTGGGTATTCGAAGTTAGGTCAGAGAAAGAGCCAATCACCTTGTCATGCTCGTCAATAATAATATCGGCACATGAAAGTGGCACGTTATGCTTAATATCATCCGGTACCAGATCCCTATAAATATTAAATGCGGTGCCGCTTATAATCACAGGGTTCTGATTGCTCGTTCCTATTGCTATTTTTGTGCTTTCATCTTGATTAATGAGTAGGAATGAGAATTTCGTTTCTAACCCGCAAGGTAGCTTGCCTTCGAATATTATTGATTTACCACCCACGTTAGAAGTGTCTGTAAGCCTCACATTATTTGATTTAAGAAGTTGAGTTTCAAAAAGCCAACCGGAAAAAGCAGTTCATAATTAGTATTAACTACGTAACCAATCTCCTTTTTATTATCTACTGTGGCATAACCCATCTGCACAAGTTCGATATAGCACTCATTAGGCACATCTAAGACGTTTTCGTTTTGTATTTTTAGTGCATCAGACACAGACCCAGAATTAGCCAACTTATCATTAAAATAGCGGTTAAGTGCAGTGTTAGACGTCAACTAGCTTGTCCTATGCGCGTCAATTAAGTTGGCCGCTTTTGTCGTTTAATTTCATAGCTTGTTTTTTACGGTAACTATCTCCTTCAAGTCGGTAAATTTCAGCATGATGCACCAGCCTGTCTATCACAGCTACCGTCATCATATTGTCGCCAAAGATACTGTCCCAGTCACTAAATACCTGGTTCGTCGTTATCACCAAGCTATTGCGCTCATATCGATGTGCGATGAGTTCAAATAGAACCTGACTTTCACTGTCGCTCTTTTTTACATAGCCAATGTCATCCAAAATCAGTAGCTCATATTTATCGAGTTTTTTAAGCGCATCTTCTAGTCCTAAACCTTGTCGCGCTTTCTGTAGATGCTGCACCATGGCGGTTCCTGTTGTGAATTTAACTCGAACAGATTGCTCTATAAGGGCATAGCCTAACGCGGCGGCTAGGTGTGTTTTCCCCAGACCGCTTGCACCAAATAACAGTATGTTGTGGCCTTGCCTCAACCACCCGAGCTCACTGGCTTTATGCTTGATTTGAACGGCACTAATCCCTGTCACTTCACTAAAATCGTACTGTGATAGTTGTTTCCCTATGGGTAATTGGCTGTCTTTCAGTAAGCGCTTTAGGCGTATTTCTTGTCGGTGTGAGGCCTCTATTTCACATAACTGAGCGAGAAATAGCTCAGGCCCCCATTGCTCCTTCACCGCTTTTAGCGCGATATCAGGCCAAGCTTTTGCTATCGCGGGTAATCGTAACTCTTGTAATAATATAGGTAAGCTCAGTGGGTTAGCCATTGCGCCCTCCTAACAGTACGTCGTAACTTGAAACGCTATGTTGTTGACGATTAATCATGGGGGTAAATAGCGTATCAGGCCTGAAAACGCGTCGACATTCATCTATCGTTACCGCTTTTCCTGCTTCAAATGCGCTGAGAACGAAGCGGCCCAATGCAGCCTCACAATCATAGTTGGCAGCGATGACCAGTAAATCGACCATATAATGACAATCTGTATCAGTCACACCATCACGGGTGAGTGCCTGCCATAACTGCCAAAAATCGCCTTTAGGTATAAGGTCGTCTCTAAGTTGTGATGCTTTAAACGCATTGCGCTTCTTAGCCAATGCGTGGATAAGGTGCTGATAGTCTATTGAGCGGCCACGTGCTGCGCCTTGCGTGTGTATTCGCGCTAAGGTTAATGTGATTTCATGTCCATAGAAGAGGACGATGCGGTCATCATAAATGTGCGCCAGTAAGGTCACGCCAATGAGCCGTGATGGCACGGAATACGTCACACGCTTAATGGAAATCGTGCTGCTGGATGTCACTTTGACGTACTGCTCACAAAAGTCATTCGTTCGACGGACGGGTAAGGCGGACAAGTACGCGCACTCCTCAATGTAACGCGTGTGACATTGACGATTTATTTTAGCGACGATGGCATCGATGAATGCTCGGTATTGCTTTAAATCCAGGAAGTCACGGCTTTCGCGCAATAGCAATTGCTGCGCTATCTTTCGCTTTAGATGCCCATTAGGGCCTTCAATTGCGCCATTTTCATGGGCTATACCTTTATTGTTTCGAGTGGCTTTTACACCGTAATGCTGACATAACTTGGTGTAGCGCTCTGTGAGGACTTCTGCTTGTGTGTGGTTTTTAAAGGCAGCGCTTAAGCTATCTGTGCGGTGGGTTTTGGGTACACCCCCACTTTGCCAAAAGGCATTCTGCAGCCCGGATGACAATGACTCAAAGCTTTCGCCACCCAAGATGACTTCGACGTAAGTCCAGCCACTGAAAACCAAGCGGTAATGATAAAGTTTGTGTTTAAATGCACTGCCAGCGAGGGTGATATTCAATTCATTAGCCCAAGTGTAATCGGAAATCCCCATCGCTCCAGGTGTATGCTGTTGCCTGAAAATCACCTCTTTTTCTGGTCCGTATTTGACTCGCCATGTCTTGATACGGCGTTGTAAAGTCCTAAGTTGCGCGCGATCAAATTGCCCCGGTGCGATTTCTTCGAGTTTTTCAAATAATGTAATGGGTTGTAATGTGGGTTCTTTTTCAAGCAGTGGGACAATATGTTGTTCAAAAAGACCATTAAACGGATCTTTTCGAGTAGCGTATTGACGCGGTAATGGAGGGGGGTTGTGCTGCCCTGAATCAATACGTCTGGCTGTGCGGGATGAAAATCCTGCTTTAGCCGCTGCAGATGATTGAGTCTGTTTAGGTTGATTACGATAAGACATATATAGGTTAACCTGTGATTGATTTATGGTTTTTCCAGGCATATAAATCTCTCAATAATTATGTATGCCTAGAGCTTACCAAAACCGGACAAGCTAGTTGTCGCGAACCGGCCAAGTTAATTGTCGCCTAATAGTGCAGGCTTGTGATTTTGAGAGTATCGTTCCGCTAGCTTGTGAAGCAACATTTGGGTATCAATCTCATATTGACGGTAACGGCCTCTAATGCTGTTTGAGTGTGTAACAGCTTGAGATGTTAATTCGTCTAAATTTATCTTAGCCATATGCACTTCCATTTATAGTGAGTTTAAGTTTGGCAATTCTAATTCTGGTATATTTTCTGTTACGTCAGGCCTTACGATTTGATGGATTAACACATTCTCAATGTCAGCGCTGAGCAGAAATGACTGTTTAAGTTCTTCTAGGCTTTCTTTGTTTAAAGTTAACTGGGATTGTAGGTTTGGATTTTCCAGAGCTTCATCACTGAGTTCTGTCATAATTTGATAGAGGTATTGCAGCTTTTCAATGTCTTCTAACTTGATCATTTGAGAGCTCAAAAAAGCGTAACTTTCGAAATGATAATAATTATCCCCGCAGCATTTATCCATGAAGTCGTTAAGCGCCTGTACTTGTCTAGGTTCCACTTTTCTTGGTGGCTGGTCGTTTATGCTTTGGCTACTCATCTTGGTTGCGGCATTGATGATTCTAATACTGTTGATATTGTTATAAAATTTATTGGTAATAGCGTGATCACTTTCATGAATGCTACCGCCCAATAAATACGTATTATTTATGTTGGCCATTAACAAGCATTTAGATAAGGCTAACCGTGTATCATTATTGTTTTGAATTTCGTCAAAACTCGGTGTCGCTTTGCTATTTGAATCACTCAAATATTTAATGAGCACTAAAGGTATTGGGTTTTTCACGGCCGATTCTGTTGTCGCTGCAAGCATAACCTGACATAAGCAATAAACTATTTTCAATTGCTTAGCTAAAATTTACAACCATATCCTGACATAAAATATAACCATAAACTGACAAATTATGAAAACCTCTAGAACTACAACTTTTCCATGTACTTTTATTACAATATAGGGCGAAGTGGGTCAATGAAGACTGACCCACTACATTAAAGCTTGCTTAAATTATTTCTGGACATAAATGCGCTAGATTCTTAGCTCTAATTCTAAAGCTTCGGATTAATATTTATATGGGTTAACGTTAAGCACATAGGCGAGCGAAGCGGATCCATTGGTACAGCCACAATAATGGTGTGGCTTGTTACGCTATACTATGTCAGTACGAGAACTCGTATAAAACTAGTTGTTAAGTGTGAATATCTATCTATGTAGTGTTCTCTTATCAGCGTCTATAAAGATTCACTCTTATATCGTCAGTGAGGAAACTCTCACTCCATGACGAAATAATATTTCTTGATTTAAGCCATCTAACCAAACCATGATTCTCGGGTGTAATTTTCAATTTAGGCGAATTGTATCCAGTTTTTATTTCGGAAAATGGTTTAGGTAGATTGGCCAAGACATGACGTACTTCGTCATCCGTCATAAGAGAGCTAAATTTGTTAAAAAGTGAAATTTGCGTTGCTTTGGGCGAAGAATACCTTATCAGGGATTGCGCAACACTTGCATTAAGGTTGGATATATTGGCGTCGGTGTTGTCAATAATCGGTCCGATTAGTGCAGATCGCTCAGGTAGGCCGACGAGCGATTCTAGGTCCATCAATTCAATTATCCCAAGCTTGGCTGTATTATCAATTTCAGATCGAAGAAGATCCTCTAGAAAGTCATCGTCGAGTGCAAAGCTGTCAGAGTCCGCAAGATATGAATCGATGTTGGCCGCGACGAATAAAACCTGCAAATCACAGTGATCAGCGAGCGCATCGAGACTTTCCTTAGTGAATGTGATTTTTCCTTCATTAATCAGGATTTGAAGCTTGTTTGGTTCGACTTCTTTTGGGGGGTTCTTGAACGAATTCGGCAGGGCGTGAGCATATTCTCTGTAGGCTGCATCAGACAGCGAGCCCGCATTGAGGAGGAACTGACGCAGCTTCAGCGAAGCAGAATCACTAGGAATAGGGTGTTCCAAGATAACTTCACGAACAACATCTCGATCAAGATATCCAATCAGGCTATCTGCCTCGAACACGTTATCTTCCATGAAAGCAAGACAGTTCTCCCAAGTTGCTTCAATCTTACCTAACCGGAACAGCATCGGGTGCAATCTCTCAGGCACATCCTCTAGGGTTGGCAACAGGATCATTTGCCGTTCAAGAAACTCCCGAAGATCATCTTGCTCAAGCGTATCTTGGCAAACAACAGCTAAAATAGCGGGGGTATCCTCTTCAGAATTTCCTTCAAGCTCCAAAAGGATATCACACAGGTAGCGCTCGAAATCGCGTTCTACCCGCTCCAATAAGGCTGTGTTATTCGTCGAACGTATAGTAGTGAAGTTCCTCGTCCGTAGTGGCTCGAGATCGTTCTCTTTTAAAATAACTTGGTAGACGTATTCCAAGTTTGCGATCGTAAGTTCGAAAAGTCCCTCCTCGAACATGAAGCGTACAATTTCAGGTTGTTCTTTGATTGCAGCCAGATCTTTGACTTCAAAGTCGAGGCATGCAAGGCGTTCCGGTGCTAGTTCAGGTAAATTAATCAGAATCTCTGGAAGGTTCGCCGAAACAAATTCTGGTAGCTCGTCAAAATCCTTTGCGAGCATTTTGAGCGAGTTTTCAGGTAGGCACGCGACCAATTGTGTGACGTGGGAGATATTGTTAGGGCTGGTTATGACTTTTGGAATAAGACCATCCCATGCATTGGCTAAACCTGAAAGAAGTCCGGCAACATCGATGCCACTGGTGTAATAGGAATCGAAAAAGCCCTCGCAGTTCTCAAACTTCGACGAGAGGTACTGGAAAAGCTTCTGCAATTGGGCGCGGTAACTGCTACGGTCACTCAGGAGGCTATCGATAAGCTTGACGTTCAAGATATAGCTTTGTCGGAAGTCCTCATCTCGCATAGCGGCAATAACTTCTTGTGGATTATCGATAGGGAAACCTGGCTCTGGTGTGATAAATGCCCTTATCTGGATCAAAAACTTGTTGTCATTCGGCGACAAACGGCCCGAGTGAAAGAGTGAGGTGTATTGATAGTAAGTATCATCAATATGGCCTTCTAGGAGCAGAAAACGGGCAAGTGCTCCATTTTCAGCGAAGGTTTCAAAATGATCCTGCATGCTGTTGGCGTTAAAACGCAACAGCTCGTTGAGCTTAGTCGTGCGTAGCGTTGCAATCTTTGATCTCAGCTCATTTATTTTACGCAAGCTATTGTTTTTATTATCAGTAGCCTTGCTTTCTATCTCTACTTTGCGTTGCTGGTAAGATCTTTTAGTATCAACCTCGCTTTGCAATTTGGAAATATTTACATTCTGTTGATAACCATTGGCGCTATAGCAAGATAGGTGTTTAGATTCAATCAGTTGATCGAATGCATCGTGACTAACTAGCTGTGGAAAGGAGATCCAACCTGTCCCATCAATAGAAACTTTATTAAAATTCTCTGGAAGCTTTTCAATCAGAACCATAGCGTAAATTTGCCGTAACTCTTTCAAGTCAAGAGGGATTTGTTGTTCTGCGACTTCAAGCTGTTTTTCAATTTTCTCGATGTCGCCCCTATACGTTGCTTCACCATGCCTAATTAGTTCGTCTTTTAAGTTCAATATTTTCGCGAGATTACCCGCGCCGCAGTGCAGTTGCTCAAAGTCACTTGGATAAACGTTTTTATAGATCAGGATCGCAAGAAGCTTGTTGGCATCAAGCAGATTCTCTCCAGTTGTTTCCAATTGAGCCACATAAATAGCGTATTCATTAAAGATGTTTCGAATCAATCTCAGGTCGTTCAGGTAACGTGAGACCTCTCTCAGAAACTGCCGTTCAAGGCGTCCGTCGAGCTCAAGTCTACTTCCCTGATCCAATACCATGTCGATCGAATTCGATGTGTTGATGATAGGTATGACGGGAATGATGAATTCAAAGAACTTGGTTCGCTCGGTGTTGACAAACATATCGTCACGCATGGCGTAGAGGAACCTGATAGTACGTTTAACACCTGCGTTCTCGTTCACGAGACTATTAATTTCGCGGAGTGTGACGAAAATATCTGCATTATTAAATCGGTCTAAATCCTCAATGATTACAAGATCATATTTGGTTGATTGGAAGAAGTAGACTATTTCGTCTAGATGGCGGTTTAATATGGACGCCTGATCATCAGATGCTGGTTTAATCTCAACGTCCTTTAACGAAATGCTCTTGAGTGACAGACCAAAACTCGCCACATAAAAGTGATGTAGTGTCGCCCAGAGGAATGTTGCCGCGAGCAAGAATATCCCCAGATGGAACCAATTGCTGGGCTCGAACGGAACAAGAAATTTACCACTGATGATATCTTCTCGCTGACGAAATACGTACCAAAGCGCGAGAATTCCAAGCATTATGTAAAGAGATTTAAGAAACGACCAAACGCCGGGCGACTGAATTCTTTTGAAGCGCGACAGAGGAAGTTTGTTTGCATCAGCACCGTACAATATTTGCTGCAGGATGCTTCTCTCAATCTCTTGACGGCTCACCTTATCCCCCCCCGAATCAGCCTCGGGAACGAAGGAAGCTAGAGAGATTTGAAGCACAGGTCGCCGATACATCTTCAAGAAGGATTGGATGATGCTGCTCTTTCCCGAACCATAGGGGCCAGTTAGGGCAATGTTGGAGACCTTGGCATTGTTCGTAGCAAACAGAATCGCTTCGGTATATACACCAGCCTTGTCTGCCTCATCAGTTGGTGCGAGATCCACGAATTTGGATTGTTCTATATCCGAATGGTCAAAACTTTCAAGCCATGAAACAATATAACTGAGCCAACTTGAAAGCAAATGTCTACAGAAAGTGATTATTTTTATCATATGATGCTGAACTAACTAAACCTAAAAGCGACTGATTTATATAGACACTTTGTAGTATTATTGCATTCTGGTCAATAGTTAAACACTGGAACCAATGTTAGTATCTTGTTTTAGTAACACATTACTAAAATTTGGCCAACGGACAAACGTATGAACCGACATTCTGATTGCTCGAAACAAATTTTGGGGCAGCAACTTGTTAAAGTGGGCACTTGGTGCCAAGGAAACCCTAAGATCTAGGGTTCCTTAAAGCTAGCAATCAGTTCCCTCTGAAAGTAAGAGTGCATCTTCCAGTTCAACGCCAAGGTAGCGAATCGTATTGTCTACCTTTGTGTGCCCCAGTAGCAGCTGTACAGCACGAATATTCTTCGTTTTTGCTTAGACTAGTGTCGCTTTAGTTCGCCTCATCGAATGAGTTCCATACAGGTTAGGATCTAGTCCAAGATCTGATGCCCACTTTCTGACAAGATATCTATAGTACGAGTAGCTAATTGGTTGTTGCTTTCGTCTTTGGCTTGGAAAAAGAAAATCGCTTGCGTTTAACGATGCAATCAAAATCCATTTCATCAGACTTTGTTGAGTTCTTGTCGTTATTTCAAATTGAACTTCAATGTCTGTTTTCTTCTGAATATGCTTAACTCGATTAAATATCCTATCTTGTGAGGATACATCGCAAAGCTTGAGAGGGATTAAGTCACTTGCTCTCAGTTTACTATCAATTGCCAAGTTGAGCAGCGCTAGTTGCATCAAACTATTCTCAATCTCGAGTCTGGTTCAAATACGCCAAATTTCTTCAAGTCGAAAAGGCTTTTTGACGCCGCTTCGCTGTCCTCGGTTTAACATCACCATGATGACCTCCTTCTTTAGTTGCTTGGTCATCACGATTGTAGTTAGTAGGATATGGCCATATATTAGTTGAGCGAAGCTAAAACCCAGAGTCTCAATTTGGCCATGTGGTAATGCCCAAAACTGCTCCAGTAAATAAAACCGTGATAATTGTGGTTACCATTAACTTGCTACCGTTGCTATACTTTCAGCATCATTAACAAGGATTGTTAAGGGACAGAATGGAACACATAGATCTTGGCCTGATTTTGGCAATTATCGGATTATTATGTATCGCATGTTCGGTTCTCTATTACTTATTATCAGGTAATTGAGCTTCAACTGTGGTTGTTGAGTTAGCGACGTCTTCCCACCCTAACTAAACTACCGCGACCCAAACACACCTAACTGGCATCTTCTTCTGATGGTTCTCTAAAGGCGTGCCTGAATTTTTCATTAAGTTCTCCCTAGGGTGTACGCAGTTCTAATACCATGTTATTAAACATTATCATGAGGTTGATTAATAATGCGAGATACTCAGATACGCTTATCTGTCAAGAACCTGGACAAAAGTGGGTTAGGTTAATTGCTCTAATGCGGTTAATTGAGATGAGATAAAGTACATCAACCTCCCCCCTAATTCACCCCGAACCTTTTAACTTTTAACCTTTTGTTCCTCTATGAGGGTCCCTAAGTAATTTAGTAACTCACCTAGTGGGCTATGCACCTTTGGAGCAATTCTTTCTGAACTTCTGTATGCATCGCTAGTTGCTCGATGATCTACTTCGTTTTCAATATCTGTAAATGTCTTATATATATCTTGTGAAGTTCTTCTGTAAGGCACTAGTTCTAATAATAATTTTTGCTGGAAACTCTTAACCTGCTTGAAGTCTTCCTCCGATAGAAAAAATTTTGCCCTGTTTACTTTGGATTGTAGCTGGATTGAAGAGTGGTGCAGGTCATGCGAAGCAGAAGGCCATGCTTCGGCTATAGGTTTCCATTCTGAGTTTTTAGTATTAACATACTCTACAATAGAAATATTTCTGTGACGCAAAGTGTCAATATTCTCTTTGCATTCTGTAGCCAAGTTAATTAATTCAACAATGGTGCGATAGCGTTCGCAATAGGCATGTTGAGCTTTCCAAGTAAATAGTGCTTTATTTGCTAAATATAGAGCAGACATAGATAGAGCTAAACCAGCTAGGTCTTTGACATAAAGCCAAGGGTTAATATCTGGGTTTTGGGATTCAGTTCCTGCCCAAAAAAATACTACGAACAAAAAATACAGCACCCAAGGTTTTTCTTTTTCACTCATAGCTATCGTTTATAGTGGGTGATTAATAAGGGTTATACTACTTTAACCTATTGATATTTTACAAGGTTTAGTTTTTAAGTGGATTAGGTGACATATGTAAGCGTTGGCCTTGATACTAACGACATTGCTGCTGGCTAACAATGGGGCATAAAAGAGTCAGTAAGCGAGCCATGCACAATGATTAACTGAATCAAATAAGCTCAAAAAAATCTAAGTAATGAGATAGTTTAGTTAGTTTGATTCTACTGTAACTTTGACTTCTGGCTGAGGCATTGCTTTCATCATTTTAAGATTGTTATCCATTGCTTTTTCCATGGCACGATTCATATTCATGATAAGATCGCCATATTCGGTTACTTTTCCATCAACAACAACCACCATAACTCTATCGTCTGCCATCATTTCATTATCAAAAGTGCTAAATCCAATAGATTTTTCTGACCAATAAGACATCTCTTCAACAACTGAATCATTTCGCTTTCTTAATGAAGTTTTTTTAGGTGTTCCAAGTAATGATATAACCTGTTGTTTAGTCATCCCTAACTCAATTTTTGATGCTTCTTGAGCATAATTAATTTTAGTAGATGCACATGCTGCTAATAGAGTAATGGTTAATATAATTATGAGGTTTTTCATGGAATGCAAATATCCTTATTTCTGGTTTTTAACCAAGCCATTATAGTGGTTTAACTGAAAAAATACAATTATCACTCTTTAATAATCATAGGCTTATTAAACTTCTATAAAAATTATTATATCGAACAGTTGTCGCTTAACAGAAACACTTACCTTTCCGGCTGATGAGAGAAAGTATTGCAAAGAGGTTAGTCCTGTATTGAACGAATTGCTGGCGCTGACACTTAAAGGGGCAATAACGTCTTAGGCTGATCACTCCAAGACGTATCTGGACAGAAACTGCTTAGAGCTAATGCTTTATTATTTCGTTATCACATTACTATAAGTATGTCGAAGCTCGGAAACACTAGGTCCTGCTATGGCCGGCCTATAATTGGGAGGCCAAAAATAACCTACCACAGCAATCTATTCAATTATTCAGTCGTGTGCGTAGCCGAATGCAGAGTGATATAAGGACGGGAGACTAGACTTAGCATCCTTCACACATTGCTTAAGCCTTGATTCACTTTCCGTAAGCTACTAACCATTAAATCCAATACCTCCGGTATTTCAGTGATCTCGAGATATGGAAAGGTATAGCTTGATTTACAGCTACCAAGTGCAAACTGAGATATCTTCTCACTGCTATGTATGGGACTAGGAAATATCTCGAAACAAAAACCTAAAAATATCATTGTAATAGAACTATACAGATGTCCTCTAACCTCATAAGTTCTTGGAAATGGAGATACAACCAATTCTCTAAGGTTGGACTCGCTGAATCCACCTTCTGTAGTGTCTACTAACCTTTGAACGAAAACTGTACATGAATTCTTTGAGACTTTAGCAGATCTAACCAAGCTAGACCTAATAAGTTCTAAGAACCCTGATGAAACTTCAATGGTTTTATAGTTTTCATGTTCAGAGACTGCACCACGCCAAAAAACAGACAGAACAAAGCTTCTGAACTTTAAAGTATCAATATTTAAGAAGTAAACACCTTCACTACCCTTTTCAATTTCTCCAACTTTACCCCGCAACAAGTTCAATCCATATTGGTCATAATTGATGTTTAGCTTAGTTTCGCATCTATTACATAGTTGTTCGGTCGCCCAACTATCCTGTGATTTACAGTTTGGAGAACGTTCATTTGAGGATAGTTTAATGGCCTGACCATTCCCTTTTTTAAACAAGGATCTAAACACAGAATCAGGTATTGCATGTGAATTACATAACTCTGATTTAATACGACACAAATTACACTTTTCCAACAATTACCTCCTAATTGAAAATGTTGTATTAAGGGGGAAATACTTACCTAAGTCGCAAATTGAGTACAGTAATAGCGAAATTGGATTCACCCGAAATCTTCCCGCTTTAAATCTCGTTTCAATACCTTGTTTGGGATTTAGTTTATCCGGTATTGTTGGCCGTCTTTTTTTATATATACGGTCTTTGAGACCGTTTGTGCAATATCAAATAAGTTAACGTAATTTTTTACATTAAACGACTTAGGAACGAATGCCAAATACACAACGAGATTTCCGTAAAAGATCAACTGTCCACAACTCGCACCGGAAGGGTCTTCCGAACCTAATACCCACTGAAAAACACTAGGGTTTTCGCCTTCGACCTTAGTGCCAGATAACTCTTTAGCCATTTTCTTTACTGCAAACTCTCTGTACCCTTTCCACCCTCTATCAGTGGTATCTATGTAAATCACTTCACAAATAATCTGGCCATCAAATGCTTTATCGTACTTGTACTTATACAAACCTTTTCCAATTAACGAAAAACAATCTTAAAGCCTTTTTATACCAATTGCATTAAAAGTTTGACCAGTCAGCGAGAATTCAAAGCCCTTTAGGCGAGATGGGGGATTGAAGATAATAGTTATTCTATATCTAAAGCCCACAACGAAGCATAAAGGGCTTTGAAACCCACACTACGTGAGCGCATCAGATTTTCCACTTCTGCTTTGCAATGGTTCAAAAGGGAATAACCCTTTTTTCATAAATGCGCCTTGAATTGAAAAGTCTGAGGCGCTCTGAATTGGTCAAATACTTAATACAATTGGTATTAGATCAGGTTTGCCCCACGTGATATCGAATGCCTGACCATCAGGAAGCTCATAGATTTGTACTGTTTGGTCTCTGTATTTTTTTGTTTCTCTAACACGCTGTTCTAAGATTAGAAAAAGTTGCTTGAAATCTGAGAGCCTTGTTATAACGATTTCTTAAAGCCTTGATGCACATTCCCAACAACTTCAAATCGATTTTGTTCAAACCCCATTGATGGAATATCAGTGTGCTCAGTTAACCATGGCCAAACTTCGTTGGTCTTACCGTTTTTTTGATGAGTTACATAGAAAAAAGATATAACTGGTTCAATACATTTAATGATATTAAAGATTGAATCTTTAAAGTACACCTTGTAGAACTCCGTTGCACCAATAGACTTTTGATGAATGATCTCATTTCGGTACTCTTCAAGGGTTACAAATTGCCCCCACCATTTTTGCTTTTCAACCGTTGTTGTTTCATATTCTTCTGGAAGTATATGTTTGATCTTTGTTTTTAGGCTAAGCCAGCGTTCAATAGCAGCTTTATCGTATGATTCGATGATACCTTTTGAGTTTTTCTTAGCTTGGTAAACATGATTTTTGGGGATACTAAGATTAGCAAAGGCTTCTAATGCTGTGTATGCAAAAACAATCGCAGATTGAATCTCTTCGATATAGTCATAAACATCTGTAGAAATAGTACTTATGGCCTCATTTTTGTTTCCAAAAAGTTTAGTTACATCTAGCTCATAGTCAGTACTTTTAAACTTACGATCAAAGATTTCTTTAGCCCGATTTGAAGCCTTTGAGCTGACACTCATCAGCATACCAATGTTGTTTGGTACAAAGTAGCTAATCTGGCGGGTGCGGTTAAGTTTTACGGTATCGATATCTTGAACCAACATTGAACCATTACCGTCTTTAGCATAGTGAAATGTTGGCTTGGTCATTCTCACATCAGAAACTTTGTAACCGTCAGGAGTCAATCCTACTACTATTGAACTTTTAGATTTGTTCTTATTCTTCATTTCCCCCCCTCTTATAATGCGCCGTTTACGGGCAAAAATGCCCCGTAATTTTCTTCCTATAACGGCCTGTTTGGCATGTGCTTATTACAAGGTAAGTTCTTCAATATTTGGTATAGAGCCGACCTCTATACACCTACGCAATAGACGCTCAAGTAATTTTGAAGACTCTGAAACCAGAAGATTTCGATCACCTTTAATTTTTGAACCATGGATAGCGGAAGAGCGACTTTTGTATAGTTTTTTAACATCAGATAAGAGAAGCTTTGCTTGCTCTTTATCGTTAGGTTCCAAGAATTTGGCAACATACAAGCTTAGTTTAAAAACCGTTTCACCTTGGATATCAAACAGCCCCTCAATACCTGACCACAACACCGCTAGTTGTGCCCTTGGGTTTGGATGCCATCTGTAACTTGAGCGAGCACTTACAGCATCACTGAATCTATCAACACCTAGAAGATGTCTAGCATTATGGAAATGCACATTTAGCCAGTCAATATCTTCAGCCCCTACTGGGTAATGAGAGTTTATACTTCCTCTCATATGGTGATTAGTTACAGCAAGACGACTATCGCTAGTGAGTAGTTCAGCAGGTGTATCACTTTGAAAATTTACTACAGCGTCACAGTCAAATAAAGCACTGAGAATAACCACGTCCCACTGAGCATTCCATGCCCTTGAAGCTAACTCTTTTCCTGTAGCACCCGATACTTTTACTTGAGCACCAACTCTACGAAGAAAAATAGCCATGATGCCCAAGTCAACTTCACTACCACTTTGTTCAATTATTAAGTCTGATGACGGATCACAGCAAGCAGGTAAAATTTCGACATTTTCACATAATTTAATTGTTTCGGTAACCGATAGACCACTTACATACAAGAAACTCTCTTGCTGCTCATTCGACACTGATACTTTCATTTGTCCTCCAAAATGTCTAACGCTACATAGACGGCTAGCTGCTGTTTATGTTCCTCACACAATGCCGCCATTAATTTATTACTTTAACTTATAATCAATAAGTTAGCGACAGTGTTGAGAGGTTGGATTGCTCAGTGCTGCATAATTTCTAGATGAACTTAATTCGGATTACATTTGTTAGGGCAAACGCACATTAATAGATAGTGAATGAGCTTTTACTCTAGCGAATAAAGGGGCAGTTCTGTGTTAGCAAAGCTAACTTGAAAATGGACATGAGTTAAATTCGCACAAATACAGTATGTTTAGCGTACTAACATGCAAAAATTTGTCAATGTATGGGTTATTAATCACTCAAGATACTGATATTAAAGAAAATGGCTTTTGTAATATAATTACAAAAGCCATTTTTATGTCATTGAATGGGTTAGATTTGTCAAACTATGGGTACATTATGTCAATGTATGGGTTCAGCGACATCTGTCGTTTCCATCTCAAAATGTTGAGCAGGACAATAGGAAAAGTTTGCACTATATTTAACGATTGCCTCGTTTCCCTGGTGGTTGAAAACAACTCTTGCACTAAAGTTTTTCTCACTGAACCGTTTATCTGTAAATGTGACTATTTGAGAGTCCGGGCTAGCGAAGTTATACGTTGCATCAATAGCGCTTAACTCGCAGTCATTTATCACTTGCTTTAACGTGACCCACCTCTGAAATTCCACATCAAAATAATTGTTGAATTTTCCTTCATTTAGTTCCTTAAATTCATTAAACGATATAATTACTTCTCTCGACATATCCATAAACTTGATGCTTGGGATACTAAAGGCTTTATCAAGAGATGCCCCTGCTAGTTTTGTTTCAAAGTAGCCTGTAACACTATCAGGGTAAGCCTCTAATGCCTCCCTAGCAGTATTACGCATAAGTATCTGTGTCTGCCTCAATAACGCTTCGTATTGCCCACTAAGGCCGATTGATTGCTTTAGAGTCAAATCCCACAATTCATTTAAAGTAACTTTAGACATATGTTTATCACTCTTGAATTAATATTTTGTTAATCGATACGCTATCGTTGAAGTTGAAATTAAAGTGAATTCATGAAATTGCTGGGCTGATCAATAAGTCCGGTGTCGTTTTCATTGGCAGCTGGTGGCGTGAAGCAGTCAGTGATATAGGTATCAATGAAATCCCCCAATGCAATGCATGAGTCAATGTCATCAATTTCAGAGGCGTGTTGATTGAGTTTTCTGATTATTGAGCGGTCAAAAATAGTGTCAGATACGAGGCTTTCTGACTCAGCTGTGTTCATTAAATCCCGAATCAGCTTGAGGTATCCAATATCTAACTTATTATCACTTCCATCGAAAGGCATTCTAGATTTAAGTATGATCTTCGTTAAAACGGCTTTAACCAATGAAAAGCTGTCTTCGTTCGTAAAATTACTGGCATCA
This sequence comes from Shewanella sp. BF02_Schw, assembly GCF_014596695.2. Classification (NCBI taxonomy): domain Bacteria; kingdom Pseudomonadati; phylum Pseudomonadota; class Gammaproteobacteria; order Alteromonadales; family Shewanellaceae; genus Shewanella; species Shewanella sp. BF02_Schw. The sequence goes on from NZ_JABKAW020000005.1 coordinate 91,248, forward strand.
GTGCAATAAAACTTTACAGCATTAGAAACGAAGTCTGCATTTGACAATGCTTTAACTGATTGGTCATTAATAATGTATGTTGGCGTGGTGGTTAAACCGTAATTGATACTACCCTCTATGCTATCTAGGAAAGCATTTATCAATTGCTTATCTTCATTTTTGGGGTTGATAAGAATTGCACGAGCACAAGCAAAAGCTTGGTAATTCACCTTAAAGATATCAATAGCTTCTGAGACACAATAGTCTCGCTTTTGAGTAGTCAACATCATTTTTAAATGGCGCAAGCTCACCGTCACTGAAGTCCGTAAAAGGTTGGTCTGTGCGGTCTGATAATGACCCGCCTGAAACACTCATCAAAGCTTGCTCGCTTAATGTCTTCCAAGACAGCGATACTCTTTTTGTGTTAAATGAAATATCCCCTTCCGCTAGTAGTAATTCCCCATTTATATGCGCTGAAAAGTCAGGATGCTGGATTGTAAAAACAGCTGTGAAGGATTTTAAATCCATATTGTTAAAGCCATCAATATTGATTATACAGTTGTCATTTATGGAGTTGAGCAGCAACCAACGGTTCAATGTTTCTAAGTTGAATGTTCTATTTACAAATGAGAGGTTTTCTATTCTGGATTGTCGTGCTATTTGCTTAATATCTTCTAAGTTAAGATAGGCTTGAGATTTTGCAAACCGTTCCATTGCAAGTCTGTTAAAAATAGCGCTATTGAGGAGTGGGCCAATTACTGATTCATGATCTTGTCTGAAGCGTAGTCTCATTTCAGCAATCATTAATGGTATCTCAGATTGCGTTAATAGCTGCAATCTGTCATTGATCGCATCTTCTATAGATTGGCCACCAGCCATGATTTCATCATACCTATTAGGCATAGGGTTAAATGAAAACATTGATTCGATACCATTGAAGTTATGCACCCTAACCGCCATATACTTATTCATTATCTGTTAAGTATATTTTGTTTCACCCTTTTAATCCACCAGCGCATTTTACTGATGCCTAGCGCAGCTAATAAATTAATAGTGCGTTCATTCCAACTTATGTTATCTATGTGTTAACTAGCCGATTTTAGCAGTTAATGAAGTGTCGGCAATAAACCCAGGGTACTTTTTTTCAGCTTTATCATTAGCATCCTGCCTACTTTTAGCTGATAAAACATCTTCCCTTTTGTCTTTGCCTTTAAAGAGGATTACATTAAATGTTGGCATACATGTTCCTATACTTAGTAATTATTTACAGCAGCTAATGTCACTCTCTAAATTATTCTACACGTCTAACGGAAAAAGCTTCAAATTCAAATGATGGTATCTGAACTTTCTCAACGCTTTGCTTACTATCACTTAGTGCAGCAATAAGCATTGCCTGATGACCGACATTCAAACCATCATGACCATAGCCACTAATCCTAGTTAACAGCCTAGCTTACATCTCACGTTGCTTACCTGAATAGGATTTAGTCTGTTTACGGACTTTTCCTGTGCCTATAAAGAGCGGTCAAGATTGTCATTCAATGTTGCAATATCCTCACGAAAACGGAATGTAAGCCCTTCTACTGCGATGTCAATTGTGTTGGCAAGTTCTATGCTGTTCCTGACTTCATCAATGTCTAAATCGTATTTAGCCAAACTGCGGGCAACAGTGCTGCTTGCTTCTGAATAAAGCGACTTAACATCGATGGCCATGGTTAGCGCGTAAAGGGCTATTGGATTGATCAGGTCATTACCTTTACTTAATGCCATCCTGTACATATGCTTTTTAAAGGTGTTTAGGTCATTTTCATTTGGTTTAAAGTCCGAATGCTCATACATGGCCGGTTGATAAACAGCTGACCCAAGAGTCTCAATTTTCTTAAATAGCTCAATCCAATTATCAACTGTTCCCGTATAGTCTGCATTGACGAACTCTAAATCAATTAGTTTGCAGCGTTCTGTTTGATATTTAGCAATGTAACTCCCAATTAAAGGGATCATAGGCGCAAAGTCATCAGCTTCATTTATAAAGCTGGCATTAAAATAGTTATTTAATAAATGCTTCATTGCGCCAAGTGTTTGGTAACCTCTAATTCGGTCCTCGATTGAGTTATGGTGAAACTCCCCCCTAGCTTGCGTAGTAATGTTTTGTTTAAAGCCAAAGCTATCAATAAAACCGCTACTAACACCAACAATAGGTGCCTTTATGTCCGTAGGTGGAAGAAGTTGTGAAAAGGAATTTTTTTGATGGTAAATTTTAGCCATTACAAATGACGAATCGAATTGTAGGGCGTTGTGCTCATCAGTCTCAGCATCGGCATTAAATTCAACCTCACAGCCTTGCCAGTTAAAGTGCAGAGAAAATGAATGTCCAGCAGAATCAATTTGTTTGTGAAGTTGAATTGTAGGTTGCTTACTCTCTATTTCGGAAAAACAAAAATACTTTACACATAAATCGGTAAAATCCTCGTAAGACATGAGCTTAGCGATACTTGAATCTTCAAAATTCTTCTGGTCGAGGTATAAGGAAATAGGTTCATTAGAATTTATATCATTCAACATTCGGAACTTACTTGCTGCAGACGGATTCTTAATATAATTGCGCTTAAAATCATCAGCAATACTTGAGGCAAAGGACATGAATTGAGGCACAAAAATTTCTACGTCTTGAAACTGTTCAGTAATAATGGCGTTACATTGGGCCAAAACGTCTGCATACCTTTCTAGCATCATAACTTGTGCCTTAATGGGTTACTCCATGAGCAACCAACTATGCGATATCGCAGGCCTAATTACCAGTGATAAAAGCGACTAAAGTCATACGTAATATTCTTATTCTAATGTCTTCAGCCACAATCAAAATATTGAAAGGTAAAATGTCAATTAGATTAAAATAGGAGTGAAAATAATTTTCTAATTTCATACGCTATCTTGCACGAAACAAGCTAAAGGATGTATTATTTATGCTGAAATGTGATTTTAATTGGGTGGAAATACATACCTTTGTATGCCTAATGTGAATAAAGTTACAAATGAGACAGCTGATATGAATATGTTAGAAGAGGCCATTGCAGTTAGACGCTATCGGCTTATAGCCTATTTAGACAGAAATATAGACAAAGGCTGGACCGATAAGAATATTACCCCACTATTACAGAGTTTACCCGCTGAACTGCAGATGGATAACGCTGTAAATTGGAGGACTATTTGCCGCTGGCGACAGCAATATTTGGAATCAAATGGCTCCTTATCTTCACTGATACCATCAAAAGGTACAGGCTTTAAAACCGCTAGGACTACAGATGATGAAGCGTTACTATTGCCAATGTTAAATCGTATGCTTAAGTTGAACCCGGTGAAAGTATCAGTCCATTATAGAGAATACGCGGAGGAAGTGGACGCATACAACAGTTTGGTTCTTGAGGCATCCCGCGTGATAAGCAAGCTTACCTATAAGTCTTTTAAAACCCGTTATGTAAAATTAAAAGAGCTTAACAACGCTTGATATAACTCTTTCCTACTACAAGAAAGCCAATATTCGGTCCTTATTCCAAACCAATACAGCTATCAGCCCTATGAGTGTTATCAAGCCAATTTGATAGCATCGCGATAACCTTTCCTTAAGTTCTAGATAAAAATATTGTGTAAAATGACATAGTAGACATAACGCTAACAGGGTCAGAATGCTTTTATCTTGGTCGATGATTGATTGGCATATAACAAAAGATGAAGCGCCTATGGTTAAGCTGTAACAAAGCAATGCAAATTTATCTATGGCCTTGGCAACCTGGTTTTCCAAATTTGCAGGAAACAGTAAATGGAAAACTCTGGCGATAACAAACCCGAACACACCCATACACAGAGTATAAACGCTGGCATTCATATCAATTAATAGCGAAGCAATTTTTCGTATGTCGGAGTTACCCAAATAATACATGAGAAGCATAATAACCACCCAGAATGGTATTGCTTCTAATTGACTCCAGTTTGAAATTGATTTTTTTAACACAATTTTAAATAACAATTTTACTGAATCAATCACATCAAAATATCTTTCTGGGATTACTCTAGTGTTAGTTCTGACCTTATCTGCGAATGCGCTTTGCTGCATACCGGTAATGGTTTTATTTTGAAAAGTAACACTATCGCCTTTTTCGTCTATTTCTTTGAGTATCAATGAATAATTTTCATTATTCCAGTAAATAGCAGGGAGTTTTGCATTTAGAAGTAATGCTGGTGGCTTTGTAATCGATTTATCCTGACCCGCTGAACCGTTATTTTTTAGGTTTGTTTTTTTTCTCTTTCCGCTGAGATGCACTTCCCAAATAAAGCTATTCACTTGGCAATTCCTCTTGGCTCATCTCAAGGTTTAGCTCATTAAGCACATTAACAAACTTTGAAAGCTCTACTTTAGTAAAACTGAGATCCCTTAAATTTAGAACCAGGTTTTGTTTGTCTTTGTCGAAATAATACTCAAAAATAGTGTTTTCACTGATTACGCTGGCTTCTTTCAGCTTTCCCTTTCTTAAATGCAAAATATACATAACACTCACCATTAATAATGATGACAAAATTATTACTAATGAAATCATGAGAAACCCTTACACTGACTGTCAGTAAATATAATTAATTAATGAATCGTAAAATATTGTAGCACACAATGTAGGTGTTGTAATATCATAGTGTAAAAAGTAAAAATTCATATTGGACGAAGTTTATAGCTGAATTTATGCTCACAACAACCACCAGCGGCAAAATGAGGTGACTGTGTATGTTATATGAACCAGGATCTATGATTTTTCATGGCTCTAGACATGATTTTGATGAATTTGACCTTAAGTTTGCCTCGTATGGTGAGGGGACTGATGATGTGTCGGGCCTTTATTTTACAGAACAGTTTCAAGGTGCTCGATACCATATTAACCGATGCCGCGGTTCCAATAAGGGCGTTATTTATGGGTGCCAATTATCAAACTCAGCAATAGTGGCCACAAGAGGAATACCGATAGATTTACAAGGTGACGCTGTAATTCAAGCCTTTCAACAATTAAGTTTGGTTTACTCTGCCCATTCTTGTGATAGAGATTGGTATAATTTAATGGAGTTTGCCATGCTTAGGTATGCTCCAGGCGCCGATGCTTTAGTACGCCAGAGTCAAAGAGATAGGGCAATCAATCAATTGCTGTATACAGTAGGCATATCTGCCATTTTTGATTATGAGTTGAATTTTAGCGATGCAGCGTACCATGGTAAAACAATGCTTGTGATCAACCCCAAGAATTTGTTAATAACAGAAAAGGTCTTTATTTAAACATAGTTCAAACTAGCTTCGAAGGATAAATCAAACAGTAAGTGTTTAGATAGCTAGAACTATGGGCGAAGTCTGTTCATCAACCTAATCTGCATGATGAAAGCTTGTTTTGCTTCCTCGGATTGCATATTTACAGACACAAAACCGTCTGAACTTATTCTTAACTTTTTCTTATTATTAATTAATAGATTCTCAAGGTCGTGCCCTTTGTTTATTACTGAGTTCAGTTTTCTCATCATGTTAAGTCCATAGCTATAGCCACTTATCGTTTGTATTGCCTCGCCCATCTAACACCTCTGGATAATCCAATCCCTATGCGGATCTAAATGATCTTTTAACTTCGGAATATTTTAGTCTCAACTTAGGCATAGTTAGATTCAACCCAATGGTTTTGCCTATATCTTTGGCTTTTTTAAAGATAAAATCCTCCCCCCACGGATGCATCGAGAGATATTGCCCAATATTTTGATTTGAAATATACAAACTATCAATAGACAAGCCTTCAAATCTCTTTCCATAGGTACAGGTAACTCGACCACCAGCTAAGCTTTTCCCGAAAAATAAAGGGGCGTGATAATGGTTTGGATTATTGGGCATAGAAATCGCTATATCAGTAATCAAGCCTTCAGACTCAACCCACGAGTGATCAGTAACGACACCTGATTCAAGCTGTATCTCACCAATACATAACTCACTAGTGATATCTAGTTCATTAAATAATATAAACAGCACAACCGATGAATCATGGCAGGCACCATTATATTTAGCTTTATACATCCAATCCCATAATGCAGTAAATGCTTTTCTACTTTTGAACTCAATGGGATCAGAAATCAAAATTTTCGAGAGTGTATTTTTCCAAATAGAAATCATATCAAATCCCTTTCGGCCTAAGCCTTAATCATATCAACCAAATCAGTTAATTTTGGCATCATTAAATGAATACCCATATGCAACTGAAGTTATAGTAACTACCTATTTTAATTCCAAATCCTTAGAATAAAATTTTGACATAGCTTTTTCCAACTCTACAAGTTTCCAGCATTGAAACTGCCAAATCTAACGTATAAAGAGCCCCCAATAGGCCGACTAACACCTTGCGTTAATTGAGCCATCTCCCACTCTAATTTAGTTTGTCTACTGTTTTTTAATAGACATTGAAAACTTGATTAAACAACCGTTGGGACTAGTTAAATTCATTGGAGAAGATAAAGGTAAATCTTTTTCTGAGAATTCTACTTGGCCACACGCTACCGAATTGAGGTATACAACCAGAAGGTCTTCAGTGGTTATATACACAACCGAGTTACCACTTAACATTGATTTCCCTTCTTTCACGTAAGAACTGGTAGTCATTACGGCGTCGTACTTTGTTTTAACCTCAACCCCATTAACAGAGAAAACGGTGTTCCCCTTGGATGGCTTAAGTAAACCTCCATTATCGTCAGTAATGACAAACTCATTGAGAGAGGCGAATTTTTGGGAGACTGTGTAGTTATATAGGTATGAAGGCAAATTTTCTGCCAATACTGAGCCTGAAAATACCATGCAGGCAGTAATCAAAAATATTTGTTTCACTTAACATATCCTTAGCAGAGAGTGTTTATTATGCTTATTGTTGCACATCTTAATCGTGCTGTATATTGCCTTTTAAACACAGTCTACTTCCACAAAAGCGGTCTCTGTACCAGATAGAACAATTGGAGGAAGGTTGACAGAAATAACTCATCTAATGAGACTCCTGAGATAGAACTTACTGAGCAATACTTGCGTCAGCTCTGGATTCAAAGGAGTTCACAATGTCTGAATACCCTCTTTAACCAATGCACTATAGGAAAAGTATTTGATAAGTAAATAAAAAACCAAAAAAAAAGCCCTGATTCGAGTCAGGGCTTTTGATATCAATATTAGAGTATTGATATTCCATTTACAAGGTCTTGCATAGGCATTTACTTATAAAGGTACTTGAAAAGTAAATAAACTATAAGCCCAAAAACTTATGCTGTCAACTGTGTAAATTAGTGGAGCTGTGAAGTGCGCTAGCATGGGTTATACAGGATATTTATTGACGCTTATATCATGTTAGACCTCTATATAACCCTACACCTAGGCTTCAACTGTGCTCTGGTTATTAACGCTTAATTGTAAGTCTGGTTGATATTAGCTAGCCAAAATATCAACTGAAAGCCATTCCGATTGCCCTAATGCCGATATTACATTTTGCTTATTATCTTTGATGGCTTTTCGAAAGATCGAAGAGTTCTCGTCAGCCGGGTTAAACGCATCTTCGATTTCAAATATATTTACCACCTTCACATCAATGTCAGTGTCTTCTGTTGATGAGTAAACAAAATCCTCACAACTTATCACGATCTGTTCAAAACAAAGCTCTAGCACTTTACTTACGAGCATTGGCGATAAGGGAGCAGGACTGTCATCACCAGGTATAAAGTCATTGAATCGGACTAGTTCCGATAATGCCGCAATGATTGATGAAATTTCATCAACTGAAAACAGAGTAACGATGTAATAGCTACTGTTTAACTGGTCATGAGTATGTGTGATTTGTATAAGCGACCCACCTGATTGCTCACCTCTTATTCTGAATCCAATCTTTTCAATTTGGCCGTATTTGTTTGGGGCATCAGCATTAACACTGCCCTTTTCTGAGCCATTGTCATCACCAAATTCAGCAGCATATGCCAATGAGCCAAAAGTCGGTTTTTCATTATGGAACAGTTCTGGCCATTTACTAATGGGAGCATACACACGCTCTAAATCATCTTGAGATATCATAATCTTATTCATTGATTGTGGCTTAGTTCGCCAAAGCTTTACATCTGAATTGTTAACTACATATGTGACACTAGTCTTGTCATCAATCATTATAAGAGGGTTGTCACCACCGACCCATTTTAATGACCCATTGAATGATTTCGAAAAGGATTGGGCATCACCCTCATTATCAAAGCGTCCATACCTTACATCGATTTGCCATTCAGGTTGCTCTTGGTAAATATGGACGCCAAACCAAGAGTTCCAATATTTATTTAAGTAGGTGATTGCTTTATCCCATGGCATATCGAGCCCATGCTGAACAGCTAAAGCATTTAACGCATCGGTATTGGTTAGATAGGCACTTTTAATTTTTTTGGCTTCTTGCTTCACTTTATGAACAGTTCTGCCGGATGGAAACCGCAGTAGGTCTTTTGACATGATGTACCTCATTAACAAGTAATACCGTTACCGACTCACAGAATTTACTTAATGAAATACAGGATTGAGGTTGGTGTAAATTTGCCAGATGATGCGTTGTGATCTTCGCCAAAGGTCGGCTAACGAGCGCTCTGTAACACTGGCACTAATACTACAGACATCGATCATGAATTCAACCATTATTGATTGAGTCGTTGAGGCCAGTGCTACCTGAGTTGTGAATACAGGTACATCAATGTAAGACTATCTAATGGCACTCGTTTGAGTATGATACTTAACGTCATCATTACTAATGAGACTGAATAGTCGGAGCAACCTCATATAAACTATTAGTCAAAAGACAACATTCCCATCTGGTGTATAACATCAAGGGCTTGTAGCTGGTGGATGATCTCTTCGACTCAAGCCGTTATTGTGATAGACGCTCTTTTTGCTTTAGCTTTTGGCTTCATCGTCTACCCTTACCCTTGCCGTAGTTCGAACCCGCCCCCGCGTATTCTTTTAAAATAATTTTATAAGAAAAAATGGATAGATAAGGGCCACAGGGCTCTTAAATTAATTCTAATTTATTGAAACCAATTTAAAGTAACTTTAGTTTTTAATTGGTATGTTGATGTTAATTTAATCGTTTAAATTAATTCTGTTTATATTTAAACGATTAAATTATCACACTTAAATTAAGTACCTGGTTTAAATGAATAATAAAATTATATAGGTAGAATCGAATTCAAAACCAAGATTTAATCTAAAACCCAAGCGCTTAAATTAACAGCAAAACAATTATTTTAAGAGCAAGACAATACCCTTCTCTTCATTACCTCTTATTAGGTCCATTTTGCGCCCGAGAACACAGCCATCATGATGCATTTGATGTCAGGAAGAAAAAGCTGTTAAAAACGTCAGCAACGAAGAGATCAGCTATTCGGTTACCATTGTGCCTTAGTCATACTCTAGTTTGGAATGTTGTCTTTTAATTTCCTTTATATGTCATGGTCTCATGTACCTGAGTCGGAACACATCCTCAGCCATGGTCTTAATTGACTCCCCCCATATGGGAATGTTGTCTTCTCTTTGTCAAAAAACCTACTATCATGCTTTATCTATTTCGGGACCGTGAAATTGAGTTTGGCCAAACCTTGAAGGTTTATCGAAACCTCAATAACTCAATATTCAGTGTTGTGGCCACAACCGGTATATTCAAAAACAATTCTGTCGCTCATGCCGATTCCATATGCCTTAATTATGTGACATTCAAGATCAGTGAGCCCTCTCGCTTAAGAGCTTGCAAAGAAAAGGTCCGTTATGTCCATGCGTGGGCGGCTGGTACCATAGAGAATGACAGTATTCCCGATGTAAAACTGGCAGCTATTTCCTATAACCCATTCCACAACAGCTCTTTTATCAAGACTCACTTCAAACTCTCCACTCAACCACCCTACTCGTGCTTGTAAAGGGTAAAGCGTTTGCTGCTTAGGCTTTACAATGCCCACCGGCAAAACTGCAGTTGGTATCGCTATTATATTGAATCGGATTAATGGCTGATTATTGAATTAAAACGTGTACCGGTTTAAATGATCTAAGAACTTATTAAGATAGGGGTTTGATAGCGTCAAAGGCCTCTGGCAAGAGGCCTTATCTTTGATGGATACTGGACAAGTGGATAGGACTTCTCAGGCCTTGATTGTAAAAGACCTACACATGAAACTATACAATTAGCAGCTTGTTATTTACGGGAAAAACTGCGCCTTTAATGGTGAAGTTCTCATGCACTGCATGAACGGCTATCCCTGGGGCTGGATGCGAAAGCACTGCTGAAAGCCCACTCGCGTCTTTCTTCATTTTTAAGTAGATGTCGCCCTGTTGAAGTACATAATAATTTGATACGTCACCCTCGTCCAACTGACCATCGACCACTAGTTTTAATGGCATACTTCCAGTCGATACAGTTCCTATACCCAACGACATCGTTATAAAACCGATGTTCTTTAATTTTTCTTTTATGCTTTCAGTTTCCGGATAAAATGAACGGCCTATTGGGGCAATTGTTGTATTTATATTTGAGGTATTATCTTTTAAATCCGCAACTACCGAAGACTGAAATATTAAGCACATATCAAACCCACATCGTTCATAATCATCTGCAATATCCTGTATAAATGATTTGATTCTGTTGATGTCGGTTGTTTCTCCCAGCCTTATCACCAATTGCTTGATGGAATTTGCGTCAACAGGATCTTTCAACATTTTGTCATTAGCAGACTTTATCTTGCTTTCTATATTTCGCTGCTCATTCCTATGTTGTTTTGATAGCACAGTTACGGTACCTGAGCCGTTCACTAAAAGGCTGCTATCGTATCCGTAAAGCGGAACAAAGCTAACCATACAACCATATATTGGGTAGAAATGGCCATAGCTTTTGATACTGGAAGCTATAAAAATGCAGATATCTAAAGTCATCTTTCGAGTTAGTGAAATCTCACATACTAATCGTAATGAACCTGACATTTGGTAATGTTGAAGGAGGTTTTGAAACATCTTATTAATGATCTTACTTTCTTCAATAAAAGCTCTTTCATGTACTGATATGTCAAAATTCTTAATCGATACTTTATACTTATAACCAGACTTGCTCTCAATTGTATAATCATAAGTCTCATAAGATTTGGTGCAAGGGGTAATGATGCCGTCCTCTGAGGATAAAGAGCCTATAGTAATAATCTCCGTGATAAGTCCATGAGAGGTCCATGAGAGGTCTCCTTGTTTTTCTTTATCTCTATAGCTGTAGACTGAAGCCATGTAAAACAATTAGGTAGCAATCTATTTATCGACTTTCCAAATGAATATAATTCCGCTGAAGATAGGTAGTCATTTCTAGCCCATAATATTTGAAGCCTGTGGCCATCGGATCTATTTAGCCAATCTGAGGAAAATAAATCTTGCACCGCTTTAAATGTAGTGAATACTGCTGTTTTGTCGTCATTTACGCAAAGATGATCTAATGACCTATTCAAATAGTTATTCATATACTTCTCTTTTAAAGTTCCATTTTCTACGAGCTAAATTAGAATAGTTTTAGTAATAGCTATGGCCAACTTTCCATTGTTAAGGATTAACTCATCGTATTCCACTCAATCAATACTGTGTCTGCACACTTTATTGTTCAGGCATTAAAGTTGGACCTATTATGCTTTGATATTGTATTTTGTTTTTATCTTGTCAATCTGACCATTTTTATGCAGCCTTTCTATCGCTTCATTTATGTCACTGATTGTCTGTTTCGATGTTTCACTTTTTTTTATGGCAATATATTTTTTTGACACTGCCAAAGGCATTGGTAATACACTAAACTGATCCATGCTGAGACCAGCTGCCAACACATTCATTTCCACTGCCTGCAAACCTGGATTGAATATACCTACATCGGCTCTGCCAGCTAATAAAAATTTTAACCGGGTTTGTGGAGAGCGATTGAAAACCACATTTAAAGCGCCATCCTCTAGATATTTAACAAACTGATTACTGGGCGCAGTCCCTTGTTGCATTACAATGATGCGGCCTTTAAGGTCATCTATCGAATTAAAATAAAACTCTTTTCCTTTTGCCGTGACTAGTAACACTGATTCGGTCCACAACTCTGCAGAGTAATCAAATATCATTTCTCGTTCAGCAGTTTTATAGATACCAAAAATCATACCAGTCCCTTTTTTCCCTCTATAATAGGCTCTAGCCCATGGTACAAAGTTGATCCTACTAGGTATTCCCGCTTCAAATAATATGGCTTTTGTTAACTCGTAGCCAAGCCCTTGCATCCTGCCATTTTCAAGGTAAGTTATTGGCGGCAAATCCCCATTGCCATAAACATCCATGACTTCTTCTTTGGCTAAACAACAGAAAGAGATTAAATATGATGCAATGACTAGTATTATAATTCCAATTCTATTCATATTTAATTGACCCCTTATATAATCTGGTTGTTTATAATTTGTTACTTTCAGTATTAAAATGCTGAAGTTGATCTAGTGTCAACAAATCCGACATTAGGAGCTTTACAGAAGATGAACTGCTATCTGTGGTAGGTATTATCTTTACAAACGGTTTGACCCCTGCAACCCCACGCCCTTCAAGCACCATTAAGTTGAACGGATAATCATCACTAAGTTCAAATTTCCCATCATTTGCCATGGTTGAAACATGAACTAAATTGGAGGTTAAAATGCTCAATTTATAGTTTTCAACAGTATCATCTACTAATTTTATCAATAATGAAGCAAGTAACCCAGACAATTCGCTTTCTGAAGGCTGCATTACTTGGGCAACTTCTTTGTCAAATGACAGCAACGCTTTTTCAAACCTTTTTTTATCTACTTCTGCACTTTTAAATCTTCTGGCAATATTTATCAATTCTGGATGATCATTAAAATAGCCATCTCGGTTACGTTTTAACTTACCGCCTAACTTACGGTTTATTATGTATTTATTCAGTGCCATCTGGATATTTGCAATTTGATTTGGTCCTAATTTGTCTACCTGTTTTTTAATTGTTTGAGCCCTTAAATCCAACGAAGCACAGTATGACTTACCACCTATATAGACGGGTTCTGAATATATAACATCTGTGTCTGATGGATTTGCTTTGGCTGACGCATAACAGGATTTTACTTTCCCAAAGCGTTTTTCAGGATATGATTTAGTCTTGTAAAACCGATTATCACCGATAATTGTCGCTAGAGCATTTTTAGCGTCAGACTTGTAGCCGATTTCATTTAAAGAATTAATTGCTTTTCTTTTTGCCGCATCAAAGTCTGCCGTTAAACCGGCAGCTTTATCACTTAGGTCTGCTCGTTCTTGAACACTTCTGCGGTATCCTTCCGCAATTCTTGTGTATGTGGGTAGGTATTCAGCTAGTCTTTTTTTAGCTGCAAATCTGTTCACTTCTGCGGCACTTAATTGTCTTTGATAATGCTCTTTCAACTTGGCTTTAACTCTATCCTCGTTGAAATCTTTAGCATCAACTATTATCTTAGAAAAGTTTTTACCTTTCATTAACACAATTGCTTTTGATAGCTGGATTTCTGAATTACTTTCTTTTTTGATTGCATTTAAAGCTGACTCGAAATCCCCCACTGCCTTAGACCACTTGCTAACTCTGGCGGGATCTAATTCATAAACCTCTGCGGTATAAATACCACTGATAGACTTTAATGATAATGGTTCTAATCTACCTTCACTGGTGGCTTGGGCCGCTGAAATAGTGATTACCATCAAGAAAAATATATTGGCCACTTTATGTATTAATGACATGGCTGATTTCCTATTTATTAATTTAAAGTTACTTACCATAGGTTTGACTGTTTACAACTCTGCTCAACTATCAAGTTGTGGTTACCTTGTATTTTAGTTATACGCTTAGCTCTTAAGCATTCGTTAGCTGTTACAGGGAACTGCTTACTCCATGCACCCATCAATTGAGTTTGTGATTTACTCATATTGAACTTTGTATAGCTTTCATCCATGTAAATGTATGTTCTAGCGATCTCACCTCTTGCTGACTCAGGAGGCTGAACCTTTCGATTTTCAATTCTAAAGTCACAAGTACCAAAACTCGACGGCGTAGTTGGCAACATCTCGAAATTGTAATTTTTCCTAGCGGCATTTACTGAACCTATTGAAGCTTTCAAATTAAACATATCAGCAGCCATATAACGGTATTCCTGATTCATTTTCTCTGCACAATTTCGGCCTTTAAATGATTTACCTTTGCTATCTACACACTCTTTATGACCACTTCGCCACTCAGGGAACGCTTGCCCTAGGTTCTGTGCCGGGACCACGTGCTCGAATTCGACTTTTTTACGGTTCGCGTACTTTGTTACCTTGATACCAGGCTGCAAAGTTATGTTCTTTCTTTGGTCAAATTTCGATCCACAATAAAAAGTATAGGGCGCGTCAATATACACCTTCATCAATATCTTTTTTGATTTACTGAATGACTCATTTTGGATATTCCCACTAGCATAAACACTTGAAGTGAATGACAGCGCAATGGCAATAAGTGCAATAGTTAACTTTTTCATATTTACCTTTTGGATACATAATAAGTGTATTGAGTATTGACAATAGCAGGCTTTAAGCCTACTATCAAGCCTAAGTTATTCGACTATCGTTAAGAGGCCTTATGAGTTACTTCACACACATTCCCGTTGCATCATACGTCTGTAATAAAACTTGTCGCAATACTGGCAGTTACAAACTAATGCGCTACTTGACCAGACCGCAAGCAAATGGCCGCCGTGTTATGCCTGACACACAAATGCTATCTTACTTATCATATAGCGAAGATGTATCAAATGAGCTTGCAATTGAGCGTCTTAAGCGCATGTCGTTGAATAGCAAAACGGATACAATTCATGTTTATGATAATCATGTATTCAACGCTGAAGACATCAAACTTTCGTTTGGTAAGTATAAAGGGTTATTACTCGAAGAAGTATACCTTTCAGACCCCTCTTACGTGCGCTGGCTAGCATCTACAATTAAACCTACATCATTCATAAACCGATGCATCCAATTGCAATGTCAAAAATGGTCAGCATCAGACCGTGTTGACCCAATCATTTGTTCTCGAAATACAATGCCCACCATTAACATATAAAAAAACAGCCACTAGTTTATTAGTGGCTGTTAGGTTTATTTCCCTAAAAGTGGTCGTCTACTTCGCTTTTATCAAAAGGCATTCTATTACTGTACTCGTCACTTTTGGCATTAAAATCTTTCTGTGATTCATCAGCTTCGGATTGTTCGGCAACATCTTCACTCCGGCAGGTCATTGCCATTTCATCCTCAACAGATAAGGTTGAATTAACAACTTCACTCACATCTTTCTGCTCTAAATGATCGTTATTTTTATTCATAGTTAACCACCTTTTGTAAGACTTCATTTTGTTGTTCAAATCGTTGTCCAAGTGTATTTATCACTTCAACCTCACCTTTCAATACAGCAATAATAATTTTTTCTTTTCTAAATCGTTCTTCAAAAATGGGTCGTCCAACCTCTGACAATGGTTGGTCAATCAGCACCTTGCTTTTTAAAACAAATAAATCGTCATCAGAGTAAAACAATACTGTAACTGTCATCCATTTTTTTGATGTTATGAATTCTGCTGATGTCATACTTTGCTCCCTTCACTGGTACCAATCAAATCACTCTTACTCAAACCATGTTCTAACAACAGGTTTATCAGTTCATTTCGATTTCGTGCAAAAAGAAATGTTATTGGGCAAAACCCTTTACTGCTTTTAGTAACAATGATTTTCCAATCAGGGCAATATTTTATTAACATCAAGATGACCGATTCATGCAAAATCGCGGAACTAAACGCAATTCGGACCAAAAGATTCTGATAATTTTTCAAAGTGTTATTTTGTTGGCACGATTCTAAAATTAAACGAATCGAATCATTGTCACCATTAAACCAACCTATAAGGCTAACTATTGAATCTTCGTCACATTCATCAAGTTTTGTTAAATCACTTAATGAGTAATCATCAATTGCTTCATTGAATTTTTCGTCTGCGTTTTCAGGCAGGCTGGCACTAAAAGCTAGGAGCATCGCATCAATTGATTCGCTCATTTATTTAAATCCAACTGTGGGTCTGAACCTTCTCGTTTCTCCAAGCTGACAACGTTCTATCATTCGGATATACGCACTATTGAGACCCGCCATGTTTGCAACATCTTTTGCAATAAATTCATTTTCATTATTAATGGTTATAGTTATCGCTCGATCACTTGATAAATAAACACTTTCAATAAAATCATCGATATATTTTGTTTGTGTATTTACAACGCTATAGAGAGAGGCCCAAGGTCGGGAAGTTTGAATTAACCGTCCTTCAATGAAGTGCTCACCAGACTCGCCAAACATCAACCTTGAAGTAATGTCATCTCTAGTTAGCGTTCTAACATCGGAGAAGACAGCTACATTAGTTACTCTACAACCTGGGCCTACGACATCATTACTGGCCACCAGCGCCACATTAAAACCATTATTTAGTTCGGTGTAAGCCCAATACTCATTTTCTGGCTCTAAGTATGCAACCTTCCAGTTGTCAAACACTTCCAGCTCAGTTCTGTTTGGCATTGCGTTTGCTGTGGCAACAAACCCCAAAAGCGCTAGTGACGCAGTTTTTAAAAGATTCAATGTAATCACCAATGTGGAAATTCAGTTTATTCAATTAAGATACTCGATTACTTATCATGTATACAACAAGTATATTGCATGATAGCATATTTTTATTTCTTTACCAGATAGTTTAAGCTTGATTGGAACAAATCAGAGGTTTCTCATGCATATACCCAACACCTTCACTTCAGAAAAAACCTACTCACAATGTATTGAGTTCAACTTAGCCACACTTAAGGGTCTTGTTGAGCAACTAAATGGGCATTTAGACAACTTAAAAATCAAATCAAGCAGGGTGTATCAAATTGAAGAGGCTTTGTTAGAAAATCAGAATAATGCAAAGCTGACTAATGCCCCGCAAGAGGCAATTAAAGTTACATATTTCGATGATTTTATAGCTTATACAGAAGCTAAAAAGTCATATCTCGATTTTTACAACCATCCCGGCACCACATCAAAGAACACCTATAGGGCAGCTGGTTTCATCCAGATTTCAATTAAAGATAATATTGATGACAACCTCACAGTTCTGATTAACCTATGCAGTCAAGTAAATACACAGAAGAAGGTAATTGCGGATCTGTTCAAAGCAGTTGTAACGTTAGATGATGACCTTTTTTTTGACAGGGAAAAATTTTTTATTACTTACTTTCCCCACCTAATCAAACTTCAAGTTACGAGACAAATTAGACTCATTAATGAGGGCAGCATCAGTAGCATCGATTTTCATTGGTCATCAAAAACCCTATCTGACAAAACCAACGTTACTGACATGATGCAAAAAATTGATCGTATGACGGAAAGGTTAAATAAATCTGCAGATTTTTCGGCTAACATCGATTTAAAGGTTAAGTCCCTTGGCATGACTTATAAACTTCTATCTATGTTACCTGCCAATGTCGAACTGAGGCTTAGGCGCCCAATACCACCTCAACCATCAGTTAATATTAGGCGGGCTAATGACAAACCAATTAACTTCACATGCCCAATCCCTTTTATTCTGATCAGTGATGAGATTGAGGTAACAGGCCTTAAAGAATTTATGCCAAAATCATACAAAATAAATTCTAAATATGCTGTTATCGATTCTAGTTTAAATCTTTATAAGCTAGATTGTGAGTAAGGTAAATCCTGATTTGATTTATCAACAATAAAAGTATGAATTACATTTATTGCTAAAGGCTGCTGATAGGATGTTCATTCTCCCAACCAATGATCTAACCGTTTGGAGTAATTATATTGAGAGAATCAATACCTACCTGCGATATTATTGTTCATTCCGCATTGTGTTTGGAGCCAATTTAAAGCTTTTGAAATATGCCATCAATAGATCTTTTATAATCATCTAACTGTAAGTTAAGCGCTGCAAAGGATCTATACATCTCTTGATCTTTAACCAAAACAGCCTTATCTATTAAGGCCAATGTGCGCTCTTCGGCTTTCATCATTTCATTTATCCTGGCGATTCTGTCATCAAGCCCATAATTATCATTAAGTCGCAACATACTTCCCCTTAAAGTAACTTTAAAATGCTGATTTACGATAGTTCGTCAAATCATCGGGCAGGTTATGGTTAACAGCCATACTTTTACTCATTGTGTTTGCGTTAACTTGCATCGCATCATGGTTCGAGTTAAGCGATTCAAGTCTCTCAGCTAACGTTACCGGTCTACCTTTGACCTCTTGCTGATTAACAACATCTGCCAATTTTTCCTGTTCCTGATTTGAATAATCAGGAACATTTACATCTTCTGATGTTAACTTTTGGTCAAGGAGCGTTTCCATCTCCGCTACTGCATCATTAATCAATGAAAGAGTGGTAATGGATTTACTATTTTTTTGGATACATTCTAATTTGTAGTGAACCATCAATGAATTTAGGCTTTTTTGCACATCTTGTAGTCTAGATACCCTTCTGTGATGAGCTAGCCAAAGCTTTAATAAATTTGCGTGTTCTAGGGGCATAGTGATAATCCAGGTGTTTTTTTGTACTTGCTGTAATATACTCTATTGCAACCTGATAAGTAAAGTGAGATGAGAAATGCAGCAGATACTTAGTGCGCGAAATATTTTAAATAAATGCTTTAACATCAAGGATATCAACGTAGCCCAAAGGACTGTTTTAGATGGTACCGGTTCATTTTCTCAGTTTATAATTTCAGGCCCAAAAAATCAGAATATTGAACGACTTGTACTAGCTCAGTTAGCAAGCAAAGTTACGCAGGCTTTAATTATTATAAATTCGATTGACGAAATGATGCATATTTGCAAACAGTTTGCTGTGGTAGGCGTGTTTACTACCTATATTCACGGTCAATTGAGTACAGATGAAGTGAAGCAACGGGTAGATGGCTTTAGAGCAAAAGACTTCCGTTTTTTATTCATCACACCAGATCAAGCATCCAAAGACAGTGTTTTAATGTCTATTATGGATTTAGACAATAAAATTACCGTTGTTATTGTCAACGCTGAGAAATTTGCTAAAGACCACCTTCATTACTCCCCAGTTTATGATCTTCTTTATCTGCAGCTTAACTCTGTTCAGTCTGAATTAACTAAAACAAGAAAAGTGTCGTTTGTATTCAATAGGGTGTACATCGGTTATGCGTTATCAAAAAAGCAAATTACTGCTATCGTACAAAAGCAACGCATTCATAATGTTGAACACTTTATATTCAACTACTCCCCTGGGATAGTTCTTGAGTCCATTTGCGTTAAAAACACATCTGCTATTTTACGAGAGTGCGCAAATGTATGCGCCAACACGCGGAAAAAGTGCATCGTTATCGTAAAAGACAAAAAGCAATCAGAGCTATTCTTCAATGAAATGAATAAGCAAAACAAAACTATAAATGTGTTTGACTATCCAGAAAATAATGGCATAGAAGCAATAAAGCAATTCGATAAATTGAAAACAGGTATATTCATTTCTAACAAGCATTCTCATATTACAGAGACTAATGCAGACACAGTAATCATTTGCCAACTACCTTTGTCAGTCACTCATTTATGTACGCTTCTTGGAGCCACCAGCAATCTAGATAACGTCATTAACTCATGTCATATCATTTACCCGGAGTTTACCGCATTCAACCAAGCGACTTATGAACTAAACAGCAAATTCCCGACTATAGAAGATCATCAAGAAATCATCGATTACCTAAAAAAATTAGACCATACCAAGTTTGACAAAAATCTCGTGTTTAAAATGTCTAACGAAATTCCAATGGTGGCCAAAACGGTATTTAGGGCATTAGAAAATTTGGCCAGTATGCTATTCCTTAGTAAACAAGTCTTTTTCAAAAAAGGGTTCCAGGCTAATTTTGAAGTTCTAAATTTAAACAGAACTCTACCACCTGAAATTGACTCTATTAATGTTGAAGTTTCAAAGCAACTTACAGAACTAGTCGAGATGTTATCTACTCATGGTTGCAAAACCGACTTATTGAATAAGCATATTGGTGTAGTTTCAGAAGCAAAATGTGGAAAATGTTCAGTTTGCCATCACATCAAGGCAGGAGGCCACTGGAATAATCGAATTCCATCCATGATCAATTCGCCTATCAATAGTGAAGGTACACATAATATTACCAATGAAAGAAGCCATGAAATGTATCGCAATCCATACCAGTCATTGAGCCTTTCTAAATCCACAACAACATACGAGCCAGCTGAATTAAATGATGCTCCCATATTCAATAATCAAAGGGTTGATTTAGGTAACCCACTCGAATCTAAGCTTTCCTTAATACGAACCAAGGTAGCGGAAAGATTAAAAATTCCTGAACTAACCGTATTCAGCAACAAGACAATGCATGAATTAATAGAAAAAAAACCCAAAACGATTAGGGATCTTAACTCAATTAAAGAGTTTTATGGTTCGCAGCGAGGTCAGATTTTTGGTAATGAAATAGTGATGGTTTTTAGAGATAAACTATGAAACATGACAGCCCTAGTTATAGGGCTGGATAGAATTGGAAAATTAGAATGGTTGAAACTCGTATGGAACCGGTTTGTCTGTTAACTCTTGCTTTTGGCTTTCTTTTAACTTTGCATCGTTAACTAATGAAGGAAGTTTTTTGTACCCAATCAGGTCAGTATGCGAAATCTCTTTGTACTCAACTCCAACATCAAGCCATTCACCAGTAGATAAACTTGGAGCATATTTAACTATATTATTTAGGACTGTTTCACCACAAACATTTAACGCATGATTCAATGGCTTTATAGCCGCAACGTCAGGATATAGTTGCTGACAATTTTTGGTAAACTTAAACATTTCCCAGCATATTTTTTCCAGCCTCTTGATTGACTCTTCTTTGGTTATGTTCAAAACTTTTTGACCAAATTCGATTAAGTCGACCATTTGAGGCTTAAATGTGCCGTTAATACTCAGAGCCTGCTTTTCATGTTCATAGCCAGGCATTACAGTCGAAACAACCACGTCATAAATTGGAGCAATATTAGCTGTGCTGTTTTCTGTGAGCGGGCCAAATCGTTCATCCTTAATCAGTGACATATTCTTTAAATGCAAATCTGTATTCGCACAAATAACACTTGCTGCCATGAGAGTATAAACGTCAGTTTTAGCTGTGATTTTATTATGGTTTAAATGATTAACACATTGCATTACGATCTCAGATGATTTCCCGTATTTATCCTTTGGACCCATATCCATAATAGATAGCAAATCAATGGCACGCAGCTTAACGCTCTTTTCACTTGAGATATCAAATCTTTCAGATATTAGTCCGTAGGTGGTAATGTCACCCTGCATAATTTCTGCAATTTGATTTTTTGCAACGCTAGTAACTCCAGCATGCTCTACAGCTTTCAAGCCAAACCACTCACCCATAACGAAATTTTGCTGGTCAATACCAGGGACTTTTAAAATATGAGTGAAAGGTTTATTCAGGGCCACACTCAGTACAAACCGGTCATCAACCAAATCCAAATTCATTGGCAATTTCATTTGAACACCTGAAATTTTTGGTAAACCTTCTTGCATTGAAAGCGCTGCTATATTAAATGCGAACTTATCAGATAGATCTGGCACATCTATGACTTTCCCATTAAAAACCTGTGAATCATTTAGATAATGTGTGTGGTAGTCGAAATACCCGATGTGTTTTTTAATATCGACGACTTGGATGTTGGACATGAACCTTGAAGCTTTATTAAAAAAAGCTTCGAAATTGTTATTATCGATTTTGTGGATTTCTGGGAGCATGCCTGATATTGCTTTTGGCAAACCTGTACCGATAGTTCCATTTTCCAAAGGGATAATCCAGTTATCACCACTTGCGGCCCATCGTGTGCCATCAATATTATACAACTTAAATTTTTTATCATTGAAGTGATATACGTCATAAGTTTGCTTTGAGTTTTTTGATGCTTCTTTAAAATTCATCCTTTTGAGGGCAGCGTTTACAGAAGGCTCATTCATTAAGGCCATAATGCCATTCAGTCTATCTTTGATTTGAAGTATCTGCTTGGATGAGCATCTGGTATATATATTTTCTAAATGAGCTTTAAATTTTTGACTGCCTTCCGGTGTAGTAATGTCAACGTCATTTTCACTTAGGTAAGCAATCAGATCTAAATCGTTCAATGATCTTGGGTCTGAATTGTCCCAACGAACAATATCCGAGAATGTTCTATCAAAATTCGTGAATTTTATTGTAAATGACTCAAGACTCTCACGAAGGGCGATTTTATCAACCGACCCACCAGCGACATCAACTAACTCATTTAAATTGTCATCAGACAATGTAGAGGTCTCAACCTCATCTCCAAGTAGCTGGTCAGGAAGCCTCAGTCGCTCAACCTTGATACTTAAATCAACATCATGATGTGGGTAGTCATCTAGGATTTTAGAGCCGATAATGGACTTTCTTCCATTAGTAACACCATCAATGAAAATGGTATTATCTTCTGAAGCAGATTTAAAATAGGCACTTGATGCAACTAGGGTACTATTGGGGTTTATATAGGAGACAATCCAAGGCGCATAGAACTTGACACTAGAATGAAGTGTTTTTATATTTCTTGATAGTTCAACATCTGATTTTGAATTTTTAAGCTCATTATCAAAATAAATGCCTGATTGATAACGAAGAATATCTCCTTTGTCACATTTTCTTTTAGCACTGAACTTATCAATATTGATTCCAACAAAATATACACTAAGCATAATTAACCTATCAAGTACATGTTAAGTACATTATCAATGTATTATAAAAAAATAACAAGCTATGCCTGTTATTTTTTCTTTTTTATAGAATGTAACTAGGTAACTGAATGTCTACTTCTGGATATCTTGCCACTACTATGTTTGGCAAGACACCTGTTTCATCCATTGTTATTCTATCTCTTCTGAACATAGTTGCTCTGTTCGCTATCTGTCCATCTTCTATTACAGTATAAAGAATTACTGAAAGATGTTTTAGCTCTGGGAGTTGCCAGATAGAATCCAACAAATAAGGATGTTCTCCGATTGACGCGATAAATCCATTGATCTTTAATTCGTTTGAACTATTCACATGCCCACGCTCAACTGCATCAGTCCAAGCGCCAGGAATTAATTTTAAATAACTCGTCCACTGATCCTTAAGGTAGTGACTCAAATCCTTTTTCATCTTGGTGACGTTTAGCACTGAACGCTCGCCGATATCTTCCAATGAGCAAAGCGACTCGCTTCTTTCTACACTTAGTTCCAAGCTAACTGCGTGAATTTCTAAACCTTGAGAAACTGCCTTTTTAAACG
Organism: Shewanella sp. BF02_Schw; assembly: GCF_014596695.2. NCBI lineage: Bacteria > Pseudomonadati > Pseudomonadota > Gammaproteobacteria > Alteromonadales > Shewanellaceae > Shewanella > Shewanella sp. BF02_Schw. Next base: position 114,703 of record NZ_JABKAW020000005.1, read on the forward strand.
CATGCGCCATCGATGTCGTTGACGTTGTAAATCCGTGGTAAAGCGTTACTCCCAGGGTGGGGTACTTAATTCCTTTTGGTGCCAAGACATTTTCAAGCACATATGATATTTCAGGGTCTAATTTCTTGGTTAATAACGTGCCAGTTAAAATTAATTCCATAATTCACCACTTTTGAAAGATTGTGAGATAAGTTTTTAGAGGTGAAACAATAAATAATTTGTTTACTACTTATCGAGTATCTGATAAGGTTACTAAAACCTTTGTTTTTTTGTTTATTGCTTCTTGTTGCCTGATTATTATTTTTAGTTATTTAACCAAACTCAGGTATATTTAGACGCAAAATATCATATGTAACAAATAAATTCTATTAAAATGTATTTATCTATCACTAATAAAATAGACAACGAAGTGAGATTCGTCAAATTTCTGTCACCTGTCAAAAAAAACATGAGAATTATGTTATGGAAGATTTCCCTAAATTTATGTTAACTGCATACACTAGTCAGATAACAGCCGATGCAGATCGAGAAGATGATTCTCGACAGTCAATTTTGCCTGATAATCGCCCTCTTACTGGTGAGGACTTAGCTAATTGGCGCAGTTTTAAAAAAATAAGCTCTGCTGACATTTGCTGGCTACTTATTACCCCATCTTCAAAATGGGGTGAAATGACAAATAAAAATAAAACAGCTAATGTTCCACCTGATGTTGAGATTCTTATTCGCCTCTGGGACCGTTACCCAAGCCTAATTCCCCTTCCACCGGTTACTACTGCTACAAAGCTGCGGGAGTCTCTTGATGTTCAAATGCGTGAACTAGGATTGTTGCTCGGTAAGGAAGAGATTTCTGGTCACCGCTGGATCAAGTACGAAACAGGTGACAGGAGTAATGGCCAGAACCAAACACCTTTAACTAGACGCCTTTCTCTTGCAATTTTTCTTATGTGTCAATCTAATCTATCTAATAAATACATTAAAATTGTAAATACTGTTAGCCACTTACGTGGTTTAGGTGACATTCTTAAAGCTGGTACTTGGAAAACACCTGAAGATAAAATCAAACTTCGGATTAAGCGCCTACATAACAAAATGACCAAAGATATCGATGAAGGCAGTTTTGAAGGTCAAGCACTAGCAGACATGAACGAGGTAGTCACAATCACCGCAGAATGGACATCTTTAGCAGCTAAAATAAAAGAGTCCAACAAAGTTATCGATAAACTAAATGCCCAAAGCAAGCTATTACTGAAGCGATCTAGCCCAAAAGAAGTCTATAACGGTGTAATTGAAAAACTCAGCGATATGAACAAAGAGCTTGTCGATATGCATAGCCGTCAAAAGTATATCGAACATAGAATTGCGGTATTGACACCAAAGAAGAAAAAATAAAAGTACACTTATGGTCTATCTCAAAATGAATGAGCTTATGCTTGTTCATTTTTTATTTTTATAAAATTTAATCCCGCCTTTTAAAATCCTTAATTATCTATTCCCCTTCTATTGAACTTGAAAAAACCTTATCATCAAGTATACCTATCAGGTCTCTGAAGAGTTAATTATGTTAACTGAATATTTAGCAAGTAAGTTTGTTAGAGAATTAAACAGTTTCGAACAAGCAAAATACCGAATATCTATCCTAAATCACGCATTGAAGGCTATTGACGTGGGTTGGGATTATAATCAACTTAATATCCGTGACATCTTTGATGTTGATTGCTTTGACACAGGCACAGTAGATCAAATTGAGGCGTTGGTTATGGCATCGCAAAGTAAATCGACACTTATAAATAAATACCGATCGAGTATGTGTGGGGAGAATGTGAAGTACATGAGTGATGAATCTCGTGTAGTAAACGCTTATCAATTTACAAAAGCATCCGCTGCATTTTGGTTAATTAAATCTGCAAAAATATCTCTTGACGATATTTCCATTACAAATGCGACTAAAACCAGCTTTAAAGTTACTTCAAGCTTTGATGATGATGTCTTGTTAATTGAATGTAGCCTTAACAAGAGGTCTCTATCAATAAAGACTATTGCATTTACTCATTTTGGTAGTGGACCAAGCTCAAATAGTTTTAAAAATATATTCGTTACTGATAATTACGGGTCAATGAATATCAAGATGGACTATGACGATAGAAAATCATACACGACAGGTTCGAACAGAGCCCCAGATTTATCAATGGGCCTTTTACCCTCAATTCCAAGTAGCATCGGACTATCTAAAAAGTTTTACTCAACTATAAGTCAACTTCGAAACCCAATGAGCGAAACAGACCTTAAGCTAATCACCGAGATTTCTGAGCTATCCACGCGTAACTACCCGTCATTACTATGCAAAGCTAGTGGCTTTCCTCCAGTTATATTTAATGCTTGTCTTGAGGGGCTGACAAGGGCCATAAATAATGATGAATCTAATCCAATTCAATCGGCTATTGGGGAACGGATAGCGATGTTCATTTCTTCTAACTCAGAACAAATCCCTGTAGAAGAATTAACCTTATTCTGCCTTGCTCACCTCAAACGAAGCCAACTAGAACAAATTATAAGGGAATTCCCCGCTTTTAACCTTTCGAAACTATCTGATGGATTATTTTCTCTGGCTGTTTCTGATTTAATCGATAACTTCATTAAGAATAATGATTGTATTTTACCTGCAGAAAACCAAAAGGCTGCACCCGATATGAGTAACAGCCTTTGAGTTGAGTTTATGCATTTTGTTCTAAAAAAATTGACCACCCTTTAATTTACTTAGGTTTTCATCAACAACCTCTGGCTCCTGCAATTCCAAATTGGATACATCAGCAATTCCCTCTACTCCGGCTAAAATGGTGCTTACTCCGTCGGTAATCTTCATTCTATTCATTTCAATTGCAACTGCTTTTGCTAGCATTTGAATCTGTTCTTCACTGAAATTGATGTTTTGCGGTACCTCGTGGCTTTCTATTACTGGCTTATGGCTCGTAGACATACCTAGCATTGCCATTTTCAAAATAAAATCTGGCATATCTTGGTTCTTTTGTTTACGCAATAGATTCAAATGTTCTATAAAAGCGACTTCATCTTTGCGTGAACTTGAGAGTTGAACCCTTAAACTTGCTTTGCGAGGTATAGTCAAAATTATTGCTCTATGCTAAATATTTTTTGAAAAGATACATACCCTTTGCATTCTCATACAAAGGGTCTTCACTTAGAGTTACGCCTTGCCATTGCATTAGCTCTTCTTGTAAGTCTATTGATGTTCCACCCACTAGAATTTTGGCGTCTATGTCACCTTTAATATCGCGTAACAAGCTGTCTGTGAATGAGTTTATTTTATGGACAAGCTTGTTTTGAAAACTTTTTATAGCTTGTGTTAGATCAAGCGTTTGACCATTGATGACTATTCTCTTTGTGGCAAGAGACTGATGGATTTTTCGTTCCGATATGCTGTTTACATCCGTTTGTTCATATATATAACGACGTAGGTCTTCTGTTATTCGGTGAGACCCCTGGCTTATCGTGCCGCTATAGTCCTTTTGGATCATTTTATCAGCAACTGTGACCACTTCTGTCGTCCCGCCTCCAATGTCGATAAAAACGGTTGTTTGCTGGCCTTTTAATTCATCAAACACAGGCTTAACTTTGCCGTTTGAATATTCTTCTTTAACAATATAACTAAACCAAGCTGCCATACCTTCCGGCACAGTCATACAAGATTCAATCTTGAATTGACGGAGGTCACTTGAAACATTTGTGACAGGAATCAGAATGTTATTTTCCATGCCTGATATCAGATCCTCATTACGACCCGACTTATGCTTTTTGCTATAATATTGAGCATATGGCAAACCTAGCACCAAATCTAAATTTCGGAACTCAGATGATTGAGTGAAATCTGCTTGGTGCAAGCATGAATTAACAAGAACTCGATTGATTGGGCTTAATGGGTAATCGGCAAATGTGGTAACTTCTGATTGTAACGATCCAGTTGTATATAGCTCATTTTCTGTACTGAATATCATTTCAGCACTATCTTGCCCACTCGACCCAAACTCGGTTTGAGATGAACCACCAATACGGCATCTAGATGTAATTGAATGTTTATGTTCTAATCCTGCATAAACCTTAATTCCAAAATGTCCATTATCACAACCTACAATTCTTTTCCTACTCATATCAACCCACTTATTAAGTACCTGTTTGGTATATTGTAGCTTAGTTATTTTTTTTCATCAATAACTCTTATCCATAAAAAAATCCGCATTGCTTTAACAATGCGGATTCTTAACTGTTATTGAATTATTTAACGATTACATTCAGCCACTGTTTTAGCTTTACAATCTGCAATCCATCGCTCCATTGAGCCAATCCTGCCACCATGACCGTCAAACCCTGCATCTAAAGCATTTAAAGATACACCGGCAGTGTTACGGATATCACTTCCCTGGATGATACCAGAGGCCGTTACAGAGCTTGCTGTGGTAGTTCCTAAATTCGCATTGGTTGCTGTTAATGTCCCTGTTACATTGGCCGTACCCGCAGTTAATGTCCTCCCAACTGACATATCACCGTTTACGATACCATTCCCGCTAGACTCTAACGAACCAAAAGATCCTTTCCCTGTTACATTAAGCGTCTGAAGGGTAGCACTCTTAGCATTCAAATTGCCCGTCAACGACAAACTTGAACCTGCAGCGGTTCCGATATTCGAGATACTTGCCACAAGGTTGTTAATATTTGCGGCATTCAGCGTCGCAAGTGATGAAACAACTAAGTCTCGTGTTGTTAATTGATTTGATGCTGATGCGTTTGTCGTTGTTAATGTATTAATTTGCCCCAACTGAGACTCTATTTGCTGAGTAACCAACTTACCGTTTATTGTGGCACTGCCAGCAGTTAGAGCATTTGCTGTTAACCCACCAGCAACACTCATCGAATCAGATACCGTCAATGTTTTTGTGGTCAGGGCATTAGCTACACTAGCAGTCGATGCATTAAGCGTCGTTGCGGTTAAGTTTTTAGCCGTGGCTGAATTAGTTACATTTAGATTAGTTGTTGTTGTAGTGCCTAGCACATCAGCGTTAGAGTTTACTCTAATGGTATTGGTCGTAGTTGTTCCCGCTATAGTCGCCGAATTGGACACGTTAACGTTCTTACTTGTTAATGTTTTTACTACCGTCATGTTCCCATTAACTGTCGCATCAGAGTTTACTTGTAACGTACCAGTGGTCAATTTGCCTGAGTTCGCCAGTGTCGTTGCTCTCAAATCTTTAATAGTAGCCACATCTGAAACTAGAACCTTTATCGTACCGGTATCGGCAGTTAAAGATTTGATTGTTGCTGAACCAAGAACGCTAAGAGTATTAGCTGTCGCTTTATCCAATTCTGAATTCAGAGCTTTTAACACGTTAACATCAAAATTTGTAGCCGTTACAACATCTGAGACTAATGTTTTTATATTTGCATTCGTACCATACAAATCATTAATCTGGCCATAACTAGCTATTAACTTTTGCGAATCAACCAAGTCACTATAAACATTTGTGATATTAGCTAGTGCAGAGACCAAATTAGTCACTTCTGCCTTACTAATTGTGGCATTTGATACAGTTACCCCTTGAGCCTCAAGAGAGCTAACAACCGCAGCCCCTGATATTTGCAAGCTTCCAGACTTCACTAGCCCACTGAAAATGGCTTTGTTAGCCACTAATCCAGCTAATGTTGTTAAACCGCTGACATTAAGTGTTTGAGCTGCTGCATTTTGAAAATTTGCAGTATTCGCGATTAGCGTTTCAATATCGGCTTCTTGGATTGTAGCTTTTTGGGAATCTAAATTTGTAAATTTGGCCTTTAGAGCGTCTAGATTTGTAAATTCACCAATTTTCGATGTTACCTTGTTAGAAACAGTCATGTCTTTTGAAGACAGAGCTCCAACGACATCTAGGTTTTTTGAAAAACGAGCATTATTGGCATTAAAAGCTAGCTGCCCTGCAGACGATTCATTTATGGAGGTTGTCCCAAAATCTACACCACCAGAGCCTATGTTTAATTTATTTGTGTAGATTGCATCAGCGTTATTTAGGTTGTTGCCATTTAAATCTATATCAACCTGATACTTAAGACGATTAGTTGTGTCGATATCAACATAATCACTCAGCAAGCTGTTTCTCAACGCGCCTTCAGCTGGAGTACCAAGCTTTTTAGTAACTGTATTCCCAGTTGCTACACCACCACCAACAAGATTAGCAATCTGCTTTGCTTGAACATTTGTTTCAGCCTGCATTACAATTAAGCTTGTACCGTCAGATTGCGGAATAAATTGAATATTGCTCCCGTATGGCCCAACTACTTTACCTAAGTATTTTCCTTGTGCAGCCATAACATTCAGACTTGAGGACCAAGTACCTGCGTTTACATAATCATTTAACGCTGCAGCCTCAATATCTTTGAACATTTGCTTTGTCTTGTCGATTCTCTCTTGAGCAATATCGTCAGATGATGGTGCGTCAGACACATGCATTGACGAAGGGCTCAGAACATTCGCACTTGCCTGTAAACTAAAGGTAAGCATAATTATAATTGCTGGTATCAATTTCTTTCTATTAATCATTTCATTCACCATTTATTTCACCATTTCATTAGGAATTTCTTTAAGTATTGCATTAGGTATTTTCTGAAAGAGCCCTTACTGAGATGGTAATTGTTGAAATCACATTAGTAGTGCCTTTCTTTCTAAATGATATGTCTACATTTCCACCAGATCTTGATGTTGATCCGTATCGACTGCCTGCTTTAGCTACACTTGTCATTGTGATTGAATTTGAAGTCCAAACATTAAATGCACCACTTGTAGTGAATGATGCAGACCCGCCTTTGTTGCCACCTGATTCCGTTACTGAATATGGTGAACTAACCGAGTATTCATAGTCAGTAGCGTTTACTCCTGTAACCCAATTGCCACCTGCAGTGCGACCAGCGAAAGCCGAATATGTACCATTTCCATTAATAGTAAAACTGGCCTCCACTCGTTCACCACTAGACGACCCACCAACACTATTCACGTTTTGCGAACTCATGAAGTTAGGGGCTGCGTTCTCCCAACTCACATTAAAAGACCTAGTTGTTTTCTTGCTTGTATCTGCAATGTTTGTAGCAATTAGTGACACGGAGCTTGCTATCTTTGCACCAGAGGCTAAAGCAGTTGTATTTTTAAAAGAACAGCTTGGCGAAGCAGACCCGTTTGAGTTTACTGAGCCGTTTGAGCAAATGTTTTTTGTTAAACTACTACCTAATGACCAAGAATAAGTACAACCTCCAGTGCATGAGTTAACTGTGGCATTCGCTGTAGCTGTAAAATTGCTTTTTGCTGCAGCAGAATCGACACAACCACTACAACTCAACGAAACCGATGGAGCAGCAACTGACGCATTACCGTTTTGAAGACTTAGTGATGGCCCTGCTATTTGATGGTATTTACTTGAATTTTCAGCACGAATGGCCGGAATATTGGTATATAAAACTTGACCCAGAGCAAGTGGGTTAGTGTTTGTCACTCGACAAGTTGCTGTTGTCAGAACTCCACTTGCTATAGCAGGATAACAGCTTACAGGCGTAAGCCCTGCACCAAGCGTTGTGGTCACAATACAGGATGGTAAACAGTTTTCAATCGTGTGTGTCAAAAGCACATCTAAATAGCCACCAGATCCTGCGCCTGGTAAATCACAGCTACCATTATTGTTATAAAATTTACATGATGTTGCTATGATCGTCGGCGTATATTCTGCCTTCTGATTCTCCCACTGTACTGCTGTAGGTTTATTAGAATTCAAAGAAGAAAGCTGACTGTTAATCACATTTAACTGTAATGTACTATTAAGTTTTGTACCAGATGCTATCGATGGGTTAGAGCCAATTTTACAGACAACTGATTTGCTTGCACCGGCAGTAACCGTCCCTGTTGGACATGTAACAGCACTTACACCATTACCAAAAACCCATTGATAAGAGCAACCCGCAGAACAATTGCTAATGTTAGCTGAATAAGTGGCATTAAACGTCCCTAGGTCAATTTGCACATCGGTACAGTTAGGGCATGAAACACTACTAATTAGCGGGGTCTCACCAGTAAAAGTCCAGTTGATTGGGTAGTTATTACCTGTATTGATCGACCCTTTTATTGAATGTTTTACTTCAAGTTTAACATTCGTAATTAGTGTCTTATTTATTGCTACGCTTGGCGAGCTAGTTACTATGCAATTGACTGTTTTTGACTGGCCCGCTGGAACGCTGCCATTTGCACATGTTGATTTTGAAAGGCCAGCACCTACCGTCCATGCATAAGTACAACCAGATGGACAATCAAGAATTGTGGCAGCTGCTGTCGCACTAAATACACCTGTCGAATAGCTATTTTGAGTACAACCAACGCAGTTTGGACTAGTAATTCGTGGGATGGTGCCTGAGCATGCATAAACCCAATTACTAATACAGTCCGATTTAAACTGTTCAATTGATATTATCCGCCCTTCATGATTTACGTAGATGTTATTCACACTGGCAAGGCTGTTGCCGGATGAAGTCCTCACTGTAGAGCCAGTAACCAGCCCTGCAACGGTAACACTAGCTGCGTTTAATGACGCGATATTTGATTTCGATGCATTGATGGTATTAGCATTTAAATTTAATGAAGTCACTTTACCTGTAATAGATAAATCATTATTGAAAATTGCAGACCCAGCCTCAAAAGAACCTAGCAACCCTTTAGCTGTCACCAGTAGAGTTTCAAATTTGCCATCTTTGGCTGTTATACCATTTATTAAACTTAAGCTGGAAGCCGATGCAGCGCCTAGTTGCGAGTTTTGCGCATTCAGGTTTTGCACAACCGCTTTAGTTAGGCTTGAGTTGTACTGTGAGATTATAGATTTTGATGTCAACGAATCTGACACCCAATTAGTAGTGTTTAAAGTATCAGTGAGGAGGCTACCTGACTGAACCTCTGTAGTTTTTGTTATCCCTTGTACGCTAGCAGATTTCGCTGTTAACGCACCCAAGCTAACGCCCCCTGTTACGTTGCCATCGCTACTCACACTCACTGTTTTAGCGGCTGTATTGCTGCTTACATTCATATTTGTCGAAGCCGCTAAATTAGTAACCGTCATAATTTTACTAATATTGGCGTTTTGGCTGACAACTAGACCACTTGTTGTGAGAAGTCCCGTAATAATAGCGTCATTATTGACTAGCAACCGCATGGTCGTAAGCAGATTTGACACATTAAAGGCAGATGTTACGCTTAAGTCTTTAGTATTAACATTGCCGCCTACTATGACGTTAGCGTTAAATATTGCATCATTACTGACATCTAATGAGCCTGTATTTGTTGCATTAGCAACCGTTGTATTTGTTGCGTTTACGGTTTCACTTGTAAGGGAATCTGATATTAAATTTTTTAAATTGCCAGTGTCTGAGTTGATCTGTTTAACATTCAGCTCGTTAACAGTTAAAGTTGCTTTAACTACTGCGGCACCTAGCTCAACTATTTTACCTTTGAAAGAATTTGAATTTAGCGTTAATGAACTACCACCTTCAATAACAGCATTATCAAAGTTTGCCGTTATTGATTGAATATCTTGTAGCAATCCCTGTTTGGCGATTATTCTATTTGTTTGAAGTAGATTACTCTTTAAGTTAACTATCGTAGCTATATTAGTTACCAAAGCTTGGACATTTGCCACATCTACAAACGCGTTACCCGCTAACAAACCATTAGCTTGTAAAGTATTCATTATCGCTTTACCAGATACGTTTATGTCAGATCCGGTAATTGAAGTGAGAGTGCCATTTGATGCAATAATATCGGCTAGCGTGGTAGAACCGGTTACCTTCAATTCACTAATTGCAACGGATTTCATTGTCGCGACTATGGCATCAAGCGTTTCAATTTGCCCCTGGTCTATATTTGCTGCTGTGACAATAAGCTCCGATGCAACTGAGTTGGCAGCAATCAAATCTGTTAACTTCATGTCATTTGATTTTAGTTTGTTTATCACTGCCACAACATCAGCCGTAACACTTTCATCAACCTGCCCGTTTTGTGAAAGTCTCGCTAAATCTGTAGTTACAGTTAATTCACCAGTGGCTGATTCACAAACTTTACTTGAGCCTAGTTCTAAACAAGAGAGTTCCATTGTATTTGCGGTGATTGATTGTGCATTGACTATTTGTTTGCCATTAAGTGAAACATCATCAAGCACTGAGAAATTTGAGGTGTTACTACCGTTAATTTGCTCTTTATAGACTGAGCGTAGATTTGAACCTGCAGGCGGGGTTACAAGCATACTTACGCTTGTGCCACTTTGAGTGAACACTTCACCCTTCACTCCCGCTAACCTTTTGGCTTGGTCCTGCGTAGCGGCTTTAATGTTGATATTTATTGAACCATTAGAGTTAACGGTTATAGATGGTGTTACATATTTGCCGTTTAACTTTGGTTGTGCTGGCATTTGCCCATTCAGAGCTGCCATGCTAGTTGGCCATAAACCTGTTGACTGATATATGGCGATGGCAGCTTCCTTATACTGCTTCATGCTTGAAGCCGCCATCTCAGCATCTATGTTTGCGATTTCTTGTGGGTCTTGCGCATTTGCGGAACCAGAAATCAATATCATTAAGCACAAGCCGACTTTCAATTTACCTGCTATTTTCATAACTCACCAGAAATTCACTTTTCATATACTAGTAAGGTAAGTTATTGGGGCTTAAATTTCAAGCAATCCATAAAATGAATTAGTTTAAAGCTGGTAAATTGAAAGTAATTGTTGATTTTAGCAATTTGGTGCTGCGAACCACGTATAACTGGCACCTCGCTCACCAATTGAATAGGGGAAAAATGAAAGGCGGTAAGTTAATTTATCAGTTAGGATTTCACCTTCACCAGAAAATTCATTCCAAACTGACTTAGCAATAGCTGGTGTAGCAAATTTAATTGTCACCGATAAAACTTGGATATTATCTATGCTTTTAGTAGCGCCTAGATAGATTGGTCCAGCATTAGGTATGGTTTCATTAAATGAGGCTGACAAATAACCCATAGACTTTAATGTAGCAATAGAAGGCGCATTGAGGAACGAACTGCATTGCCCTGCATAGTAATCACTATACGAGATCTTTAGTTCTTCAATAGCTTCTTTGCTCATATATATTTGATCATCTGAAAACTCGTCCATTGTTTGGCGAGCTTGCATAGCCAAAATAACACCAATTAGGCTAACAAGGATCACCAAATGGACCATTGTGAAGCCTTTGCTAGCTTTTAGATGTTTGATAGGATACATATTAAGTGCCAAATATTAATTCAAATAATTTAGAACCCGGTGTGTATTGAACTGAACGAGCTGTCTTTTTGTAGTATTTAGCTACACTTGTTCCGACATTTGTCGGGACTGCTGTTGCTTTAACTGAAAATCGATTTGGACTTGTTGTTGCCACTGATATTGTATAATTACCAGCCCATGGGTTTGCCCCAGTTCCATCTCCAGCTGTACCGCAGACATCTGAATTTAAATATTCATCAGCACACAGAAGTGCCATTGAAATTCCAGTGAAGACCCCGCCGCTTGCGTATTTAACTGCCTGCTTTGAAATCTTATCGACATCAGATTGTAGTCGATTTGATTCTGCAAGTGAGGTGTCATTGTATGCTGTTGCAGCGACAGCCATTAAAATACCCAAAATTGATAACGTAACTACGAGTTCAATTAGTGTAAAACCTTTTTGAACTATACCAAACTTACTTTTAAACATTTTCCAAATCCTTTATAGGTATATAATAAGTGCATTTATTCGAATTTGATTGTAATGAATTATTTTGCCACTGACAAGGTTATTAAAGCCATTGCAGCAGAAAGAAGTATATAAACTAGTAAAATACCGATTGCTACAGCGATAAATAGACCTGACCTTTTCAATGACTTCATCGCAAGTCCAATCGATCGCTCAGCAGTGACTCTTAAACCTTTAACCTTGCCTTCATTAGTGCTTACGCTGGTAAGGTATTGCATTTTCACAAGCACATCGTCTGCAATAATTCCAGTATCAATAGCTCTACCTATTTCGGTTTCACCAAGATCTAATCTTTTTTGCGCTTCTTTAGCATGCCAAGCTAGGTATGGAGTTCCATTTGCTTCAATAATCTTTAAAGCTTCAATTGGTTTAATATTTGAAAGCATCAAAACCGACAGCATCTTTAGATATTGATTAGCGATGAATGTTCTGTAGGAATTCAGAATGGGGAAGGTATCTAACTCCATTCTAAGTGGTGAAGTGTTGTTCTCTAAAGCCTTCATGATTGCTGTGCCAAGGACAATTAACCCAATAAGAATAAATATCCAATAGCTTGTAAACATATTCATCATATTACTGAAATTTTGAGCCGATTCAGGCCATTCATCAAATGGTTTACCTCTAGAAATTGGCGGGAAAACATTTTCTACGATATTTACGGCACTGGCCAACATTAGAATTAAATACATTGAAACTGGGATCACAGGCTTAAAAAAGATTGATTTAAGCTCTTTAATTTGAATATCGTCTTCTGCTAGTAATTTTAGGGCTTTGTCCATTGTGCCAGTTTCTTCAGCAGATTTAAAAATGGTGACCAAGTACCGAGAAAAATACTTAGTCATGCCTACGTACATAGGCTGGCCCGCACTCATTGCCTTCACTATTGAAGCAGTGGCTTTACTTGGTATTGAATCGCTTTTGCCCGACAAAGCATAAATTTCGCTTATTCCGGTTAGTGCATCGATAGGTTTAACGCCATCAGCCATCCAGGTACTAAGTTCTAACAAATATTCGATTTGCTTTGGTTGGCTGAAATTAACAGCAAGATCTATTTTCTCAAAGAAAGACTTGATTACAACTAGCAACCTATCTTTATTATTTTGAAACCTATTTACACCCATACTACGCCTCTTCCATATCAAATATTCCATTGACAAAGTTTTCAGCATGCAGTGGATCAACTAAGCCGTTAAGTGCGATAGTTCTTGTTCTATCCCCCATACTCTGCCAGTCACGGCTTTCTTTTAAATGTCGCATCCAAGCATAAATGTTTTTCTTTTCTATCCATTCAAAATCAGACTCTTCAATTTTGATGTATTCAATTACTGATTGGCGTCCGTAAACACCTAAACCGGAGCAAGCAGAACATCCAATTGGATTGATTAAACGAATTAAGCTTAAATCAGAAGTGATGCTTAACAACCGCTTTCTTTGTTTTGTGTCTATCATCGCATCATCGACAGTCAACTTACATTTTTCACATAGCAGAGGTACCAATCTGACAGCAATTACTGATGACAGAGTTGACTTCATCTCAGATAAATCAACACCCATATCATTTAACCGCTCTGGAGTTAACGCTGCACAATTTACATGTAACGTACTTAACGTATAGTGGCCAGTTCGCGCAAAACCCAGAAGTTGTCTAGCCGCTTCTGCATCGCGCATTTCACCAAGAGTTAAGGTGTCAGGGTCTTGACGTAGCATAGCCTTCAACAATTTTTCAAACGTTGCATTTTTAGAACCTTCAATGACCGTTGACTGGTCAACCCCTGGTATTCTTATCTCTACTGGGTCTTCAATAGTTCGTCGCTCTTTGGATGGGTCAATAGCGGAAGTCAGCGCTGCTAAAAGATTTGTTTTACCCGAACCTGTTGGCCCTGTGACAATGGTGGAACCATAGGACTGTGCTACTTCGGCTCTTAGAAATTCCAAAGTTTTTTCGTCATAATTAAAATCGTCTAGGGATTTTGATTTTGCATTTGAATCATTGATACGGATAACCGTCTTGTTTCCATTTATAGTTGGAATTTTAGATAGTCTTAATTCTTTCTTTACAACCAAACCATCAATTTTAATTGGGTAGTCGTTAACTGTACCGTTTTCGATGTTGTTATCGTCACTCATCTCTTTAATATTGCTAATATCCCTGTTAATCAAGCGACTAACAGACAGGCTGAGCAAGTCTTGAGAATATGACTCTGGCTTTGTAAGCACTCCATCGACGCGATAATATACACAGGAGTCATGACCAGCCTTACGGATATGAATATCACTGGCCCTAATCTTAATTGCCTTTGTTAAAATACGCTCCAATGTAACTTTTGCATCATTACTAGTTTCGTCGTCTATTTCGATTGATATTGTCGATTGCACTGACCGACCAATCAATACTAAGAGATCAGCACGATCAGCTTCCTTAATCGTGATGCTATCAAACCCCTCACGTTCAGCTAATTTAGTAAATCTATTGATAAGTATTTTTTCATTTTCTGCACCACTTTCAATTAATATTAAACCATCATTACAGACAGCGATTGCTATTCCTGATGCTGATTGTTGCTCACATGCTTCTGCATATTTGGTAATAACGGAAAGCTCATCTAGTGCTAATGCTTTTTCATATTCACCTGACATGACAACACCTTATAATTTCAAAACTACATTGAAGGAAGGAATGTTAGGTGTTGCTAACTCAACGCGATCCGCTGTCACATTTAAAACTCTAACCATTGTTAGTAGCTCCCGGCCTTTATGAGCAGCATAAAACTCACCGCGATACTCAATAATGCCTTCAATCCCATCTACAGTTTTTTTAACATTTTTTAATGAGAAATCTGAAGGTTGATAATTGTACTCAAACAATGCTTTATTCACTGTTGAAGCGGTTATGTCGTCAACAGGTGATGATGATGCCAATGACACACCATTTGTAATTGCATTAATTTCTTTTTGGGACGTTAATTCATTCAACTTTGCAGTTGATTCCCTTGCTAACAACTCTTGCAAATTCGCCCGTTTTTCTAGCATTTGCTCAGAAAGGGTATATTTGTAGTAAAGCATTGCTTCGGGTTTGTTTTGGACATTTTCAATAATTTTTGCCAATTCAACAATGAAATTGAATTTAGGCACTGTCACTTTTTCAGGTAGGTCAAAATCATGTGTTGTTGTATGTTGCCCCTCTGTTTCCCATTTTATTTCACCATCAGCAACCTCGGCCTGACTGTCTTCATATGACCGACTTATTGGCTCCCCGAAACTAACAGTTTCCATGGTCGATTCGTCTTGTGGCATTAAATAAATACCACAAGCAACAAAAACAACTATAAGTAAAGTAACTTTAATTTTTTTCTTAATATCCCAGCTTCTAATGTCTAAATTCATTTTATTCTCCAAGGATTGCCAAATTAAATTGGGCTCGGTACTTACCTTTACCCAGATTTTCGATACGACCAGATTGAAGAACAACAGGCCATCCACTAAAAATTATTGAAAGAAAATCTAGATGTTGTATGTAATTTCCACCTAAAACTAACTGAATGTCTTTCTGCTTATATTTGTTACTAACCTGTGTTACTTGAGTGGAAGCGACTTGCAAACTTCCATTTTCAACCAATGTGCCAACTGAATCAGAAAGATATGCGATAGCCTGATCTATATTTACTAACGAGGCGCTTTCATACCTTTGGTTGAATACTGGCCTGTTTTGTTCATTAGTAAAAATCACGGGATTTTGTTGTTGTAAATCTATTGAATAACCATCTCGACCCATAGCGTCGATAAGCATGATTTTTAGAGGTTTATCCCCTTCTTCTTTAGGAATAACTTCAGCTGCTATGATCATGCTGCCAGCAGATCGGGTGAAATTAATCTGGGTGTAATGCCATTGAGGTAGTTTATCCAGAATGGTAATCAATTTATGAGCGGCTAATAATGTATGCCTAACGTCAGCCTCACCACCATTCAAAGTTTTGATAAACTCTTTATCTGGGTTAACTATATCTTGTTGAACTACCACTTCTTCTTCTTCAAAAATCTGTGGAAAAAAATAAACACCGATGGCAACTAAAAATACCGCCACCACTACTATTTCTTTTGTTTTTCCGAAAGATTGCTTTTCTGCAATAGAAGCTAGTGTATATTCGAATTTTTCAGGCACTTCTTCATCATCGGTATCAAGAATGATGTCAAAGCCATCAGTATTTACTTCTAGACTTTTCTCACACCTGATAACAATCTTTAACAGAGTACGGTCAATGGGCAATCTTGCTTTAAGGGTATTTTCCAATGACTCACTTTCAGTCAGATAGGTTTGTGCCTCATCAATAAAAGAGCCTGTAACACGGTTAAATTCAAATGAATTCTGTCCAGTTTGTATGATTAAGTAACCATTTTTGATTTTATGTTTCTTAATCAAATACTCTTGAGTAGCTAAAAATCGCTCATCAGCAAAGCAGATCCCTAAAGGGGATCGGTAAACGAACTCCCCCCACTGTTTACTTAAAAATTTAATTTGTTTTGGGTCATAATCGCGTGAAGAAAAGCGTACAACCTGCTTTGCCATACCCATTCTATGACTCCTTGTAAACTACGCTGGCGTTAACAAGGATGATCGTTTCAGTTCTGGTTTGATTGCCACCTCTGGTATAGCCAAATAGATCAGACAATGGAGAGAACCAACTTTTATCGTCCAATGTGCCGGTATATGAGGACTCATTTCTTGATGTAGCAAGGCCTGTTAGGAGTAAAGATTTATTGGGTGGTATATAAGCCATCGTATCAAACTCACTCTCATCAACTCTTGGAGTTTGAATTTTACTATTACCATCACCAGAGGTAACTTCACCGATACTGAGTAGATTTGAAATATTCGCTGATAAATGCAACTGAATATAACCATCATATTCTCGTGCTAACGCATACATATCCAGGCCACTTTGAACTTGACCTGGAATCAACTCATCAGTAGCTCCTACGTTTGCAGTGGAGTCTTTCTTTGATTGGGCTAAATACGTGTCATGTGTAACTTTTTTAAGTCTGACAACTTGGTTATTTAACGTGATTACTCGTTGACTGCGGGATACAGAAACACGACCATGTTGCGACAACGCCTTAACTAGTAGAGACTTAGACTGCCCCTCTGATGGTTGAGTAAAAGCAATATCTATAAGAGGTGAATTGTTGCTAGTCAAAATATTGCTAGCAAAGTTTGTCCCAATGCTGACAGCCTTTGAGCCTCCATCAAATTGCTTAATTATGTTTTGTAAATTTAACCCGTTTTCATCTCCATCGTTCGTCGTAACTTCAATAACTTGAAACTCAATTGATAAAACTCGGTTTACTGCTCTGTTTAACCCAACAATATATTTTTCCATTGCACTGACATGTTCAGGGGTATCTCTAAGCAATATATTGGAAGCAACTGGGTTAGGACCAATGAACCCTTTAGCTGATTTCATTTGAGCTAAAACTGATACCAAATTAGTCCAAGGATCTAACTCTGCTTCTATCCCCTTAAAACCTGATGCATTATTTAACGTATCACTAGTAACTGAAACCGTAGTAACACCCCCAGTATTTTGCTGGCTTGAGTTAGCTGATTCATTTTTATCTTTCCCGAGAAAATATTTGTTCACTCCAGGTGAGAATGCAACTTGTACTACTTTATCTTCTAGTGCTTTCCATGTGATTTTTGAGTCGTTAATTTCGTATGAATAACCTGACGCTAATCGCACCTTTTCCAAACCATCACAAACATCACGATTATCAGCTAGTGTGATCCTTTTGTTTGGGTCAACGTCATTACTGTAGACGACATTAACTGGGATATTTCTAGTTAACTCTTGCATGATTAACGTGATTGGTGCGTCTTTAAACACGCCTAACTGTTGAGGGCTATAACACCAATCAGGTGTATCTTTTCTTGAGCGCCTTACTTTAGGCACATACCATTTCCCAGAATGCTTTACAAACTTGTACTCATTTGCTTTATCTTGCTCGCGAACTTGAACTTCAAGCGAATCTGTTTTAGCTACCGACTCTTTAAAACTTCTAGTCTGACAGCCTGAAACTAATATTATGGTGGCAACTGCAATGGCCATCGCAGCTTTATTAAAAATATTCATAGTTAATCCTCACAATAAAATCGGTTTGCTTGAATGTCATACATTTCAACAACATTATTAGGTCTAATACAGGCACCAATTATGTATTGACGCGAAATCTGCTCTAAAAGGTCTTCATATGAATCGCCCACTATTGCAACGTTGCTATATTGTTCTAAACGATCATCAAGGGACCACACCAGCTCATATAAAGGCATGTATTGCGAAGTGAGCCTTTCTATATTGGTTTTCAATAACCCTTGTTCTAAATCAAAACTTGGCATGGACTCCGAAATCGTTTCTCTAACTACGACGGGCTGCTCTTTGACTTGCAAATATGAATCACTATCCTCTCCAATAATTTCCACAAAAGAGTTCGCACCAGCACTGGCACAAACAAGCAATATGATAATTGCGGTAATATATTTCATTTATTTCTCCTTAAAATTACTGCTTGTTTGCAATTGTTATTTGGATTTGACCGTCGCGAGTACCGTCAATGGAGTGACCTTTTAATACTTTAAAAAAAAGATTAACCGAATTCTTTTTATTGTTTATTGCAGACGAAAACGAATTTACATCACCTTCCATTGACAGAGATGGCATCCTTAGACTGTGAGGAAGAGTGACTACTAGAGGTTGCGACCTTTTGCTAAAGACGACCTCGTAATTCCATTTATTTGTGAAGTAATTATTTGTTGTGGACAACAATTCACCGGCTTCGATCAAAGTGCTTTCGTCATCATTACTGGACACGTAAAGTTCAATTTCTTGTGCTTCACTTGGGTTCATTAAGTCCATAGTTATTGATTTGTTAACTGGATTGCCAAGCGCAACACTTTTAGACTGACTTGCAGTTAATCGCTCTGACTCTCTCTCTAAATTTGATACTGACTGATAAATTTCGTTCTCTATATTGATAACGGCTACTGTTGATTGTTTAACATCATTTGCTACCGTCTGAAGTTCGTATTCGGCATCAAGTGCTGCAAACTCGACATCTGCAAGGTTGATCTTTTTAGCTTCACCTTCTGATGCGACTAGAGTTACACCGCGAACCAGCAAGTCTTTTGTGTCAGACACATACAAAACCTTAGTTTGAGCATCAGCTACAAATGCGAGGTCATATTGCATACCAATTTGATCTAAAATATTTGTCCAGCGCTCGCCTTTACTCCATGTGACTTGATAATTCCGCATAGTGTTATCGGTAAACATAACCTTCCAGTTATCTGGCACTATTTTAGTAACTGCCAAGCCAACAGGGATTTTGTAACCTGCCTCTTTGACCTCTCCTTGTTGTGCACTGGCGTGTGGCGACAACAATGCCAGAACAACAAACATTAAACCCAAGACTTTCATAAATAATCCTTACTAATTACTTGATTGCAACACTACAACACAATCAACTTATTGTCCACTTGATAAGTGCATTAGCCGAAGAGATCTTTTTGCCACTTTTAATAAAGAATCGAGCTTTTTGTTAACCCTTGCCCGGTACTTATAATGATGTTTAGGGTATTTACCGTTTTCATTGTAATGATATCGGCCCACACCTAACCAAACGTCACCTGCACGTTCTATCTCTAAAGATATAATGTGTGTGGCAGCTTCAATATTTTTACACCCATCAGTTCGTACTTCATTTAAGTCATATCCCAATGCAACTAGCTCATCCGTCCTGGCATCATTTATTTGCATCAATCCATAATCGTATGTTTTATTTTGGTTTTTAATCTTTGAATCTTCATTACCATGTTCTGCCAACAAAACAGACATCAAAACCAGCTCGTTTACATTAAAGTTTTTGGATTGCCAAAAAATGCAGTTTTTGAATTTCTCGTATTTTTTTAACGCTGTCTGCTTGTAAAGCATGTCCCTTACTGGATGAGCTGAATTGGCATTGGCGCTAACTGGAACTGAAAAAAACAAAATTGCACAGAGGCCGAAGCTTAAAGTAACTTTGCTAAAAGCACTGATCAACATACGATTACCTCCCCTGTAACATCGTTAATTACCTGCCTAATGAATGCAGGCCTAGCTCGCTCTTTGGTTTTGTAAGTGTCTGCATCTACTGCTCGTTGTTTATCATGTTCCGCGATTACTTTTCTGCACTGACCGGTATCCCAACTTACATTCAAGAGCCCGCTAGATGGCTTCCAAGTAAAAAGCAATCCATGACGTCTGCTTATATCAGCAAAGACTGCATTTAGATAAACGCGACCTTTTGCATACCAACTAACCTTCATATCTTGAATTTCAGAATTGTAAAATTCCGCTTCATATGGCTTTGGAAGAATTTGAAACAATAAATCGACCATTTTCACATTACGCCCGAAACCACCTTCGATTAGAGGCTCCCCAGTCGCAATCATTGGATCAACTTGTGGGCTTGCTTTAGGGACAATAATTTCAAACGATGCGTTAACAGGTGGCGTCATCATCACTGAAGAGGCTAGGACGCATAAAACAAGTCCAAAGTTACTGCCATGCCTCCAAAATGGTGTAGCCCTTTTCGCTTTTACACCCATTTTCTGTAGTACAAGTCTTTTAAATTGCAATAAATTCATACTTTTAAATATGCATATAACATTCAATATGACGACGAGGTAAAATAACTCCCACAAGAAAGGAATGAAGCCACCAAAAAACAAGCTAACTAGCAAAAGAATTGCATGAACACCCCACACTGAAGCCCCTCCTTTACCGGCTTTAGGCCATTTTGCAGACATGCGCCAATTATTTGTATTCCCGGTAGTTAAATCATAATTCTCATAAACATTGTTACTCATAATTAGATCCCTGATTCAACTTTTAAAAATTCGATTTGACTAATTTTATTGCTATCTAACAACCGATTAGCTGAAGTAAGCATACTAAAACCGTATTTATCTACTGCTTCGTCGATAATCACGCTGACGTTCTGCATGCCTTCATCCTTTATGCGAGTCATAATTTCCAGTCTTACTTCAGTAGTAAGCGGTAAATACTCTTGAACGGCTATTCGCCCACCACCTACACGTTGAGCAAGGTACTGTACTAATATGGCTTTGACTGAAGAAATTAACTGAAGGACTTTTGACTTTTGTACATCACTTGGGTAGTAATCTGCAATGCGTGTAAAGGCGCCGCTGACTTTATTGACATGCACAGTACCCAAGCACAAGTGACCAGACTCAGCGGCTTTAATGGCAATATCTACTGTCACCAAATCTCTAATTTCACCAACAACAATTACTTCTGGCGAACGACGTAACGCATTCCGTAAGCCTGATTCAAATGATTTAGTGTCACCTCGGATTTCGTCAACTGAAGCCTGTATTATTAACGTGCCGTTCACACATTTATAATCATGAACATACTCAACAGGTGCTTCGTAAGTTAATATAAATAGGCCACTGTCAGGATCTTCATTTTGTGCTCTGAATCTAATTGATGCTGCCAAAGTGGTGCTTTTACCACTTCCAGTTTCACCTCCAATTAGAACTAGCCCTTGTCTGGGCATTAACGCTTCTGCAATACTTTCATCAAGACCAATGTCTTTTGGTAATGGAGTTTCGCTACTAATAGAGCGTAGTGTGATAGCAATGCCTCGCCCTCGATACGGAACACTGAATGCACTTGCATTAATCCGGTACCGGTAGAACTGCCCCCTATCCTGACCAGGAATTGATACGGCCTCATCAACCTCAACACCTGAATATACCGACATCGATGCAGATTTATCTCTTGTAATAAATGATAGAAATCCTTCAACTTCAGTTAACGTAAGTTTTTTGGTAGTAATCTGAAATGGTATCCCATCAACTTTTACCGTTATTTCTCTATCAGTTAAAAAAACAACATCTGAGAAGCCGCCTACAGACTCTAAATGGAGTAATATTTTTTGAATATCTTCCGGTCCATAAACATTTACTATGGGCAAGGCGTAAACGGACCTATCGAGTTTTTTACTCATTTACTTCATCTCCAATTCAGTTGTATTCATTATTACGCCGTCAGGGAAAATGCCTTTAATGGCTGGGAGCTGTGGAATTGCTTTCCATTCAAACCGATTGGTTAAGAGCTCTGGATTGGTTTTTATATTGATTATTACATCGTTTACTGACATGTCAGTCCCATTAGCTACCACCTCATTGAACTGCTCACTTACATCAAGTTGTTCAATCATATTTCTGTCTGATAAAAGGTGAAACCTAACGAGTCCTTGCATATCAGCAGTTAACATCGCAATTTGAGATATAGCCATACGCTTTGATTGTTCAACTCCTTGGAGCCATCCATCCAAAACCGACTGCTTCCAAACTGCTAACTCATGTTCATTGTCTGCACTTGGGAGAACATTCACGTATTTAATGTTGGGGTTTCTTACTACAAATTTTATATAATCTTTCCATGTAGGTATTTTGCTGATAAAACGCGGAGATGTCCTAATTTGATAGAGGTGTTCAGCTGTTCTTATCTGTGATCCGTTGTGTTTGTAAACTGTTTTACCATCGAGTTCATCTATCACCGGTGGCAAAATTAAAAAGCCCTTGTACGGAACAACTAAAGGGCTTGCATCATAGTTTTTACTTAAAATCGCATCCTTTGAAATAAGGTGTTTCATTATTTCCTGTGATGCCCAAAACTTTCCAGCTTGAAGCCCAAAACTAAGACCCTTGCTTTTAATTAGCCTGATCCTAAGTGACTCAGTTGGGCGGTCCTGTTCTCCTATGCTCATATCTGAATCTAGTGAGAGTAAATATTTAAGAAACTCAGGATACTTATCATCTCCAGCTTGTTCTGCAACCGTGACAAAACTAACCGTTGAAAGTAGAAATATTAGAGCTACCCATTTTTTTATCATCTTCCAGCCCCCAGTACATCAGAATATGTAACTGTAATAATGCCAAGCATTCCGTCCGGCTTTGGCTTAGGAAATGGCATTACGGCTATGTGAGCATCATTTTTTAATGACATACCCAGATCCCTTAAAACATAAATTGCAGGACGACCATAAACTCGAACTGATTTTGAGATGTCGGATTGCGGGGGGTTCACAGTAAGCACTTGATAATTTGTTAGGTAACCAATTAGCTCGACTATTTTCTGAAGAGGTAACCTATCATTCATGTTTATCGGGACATCTAAACCGTTAGGAATAGTATTTATCTGTTCAGCATAATCATTAACTTCTTCCTCGCTCTTACTCTTTGACGCTAGGAAGTTTTTGTTTTCTTCCATGATTTTTATTGAAGACTGTATAGCTTTAGCGCTTTGCAGCAGTGCCACATCAATTTCTGACATATCAACAGTGTTGTACTCATTAGCATCCTTGCTTGTGGTGGCGCACCCGGCGCTAAGGATTGATACAGCTAGAGCAAACACTGCCAATTTTGATTGTCTCATTGCCTAAAACCTACTTATCATGTATAAATTACGTATACTTTAATATAATTTTTACTCTGTTGCAATGCGAATACATCTATGAAAAATATTAATGAACATTTTAAGTTTGCAGATGAGTGTAATACCCATTCAGAGAGAGCTAACCGCTGGATTAACAGATACTTGAATAAAAATGATGACCAATCAATTTACTCATTCATTGATTGGTTTGTTGTTTCTATTCTTCCAAATGTCACATCAAATTCAGGCAGAAACTATTTACGTAGTTTAATTTTGTGCCTTAAAGAGCAAGACGTCGTTAATTACCTTCACGTTCAAGCATCTGAAGTCCAATATAAACATAAAGATAAATCCAAAAAAAAGTCCAAAAGTATTAGCTGGGAACATTTTGCAGCTATTGATGAGGAATTGACGAAAAACGGACTTGAACAACTATTTATTAGTGACTGGCTTCGATGTTCAATACTTACAGGCTTAAGGCCAAAGGAGTGGTGCTCAGCCCGTGCTTACTATGATACTAAGGGAAGGTTAGTTCTTAGGGCAAAGAACACCGTGAAAGCATCTACCTCTGTTACAGGCGACACCTACACTCTTCCTGAATACCGTATAATTCCATTGATGAACTATGACAAAGCGGATATTGAATGCATTAAGCGCCACCTAGCCTATATTAAAATTACTTTAATCGAAGGACTTTACGAAGCCTGCTACCAAACGACAAGAGCAAAACTTTACCATACCAGTAAGAAACTATTCCCTGAACTCCCACTAATTAATCTTTATTCCGGTAGACATCAATTCGCTGCAAATTTAAAAAAATCAAATTTATCAGCCACATCGATTGCACTACTCATGGGTCATAATGACAACACCACTGCCAGGCACTCTTATGGTGCTAAGAGACATGGGGAATCAGGCGTAATCGATATAGACAGTACGGAACAAACATTGAAGTTATTTCAGGAGCTTTTTGTTGATGAGGGATAAAAAAAGCCGCTAATCTTAGCGGCTTTTTATTTTATTAAGCAATTTTCTTGCTGATGAATGGAATACCTCTTTTACCTGCAACTTCTAAGATTTCAGTGATTATGTCTTTAACGATATCCTTACTCACATACTCATCATCAGAACGTCTTCTTTGAATCTCGCTTTCCGCTGTACCTCCAGAATACAATTCACCAAGCACCGACAACCCAAAATGAGATCCGATAACGGAATATATTTCATCTTTGATGATCAAATCATCAGGGTTACTACTGTTTGCCCAAAGCATTTGAGGCCCGACGGGGAATTTAAGCACCTGGCTGAATTGCCCTTCATTAGTTTTGTATACATATAAGAGAGAGCTGCCGCCAGCTTTAGGCCCATGTACTGTGTTATTAGTTAAGACAGTGAAATCAGATTCTGACAAACTGAATTGGTCTTTTAACGCTTTTACAGCTTCAATTGAATTACCACCCAAGAAGAAATAACTAGTAGCTTGCGCGACCATTGTTGGTGTGAAATCTGACGCTTGCTGTGATGCAAGAGCTGAGTTTATACCCCATTTCCCCCCTTCTCTCATGTAACGTTCCACATTGACAATGGTTTGTTTTAATCCACTTGATTGGTGAAACTCATCCATGAATAATCTGCAATCAGACGATCTAATTTCTTTAACTACTTCTTTATAGTGAGCAAGATATTTTTCATCGACAGACTTTAAACAGTCTGGATTCATGAAAAAATCTCCACTACCTAGGTATAGGGCCAGCATGAACATAATTCCATTTTGGCGAGGACCAATAATTTCATCTTTTGTAATAACATTCTGCAAATCAATACTTCTAAGACGTGCAGCTCTAAAGTTAATTGTTGAATGACTAGTAAACAGTGGATATTTCTTGGCTGTTTCAGTCATGCGTAAGACAAATTCCTTTTTCGGTGATGCCGGGTCATTACTATCACCATACATTCGTAGCAAAGATCCTGACTGATTAGCTACTGTTACGAAATCATTCAAAATTGGTGATGATAAAACACAGCATTCTTGCGCTAACTTCCACTCGCCGGCACTTCCTAACTCTTTTTCAATTTCGACCCATTTTGTATTTTCGAATAGTTTGTAATCTGTTTTTGTAATCCACAAGTCAACTTCAGGTAAAAGACCCGGATTGTAAACATTAGCGCCATCACCATCACCTGACTTAAAGTGATACACCTCATCAATAAGTGCATCAACATATCCTTCCATGTTCTGGTGCATTTGCCCTCGACTATCCTGGGCAAGTAATAAAAGAAAACCTGCCACAAAAGAGCGCTGATGAGTAAACAACGAATCTAGGCATGGATTCTTTTCGAATGGGTTAATGTAATCATCACCATCAAGAGTTAAAGCATAAGTAACAACTTTGTACTTCTCACTATCAGGTAACCGGTCTCTAATCATCCGGTGAATGCCAATTGATGATGGTCCCACATCGAGTGTTGCCGCTAACGGTAATTTCTTATTGCCTGGTGATAAAACAAGGGCCGCAAGGATAGAGTTACTTAAAACTGATTTTCCTTGGCGAGAACGCGCTATATAGAGTTCTATCGATGGTTTGAGTAACGGACTTATTGGTGTCCAAGGAAAACACACACCTTGCAAAGTTCTAAATAACAAAAAGCCCTTGTCCCAAATATAAGCAGTTCTATCAATTGGTAGAAACTTAATACACTCACTGATAGGAACATACGTTTGTGACGATGGTGTTTTTGAGTTAGCACCTATTACAGTGTCAACGTATAATTCCATTTCATCACTTTTATCTTCTACTGTTTGCGAAACGCCCCAACCTTGGACCGCTTGATCTAAACGGGAGTAATTGTACATCAACGTTTCTTGCTCGTTTGACCATGTTGTATATGAAACAGAAAATCGAACCATTGGATCTGACTCATGATACTTTTCTAGATACTGCATTTCATCTTGAACCCTACCATTGTCGGAGCTTAGGAAAGATGTGAACGCAAGAAGGCTTTGTCTAATCGACCAATCAAACCCCTTTCCGGACATAATTTTAAATGAAATTCTAAACGGCAAGTTTTTGTCGATACCATCGACAAGGGCTTTAAATGGTTTAACTGTTATAGGGAAGGTTTCAATCATTCCACTTTTGTATAAAGTTTGCCCTATCTCAATACCGCCATGTTTATACTCAAATGGCTTACTAGCTATCTGTTGATTTAGTTTTGTCCAAAACAATTCACTTCCGTCAGTATTTGGTTCACCGTTACGGGGTGCCTTAATATATCTAAGCTGCCCTATTAGTTGAGCAAGCCAGTTCGGTGATGATTCCTTATCATACTGAACCTTTATAATCTGACATGCTTCTTCAGCACTTAGCACGCTAGCTAAAATTTTAGCACGACTGAGATTGTAACTAAATTCATCAACGATACTTTTATGCTTTACTATTAATTCTTTTATCGCCATAAAAATATTTGGTACATCTGCTAAAAACAAGTCAATATCTGCTGCCTTAGACGCATTTTCTATCTGCCGTTTTTTTAAAAGTTGGGGCTCAATTAGTCGAAAGTCAGTCCAAATAGCTATGTGTGAAGATTCAAAGCAAACGAAATCACGATTTACTTTAATATTTTCGTTATAGATGTCTTTTAAATCCAAACCGATAGATTCCATAGCTGCTATTGATGGTTTCGTATGACGAACTAATTCACGGACAGTTTGATTATCGTCTTTTTCAAAAACCCATTGTACTGTTAGCCCGTCTGACTTAAAGAGTGTTTGAAATGCGGTTAACAAATTGGTAGCTGCATTTCTCCATTCGAGATCACCAGGGATGGCTTGCAACCCTTTGATTTTAAATATAGTCACCAATGCACCGGAGTCAGTCACTAACGTTGCGGCTTCAGTGTTATGACAAAGGTCTATGTAATTGAATGCATGCTCTTTTTTTAAATTGCTTACGAACTTCAATAATTTATCTAAAATCATATACCATCGCCCTCTAATTCATTGATTTTTTTTGTTATTGCCATCGCCTTTACTTGAGCGTTCGGGGAACCATCACTATCCATCAAATCTACCGTAACCTTAAACTCAATATCCTTAAGTTTTCTTAAAGTTAATTCATCCCTGATCAAACTATTTAGATTTTTTAAATTTTTAGCAGACATATAATCCTACTTCAAATGCTCTAAGTTCTAGGAGTTCTAATTCATCATTATTAATTGAACAATTTATTTCGAATGGACCGATTGAATTTACTTTTATGCCATTACTATGCAGCATTTCAGCTCGCAATATGGTTTGAAGTCTTATTGTGTCCATATAAAAGACAGATGATGTATTTTTAGTAGAAAATGCATCATTACAAAATATTCGATTTATAAGGCCGCTACTAAACCAACCCGCTATAGAGTGCATTGCCATTTTGTTAAGCAATACTGGCTCACTTGAATTCATATCTTGGTCATACAAATAAAGCTCTAGTATTTTTATCTCACAATCATCTAATTCACTTAAAAGAATTAGCAGACTTTTTGGCAAGACAGCTAAACCATCCAAACCAAACTGGAAGTACATGGCCAGACGCTTGTCTGGATTTATCACTTTAACTTTGGCGAAATAGAATCGACTATGATTTGTATAAAAATCTGCTAATTCTCCATCGAAACCCTTTAAATTAGGTACCTCTCTTTCTGTGGCTTTTTTAAAGGTTCCAGCGTAACTACCAAGAGTATTAATTATTGATGCTATTTCAACACTACTAAATCTTAAAGCTCTACTGATACCTGAACTAAGATCATCGGAAATGTAATTTTTTGAATACTTTGTCAAGCTTAGTTTAGGAAATGTGAGTGCATTACCAGATTGTTGTTTTTGGCTATTAGAATTGAGCTTTTGACATGTATTTAAAATAACTTTATACAGATTTTGAATTTGACTTAAATCGGTCAAATCAAGCAACCCACCAACCAGTTCAGTGTAAAGGTTATTGATATTGCTACCCAAATAATCATCAAACATCACGTTAAATCTTGGGTGTTGTGATTGAAACAAGATAGAATTAACTGCAGATAAATTTGTAAGGAATGAACCAGCGCTAACACTCTCAATACTGTCATATCTTAAAACTGAATCAGAATCGATTAACCAAAATTCTTTTTTATAATCTGATTCATCAAATAGAATTATTTTCATTTGTATACTTCTCTATCTGATTTTTTATATGTTCCCAATTTTCTAGTGAATTAATTTTTCCTATATAGTCCCAATTGTTACCTGCTTTGGATTGTAAAAAACTGATGTTAGGCCAATATCTTAATTTTTTTAAAAACTCCGATCTTTTGTTATACAGGTCGTCATCCATTTCACACAAGCTATTTGCAAAGTTTTCTAGGCTATACCCTTGGATGTTTAAATAAACGGGTGTCTCTCTACATCGTGTATCAAAATAGGTCGTTAGACATACGAAACTGTTTAAAAGATCTACATACTCTTCGGTTGTTGAATCATTGTTTGGTAAAGAAAAGTATAGCCTTGCTAATGAATTTATGTCCTTTTGCTCAAGTTCAGGGCAATACATTATCTGCCCAGCTGATGCGTATGCAGAATAGCCTAATCTTGATCCCTGAAAACAGATCTCACAGGCTGTTGCAATTTTACTAAATTTAACTTGGTTATCGTAGTCACCATTAACTGAAACAAACCTTAGCATTGAGCTAGAACGCTCTTGCCAGCCACAAAACAAACACACACTCTTATCTCTTTTGGCTGCTAAGCTTATCTGTTGATGATCGAGCAGTAAATCGCCTCGGTCAAAAGGGATGTTACGAGCTACTGACAACTTTGAACGTAATAACTTCATAAACCCCCCTTTCCCAAGTGCGTCTTACAGACCGTATTTTGTTTTATCGATTGAACTAGCTGAACCATCGCTATTAAAAAGGGTATCGCCGAACGTGTATGCTGAAGCGCCAAGATACATCAAACCACCGGCAGCAAATGCACAAAGTATAATCGACAACCACACGCCTTTGTTTTGACCATTAGGCTCTCCAGCTCCTTTAAACAAGAAGAATGCCATCCCTGCGAAACCAAGGCCCACCACAAACGAACCGGCAATAATAGTTTGGCCACCGACTTGAAATAGATTTTGTATGTTTACCAATATACCTTGTACGCCAGTACCAGCTGCATTCGCAGTGCCTGGCATTAGCATTAGCGCGACAAATGCAAAATATGTAGCATTCATTTTATTAGTAAATTTAGTTAAATAACCTTTTATTGATTTCATATTTTTTCCTAAGCTAATATTTCTGCAATTCCACCGAATAACGGTATTAGATCTGCTATAAGTTGTGTTGTTTGCTCAATACGGATGAAAGCTATTCCACCAAGGGCAAAAACAATTGCTTGTTTTTTTGTGTCTTCTTTCTCATATTGAGTACCAATTTTGAGAACGCAGTTAATGGAGCTACCAACTCCAATTAACCCGAAAAATTTAATTACTGTTTTCAAAAATAACATAATTACTTCTTCATGACCGCCTCCAACACTGACTGTATCGTCAACTCTCCAAGATAATGGGTCATTAGTCCCTACACTCATAACCCCTGAAAAAATTGTTTCATCTAATGCATTTATATACCCCGCCATGTAAATAGCCATTCCAGATCCAACTGCAAAAGCAATAGTCGCGGTAACACTTGGCGGTTGTCTCGTTTGCATAGAACCCATCTGTGATAACTGTTTAATATTTACAAACACCATTGCGGCAAAGGCGATACCAACTACGAAGAAGAACGATATATAAACCGTACCTGCCGTATGAATTGTCTGTATCCAGCCTATTACTACATCTGTTTGCACTTGAAGATCCTCATATTAACTACAACGGCCTTTCAGCGGAGTGTAGCGCTCACCTGATTCAAAAGTGATGCAGCCAGTAATGTTGATTTCACTTATAGAACCAAACCCATCAAGTGCTACACCTTTTTCAATACGAAGCTCTTTACCACTACTTATTTCTCTAAGCAGTGCTTTTCCGGTTACTACACTAACCACTTCATATTGCTTTCTCTTTGCAATATCTAGTTTATTGTTTTGTTCGTTTTTGAACGTCACTAGCTCAGCTTTAACCTTCGCGATTTGATTCTTGAATTCGTTTTGTAATGAGCCAATTTTGTTTGATTGGTCCACATATTTATTGTTGCCATTACTTAATAAATCATCATATTTTGATTTAACAGTGGTCACTTCTTCAATAATAGCTTTGTTAGACGCTTGAAGGTTTTTCAGGGAAATTGCTATCGATTCAAAAGCTTCATTTGCAGAATCCTTAGTGGAGCCTATCGACTCTTTCAGGTCTGATATATCTTGTTTTAATTCTAAGACAACCTCACTATCCAAAATGGGCTCTAGTTGCGCTGTATGTGATGGAACAAAACCAGAACTGCTTTTGACGGCAGTATTTGGGTTGCTGGGCATTTGGATAAACAACATCAATGCAAAAAAACCAAATGTGGCGACAACAACAATTAACGCAATTTGATTTTTTGTTAATTTTTTCTTTTTTGTTTCACCAGGAACAGTGTCCGTTGCCGGTCTTCCATCATTGGTTATTAAAGCTGCAGCTTCATCTTCTTCACGGTGATTACCGACTGTGTTACCTAGCATTGCATCAATTTCATCATCATCAACGTATTCGGTCGAATCAGGGAAGTTACCCGCCTCAATATTTCTACTCAC
Organism: Shewanella sp. BF02_Schw; assembly: GCF_014596695.2. Lineage (NCBI taxonomy): Bacteria > Pseudomonadati > Pseudomonadota > Gammaproteobacteria > Alteromonadales > Shewanellaceae > Shewanella > Shewanella sp. BF02_Schw. The sequence continues at coordinate 145,762 of NZ_JABKAW020000005.1, forward strand.
AAGAACCTACTTATTTACTATCTATTAGGTATATTGAAATATAAATCATATTCAACTTAAATTAAATCGTTTTTTTAAAAAAATGGAAATTAACGGGCAAATTCTCTTATTTCAGACGAAAACCACGGCGCTTCCGCATCACCTGTTAACATAATCCCCACAACGGGCATTTCTATTGGGTCAACAATCACAGTTGGAGGTATAGCAAACTCTTTCAGCGCAATATCGGCCGTTACATCACCGACACCCTTAGCCACTCCCATAACTATATCTAAAGGATCTTTTTCATTTACCTTGATGACCGTCCCATTATCTGTAATTACCTCATCAGTAGCTGTTAAGTACATTTCTCCAGCGCCTTTTAAAGCACCACTGAAGACTAAAGCACTCCAACGATATAAAGTGTGATAATCAGTATCTGTAGAAAGTCCTGTTTCCATTCTCCCTCCAGAAGTCACAACGATACCTGGAAACGGAGTGGTAACCCCATTTTTAGAAAGGGTTTTAGTAACGATGGTGATAACCCCATTAACCCGTTCGTACTCTCCCATGACTATTCCCGACTCAAGCTCTCCTTCTAACAGTGTCAACCTCACAAACTTAGAACTGTTATCCGAGTTGACGTAGTTATCTATCTTGGCCATAACGGTATCACCCACTGTAAGCCTATTTGCAACCATCACTTTCCCGCTGCCATTTGCTAAATTTTGAGCAGCATTTGCTGTTACTTGGTCCTTATTAACTTCCACTGGCTTATAGTGCTGCTGAAGGGTTCCAGCAATTTTTGGCGTCTTTACCATTCCGACTACATTTGAATATGCTGCAACTCTAGCCTCAATCGCCAACTTCCGCTCTTCATCCCTGAGTTGTTGCTTTTGTGATTCTTCTGCTCGGGTATTGTCTTTTTCTGAAGGGAAATTCCGACGGCCATTTCCATTATCTGCTGGAGGCTCTTCAGGCTTAATTTCTGGTGGCTTTTGGAGAAAATCATTACCAGTTGAAGTTTCAGTTTCAAGTGCTTTAAAGTCTGGAAGATAACTCTGACCTGATTCTCTTTTGTTTTCTGCCAGCTCAGCTTCTTTTAGTTTTAAATATTGTGCCTGCTCGTAATCCAACTGCTGCCCTTCAACACTTGAGGCATCAACTGAAGGTGGGTTCTTACCAATCGAAACGGTTGAAGACAAAGTATCTTCAGGCCCAGCAAACAACGTATAAAGATAATAACCACCAATTAACACAATGGCTCCAGATAGCTTATAAACCTTCTTAGCTTTAATAGGCAGTGTCATCCACGCCTTTTTTATGCCTAAAAAAAACGTCTTCATTATTTTGAGTCCATCTTTGAGTAGTTATGAATTAATTCAGCAGGCAAAGATACTTGGATCATGCCATCTTCAGTTACAACAACCATTTCATAATCAATTTCTCTTATTGCATATACCTTCCACCCATTTGGGCCATAAGTTATGCGCTCATAATCTTCCGCTAATTCGTGTCTTGTTTTTACAATAAAAAGCCCGTTATAAAACCAAACACTGGCAACTTGAGGTAGGGAAACAGGAATGACATTTGCCTTCGCTGGAGGGTTAGCAAAAAACTGGTCTAATTCATCCATGTTAATATCTAGGATTGAATTAGTTGAACTGGACGCACCACGAGTACCTATTCCTGTTGCAGATTCATATTGCGTGTTGGGACCAATCTTAGGGATTTTGTACGTAATTTTAAAATCGGTTTTACCGTGAATAGTATTCAACAGGATAAACATCAAGGGATCATCAAGACCCAACAACTTAACAGTATAATTTGTTGTTTCGTATTTGGCTTTTGCGTTTAACACAATCGTGTGTGTGACGGGTTTATCGCCCTGAGAATCAATTTCTTCGTATGCGTCATTACCTGGTAGCGACCATTCAATAGGCCAAGGCTTACCAAGAGTATCTAAAAAACTTATAACGGTATTAAACCCCTCACGAGTCCTAATAGTCGGAGGTCTCCCCCCTGGAGATAGACTTAATACGAAAACATTTTGTGATGGGTCTAATGGTGTAACCTGACTGCTTTGCGCCTCAAGCATTAATTCTGACATGAGCTTAACTTGTCTAATCGCGTCTGGATTCATATTTGAAAATAATACTTTAAGCGCTTCCGCATGAATTTCGCCATCATCCGAAAATTCTGCTACTGGATATTCGACATTTTCATTAGTGTCGGGATTATCATTTTTCTTTATGGCAATAGCTGTTTCTGTTGAATTTACTGATTGCCCTCCCACCGAAGAAATTGGCTTAAGCTCCACTTCTTCTGGGAGGACAACATCTGATGTCGGCTGTGCCTGACCAGAGACTGCGACAGTTGAGACACCGGTTGCTAGTAAGGTTAATAGTAATGCAGTGCATTTAATTACTTTCATCGCTAATCCCGAGGTTCCATATCCCAAACATGAATAGCCATCCCTTTGTCGTATTCAGTATTATCAACTCTTAATGCTGTAATAATTACAGTCCAACGACGAACTGGGGATACTTTGTTAGGGAACTTCTGTGAAATTAAGACTGGTATTTCGATTAAGTAAGCCTTTTGACCGTCAATCTCACCCTCCTTCTTAATCAATGCAACTCCATCAACTTGAGTTATGTTTGCACCGTTACCCTTTCCGATTTCTTCTAGAATGCCAACTCGGTTAAGCTGTTCTTTAAATTTCAAGATCCCGTCAGCTGTAAAACAACGCTCTAACGACCTATTCAATTCTTCCTTATATGTTGCAAACATAAAGGTATAACTTGAGCGCACACAATCTGAAGCCCAATCGCCAATTCCAGCCCTCGATAGAACAGGTTCACTTAATGGAATAACTTCTGTTTGCCTACCTGCTGCGTCAACAGTAAAGTATTTTGCAACAGCATCAGGTCTGTTTATAAGGATTAATACAGCCACAACTAGACCAGCTGCAAATACTGAAAGGTAGTTAATAATTTTCTTAAGAAATAAATTATCTCCCTTCAATTGGTCAAACATTATCAGCTTTAGTGCAATCTGAGCATTTTGACTTGAATAGCTTGAAGCTTGGTTCGTTGAAGGAGCTTTCTTTTCTACTTTTCCCATAAATCCACCACTCAAATAATATACGTAACTTATACATCATAAGTGGATTGCTTTCAAGAATTAATACTTAGGGTCAACATGATTTATATCGGATTCAAATTAAAAATCTTACGTGAATTTAGATTATTAGTAGGTTTTGAAGGGACTAAAAATTAAATATCTAAAGACTTATCGCGACATTGATGGTGTTTGATTGTAATTAACCATCTCAAGAACTTTGGGGGGTAAACGACACTTGGTTTGGTTCATTGGATGATGAGTATCTGCTACTGCTATTGACTCTTCTTTACTAACAGATTTTTTGTTGACCAAATCGAACTCATAGTTGCGTGCAACAATTCCTACTATGCTCATGTCTGGTAACGAGCGAAGCTGTGGCGCCACACTCATTGATGAATCATACTTAGCATGGTACTTCAAAACGCCTTGTATCCAATGATGACCACCAGCTAAAGACTCACTATGGATTAAATGCATCCTTCTTTGTAATCTTGTAGAGAAATCTATTTGTGATGTAGCGTTTAACTCTTCAAGAGCAAAATCTACAGCTGCATCAATGTAATCAACATCATAATTTTTTATATAAGCTAAAGTGCTCCATGCTAGAGCGCTTATATATTGATCGCGTTTTTCAACAATGCTATCAGCTTCATTAAATACCGGAAAACTTACTTGAAATCTAAACCATGAATACATTTCTTCAGTTGAATGCAAAAAACATGAGCTCCTTGTGTTGTCTGTCGCTTTTATTAGATCGTATGGCTTAATTTCCATGGGCAAGACTGACGACCCATAGTGAGGTCTTACTGGGTTATTGTGTTTCATTGACTCACCCACTTTACGTGTAAGGTCCGAAACACGACCCGCTATATACGGAGCTTGACTGGCTAGCAAACGATTAAAATTATTTACTCGCTGATAAATTGAACTAAGTTCATTGTTCAGTTTCATATTTTCTCTGGCTGCAATCTTTTGGTCTGCCAGGTTAATTAAATTATGAACAATTCTATTTGTATCAACAATACCGATAGGTAACTTGGCCATTACTACACCCTTACAGTTAGTTCTAGTAAATTTTGAGTGATGGTGCTTTCGTTCGCAATTAGCTCTTTGGGCATACAATCGATTAGCGGTGGTTCATCTTTTATACAATTAGTGATAACGGAAAGTACATCACAGCCAGTTAGCATTTCTTTTTTTGCCATTGACAATAACTCTGGTGAAAATGCAAGAAACTCAAAAGGTAAATGCTTTTCTCCTGCGAGCATCTTCAAAGGGTCTAGACTTCTGCAATATGCTTTTATATCAGTAACCTTTTCGAAATTTAAATCCAAACCATATTTTATTGCAAATATCTGCGATAGATAAAAGTCATCTGGTACTTGCTTAAACGAGCTAATACTTCCCTGAACACTCACTAAGGCTCTCGCTCTCTGCCTTGCAAGAGTTACAAAGTTATAATCTGTGATAATGGACTTAATATCACCCAGAATTTGTTTACATTTTTTGAATGATTCAGTTGTTAAATCAGGTTTTAACTTTAGCAAGTTAGCACTCAAATAGGCAAAATCACGCCTATCTTTAGTGGCTTTTATGTGGGTTTGAACCTCACCGAACAATTGCATATTAAAAGTATTTGCTTGGTCGAACCCAACCAATTGCATCTCGGCAAAACTGGATAACCTATGCAGATAGCGCCCAGCTAACTCAATAGTGAATGCATAGTCATAACAATAGCGATTTAGGAATTCTGCATGTGATAACTCAGTCACCGAAGATTGATGTGCATATGCATACCTTTTAAATATTTGATTGGCATAGGTTGACGCATCAGTGATTTTCGCTTTATCTACAACACTATCCACGATCTGATTCATCAGAGTCATTCTGCTGTGTATCAAACCAATGGAATGTTTAACATCCGTGATATCTTTGGATATAGATGCATTCACACTATCGAATTCGTTTAGATTGCTTCTTGCTTGTTGTGTTGAGAGCAGCTGGCTATAGCCTCTGAAAAATTGATACATGAAATACTACCGCCTCTAATTATGTACCCAATAAGTATATTAAAACACAGTAAATTGGATTTTTAAAGTTACTTTATCCCATTTAATGGCTAAGAGTTAGCCAAAAAAAGACCGACAGCATGGTTATATATAGGTGTTTTAACTATGTATAATGTGTACTTAGGTCACTTTTAGTGGCCTTTTTACGGGCAAAACATGGCTAAATATATAGTGTATTCTGTGTGCTGTGTATTATCAGACCAAGCCTTCATCCTGCTAAACCGCCGCGCAGCGGCTATTACAAAGCAACAACCGTTCTCTGTTGAGAATATACATACCGAGCGTACACACTGTGTGCATTCTCGGCGCAAAAAAAAGCCCAGTATTGCTGGGCTAGAACTCACTCACTCGCAGTTGTACACAGTTTTCACTATATACTCCATCGAGTCGGTCTTTTCGGTTATAGAAAATATTAATACATGCTGGGCTGCGGTGGTTCAAATTCTTCAGCGGCATTGGCACTTTTAGATTCAGCCACTTCCTTTTTAGGTTTAGCTACATTTGCCTTATTAGCAGTAAGCAGGTCGGCGATATCAGACGAACTAAGTTGCGCTTGGATGCCGGCGACTCTTGAGTCTGCTGTCTCATAGTTAGCAATGTTTGTAACAACATCTGAACCGCACACCTTCCATATTGGCTTATCACCTAGCTTTGCGTGTGTTTCAGGATTTTTAGCGAATGACTTGATCAAAGCAAGTGCTAAATCCGGTTTTAATTTAGGAGCGTTAGTGACCTTTGAATACTGTGCAACTTCTTCACTATTATGAAGAGTACAAAGTTTATTTGAAAAGGCTACGAAGCTAGACCCAATTTTATCAGCTCGATTCAACTTTAGAATATTATCAACTAAAGCCTTTGTATATCTGTCTAATACGGGTGTTGATTGCTCTACCCAATCATTGGGGTTTGAAGCTACCTTTTTAGACACTTCAAGGGCAGCAAACTCGCCTAATGTTCTATTTAACTGTGAGAAAAATAACTCACTTTCATTTCCAACTTTTCCTGAGTGCTCTTTAATTAGCGCAACTTGATTAGGAAGCAGTGGTGAGCCTGTAATCAACTTTTTGGCTATAGGCATTACATTATTGGTAATGCTTAAGTAATAACCCTTTAGCTTGCTTGAGGCATCCATACCAACTAGAGATTGCGCTCTTAACATTACTTCAGTCAAATCGAAGTGAACATTGGATTTCAATTCGCCCATATCTAACATTTTTTCATATTGAGCAAACGCGACTTGAGAATAACCTAGAAACTTAGACCATGTACGTGGGGTTGCAAATGGCTCGCCGTTCTTGCTCTTTGTTACAGTTGAAAAAAACTCAGGATTTTGCTCAAAGAAGCCACCTAGATAGGCATCCCCGCGTCTATGAGCAGGTCCAGTAGCAGTATTTGCTCGATGAACCCAATCTTCAGCTGTATCAAAGACCATCCAATTTTGGCGTCTTGAGGCATTTGCTGATGATGTACTAGAGATGTTTGTACCATCAAGTTTACCGAGGTTGCCTGTTGAACCAACAAAAGTATTATCACCAATACTGATCGTTTGGAAACCCTTACGCTCCATCAAAGAGAGACACATATTTTGGATGCCGGGAAGCGCATTAGGCAAATCGTCGAGCAACAACATAGCTCCACCAGCTTTCGTAAGGTTTTCAGATGCCAATGGTGGCGCTGACATAGTGTATTTTACACCATCCAAATCGACTACTACTGGAACCCCACTAACCACTGTCTTGGATGTTTCACCACTTAATTCCAGCGTTACAATAACAAAATCATCTTTACTGGCTTTAAATTCACCGACTGGGTTTGGTACAAAATTTAATCCCAATTGCTTGGCTGTCCAATCCCCTGCGATCATGAATGATGTAGTTTTACCAACACCTGGCCTGCCTGCAGCGTGATGAGGTTCAACTTTATATGAGAAAAATGGTTTTTCAAATTCGCGTGAATATACATCTTCAATCAGCGCATTTCGTTTTGATTGATCTTCGGAAGATGGATTCTCTACATAAAAATTGGCGAGCATATCTTGCTTTAGCAATTCGATAAGCTTTTTGGTACTTACCTGTGGGATTGCTAATTCATTGTTATTATCTAAATTCATAGCGCCCCCTACTGCTCGTTAATTGTGATTGTTTTGGATCTCAGCTTTTGAGCAAGAAGGTTTTCTCCACTCTTATCGCCTCGACTTTCTTGTAGCACGACAGATACACCTTTTACGGGTTTACCACTGTCTCTTGATCAGATTTCATAAGCTCTCGCCATCAGCAATCATTTCTTTCGCGACTCGGTAGCCTACAACATGAGACTGCAATGTACTCCAACCTTCCCAAACCGCCGTCCAGCTTGCGATCCCTGTTCGTTTGGTATCGGTGAAACCACCCAACTTTGCGATTGATTGATACGCCCATTTCAGACTCGGCGCGCCTTTATCTTTATGCCCTCTAGGCTTATTAAACCGCATTAGCACCTTCCATTCATCTTCTTCGAGTACCGTGTCACAGCGTTGAGCCTCCACTGCTTTGGCCTCCTCAACCAGCCCTTTTTTACGTAAATAATAAGGGATGGTGATGGCTTCTCTGAGTTGCAGTAAACGGACGCCGATAAAAGCTAAGATTGAAACCGCTCTTTCTAAGTTCTTAGGCTCTGTCATTCTTTGGCGCTCAGCTCCTGCACCCGTTTTCCATGCTTTATGAAAATCCTCAATTCGCCATCTTGCGGTGTAAATATCAATAATATGAAGTGCTTGAATTAACGTATCGATTGGCTCTGTTGTTAATAGCACCCAGCGCAACGGCTCAGTAACGCTTTTTGATGTTTTTTCTTGAGCGTACACCACGTTTACTGGCTTAGTCTCACCTTTCGTTTTGAACGTAACCTGTGCCACTTTAATGGTTAGCTTGGCTTTTCTTGCCACGCGGTTTACAGGCTTCCCTTTACTATTTTTTGTCCCCTTCTGGGCGATATCGATAGTGTATTCACCCCGTTCGGCTTGTGATTCAAGATGTTCAAATAACGTAGAGTCAGTCTCTATCAGCGCTCTAGAATGTTTCGCTCGAACGACAAAACGCTCATTATGCTTCTGTTTATCTTGAATATAACTCAGTATGTCTGCTTCTCTATCACACACTGAAATTACCCGTGACATGAGCTTTCCCAAGCGTTGACGGCAGAAATAAGAGGCTTCTGACCACTTACCGCTTTCTTTTTCGTCAGCATCTTCAGGATTATTAGGACGAAGCCAGTATTCTTGATGAATGAGCCCGATAGTCTGAGTCGTGAAGCTGTCTAATAGCAGGGTTGAATGAACCCACCAACCACGTGATTTATCTGTCGTCGTCCCCAGTTTGCCAAGCTCTTCTGCTACTTGATGTTTGTAACTCAGCGCAGTGGTGTCATCAATGGCTAATATCTCAGCATAGGGCTGGGCAAGCTCTGCAGTATGTTGAAAACCAGAAGCTCTAATTACTTCTGGAGAAATGTTGTCGTTACGGATCAATCGATAAGCCCCTTCAACTTTAGCCTCATTACCTTGACATGATAAAGCGATAGACTTACCACTACAACGTGCCATATCTGCAGCGACTTCGATGACACGATCTGTGCGACGCGGGTCACCAAAGAAACCGTTTTTAAAGTGATTGTATGACCATTGCTCTGGGTTGAATATTGACATGGTTTTTCTCTAAGTAACTGAAGTTACTTGATCTGATCACAGTTCACCCCAGAAGTTCAATATTTTTTATACTTGTGTAGAAGAGTCAGGGTTTACCATTAACTGTTTTTAGGTCTATTAAGGTATCAAGTGCAACGAATGCTGGATGGTCAATGTTTTTGAAGTTAATGATTTCGAGGACGGTACGTTTACTTTTGGTCAAGTTTTCTAAGGCCGCGCAGACTGAAGAGTAATCAGTTGCATCAACTTTAATATGTAATATTGATAACTCATCAAGTGAATCTGCATTTGAAGTAACATGATATCCAGTTAGGCCCGATACGAAGTCCAATGTATCTTTTGGCAACTGAAATCCACAATTTTCATTATAAACAAGCGTCATTGGTGTAGGCGCCCCTTTAAAAAAAGGTACTCCTTTCACTTGTTCGTAGGCTTGCGCAAATGGACAGTTCAAATGATCTTCAAAAGAAAACTCAGTGAACATATCTGAAATAAGAAGTTGTTTGGGCAAATGCCCTACAAACACTCCATCTGAAACCGATTGACTCATATACACCTCTACCATAATGGTACCTGATTAACATTGTTTTCTATGCTTTACGCAATTATACTAATCTACTATATGAAAAGTAGATTTACAAGGAGGCGTGATGACTAAAGAACGGGCTAGCGGGTACCTATTAGAGTTAAGGTCTAAAGGCCATAACATTCAAGATACTATTGAAGTTGCCAAGAACCCTGACATCCCCACTTGGCAGAGAGCTGAAACCATTGTTAATGAAGTGTCGAACTGTGCATCTCAAGGTGACATCAAATTTTTGATTTCAAATTCTATTGAATCGATTCATATTCTCCGCGATGAGTTGATTCATTCGCGTCAAGCTAGAAAAACCGAATCGCCCCCAACATTAGGGGTTTGGCTCTTATCATCACAAATCAAGTCATCTGCAGGTTTATCGTTTTTAAGAGTTGAGGGTAATGTCGACTCTATGAAGAAAAACATAATTGCATCAAGTTACAATCCATTATCTAAAAGGTGTGAGTTCAACGATGAAAACGGAATTGAGTTTCTTTTATTCAATGACCTATATCGTAATGATAATGATCTACAAAAAGCATATATCGAATTTATTGCCTCAATTTCAACAGAGCCTGAGCAATCTTCTCAATACAAACTAATTCACAAGTTCACTAATTCATTAGCTGAACCTAATTCAATAAAAGTGTACGGAAAATCAGTTTTAGACTTTTTAGGAGCAGCTGGTCACGAGAGAACGGCAAGCCTACTCTTCTCTGAGATCATCGACAGAGAGGCTGAGATAATATCCAGATCTGTCAATAAAGATAAAATCGAAGAGTTCACACAATCAATCAACAACAGCTTGTAGGGGTTAATCATGAGCACACAAAACACACTTAACTCACAACCAAAATTACAAGGTGTCCTAAATAAATATAGAGCTGTCCTAACAGCTTCTGACCAATATGGACTTCCTTCATTTGGGCTGCTTTCACTTCTCGCAGAAAAAACACCTATGTTTATTTATGACCACCCAGAGATTACTGCCCAATGCTCTACAGCCTTTGCTTGCCAAGCTGGAGTATTTGTACATGCCAATACTTTTATTAACCTACTTTCTGCTGATTCAGAAGCAAAATCACAAGGTAAGAATAGTGACGGTGTAATCTTTATGTTGACTCATGAATTAGACCACATCTGCCGTGATCACTTTTCTAGATGCCTTCAATACAATCCAGAGATATCCAATATTGCGCAAGATATACGGATAAATATGGACAAAATCCGTGACCTAAAATTAGAACCTGGTACTTATCTACGCAATGAACTTGGTGGATGGGGATTGACCGATGAAGAAGCAACTAAGTTTGGATATTTCCCTGAAGAATTAATTTGTGCAATGTTGACAGATGAAGCGAATAAGCAGGACGCTCAACAAAAACCACAAAATGGTCAGCCTGAAAATGGCAAGCCTGATAACGGCCAGCCTGATAATGACCAGTCTCAAAGTGGCCAGTCTGATAACGGCAAGCCTGAAAACGGCCAGCCGGATAATGACCAGCCTCAAAGTGGCCAGTCTGATAACGGCAAGCCTGATAATGGACAATCTCAAAGTGGTCAGCAACAGCATGTATTCAACCCAAAAATCCCGAATCTTGAGCAATATGGTAATTTAGGCAAGATCGTAAAATCGCCCAACAGTGATATGAACCATACAATGCAGCTTGAGGATTTTATCAATACATTGAAGGCGAATAATCTTGATGGTGTACTTGATAAATTAGGCTTAAATAAAGATGCTACTCCGGCACAAATCCAAGAGGTGAAAGACCGTTTTCAAGATCAGGTTTTGGAATCATTTCAACGTATTCAGGACATACGTCGTAATAATCCTTTTTCAGACAAAATGCCCGGTCAACATATCGAAGAAGCAGTAGGTTATTCATTGGGAGAGCTTAAAAAGCCTCTAATGAAAATCGAATCAGTTATCAGAGATATTATTGTCGGAGATGGCGAAGAGTGGCAAATGGATGCCGATATTCCTACCGATCTATATTTCCAAGACCCATCCACAATGGGAGTTGAATATGCCGTTTATGAAGAAAGTATGCAGCCTCGCGAAATTGAAACGCTCCCTACTATCATTATCGTAGATTCATCCGGCAGTCTATACCCGTGATCATTGAAAATGCTTGATTTTGTCCCAAATGGGATCATCATAGCCCCATGAAACAAATTACACTCTCGCCAGAACAAAAAGTAGCATTGGAAACTCGACATAAAAGCTCGAGTGATAGGCGTGAGTGTGATCGCATTAAAGCCATTTTACTACGCGATGAAAATTGGCCAACGCCAATGATTGCCCAAGCGTTACGTATTCACGAAACGACCGTAGTTCGATACATTGATGCCTATGCTCACGACCAAAAACTCACGTGTAATAGTGGCGGCTCTTTAAGCTATCTGAGTCAAGAGCAAACTGAACTCTTGATTGCACACCTGTGTGAGGTGACCTACTTGCATAGCCATCAAATAGTCGCTTATATCTCAGAACAATTTCAGATTAAGTACACGGTATCAGGCCTCAATAAATGGCTGCATAAACATCAGTTCAGCTATAAAAACCCTAAAGGGGTTCCTCACAAATTTGATGAAGACAAACAAACGGCTTTCATTGAATATTATGAGCAACTAAAATCCTCGTTAACCCCTGATGAACCGTTATTATTTATGGATGCGGTTCATCCGACCCAAGCCACAAAAATCACCGCAGGCTGGATAAAAAAAGGCGTTGATAAACCGATAGAAACGACGGGAAGCCGAACCCGTATTAACGTGGTTGGTGCAATCCGACTTGGTCACTTAACAGAAGCGGTCATTGAGCAATATAGCAAAACGGTTAACGGTGCATCCATCATCGATTTTTTAAACCAAATTAGAGCGCGTTACTCAACAAGTGGTGTTATCCATTTGGTGCTTGATGGCGCTGGATACCATCGAAATGCCTTAGTGGTTAAAGAGGCTGAACATCTGAATATAACATTGCATTACCTGCCGCCTTATAGTCCAAATTTAAACCCAATAGAACGATTGTGGAAGGTAATGAATAAGCATGCGAGGAATGGGCAATACTTCGCAACGACAAAAGAATTCCGACGAAAAATCACTGACTTTTTTAGCATCACCCTCCCCGATATTGCCGATACACTCGGTGATACAATTAATGATAACTTTCAGAAATTAAAACCTGCAGTTTGAATTCACTTGAGTATATATGGTGATAAAGCCACCATGGTGGAGTTCTTTTCAATCGCTGCAGGTATGGTTGAGGAAGATGATTCAGCTAGAGTATGGGTGTATTCCGCTGACACAGCAATTCGTGGAACACCCGTTCTATTAACCAAAGACACTATTGATGATTGCGTACATAATCTTGATGTTTGTGGCAGTGGAGGTACCGAGTTTACAGGGCCAATCAACACCGCTCTAGAGCATTGTAGAAAAAACTCAAATGTATCAAATCCAGGCGGCATTATTTACCTAACTGATCTCGAAGCAACCGCTCCATTGGAATCAAATTTGGATGATAACTTACCTCCTATTGTCTTTATTTGTCGTGAGCGAGATTTCGACCCTAGATTTAAAAAGGCCGTCAGTAATTACGCAGAAGTTCATGCTATCAATATGACTAAAGAATTGAATCTACAGGATATGTACGAGGATAATCAGGATAAGAAAGCTGCGGTCAACTTTGGGCGATAAGGAGCTTAGATGGAACAACCATTGTTTTTGATCAAGCAATTTACTAAAAAGGTTTATTGCAATTCTGCAGAGGAAGTTAAAGTTACTTTAAAAAGAGAGTTTCGTGGGACTCATGTCAGCTTGCAAGAACCCTCTGCCTCTGGAATAAATAGAATTTGCTTCCTCACAGTCCTACCTACCGGTGCAATCATTGACACTTACACATTGAAAATTGTTGATATCTACAATTAATATAAATATCTGGGACTTATAAGCCATTATAAGTCCTAGTTGTTTACTATAGAATCGACACGTTATTAACTTGGCCTGTATCACCATCAACTTTTGCTGTTAATGATTTTCTCTTTGTGTATTTAGACCTTGCTAAATAAATATCGATGTACTTTTCCATTCTTGTTGTGTGAATAAGCAAACATTTTTTGTTTGTTTGGAGTTCATACATACAATTTGTACTGATCGCATAAGTTTCTACAGACGACTCCGGCATACCTTCATCAAATAAAGAAACAAACTGAGATCTATCCTCTAAAGCTATAAAACTGAAAACTGAAGCTGGAAAAACGCCTGAAGCCTTCCTGACTTTAAAAAACATACCTCTCAACAAGGTTGAGTTATATGCATGATTTGTGAGTAAAGCTTTAATCACATCTTGCTTCAGTGCATATTTGATTATCTTGTTTGAGGATTTTAAGACATCCTTAAGACTGTATTCATCATTATAGTAATATGACATATCACCTAGTAACTTTTCTGCTTCAGTCTTAGCATCCTTAACCTTTGCTAATTTCTTTAATTTTAAATTAACACCACACAATACAAGTGCAAATGCAGCAAAAAGCACCTTTTCGAAATCTCGCAAATTATCAACTGATGTAAACTCTTTTCCAAGTTGCTTTCTATATAGGTCTTGCAGTGACTGCCTATTTATCGCGTAGTCATCATTAGCAAAGGTCAGCACCCCATTGTCTACTAAATATTGTATTGGCTTATCTCTGACCCTAAATTTCGACTTTGTTGCGTCGTAGCCAGAAATTTCTAACGGGTTGTATTTAATTAAGTACCTTTGAGTACGCCAAATTTGGCTTGTGACTTTTAATATACTTTCTAAGTCATGTCGTTTATTGAATACTTCATTATTTGCAAATGCCAACTTTGCCCCGAAGAATATTAACAATACATTAAATATATATCCGAAATAGGTTGTTGCTGAATCAGTATTTATCATTCCTGACCAATAAAAATCCCCAATGGGTATCTCACTCATTTTTTCATCAATAAAACTAATATTTTCAGCCATTTGAATGCTGACAATATGGTGGTTAATATCTAAAATTGATAATCCCATTATGATGTACAATTCAAGTTTTTTAACGATAAACCATGGAAATTGATAAACTTCAGGTACATAGTAAATCAGTGCGAACACGCCACCGATTACTATTATAAAAATGGCCAGAGTATCTTGGGCATCCTTCTCATAGTCCTTACTTTCCATGCGTACCCCCTATGATTGACTGAAACCAAAGCTTTGGTCTTGAAAAATACACAGGGAATGGAACCGAGTTATCAGGATCTCTCAAAATAGATGCTCGCCATAGAGAACTAATTACGTGTGAGAAAATTCCGATAGTTATAAAAATCAGGACTACATAATAAACAAAGCCAAAGTCTTCATTTATCACTTGAACGAATGGCGTTGATATCCTCTCAAATACTTCTGTTTTTATCCCAAAGAAAAATATCAATGAAAAAATATAAATAATTCCATATAGTAGTGCTAATGCTATCTGCAAATGTGCTGATGCATAGCGCTTATCTAATGGCACCTTCTGTAACTCATTTACCATTATCAAATGTTTTCGACCTACCTCTGTTTCATTGAGGTCCATTACATTGATCTTTTTGTTACTTGCCATTTTTTTCATGGCTTTTTGTACATCATAAAATGGGTTGGAAGCCCCAGGCGTCAAATTGAAAATTGACGGCCTTATAATCCACTTACCAACTTTACTGAATACTCCCATTTAATACCTCTTAGCTCTTAGAAAATTGCGCGACTATGTCATCAACCATTTCCATGACATTTTTCATCACGGTCTCTTGCATTTCTTTCATATTCTCTGCCATAGAGTCAACGGTCTCGCCAATAGAATCTAGAGCGCCGTCGGGTATTGATGGGTTGCTTGCACATAATGCAGATGAATCTTGCATCAGGTCCATCATGCCAGCACTTGATATCTCAAACTGTTTAGTTAACTCATGAAGTGATCCAGGCCCACGTTCGTTAAAAGCATCCATTACAGCTGATTGCGAATCTATGCCGTTTTCCATTAAATGGTTTTTTATATTACCTTTAGCAAAATCATTCATCGCCTGTAATTGTTTTGCTTCATAGGCCATATCAAGCAGATTCTGTTCTTGGTCATAATTACTTTTAAGTTTCGCGGTTTTAAACTGCGGCCCTGTTTTATTCAATAAAACATTCATTATTTCAGCAATAACTAAAGTGTTGATCTCTGATTTAGCGGCCTTTTTTTCAACCAACTCACGGTTAAACTCTAGTTCATCAATCGCTTCTTGATCGTCAGGATGTGGCTTTTCTTTTTGCCAATCAAACTCCTTGGTATATCGTGGTTCAAACAGTTTTGCCGATTCAGGTATAGCTTTTATCATCTGAGCTTTAAGAGATTCGAGGTAGTTAGCATTATCGACATTTTCGATTGTAATTTTATTAACATCTTGCTCTATCGTTGTAGACATTTTAGCCTCTCTCATTTGCTTTTAAAATTAATGATGCAAGTAGCTTATTTTGCATGACTTGATTTTGAGTCATATCGAATAAAAGCTTATTTGTAGTAGCTGTTTGCATTGCTATATCTATTAGTAAAGGAGTTGGTGCAGCCAAATCATTAATACCTCGCCTCCAATCTTCACTGTAATAGGTGTCAGTAATCTGCTTTTGAAGCAATGAATACTCTGATTCAGTACCATTTACGATAGCTTTACGCTGAATGTCATTTGAGAATATAGACGTCGCTATTTCAATGTGAGTTATTTTACTCGCGTTTTTAGCTTGTTTAATTAGTGATGGTTGACTCATATCGGGATTGTGCCTGCGAATTGTAACTCCTTCGCTAGCGGTGGCTTTCAGTATGTCGACATAATCATATGCCTGCTTTACCTCTTCAGCATTGAGTTTTTCTTGGACATGAATACTTGGGTTTAATATCTTACTAATGTCTGCTGTTTGGGTGTTTATAAGCTTTGAAACTTTAGCCAAACCAGGCTTCTGATCTAAAGGTGTTTCTTCTGAATATTTTTTTGTTTCAATTTCATTAACATTTGCAGATGTAATCTTTGCTGACTCTTTGTTGGCCAACTCATTACTTGCTGCCTCATCTAATGCACATGCATTAGGCCTTGGTGCAGTTTCACGCTTAATTCTCTCTTGCTCAAGTGTCTTTGCTACTTGGTTTATGGAATCACCTGTTTTTGCAATCGTTACAGTTGTCTTATCTCCTTCGGACTCCATGAGAGAACCCCAATCACCAGAAAATATAGCCATAATATTTTCAAACATCGGAGTAAGCTGATCAGTTAACGTTGATGATATCTCTTCTGCAAACGATTCAATCAAATCAGTTAAACTAGCTGCTCTGGCAGAATTTGACTGCATCAATAGAGCCATGCCAGCTACAATTGCAGTTAATTGTCCAATTTCTCTTGATGAATGGACCTTCGTACTATCATTTTGCAATTTATCTAATTCGCTAATATAACTTGCCAATACCTTTGAAGTTTCTGGATCGACTTCATTTGAATTGGCTTTAACATTATCAGCACTTTCTATGTAATTTTCGCTCATTTTAGCTCCTGTAGGGTTCTAATTAAAGTTAAAACCATGGTTTGCTCTTTTAACTTTAATAAGTTATTGAGCAAGTCCAATTTGATCGTACTTTGATTGAATAAATTAATCCCGGACGGGACTATATCTGCCACTGAAGCTGTATCAAGACGCCACTTATCACTGTAGTAGGTTTCATCAATTTGCTGATAAAAATACGTATATGCTCCAGAATTAAGATTAGCTATGTCAATTTCGAACACACTCATTGCTATCGTCTTGGAATTGGCTTTTTCTGTGTACTTTTTCCTTTTTAGTTTTCCGGCCAGCCCTTCATGAGTGGAAAGTGTTTCTTCAAGATTCCCGTTAATACCCACTAGATTTGTAGCCGTTTTTCTGTAAGTTGACTCTTCTTCTATTGTCAGCTTTCTTGTTAGATCACCGAATAAAGTATTCGGGCTTAATATTAGACCGCCCCTACTATTTGCATTTATGAACTCAATATCATTCAGCCTTAACTGATCCCTAATGCCAGCGGCATAACTTCTCTTATCTGATAAAATACTTCCAATAAAAGATGATTTTGTCTCATCAATTGATGCTTTAAAATCAGTTTCGCTTTGTTGCTTATTATCTATGGCCAGCTCCATATCACATGCTCTCGGGGCAGGCATGGTGGACCGCAAGATCTTTTGATTATGAATTTCAACTTTCGTAGCGTTTACACCATCACCCACCTTGGCAACTTTGGTAGTATCAGTTTGAAATGACGCATTCCATAGCTCTGCCATCATGTCTTCAATTTGTTGAATAGCAGTATCTAAAGCCCACTTAGCGGCTTCCGACATTGCTTGGACAATGATTTGAATTGGATCTGCGTTTGATGGTTTGCTGTAGGTAGCTAGTGCGGTTCCGGCCACCAATGCAAATGGCACTTTAAAAAAACGTCTACGTGAATTATCAATTTTATCTTTCATCATGAGCTGAGTTCCGACAATGATTGTATGGCTAATAACTTTGTTATCGTGTTATCCACCTCATTAATATCAAGTAATATCTTGTTTTCTATTGATTTAATCTCGCTAAGTACGATACCTACTGGCACAAAACTCACGAAGCCGCTTTCTCCATTTAGTTTAGAATTTAACTCCTTGTTTTTTGTATACAAATCGACATTCATTTGAAGGATTTCAAAATCACTTAGGCCTTGTTCTTTCCTATAGTTTCTTGATACTTCATTTAATCCAGCATCTAAAGTAGGAACATTGAACTTTGTACGTTTCGATATTAGATAATCGAGCGCTACTTTTGCTGTGTTTATTTGAGCTATTTGAGTGGCTTTTTTAGCATTAGACCTATCGGCCTTGAACCCTTCACCGTTTAGATTGATCTCTGGTATTTGAGGTAAAGATGCGTTAAAAAACACATCTATTTTAGTTAACTCTTCTGATGTATACCCAGAGCCATTCATCAATAGATTAACGGCATCATTAATAGACGAACTTAAAGCTAAAATCTCCGCATCAGTAGATAAATCTACATCAAATTGGTCTGTTTGAGGTGTCCCTGAACTAAAGTTTTTTATTTCAGTATTTCTTAATGTCGCTCTAGCTTGAGTTTGCGATTTGGTGTTTGTTACACCATAATTCCTCAATTCGTTGAGTTGCCCGCCGGTACAATTTAAAGGAGTTGGTTCTGTGTCAGCCATTAACTCTTTGTTAGCCACTTCCTTACTTGTAGCATTTATGGCATCACCAAACTTTGCAAAATCTACCCGTAAAGTATTCTCTTCTTCAATTGTTTTCTCGCCATTGTTTTGGCCCCACTCACCAATTTGATCTTGAGTATTCTGATACCAGGTATTTCCGTAATAGGTAATGATGATTTCAGCAATATATTGCAATGCATATTCAAACAAATCTTCATCCAGATTAGCTTCAGCCTTCTTTGAATATACACTTAACATTGTGCCTAATATGCCGCCAAACATCATGCCGAGTAGTTTGCGTCTTATGTTCATTTGGCCACCTTTAAAAAACGCGCACTTTGAAGACTTAAAATTAGCAAGCCTATATTTTTCCCGTAGCGAACTCTAATTTGTTTTAGGTCATCTTGTAGTAGATGTTTTTTGCTGTTTTCACTCAAGTAATCGTTGATAGACGAAATATAGAGATTTGTGCATGAATCAAGGTAAATATCCCCCTCTTCACTTAAATCACAATTTAGATTACATGATTTTGTTAGATAGTTGATTGCCTGCTCAATTGCATCTAGAACACTTAAAAAAAGATTTCTTTCATTCGAATAATCTGAAAATGATTTGGTGATAATAGGGATTAATCGAGTGACCGTTTCTAGTTGAAATTTCTTTGAAAATGAATAGCGACTATCAGCAATATCTTTATCACTTTCAAATTCACTTAGGCATTCTACTATCGGGTAAATACTACAAATAGAGGCGCAATCGTAGACACCTGTCTTATTGCCAACTGCACACACAACATCAGCGACCAAATTATCCGCTAAATCTACACCAGCAGATGCTAATTTTATCTGAAGGCGCTTTGACTCATTAATAATTGATTTTAATAGGTAGACTCTATCTTCTATATTGCGACATTCAGTTGATTCAATCGCACAGATTAGTGTCTTACTGATTGTCTCAAATGTTAATTTTGATGCCGGTATCGAGACCAACTGATTTGTTTTATTTATAGCAGATTCAAACTGACTCAACGTAGAAGTCATAGTGACGGTCCTGGAGTTTTGTTTTGTTCAATATCGAATTCATCTATCACATTTTGGGCAACTTTTCTTGAGGCACCAGTTTGAAGTACACCCGACTCGTTGAGGATGCTCGATATAAGCCCTTGCTTCAATTTCTTGTTATCAAGCACTTCACCTACACTAAGGTCTAGATTTTTCGGATTAAACTCGTTAATCAAAATTGAAACATCTAAACAATTTTCATTAACAGATGAACAGCTTAAAACTTGATCTACTGCATCACATGCAATTAATAAAAAAGTCCCTTTGTCGAATAGCTCGCACTCTTCATATTTAACACCGAATTCTGAATCCGAAGCAGCATAAACAATGCTATTTACTTGGGTTTGTATGTTGAGAAGAGAGTTAACCGCTTGCGAATAACTCATAATAAATGGCTCTAGTTTTTTTATACCTAATTTAATCGGCCACAGCTCATCATTAATTTGAAAAGACGTTAAATTTGGATTAACTATATTGAATGCCATCTCTAAAAGACTTTTTACACTTTGTTCAGATTCCATGCTACAATCTCGATAGTTAACTGTTAAGGTATACGATAAGTATAGTACAGTATAGCCTTTTATAAAAGAACATCTCAACCGATATTTGTAAGGAAGAAATATGGACGAAGCATTGATTAAGTCTGACCCGAATAAGACTCTTCTTGAGTCATATGGTGAAAAGCTGCAGACTTTATCCACTAAAGAAAGTCAAAGTGTTTATGTTTATTCAATGCTTACTGACTGGGTGACTAAACTACTAATAGCTCAATTGGCTGACTGGAAAGTGACCCCTGTTGGTCATGTTCTTTGCTGCGCCAAGGATGTAAGTGAAACTTTAGGTTATGATACTGATGATAGTGCGATAATAGTTCCTGACGCACTAGAGTGGTTTGGCCGTGTCGCGTGGCTTGAATGTCGTGTAGTAAAAGACACCATTTTGCTAAAGAAAATGATCAACTTTCAATGCTTCTGGATTCAAATTGTAATTACTCCAGAACTCTCTAATGACTTAAAAAGCAAACGTACCTTAGTATTTAGAACTCTAGGTGCAGATGCCAATTCGAATGAAATCCCGCTAATACATGCATCTCTAGACGCTAAAGGCTAAGGGTAATAATCATGGCAATAAAAAACTTACTTGGTGGCGATGAGATAAAACCTCTAAACGAAGTTATGCATGAAAATAATTCTATCGTCCCTCACTCATTATTTTTACAAAGTGTTATGGAAGAAATCACATCAATGGTACCAATTGACGCCACTGCCGATGATTTATGTCATGCCTTTAGAAGTGATCCACAAAATACATTCCTTGTTGCATCTCTAACCGACGTAGGTAACAGAGCTACACGCGAGGAAGTTAGAGAGCGTATTGCTGAAGACTTAATGAAAAATGGCTCAAACAGCCAATTTAACAACCCAAAACCTCACTAACTTTGCTGTTCACTGTGATTAATTTTACATCCAACCACTTGTAATGCAGGTGGTTTTTTTATTCGCAAAATTGTTTGTGATAATTGCCATTAATGCCAATCATGAAGGTAGGCTCAAATCTCATTGAATCAGCCATCATTGCCGATTCGTATTTATCAGTTATCAATCTTTTTATTTCTTCCGTAGAATCTGGGTTAATGAGCTTGTTTAAAACCGAAAGCCTCAACCTTGTTTCTTGTGAAAAACGAGCCCCCCTTAGAAGACTTACTGAATAAAAAGCAAAAGCTACTTCTTCATTACGTCTTACCCCCAATCCCTCCTGATACATTTCTCCCAGATAGAAAAAAGCATTCAAATTTCCTTGTCGGGAGTTGATGTCAAACAGCCTTAGAGCTTCAGCATAATTAGGTTGCTTATTGAAATGGCCAAGGTGATACCTGGCTATGGCGCAAGTTAATCTTAGATTCTCGAACTCAATCGCTATGGATGTGTAATCGTTAACCGTATCTTTTATATTTTTAATTGCTGCCGGGCAATTGGCTATAGAGTTCAAAAAACTATCTATCGTTGAAACATTTCCACACTCAAACAACACTCGCTCTTCTTTCGCATGTTTAACTTCTCGCGAATCTACGA
This sequence comes from Shewanella sp. BF02_Schw, assembly GCF_014596695.2. Lineage (NCBI taxonomy): Bacteria > Pseudomonadati > Pseudomonadota > Gammaproteobacteria > Alteromonadales > Shewanellaceae > Shewanella > Shewanella sp. BF02_Schw. The sequence goes on from NZ_JABKAW020000005.1 coordinate 167,585, forward strand.
ACTCTACAAAATCATTTGATGTACAGGGTGCGGCGACGAGTATCATCAGCATTAAACTTAAGCGACTGGATATAATCAAAGGAGGTCACTCACAGGAATGAAAGCAGGCATACTTAAAGTTCCTTCGGCTGGGCTAAATTCAATAGCCCTAGAGGTAGCTTGCCCTTCTGTATAAGTGCAACCATCGCATGACCGGATACGATAAATACCTTACCTTCACTGTAGCGTTTTAAAGCTACATTGCTTGTTTTGCCAGTGTGAATAAACAGTGAACCAGACGCATTGTGGGAGGTTGTTTTTTTAAGTAAGTCTTCTATATCAGACGTTTTTACAAACCCGTGATAGCTCTTTGCTTGGATAAGGAATAAATTGCCATTTATGTAGAACTTCCCATCGATGCCACCATCACCTGTATATCGCTTGTTCCTTTCAATATTGACAAAAGTATTGCGATTTATTGATGTTAAGATCATCTCTTCAAAAGTGAACGGGTCCATTTTTCGAATATAAGTTATGACCTGAGCAGGTAGTTCGATTGATTTGATTTTTTTAAGTGCTGACTTCGAGCTTTCGACTCTCCATCGGCTCGTTTTACCACCATAGCTGATGTACAGAAGTGCCAATACGGTGAAGAGCGTAATATAGGTAACCGGCAAATATGCTGAGTAACTTAATGATGGTAAGTGCTGATTGTAATATGAGCTAACAACATTCAAAACACTGTCATTAATGTTATAAACGAGCAAATCAATTTTATGATGATATTCTGACAACAATGTATATCTCCCAAGCTTGCATTATTTATACTTATAATGTACTAGAAAGGTGGACACTATTCAATAACGTTCTCTATAGAATCTGTCAGCAACTTTAGAAATGTGGTTCTGTGATCGGCATTAATCTTGGCTAATTGCTTAGCATCTCCAACTATTACTAAACTCTTCTTTGTTCTAGTTATTGCTGAGTACACCCAATTAGTGTTTATTAAGGAGCAATTAAACGGTATTACAACAATTACAAGATCAAACTCAGCCCCTTGAACACGATGAGGGGTGAGCGCATAAGCAAGTTCAAATGTGCTATCAAAATGTTGAACACCATCGAAACATAATTCCTTCCCCTGAATGATGACACTGAACAAGTCTTGCTTGCGGGTACAGACCCCCACTTGGCCGTTAAAAAGCCCAAGCCTATAATTAGTTTTCTTTAAAATAACTTTAAGACCACCCCTTTGATTACCTACAGCGCTACTAACTAACTTGTTAATCGATAAAGTCCCTACAGAACCCTGGTGCACTGGAGTTAAAATCTGAATCTGGTTAAGTTCCATTCCGGTATCAACAGCGCGACTGATCGCCTTTTCTATTACGAGAGCAGTGTCTGAATCACTATCGGTTTGCTGAATTGATAGATTATTTGATACGTAATCAAATATGTTACTTACACCAAATGGAGCTATTATATCTAGGGAAAGGTTTTCTATTTGTGATTGGTTGTTTCTATAATTGCTTTTCAAATTTACTTTGGGATATGCATTCGCTTGTACTACTGAGTAAAAGAATGCTCCTGGTTGAATTGATTGTACTTGTGATATATCTCCTACCATTATTAGATGGGTTCCTGAGTTTATGGCGACTAATAACGCCAGAACTAATTCGTTACAGAGTAACGTTGCCTCATCAACAATAAGAAATTTGCAGTCTAGTTTATTACTCTCAGATTTAAGAGGCTTAAATGCACCTTCTACATCCTTGTACTCTAAAAGACGATTCACTGTGTAAGCCTTTAAACCTGTTAAATGTTTTAGCTTGTTTGCCACAACACCAAGCAACGAACAAATTACGATTTCTTTACTTTTAACACCCTCATTGATCAGAGATAAAACTAGCTCTTTAATTGTCCTTGTTTTTCCTGATCCAGCATTCCCTGTTATAAAAGATACTGGGTACCTAATCCCATTTTGAATTGCTTTATTCTGTAAATCATCAAGTGAATCGAGATGGCATATTTTAACGTTGCCATGGTTACCTTTTGATTGATGCAAACGTTGCAATTCTAGGTGAATCGATAACTCCACTTCAAAATCTTCTTCGTACCCAACATGGCCCCTGAACACCTTAAAGCCTACTAAACTAGAAGGTATGCTACTTATTTCGGTTGCAGTGCTTCCTTTGTGGCGTCGCCTTTCTACTAAAACCTTTATATCATTCATTAGAAGGTCATTTTGTTGGGTGTGAAGTCATTAGTCTCATCAATATCGCTATCAAGCATCTTCTGAATAGCGTTGAGCATAATTATCTCGTTATTGGAGTTGAACAAATGTTTATGGTCATCACTATTTCTGAGGCTAAGCATTATGACGCCATGGTCTTGAGTACCATGAGTTTCTGTAAACTTTGACACCTCGCTTGATGTGAGAGTGAGCAATTCATAGATATAATCATTTTCGGTTACTGCAAAATCTATGGTTGGGTCAAAGTATAGGTCACCGATTTTTAAAAAGGCATGTTCCACTGGTACACCCCTTAAAATAAAACCAATAACATACTTGACCTTTTCTGACTGATCTTCTGGCAATAAATCAACAATTAACTGCTGCAAATGCATAGTATTATAATGACAATAAGCATCTTTTTTGAATTCAGCACATGCATCTATCATCCATTTGGGGCATGGACTTAAAGTTACGCGCTTTAAATGTTCAGAATTTATGCGCTCTGTTTCAAAAATATATTTTTCATCCTGATTCATAATTACATTTTCAGTACGAGGGTTTGTCCCTCTATAACGTTTGATGAACATGCTAAAATTTCAGTGTTACTATCAAATGATGCAATGATATTTTTTTTGTGTACTACGGCCTCTGGATTACTAGTTTTGCAAGTGCATGCTCCACAGTAGCCATCTCTACACTGTGAATAAACACTGACTCCCGCCCTTTCAAGTGCTTCCAGCACAGTTTCATCTTTTACTGGATAAAACTTGCCATTCACCACAATAATCTTTGCCATACAGCCCTCTTTATCAATGCACCTTTCAAGTATCACAAAAGTTGATTTGAACGTCAAATTATAATACTATTTTGATAGTTTTAACTTAATAGGGATTAACATGGAAATTGCAGAATTTGGTAAAGATGTACTAGAACAATTCAAGCATTCAACAACAAAATTATCGATCGAACTCGACAAGCCACTTTGCATGCGTGATCAGGTTGCAATAATTTCTGATGTTTCGGGCGTACCGCGTCAAGATGTTATCAATACTTTAAAAGCTTTAAGCGGATCAATCTTCTTCCAACTTATGAATGAAAAACTGACAACCGTTAGAATTGAGGGGTTGATTACCTACCAGCGTATAATTAAGAAGCCGCGTAAAGAAGGAAAGCGCAGGATAAATGATGGAACTGAAATTACAATTAAGAGTCAACCAGCTAAACATGACGTAATAACTAAACAGCAGTCCTCTGCAAAGCAATTAAAATTCCCGGTAAATACATCTTGCGATAAAAAACTGCGAAAAATCATCTCGGACGAACTTGAAGTAAAATGATAAAATCTGGTTGCTTTGTTCCCTATGCAAAGCAGCCAATTATCAAATGACCAACTACATACCTTTACCTGTATTCAATATCTTTGGTGCATCTAAATCATTTGGCGACATCGGCTCATTAGTCACTTTTGATAGCCATTCGTAGATCACATGGTCTCCTTTTCTATCACCTTCAAAACCGATTTTTTCAGCAATAGGACGGATTTTTTCATAACTTTCATCAATATTATGTTTTGATCTATCTTTGCGGTGCTTTTCACCAAAGGCAAAGACCTCACCATATGCTTCAGCTAGTAGAGTTTGCCTTTTTGAAATTAATGTCGGGTCTAATTTAATGGCCACATCATTAATTACGCTAACCAATGACTTTACGCTTAATGCTGCAACGGTCCCAATTACGCCTACAGTGCCTGCAGTAGCCACCATATTCATCGTGGATTCATTATTAAGATAATCACTGACCATCATCAAAGATGATGTTTTTGTGTTTCCTAAATCCATTGAGAGAAATGAAGCCGCAACTTTAGTGCTCATAGCTGTAACTGATGCTAAGGCACTCCCTGCAAGCATTGTTAACGACGACATCAACAAGAGATCTTTTGCTCTTTGAAAATTTTCGCTTCCAGCCATGATATTTAATTCAGCGGCAGTATCTAGCGCAATATCAACTGATGATTCCCAGACAAAATCATCATCATACTTTATTTCACCAACTTTTATGGTCGCCATATAAACCCCTTAACGAATACTTGATAAGTACATTTTAAATCAATATATCATTAGACTGTTAAGTTGTAACCTTTAAACTTTACCCGGCCTTTTTGGTTTGATTGAATTTTGGCTTGCTGCCAGATGCAGATTTTGAAGTTTTGGTTTTGGTTTTAGTTTGTGAACATTTTAGACAAACAGAATATTCCTTGCCCTGAGAGGTAACCTTGATAATCAATGGCATCTTGTGAGTGTCACAAGTTGTTGCAGACAATCTAGGCATCTGACTTGCTTCTATATTTCCAGACTTGTCAGCCCCGACCATATAATTACACCGTTCGCATTTAAATAAAATTGGCTTTCCAGCCGCCGTGTTAAGCTTAATTAATGGTTTGTCACAAATATTACAACAGGTTGTTATGTATTCTTTTTGTTTTTTTTCTACTATGTTTCCATCGCTATCATGAGCTTGATTGCAGCTAGCGCATGTACGGAAAAGCCCAAATTTGGTCTGTAAGATATAAACATCTCCAGAACATTTTACGCACTTAAACCCTTTTTCCATATTCGCTGAAGCTTGACTTTTAAGGCCACCCATTTCTTTCTCTAAAATTCGAAATTCATTTAAAAGAAAATCTCTGTTTTGCAACTTGTTAGACGCTATATCGTCCAATTTTGATTCTACTGATTGTGTATAGGTGTAATCAAAGAAGCTGAAGTTGGACGCCTTAATTGCAGTATATAGCTCAATCCCTAGAGCCGTGGGCTCAAGAAGTCTCGACTCAATTTTGACATATTTCCTTGAAATTATAGTCTTCATAATTGATGCGTAAGTTGATGGGCGACCAACACCTTTGCTTTCAAGCTCTTTCACTAGAGCCGCTTCTGTATAACGTTTTGGTGGCTTAGTCTTTTTTTCATCTAAATCAAACTGAGCAGGGTTAATTATTTCGCCTTTCTTGATGATTGGTAAGTTCTGGTTTTCTACTGATTCGTTTTCATCTGACTTATCCATGCCTGAAATTAATAACCAACCAGGTTTTATTACAGTTTCACCCTTAGCTTCAAATGTCACTGGCTTTTCATTAATTTTTAGTCTTGAAATTAACTGAATTTTTAACTGGTCTATTTCAGCTGACCCACATTGACTTGCAACAGTTCTTTTCCAAATCAACTGATACAACTCTTTCTCTTGCCCACTTATGTTGGGGTTTACATCAAAAATATCACTCGGTCTAATTGCTTCGTGAGCCTCTTGAGCGTTTCCGGCAACTTTATATAAATTCGGTGTAGATGGTAGTAGCCAGTCAATACCTTTCTTGTCTTGAAACTTTGAGATCCAATTTCGGATGTTGCTAACTGAATCATTTGAGAGGAACACAGAATCAGTTCTCATATAGGTGATCAAACCTTGCTCATAAAGCTTTTGAGCCAATTTCATAGTCTCATCAGGCGAGATTTTTAATGCCACGCTAGCCGCTTGCTGCAGCACGCTAGTGGTGAAAGGTGCCGGTGGTGTTTTCTTTCTAACTTTCTGGTCAACATTTACGACTTTAAGCTCTGGATTTTGATTTAATGCACCGGTTAATCGAACACAAAGGCCTTTATCTGTCATCCTATGTACTTTGCTTTCGCTGTAGTTAGTAGGGGCATTCAACTCACCAGTAAATGTTGCCTTCCATCCGTCAAATAAAGCATCAATATAGTAATAGCGTTCAGTCTTATGCTCTTCAATCAACAAATGTCTTTCTACAACCAACTTTAATGCAATTGATTGAACTCTTCCGGCACTAACTGTACTTGATAGCCTAAGCCGATTTAGCATTGGTGAAACAGTATAGCCAACCAGTCTATCAAGAATTCGCCTTGCTTCTTGAGCATATACCAAATTAAGATCTATTAGCCGAGGCTCACTTATTGCCTTCTTAATTGCTGACTCAGTGATTTCATTGAATACTATTCGTTTACAATTTACTGGCAGGTTAAACACTTGCTGCAAGTGCCACGCAATAGCTTCACCTTCTCGGTCCAAGTCAGTAGCGAGGTACACTTCTGAAGCCTTAGCAACATCATTTCTCAGTTTTCCTACTACCTCTTTACCCCTTTCTGTTAATTGGTATTTCGGTGCCATGCTCATTGTGTCGACCCCTAGCTCTCGCAGGGGCAAATCACGGATATGACCAACTGAAGATCTTACCTTCCAACCATCACCCAAATAAGACTCAATTTTTTTTATCTTACCGGGTGATTCCACAAAGACTAGTTTGGTCATAAGTTATCCTCAGTTAAAACGCTCTTCTAATTCATCTTCAAACTCATCTTCAGAAATATTTTCCCCAGCACATGTAATGATTATTGGCTTAATATCTGAGTTTAAAGTAACTTCAAAAATAGTTTCATCTAGTGCACTATCTATGTACTCGATAGAGAAAACTTGCGATTCATCATCGACCCAATTATCTAGCGCTAACCTGCAGTTATTCTCTTCAACTTGATATACACCATTAAAGCTCTCATCGAACTTAATTCCCATCGATGTAAGTAATCTTATTAACTTTTCCATTTTAAATTCCTAAGCTGTCTTTAAGCTTGCAGCATGTTGATTATGAGTTTTAGGGTTGACTAAAGGTGTCTTAATATTCAATTGATGGTTTTCATATTTATTTATCCAACTAACCCCATCAGCTTTGGTCTTAAACTTGATACCCATCTTGTACATAGCCTTAATAGCGTCATCTAATTCATTTTCATAAATATCTAATTTATTAAATGACCTAGTTGACTCATGATTACGTCCGTTGATAGCACTAACGAACATCTCATTTTCTAGGAAGGGTTTTACTTTTCTTACTCCAGCTGGGAGCATTAATGAATATGAATCACGGCTAGCTGATATGTGGATGGTAATAGCTCCATCGTCACTTCGCTTATCTGTATTGCAAATGTAACCCTCTTTGCAATCCCTTAGATGGTCTGCGGCAGTCTTATGATCATGAATATAAACTGGCTTATGAAGCATTTCTTTGACCGTTAAGTCATGTTTAAGCAAAATTGCACGCTTCTCATGGCCATCCTCAGTTGTGTATGTCACAGGCTTACCTAATCCTTCATCTGCAGCTTCAAGCGCTGCCGCAAACAGGTTCCCCTCTAACATGACTGATTTACGGTAAACCTGACCAAATTGATATGTATCGAATTCAGTTGCTAATTGAGAGAATTCATCAAATACAGTAGCTTTAATGAATTCCTTGTCTCTAGAATTGAAAAAGCTACCTAGATTCAATGTCATTTCTTCAGTGTCACCAGGCGTGATAACTTTGAATGAATATTGTGATGGATTGTGTTCAGAGCCGGGCGACGGTAATTTAATGTTCGTTATTACGCACTCACCTTTTAAGTTAAAGCTTGAGTAGAATGAATTTGGTAACTCAATAATCGAACCAATTTTTATTTTTGGTAAGATTTCTGTTAAATATTCAGAGCGTGCTATCGATTTATTAACCAGATCAGTTATTGGTGTCCAAGGCAACGGTACGTACTGGGTACCTGAAGAATTAGCAAAAAGCCGATTATTTCTATCAAGGATGATGGCATCAAGCAGAGCTTGATCATTGTCACAAGCCCCAAGCAACGACCCATCGAGGCCAGCTTTTACAATGTCTGCCATTCCTTCTAACGTATCTGACTTTAATCGCACATCTAATTTTAATGACTCTTCAGCTAATTCCATTTTATCAAGGACAGTTTCAGCATCCCAAGGCTTGATCATCTCTTGATATTCAACCTCTATGATACTCACTGGTTCATCAAAAATTGATGGATATGAGTTACGTTGTACCCCTTTATAAATTTGACGGCTAACTTCTTTGGCTTGTATGTCCATGTAGGTTGGTTTAAGCGGGTTTATACCTTGATTGTTTAGCTCAATTATTTTTGATTTATATTCGTTGCAAATTTCAGTGTAGACTTTTTCTTGCTCCAAATACGGGAGTAATATTAGTCGGCCAGTCAACTTTCTTGATAGTGAGTCGATACTGGACTTGGTGATGTTTTCAATGAGGATATCACTTGGGTTCAAACCTAATTTATGAATTAAACTTGGATTTGCTTCAAGGTACTTATGGCAAACCATATCCCCTTCTTCGTTGAGTATGTTTATTGTATCTAGTGAGAATGAACTATCACGGTTGCTGGTCATGTTTGCGCTCATCTTAATTAATGCATAATTAGACATCGCATTTAGTCGCTCTTGAGCTGGTAAACCGCAACTTAACGTGCTTACCACCGGCTTTGTAACTTGACCGCGGCGATTGACTCGCCCAAGCAATTGCACCCGATCAGTTACGTTACGGAACACTTCAACTTCAATTAATCGACGAACTCTTTGATCCTTAAAGCTTACGTCGGAATGAATACTTACACCATCAACCATCGCTTTAGTGCCAAGTAGTACGTCTAAATCTCCGTTATTAAATGCATTACGGACTTCCAACGGCGATGATTTGTCAAACTTTACAAATTGGTATAAGCCATCGCTTCTGAGGTCAATTCTGATATTTCGGCCCGATACTTCAGCGAACGAATAACCAGCAGCTTCAACTTTATGCCTAATGTTGTCTACTGGCATAAATGCTAAATCCGGCATCTTATCGATTTCTATTTTTATTTCTTTAATCAATGTATTAAAATTCGATAGTTTTTGCGCTTCTAGCAATTGCTGAACAGGCACTTTATGTCCATTTTTTTTATCTGTTACTGTTGTTAAGCGATTTAAAGCTGTTTTAAAAATATCCCTGAATTGAAGCGGTCCACTTAATAAGTAATCACTAGGCGCCTTTCCGTTGGCAATAAGGTCCTTTTGCTCGTCATACATCATTTTATAAAACGAATTACCAGCAAACTCCAACGCAACAAATGGTTTTTCGTTCCGTTTTAAAGATTCAATTGCCTGATTTGCGGCAAAGTCGCTGTTAAGTGATAAAACAAATTGTTTGGACAGATTAGACAAAAGCGAGCCAAAACTCGTGGTGTTCAAACCTATATCTTTTGTTGATCCTGGTGACTTGCCATTAACTTTAAGCGCATCGGCCAGTTTTTGGTTTGATTCATTTACAACTCTACTCAAGCCCCCGCTCAAGATCGCAAGTGCTTGAGCGACGTTGGCAAAGGAATCACTTAATGCGATGTTCTTGTTTAAATCAGCGGTATTTTTCTTTGGCTCAATTGTTATGGATGAAATATCACTTTCACGGCGTATAAAACCGCCATCAGAAGCTAAAGACGATGAGAAAATTTCTAATAATACATTCCCACCTTTTTTAACTGCTTGTTGGATTATTTCTGGCTCTATATTCCTCAGCAATCGGTAATAAACACCAAAGTTTTTTTCTGTTCTGGCCCATGTGCCTGAAGAGTACAAAACATTCGATGCGTTATTTAGGATTTTTAGTATTCTTTTATTAGTGTTGGAGTTACCAGAGGCTAGGTGAGACTCATCAAGATTGACAAACTTACCAGATGATACAGATTGCAACCAAGATGATTTATCTCGAATTGGCAGAGCTGTACCTGCGACCTTTTCATACTTTGTTGCACGACTCAACTGTGAGTATGTAACCATTAATAAATTACAATCATCAGGGAATTTATGCTGTTGAACATAATTATTTGTCTGTTGCTGATTGGCCTGAGCTATGATTTGACCTGAGCTATCTACAATGTTCGACTTTTCATTTACTAAGAAAGGCTTGATGATTGATTCTGACTCGATATTAACAATGTCGCGCCATATATCTTGAAAGAGAGTAGCTTTTGATGTCATGAAAATGACTTCTTTACCTGCAAGAATATTGTATCGAATAATGGCTGCATTTACACGACCTTTGCCTTCTCCCGTTTTGTCTCCTATAAGGAAAGCAAGACCATTTTCATCTCTCCAAATTGCTAGACCGATAGCATCAATTTGTTCAGGAGTGAAAACGCGTGCAAGTTGCTCTTGGGACATTTGCAGGGACTTTCCAACAAACTCATCTATATCATCATGAGTAGCAAGAAATCTGGTGAAGCCCTGCCTTACTGCAGCTGTCATATTTTTAGGGATCTTTGAGCTAGATTCACCAATTTTACTTAACGAATTGTATTCAGATTGATATTCATTTACTTGAATATCTTTTGAAGATAAATTGTTAATTATTGATTCGATTGAATCAACTTCGTTATATTTAAAGTTATCTTTAATACCAACCCATTCAATTAACTGCTCATTTGTATAAAGCGTTTTCAACTCATATGGAATAGTAATGTTGCTCGACTTTGCAAGCTTTCTACCGTCGATTGTGTAAATTCGTTTTGCACTAGCAATCGTTGGGTCGAAATCTATGCAGGATGTTACATTGTAATTTTGATATAAAAAATCATGAAACTCCTTCGATTCATTCCTTACATTACCAATGTAACTACCGCCATCCACATTTACGAAAATTAAAGCTTTACCATCATCTTTTATTGAACGTAGCAGCTCAATTGCAAGCTTATGATCATAACGATTTAAATTGACTCCATCTACGTTTTGCGAAGCTAGCATATTACCGATTGGAGCATTCAAAATCATACAGTCAGCACTTTTACTTTCAATTGCACCGTTGTGGAGATCCCGTTCGGTAAAATTGATATTTTTGGCCAAATACGATGGAAAGCCAAATTTTGACAATCCCATTTCCCCCTTCTGGCCAACAAGTTCTACTTTTAAATGGCCTTCAAGGAATGGTATTGCACCGCCAACCGATGCAAATGGAACTACTACTTTACTACCTTCAGGTAGATCTCTTGTAAAGTCTCCTGCTACCTTACTTATTACAGGGAGAGATTCTGGCGTGAAAGCAATATGTTCGTTCTTTGTTAACTCCTGAATTTTTGTATTTGATATGGTTGGTTTAATCGCATGAAGATAAGTGTACTTATTTACCAAGGCCAAAGAATCTTCATGAGTAAATTCTTTTGCTCCAGCTTTTGCAGAGGCTAATCTTGCCGCAATTACTGTCTCTACAGAGCGCTGTACAGCAATAATTAATGGCACCCCCTGGTCATTTCTTTCTTTTAGCTTAGGTTCACTGATATCGAACCATACCGTCGCAACCTTTAAAGTATCCTCGAAAGTAACTTTTTGGTTTGATTGAATGAGGTCATTAACAAAACCTTCTGCACATTGCAAAATTGATTCAATTTTAGGGGTAGAGTTATAACGCATCGCCTCTATTGCAAAAAGGTACCGGCCATCATCATCCCCATGTGACCAAGCACTAATGACATCATCATTATTTGTACTGAAGCGTCCATCTTGGTCTTTATACACCTTTTCATCTAGGTAATTTCGACCTAGAAATGTTGCTTGCTGCATCCGAATAGCTTCAGATTTAAGTGTAACTGTAGGTTCTGGTGGTGGTGATGTCTTTGTGCTTTTATTATTTACTTTAGTTAAAGTTGCCGTCTTTTTGTTCGAAGGTGATGATAAAGTTTCTTTTACTAGCACCCAAGGACGGTAAACAAAATCCATTGGTACTTCTTCCACAGTTAATGATGGCCAATATTGTTTAAAAGCATTGATATCTAGCCCTTCGATTTTCCCACCAGATTTTGAATATTTAGTTGCGTAATATGTGTTATCAGAAACCTTTTTAAAACCAAGTTCAGCAAGACCATCGATTGAGCGTGAATCAGCAAGCGCTCCAACCATTAAAAGGACAGGTTTCTTTGAAGGAAGTATGGTTGGGACCAAATAACAATTATGCTCATGGAAATGTAACCATTTTTTATTTTGGCTCATAATTTACCCCAAGTTCATGTTTTTGCTTATTTCGGTTAACTCAGCGATATCGGATTCAGAAAGATCGAAATCTAATATTTCAGGTTGTTTTTCATTTGACTTGGTTTTTTCTGCTTGAGCAGGCTCATTAGTTTTTGCAGATGGTTTTGATGCGTCTGGGCTAGCTTGTTCATTTAATTGAGTTGACTTAACTGCGTTAGTGCCGCGTATTCTAAGCAATGCTTCAGTAGGAATCTCACTTAAATCGTAAACGGTTTGGCTTGTTGTCTCAGTATTAAAGGCAGTGATCAGCTTGGTGTTATCATCAAGCTGTGCTGCTGTTAAATACATATTCATTACTTTAGGTTTACGAACTTTACTTTCATTTCCAGCTTCATCTTGAATCAATTCCACTTTATTTAGCATGTTTGACCAAACTGAAATGATCGTTTTTGGCTTAAGAGTACCTTGCAGTTCTGCACTCTTGTTTTGAGCCTTAAGCTCTTCGCTCGTGTAGAAGTAAGCCTCTGCTGTAGATTTGCCAGCGTAATATGACATCCCTGGTATTACTTCTAGTGTTAAGTCAGTACCAATTAGACGCTCTATTGCACCATCTTTAAAAATAACTTTACCCATACCATCTTTGGTAAAGTTTTCAAATGATTCACTTCCAGTGCAATTTACTTGCTTGTTATCATCACTGCTTTTCTTAATAGCCCCTATCTCAAAACATAAGACGTTTTCAGTTGCATCTGGTGAAATTACTCTTAACAACGCGATTGAGCGATTAGCTTCTGGCCCCATTTTAGGTTCCAAAGCTGCGATAATGAGCGCTTCTATTTCTGACTTACTTTTGACCTTACTTAGCTCAAGTGTTGTTGCGATGGTAGGTACATATGATTCAAATACAATGTATGGAGGTCTATTGCCGTATTGCTTGACGGCTTTCACTGTTGAAAAGTTGTTAACTATTGTTTGATTGTTTTTTCGAACTGCACATTTCCCCCACTCTGCTGTATATGAACCGTCTTTCGCCATTTTGCAATCCATAAACATGATTACACCATTTTTGGGGACACTGTAGTCAAACTTTGGATCAGCCCCACTAACTAATGACTGAAAACCATTAATTGAAGGTTGATTAGCATTGGTAGATTTATTTAATCGAAATTCTAATGGCGCTTTAGTGAAATAATGAAGCCCAATAACTGAAGAGTTTTCAGGATTAACACTGTCTATATTGTACGAGACAACTTTCAATGGAACGGTCAATTTTTCCGAAGAAGCCTTACTTGTAATAGCGCTATTAACGGCTTGTTCAAAATTTCTTAATCTCGACATCATGGAACTCCTTTAAATGAACTTATCAAAGACATTTTAAGTATATCAGACAGGAGCAACTTTGAAATGATTTTGTTTGATTTCTAGTTTATGGGTAAGTAAATGGTATTTTTATGCTTTATTTATCTTATAAATATTTGATTAACTGCTTATATCGAATACAGAGTTCTATTTACTTAACATTAACCAATTAAATAAATAAATAACATAACGTCAATTTTTATGTCTTTGGTGACATTTATGGCGCGAAACCATTAAAACAATAAGTTTTTTTTTCATAAGTTCCACATTAATATCAAATATGCAAATTACTTGCTTTATATTTCACAATTAATACAACCAGTTACAGGCGGAATCGTCTAGAGTTGGTATTGGGATAAATTTACCTTTCTAGCTTGCATTTGTGTCAATTTTTTGTTGTTATAGCCGCGTGTGAAAAATTTATAAAAAAACCACACCTACTATGTCGTTAAATGGAGGATGAAGTATGGAAGATTCAAATCGCGACATGTTAAGTTTTTTGGAATGCTTTGGTTATATTTCAGAGAGTATCATTGCAGGCAAATTAGATCTTGAAGTTGATTTTAGATCAATAAAAACTGATTGCTCTTCGCAAATAGCTCAATTACAGCAGACTTGTAAAGGTGTTGGTGTGAAACTAAATGTACTAGTATAAAGCCCTGCTCCTAATAGCACTCCAAAAATGGAGTGCTTTTTTTAGCTTTTTTCTTTGTCACCACCTGTTTTTTCCGGCGCTTTTGCCGAAGATGCTGTTAGTTGTGTAATGTTACTCGATAACATACCAGCCATAACCAAAGTCTTTTGCTGCGCTTCATCTTCACCCATATCGCGATGTGTCTGATTCAATCCCATCATTGACGCTATCATTGACGGCAATTCCCAAGTCATAGAATTTGACTTGTAGAATGCAACTAACATAAGCAATCCATAAATTGCTAGCTTGCCAAACCCAGTCATAAAACCTAACCCTTGATTCGAACTTATAGCATCGAATGTAGGGAAAAATGTGAGGTTAATAAACCAAGCCATAACCTTCAATAGAGCTTGTCCTGTAAAAAAACCCATGACCATTAATGATGGCCTAATCGCTAAATTGACTAAAATCTCAAAACCCTGACCAGCTTTACCAAATGCGTCATCCCCGTCTGGGTGATTCATCATTGCAAATCCCATAGGGGCTGCAAAAAATGTAGCTAATGCATACATAAAATAGCCCATGATTGCAATTTGCCACATAATGTAAGGGACCGCCGGTATGATTTCAGCATAAAAGAATGCTAAACCCATAAGCATGTAGAAGCCGGTAGTTAACAGGCCGATAAATGGTGTAAAAAATGCTCCGATTGCTGAAAAAAATGGAACTGCCGTTGTAGCCCCTGCTGCACCACTCACTGATGAGCCCAAGACAAACCATACCAGTGCTGCAGACTCTATCGTTCTTCCCATCGCAGCCATCTCCAATATCGGATCTGGATGCCCTGGGATGTCTCTAAACATGTTTGATATATAGCTTACAGTTCCATTACCGACTATTGACAATGCTTGTGAAGTATTTTCACCTATTTGTATTTGGGCCATAATTTCCATAGCACTAAAGTGATCGTATGTAGACCGGTCTTTAATCCAATCTTTGGTAATATATTTAATTGATTCGCTGTACTTAATAAATTCTTTGTAAGCATCAACATCATCATCCCAAAACCAAAGTGAAACGGGCTCGTCGATTGTGATTGCTGGGAGGAACCCATGGATAGCATTCTCAATAGCGCTCGACCTCATCAAAAGTGGGTAGTGAATGGACCCTGTATAAGCAAAGCCCAACTGACCAACCATATCAATGAATTTCCTTGTTGTAGTTCCGTCAGCTGCATCAAGACTTAACCCTTCAGCAATCGTAGTATCAATAGTCGCCATATACCTAATATATATAGCTTCTAACTGTGATTGTTTAGCTGACCTAATGGATTCATTCATATCAGTTGCTGCATCGTAGGCAAACAACCAATCATCTGAGCCTTGAGTACCAATTACCTGATCAAAATCATTCCATAGACTTATAAGATTATTACCTAACAAACTATTCATTCTATGGGTGATTTGCGCCTTGATGTTATTGATTGGGTTTAATCTCGTAACGCTAGATGTATTAGCTAACTCAATTTCAAATGTCCCGCAAATACCATCACGTCCAACAGCGAATTTTTGAACGCTTTTATCGTAACTTGGTTGATTTTCTGACAGCTCAACAATTCCATACGTTCTGGTCATCGTTTTAATTGAGCGATATGAGCTATCATAGGTTTCGTTATAGATAGAAGACTCGTTACAAATTTTCGAATCTAAAAGCGCTACAAAAAATTTCATGTAATCTGGCTTTACACTATTAATGATTGGTGCTGTGACAGTCCTTTCTGTTGTAAATTTTAATACTGCACCTCCAACACCAACACCAAATAGAGCAATAGACAGAACCATTACTTGGATAAATGAAAGCCCGCCAAACCCCGGCATAGGTAGCATTCCGACTATTGAAAATGTAGACCTCAATGGAACCATATACGAGTTCCATTTTTTTCCCATAAACTCGCCTTCTACGTTAGTTTTTACTAATCCTATCAACATCCAATATGCGGTTAGTATCACTCCTACAATCATCCCCATCACTGCCATGATAGAAAGCATGTACGTAATAATTGTTATGTTACCGCCAGTAGCTCTTGAAGACTGGTCATTTTCAAAATACTTGGTTGCAATAAGGGCAGTATCCCCTAGAAGTTGCCGATACATTTCTAGAGCTAAATCACCTTCTGCCGGGCCTGAGTAAAACCCAGGGGGTATTTGTCCAGCATCACTAGCACTTACGATATTCGCAATCGGTTCTTCTGCTGCCATTTTTTCAGCAGGATTGATCGCGATGTCATTTGTTGTGTCAGCAGCAAATGTCATTCCTGAAAATAACAGACATATTAAGACTAATATTATTGTTGGTTGTTTTTTCATACCAAATACTCAGTTATTCCATTTGCCTAATTCAAGTGCTAGTATATTTATTAAATACATGTAAAGTAAAGTGCGAAGCGAATTATGTTAGATGATAAAAGCTTAAATGGTTGGCTGGCATCCCTGGGGAAAACCGGAAAAGCCGCTCATGACGCCTCTGTTCGTGAGGATTGGCCTTGTGATGGTCATGATGACATTAAAATTTTAATTGAAGATATTTCATTAGCTCTTGATGAAATCATTCAATCAAACGACATTGAAGTCATTAAAGCACTAGATAACTCCAATTTGTTGGGATTATCAGCTCTATTTTCATTCCCAAGAACACTTCGCTTAATCAACATCCTTGGCAATGCAGATCCAGACAAGCTATCTAGCCTAACTGATCGATCCCTTGCTATTGATGAGCAATCAAGACTGTTTATTGAGATGTTGTATGTTCGAATTTCATACACTGCACGAACTTGCTTGATGATTAAAATATTCAGCCGTGAACGTGTAAAAATCATCCTGTCTAAATTATCTGAAAACATTCTTAAGCAAAGTTCAAATCAAGAAGTGGTTAAAAGCAAAGAAACAAGCAAAATCGAATCTACTACCAATGAAAAAGCCAAAGAAGCTCCTAAGACAAATTTCGATGATGAAGGGATAGATTTAAATGACACTCAAATTATTAAAGAAGATAATGATGATGAAAAATAAAGTTACTTTAACTATATGCTTATTGTCTCTTTCATCCATGTCGATGGCAGCAGATCAATGTTCTCAATCCCCTCAAGAGTCTCATCAGGCTAAATTTGAACGATTCATGATTGGTGAGGTACCTAGCCTTCTTGACTCGTGTGGGCTCGGAGATCTTGTCATTGACATGCCATCTTTACCCTCTTTCAGTGCCGATTTGTTTTGTGGATTTGGCACGAATGACTTAATGGGTTTTTATGGCGAATATAGTTCCACTAGTTTTAGCAGAAGCCAAAGCACCCCAACCTTCCAACAACCTCGAAATATTGGTACGACTTCAGGTAAAGAAGCTTCTCAAAGTAAACCTACTGACCTACATGTCACCCCTGTAACGCCTCCAGCAAATAAAAAATGGGTACCTGCTGACCTATTTACAATTAAATAGGATTCATTATGGGCAGTTTATTTGGAATTTCGACTAAAGATGAAATCAGTAAATCAAAGGTAATTCGTAATTACAAAGATCCTATTACCCAATTGTTCTCCCTATTTAGGGGCCGCTCATTTGGTTACGTAATGATGATCACTGGTCTATTACTTTTCATTTCCCCGACTGTTACTAAAATTGTGTTTCCATTTTTAATTTTTATTCGAATATTTGCTAGGGCAGAACTTCTAAGTATGCCTCTTTACGTACCTGCACATTCAAAACAAAAAATTGATCCTAATGATTGGATACCTAGCAAGAATGGAAGAATTCAAGGACCGCCAGCGGGTACCCACTACCTTGGCGTTACAGATGAAGGTATAGAGGTCTGGAATACTATTGAAAAAGAAAGGCGTCATTTGCTTTTTCTAGCAACTACCGGTGGTGGTAAATCTGTTGGTTTGACGAGTATGACGGTTTCAGGCGCTTTGGTTATGGGTTCAGGCTATTCGTTCACCGATGGCAAGGCTCAACTTGATCTTAGTATTGAACATCTATCAAACGCAATGCGGTTCAATCGTGCTCTAGATTTCCTTATGATCAGCTATATAACTGGTGGTCAGGATATTTGGGGGAAAACTGAACACCAAATGTCGAATACATTTAACCCTTATTTCAGTTCGAGCTATTCTGAAATATCAGAACTTCAAATTTCGTTATTGGACGGTGATAACGATATATGGGCTAAACGTGCAGAATCTTTTTTATCTGCACTATCTAAGGTTTTAGTTTATTTGAGAGATATGGGGCAATTACAATTATCAGTTGTTTCATTCATTCCATATTTGGGCCTTGAAACAGTTGGTAAACTTGCTGGTAGAAGTGATATCCCTCCTATTGCATCATCTCAGTTAGTTGAGTTCATCCGCACAATCCCTGGTATGAATGAAGCGTCATTTACCCAATTACTCAAGGGAGAAGCACCAAAATCTACAACTGTGTACGACCAGTTTGGTTTTATTACAATGCAAATTATTCCCCTTTTTAACATGCTTGTTGGTGACTACGGTTTCATTTTTCAATGCTTACAAGGTCAAACAAGCATGAAGGATTGCGTCATTAACCGACGGATCTTGATGATTCTTTTACCTGCTCTTGAAAAATCAAGTAACTCGTTAGCTAATTTAGGTCGTATATCACTTGCTGCACAAAAAAGCATGATGGGCTCATCTTTGGGTTCACGATTTGAAGGTGATGTACAAACTAACATTAAAAACTCGGCCACTTCAGCTAGTGTTCCTTATAAAAGCATCAATGATGAAGTGGGTTATTATTTTGTGGAAGGGACTGCCGTCACCGCTGCCCAGTCGAGAAGTCTATTTATATCAATGATTTATAGCGCTCAGGATTTACCTGGTATGCGTCGATTATCTGAAATGGCTAGCAAGGAAACTGACTCGGTAATTGGTAACACTGTGACTAAACTAGGCGGCTTCTTAATGGATAAACAGTCTATTGATATGTTTAAGGAGCAGATGGGAGAGGCATACACCGTTGAAGAAGATCGTAAAGACATTGAAAAAGGTGGGATGTTTCATGGAAATCAAGTAGCTAATCAAGTTAACACCGTAAAAAGAAGCCGAGTTGATATCAGGGACTTCAACATCTTGATCGAAGGTGAAGTTTTTATTCAACAACAAGACCGATTTTTCAAAGTGAACATGCCTCAAATCACTGCTAAAGAATTAAAAATTACAGCCTTAAATGATTTTTTACCATGCCCCAAATTTAGCCCATTTGAGTTAGCTTTTTTAGCTGATGGCGTAAACATTTATAGAGATGCTTTCAAAAAGATTTTAGAGGCCGATTCGAAAATTTCGGTTTCTAGAGGATCTGAAAGCGAACTGCTTAACTTCAATCGCGATTTTAAATTAGCATCCAAAGCCAATATCCCGCCACTTTATAAATCAGCCGGTGTTTTTATGCTTTTTTTGGATCGACTTGAGCAAGAGTACAACAACATTTTCACAGCTAGTTACGCTCAATCTAATCCTAAAATTGAAAAACAAGTGAAAACTAGTGATCAGGATGAAAAGGTTGACAACATTATTGCTCAAAACAATGATTTTGATACCTCTGAATTTGATTCAAACACTGCTAATGAGTTTGCTAGTGACATCGAAGAAGAAGCAGTAAGAACGGCACTAGATCACCAATCAATATTCACAAATATTTTTTCCGATGGAATATTGGACAAACAAAACCTTACAAATGACCTTGAGGCAATGAACTCATTAATTCAACCAGAGCAACCGGTTGAAGTTATTAAAAAGATTGCTAGCAAGACAATTGAAAATATTGCTGATGTTTCCGGTTACCCAGGTAAGCAACGTTTACAGTCTAACCCTGAACTACAACTACAACTTTTGAAAAACTTAAAAAGAGATTTAACTAACCGTTAATATAAGGCTAATAACATGACAAATACCGTTGAAAAATATCAGGAAAGCCCTACACAACAACCTAGAATATCTGTTGTTGATAACAACGCTGAAAGTAAACAAAATGTTTTATCGATGGCAAAGGAATCTCTTAGCAAAAGCCCTAAACGAATTGAATCAAATTCAGAAATGCTTAACTATAGAAATTCTCAAGGTGTGTTGTGTGTTGACAAAATTACTCAGGACCACACTGAAGAGTTTAAGCAGTTGCTCACTCACATGACTGTCGAACTTGCTTTAAAGTTGGGCCTAAGCGTTACAGATATCATTTGTAACGTAAATGATGACCAGTCTACATTGAACATTGGATTGAAAGCATCTACGGTCAATTTTTTCGGTTTAGACCATTACGGACGCTCTTATTTATCGCATTGCTGTACTTTTGATTTTAACCCGGCATGGCTTGGCGTTAAATTTAAACCCAATAAAACTGAAATGGTTATTACAGGTTACGACCCTGAAGGGAAAAGGTTACGAGTATTTAATGGAAATACTGCCCTTTGGGTTCGGGAAGTATCATTCTCAAATATTAAAGACTTTTTTAAACAAAATGTTTAATTCAACCACAAAAAAAGCCATGACATAATTGCATGGCTTTTTTTGTGGGATACGGCAGGCAATTACTTCTTTATAAGTCTACAAAAATCGATTATCGGTTGTTTCTGAAAATCATCTTTTCCGAACAGACTTACCAACGTTTCATTTTGTGGCATATCTCCTTTTATTGAATTAAATCCATATACCTTATTATTTGGACCTGCGATTCTAGTAATAATCATATCTTCATCAAACTCAGCTGTAGAGAAGTCAAAACCAACATCATTTAAAAGCACCATTAACTGTGCATTTAGCATATCTGATTTTGTAATACCTCTTGCAGAGGCACTAGTAGATGGTCTTAATTTTTTAGCTAGATCATTTTTGGTATTTCTCAGCAAAGGTTTCGACAGACCTGCAACCCGAGCAAAGTCGTCTAAACTATCTGTTGCCTGTAACATTAGGGCTGCAAAATTTCTGCGTGTATTTTCTTTATCGCTCATAATTAGCTCATTTTTTATTAAATTCTGGCACCGGCTTTTCCCAGCACCAAGGGGAATGAAATGACTTGTGATTGCATACCTTACATTTTTCTTCATTTTCATGCTGATGGTTACTCATATCACACCTCACTATTGTAAATTAGATACTATTAAATAGAACTGATTCTTGCTCATAACTAAAGGCTACAGCTTCACTGTTGGCGATATTTAGGCTTATTGCAGCATCTATGTTAGATGTGAACTTTACTGACCTTAAACGCTCAATGAACTCGCTATGTTCGATTTCATTTAGCTTATCTAGAGTTAAATGCTGAAATGTAGACGTTTCAACCAACATTCCCAGATATTCATCAGCATTCATTTCGCGTACAACCCAAGTTTTGCTTAACTGATAATCAAACTGTTTTATATAATCTGTTATCAAATTAGTGGGTTCAATGCCTTCGTTAAGCATGGAATTTGTGACTAAATCAAGCCACTGTAATGCGTCTTTCGTTAATACATCGCTATTAATATATTCAGTTGTGTGACTGGATACATTGGCCAAGCTCATTAGCAGTCTCAGCTCTTTGGGAAAGTTGCCATGTTCTAATCCAATAGAATCGTAAACAAGGGCTCCTATTCCATCAAAATGACTTAAATTTACTAAATCATTCTCTAACTGCTCTAAAAATGTCATTTCTACAGCGCTAAACAACCCTTTCCTACCGTCTAATAGCGACTCAGTTCCGGTAAATTTAGGTAGATTAAATTCGATATGCTCAAGTAAATTTTTATCCGATTCAGTTACAGCTTTGTAATTTACTATTTTATTGCCACTTATATTTGTTATTTCTAGGTTTCCGGCTTTTACATTCATGATGTAATTTTGGCCACAAATATCGAAGGACAAATTTAAATCGCTAGTCACTCTTACATTTGAAAACTGATAACCTAATTTAATTAGAGTTGCTTGCTGCACTACTTGGTAATGCATTAATTCAGGAAAACCGAGCACCAGCATTCTTTCAGTATCAGAACAGCTTATATCTGGTTTTTGTTCAATAGGCAGAGTTACCGGCACTTTTCTTAGTGTATTTATTTGTGATTGATTGAACCCCATATTACTAACCATAAACTTAGATAAAGAGGTCAAGATACTATTTCCTGTCTGCATATCATGGCGAAGGTCTATTAGCGCTTTTAGCTTTGCTTTATTTAATTCTTCATAAACGGCAAGCATATTCATCTACCTCTATAGGCAAAGCTTGCTGTTCAAGTAACAAAGGCACTTTCGTTGCATCTAATCGACTAGCCATAGCAAAATCTAAGACTCCTTGGCTCACTGATGGTGATACCATCAAAAAATTAATATCATCGCAATAAAAAAGTAATACCTTAAATTCATCTGATAAAACAAGATCACCTAAACTCACTATTTGGGATTTCAAATATTTCTGTGAAATTTCTAACGGGTATATTGTTGCTACCATTTCAAAAACATTTTCAACATTTTCATTGTTAAGTTGAGCTGTGAAGATTCGCAGAGCTGTATCGTTTTCTATGATTTCGGTCATAGCATTATACATCCAGGCTCCAGATTGCAATATCATTCGATTATTACCTGCAAGGTACTCACCAAACTGCTTGCAATACTCTCTAAGTTCTTCAGTTGGAACGCATACACTTTTAAAGAGTTCGATAGCTGGCATTGATAGGACATTCGTTAAGTCTAAATGCTCATAATCATCGAAAACTATCTCATTATTATTGGCTATCGATATCTCGTTAATATACTCCAACTCGGTATTCAAATAGATGTCTTCTATCAATAAATCGCCATATGTAAGGTCATTATGCTGCCCATTACTCAACAATGAATTAACTTTTATGGCATCATGATTAAAGTTGATTGTAAATCCATTAACATCTCTTGCAATACTTACTATTTCGGAAGGGTTTCGGTATATATTCACCAAATCTTGCAGCTGCTTAAATTTAGTAAACTCTTCTGTTATGCCTATATCTCTTAACAAGTTGTCTCTAGAAACATTAATATTTTCTAAATATCTCTCTATACCGCAAATATCATCACAATCAAATGAATAGTCGTAATCGTCATCCTCTTCGGAATTTCGATAGTATTGGTTTACAGAATCAATTATTGCATCAAAATCCATGCCCGCTATATTCTTATCTGAGGCATCATTGACACTATCTAAAGTCTTTGCAAAGCTTTCATATTCATTATCATTGACATGCATACTTACCCAAGCATTTGCATCCTCCAAAGCAATTGATAGCAATTCTTGAACAAAATCATTAAAGCTATTTAACTTACAAGTCATCAATATTGACGCCAAAACAATTTGATTACTAATAATCGCATCATTTCTAAGTGCGTTAATTTTTTTGTTATCAATATTCATTGAATCACCCTAAATCATCTTGGGCGCAGGAATTCTACACCCAAGATAATTAATTTATTTTCTAAGTCTTGCTACTAAAGCCAAGCCAAAGATAGCCAACCAACCTAATGACCCACCAGAACTCTCATTTTTTTCAGGCTCTACTGGTGTAGGGTCAACAGGATCTACTGGTGTAGGGTCAACAGGATCTACTGGTGTAGGGTCAGTTGGATCAACTGGTGTTGGGTCAGTAGGGTCAACTGGTGTTGGGTCAGTAGGATCAACTGGTGTTGGGTCAGTAGGGTCAACTGGCGTTGGGTCTGTCGGTTCAACTGGTGCATCATTAGCTACAATGGTAAGCGCAATACGTTCTGCATCAACATCAACAGCTAGTTGAACTGGCATGACCAAGTTAACATTTACAACTACGTTTTCTTGTAACTTCAAATCATCACTGAAATTTAATGTCACAACTTTTTCAGACTCACCAGCTCCAAATTCAACACTTATATAATCAAATTTGAACACTTCCGTGATTGACGTTGGCTTAGTACCATAATATGTACCGCCATTTTCCGCATCAAAACCGAGAATAGTGCTGCCGTCAAGATACAAACTCACTTCGGTAGGTATTGTTAAATCACCGTTGCGGCCAATGACAACACTTATAGCCCCATCTGAGATGTTCACTGATTTGGTTAGCTCACCTTTCAGTTGTACGGTACCGACTACCGTCATTTCATCCGTAAGATTAGCCATAAATGGAGATGATAGCTCTATCTGCTTGGCATTATAAGCTTCTGTTTCATCCCCACAAACTACTCCATCATTAATAACAAAAGGTGAACTAAACACAGATTTGGCACCAGCTGGAGATGTGTTCATTACTGATGGCATATCATAACCAAATTCATCTTTTGAACAGGCATTGATGGCTGCTGCACGATTGTAAGTATCAGTGTGATTACCCGCCGTCCGTTCATGGCCAGCTAACAACCCATGACCAAGTTCGTGAAGAGAAGTATTTTTACAACCATCAGGACGCTCTGTATTCATATAATCTTGAGCAACAATGTCACCACCCATTAAATCACCCACACCTGAACCACAAATTGTTACAGTCTGGGCATCGCTCATTCGAATATATTGATAGCCATCTGCACCTGTATTTTGAAGACGTTTGGTGAAGTTTGTCGTAAATGCAATAGGATAACCTTTCCATGATTGAACGATATCAGCGGTTATCCCTGAAATACCTTTTTGAACAAAACCATCACTATTCACGAACTCAGTGATAGGAAAACTCCAATCAAGAGCTTCTGGTGCAAATGCTTCCGGGCTTAAATCGTAAAGATATTGCAGCCCCGCATCAATATAAGCTTGCTTTTGTTTTTCGTGAAAATCACTGATATCTAATTCAGAAAACGAAACAAGCTTTACTCTTGTTTCAACTTTGGAGTCAGCGAAAGCAATATTCATTTGATCTACGGTTTCATATGCAAACTTATATAACGAACCCAGTGATACTTGGTTTTCTAGTGACATAGGATCATGGACAACGGCTAAATGAATTTCATTGTTAGACATATCACTAGGTTGTTTCTCACAAACATTTGTTTGCAAGTCACATCCATACATCTTAAAAAATGTTTCGGTATTTATTTCTAGGTTTTTATCATCACCATTAGTTAACGAATCAGCCAAAAACTTTTTAACATCAGATGGTTTTACACCTTTTTCAATCAGTGATTTGGCTTTTAAATTAATGCTGGATTCTTTTGCTGCTTTGAGATTTGCAGCATGAGTGAAATATTCAGCTTTCTGCTCATCTGTCACCTCAGTTTTGAATGAAGTGGCATGAGCTGTTGTAGCCATCATTAATGCTAATGTCAGAGTAGATAATGCTAATTTGTTTGTGCGTTTCATAATAAAACCCTTATGCGTGTAGTTGAATTAAATCCATTATTGCAGGCTTAAAGCCTACAGTCAACTTATTTGTATTTATTTGCAACATAAAAAGTATAATGTAGATTAACATCAATTGTACTGCAATAGAACTAAGAGATGTGAGCATCCTCGCGTGGTCTTTGTTGCTGCTATTTACCTGCTTTCTGGCATTTTCAGTACATAAAAAAATGAACCATCAGTAATGATGGTTCATTAATTTAAAAAATTGAACATAAGCTGCTATTTGGATAAAACGTCTTCAAATCGTTTCAACGTCAAGTAATCTTCATCATCAATCTTGATATTTAGCTCTTCATCATGTTCATTAAGTTGGCTGAGCAACTTAATGATAAACATCCTCACATCTGAGCTAATTGATTTAGGGATTGTCTTGGCACTGGACACCACTTTTTTAGTAACTCTGCTTGGTACTGTAGAATCAAGCGAATCATTAGAAACCGGCTCGGGTTTAAGATATTGCTGTTCATCATGCTCAGAAACGCTGGATTCATTTGCTTCTGCGGAGTATTCAGCAATATCTAATTCAGGTTGTACTTCCTTATAATCTGTTTCAAGACGAGGGTCAATGTCGACAGATTGTTTCTTAAAGGTGCCTACTAATGCAATGATGTCTTTGGTCTGTTGAGTATAATCAACAGGGCCATCAATCTTAATTTCAGCAGCCTTGGGCTCTTCTTCATCAATAGATGCAATGACTTTCATAACGTTAGGACCATGGTCTTTAAATAATTCACGGGCATACGTTGCTGAAATAAGATTATTTCTAACCATATCTTTTAGCTTGCTAGGCATATTGAGTAAATCAAACAAATGTCCTACGTGAGCAGAGCTTTTTTTGATATGACGTCCAATTTCTGAATTGTTTAACCCTAGATCCCTTAATCTTGATACACCATTTGCCCAATCTAATTGATTCAATGGCAATGCATTCGCAGTATCGAACATCAGCAATACCTCTTCAACGGCATCACCCTGGAACTCTGTTACTTCAAATTCTGTTTTCCCCGCTTTACAGCCCCCGACAAAACGATGATGACCTTCTCGAACTACGCAAATATACTGATTAGTTTCTTCATTCAAAACGACTTTAACGATAATTTGCGGCACTATTTTATTAGCTTCGTATGCAAGTCTAAAGTTCTCTACGTGATCTTCATTTAAGTCACGAATGTTAAAACCATCCTCAATATAAATTTTTTCTGTAGTAACGACGTATGAATTGAGAGTGCAAATTTTCATTTCTTCGGGGACAGAACTGCCTTTTTCGAACTTATACATATCTCGCAAGCGTGCAGCCTTTAAAGGCTCTAACTTTGAATTAATTGTATTATACATTTTTCACCTCAATTATACTTTTCAGATACTACATAGGTTAGCTAGCTATGATTAAGTTAAAGTAACTTTAAGTGTAAAGCAACATATTTAACAAAAAAATATTATCAATTAAAAGTTGACAACATGTAGGCTTTAAGCCTATTGTTGATTTGTTACCTACCCATAACCATTAGGAATTTAAACTATGAACGCATCAAATCGTGACGCCGCTTTAGCATCTGTATTAGGTCAAATTGAAAAGCAATTTGGTAAAGGCTCAATTATGAAATTGGGAGATGACCGCACTATGGATGTTGAAACCATCTCTACTGGGTCTTTAGCTTTAGATGCCGCTCTTGGTGGTGGAGGTCTCCCAATCGGGAGAATATCGGAAGTCTATGGGCCTGAAAGCAGTGGCAAAACTACTTTGACATTGGAAGTTATTGCAGCTGCGCAGCGTGAAGGCAAGGTCTGTGCCTTTATTGATGCCGAACATGCATTAGACCCAATTTATGCCCGTAATCTTGGAGTAGACATTGATAATCTGCTTTGCTCTCAACCTGATACTGGTGAGCAAGCATTGGAAATATGTGACGCATTAGCTCGATCTGGCGCAGTCGATGTTATTGTTGTCGATTCTGTAGCCGCTTTAACTCCCAAAGCCGAAATAGAGGGCGAAATTGGTGACTCTCATATGGGATTAGCTGCTAGAATGATGAGCCAAGCTATGCGCAAACTGTCCGGTAATTTGAAAAATTCTAATACTACTTTGATTTTTATTAACCAAATTCGTATGAAAATTGGTGTGATGTTTGGTAGCCCTGAAACCACTACTGGTGGTAATGCGCTTAAATTCTATGCCTCTGTACGTTTAGATATTCGTCGTATTGGTGCAATCAAAGATGGTGATGAAGTTATTGGCAATGCTACACGAGTAAAAGTAGTCAAAAATAAAATTGCCGCACCATTTAAGCAAGCTGAATTTGAAATTATTTATGGTAAAGGCATTAATAAAACAGCTGAAATTCTCGATCTAGCTGTAGCTAACGGTATTGTCCAAAAAGCTGGTGCATGGTACGCATATGAAGGTGACAATTTTGGTCAAGGGCGTAAAAAATCGTGTGAGGTTTTAGAAAGTGATAAAGAGTTACTTAATGAGATTAAGGCTAAACTTAAATCCGGTGTAAAAGCGACATCTATGGACGATGAATCTGATTCTAAGGCCAGTAAAACTGAAGATGCTCCTGAATTAGCCTAATTACTATTTTATAAAAGCCTCCAGATGGAGGCTTTTTTGAGAGGAATATTATGGATATTGATATTGATCAAGAAATATCAAAAGCACACTTAAATGCGGCTGGTTGGGATCTAGTTAATTATTCTGATAGTACGCCATTTGACTCTGTAGTTTTTTACATTGTCGATTTCAGTTTAGGGTTAGTAAAATTAATATTATTCAACCAGCTTAAGTTTGATGAAATCAAATCATTTCCTATGGTTTCTCTGGTTGGGTCCATCTCTGAAAGAATTTTGAATTGGTCAAATAATCGGTTAAGCATCAGTCAACAAGGGGCGCTTTGTTATGAGTTGAATTGCTATTTACATGAAACACAAACATTAGCTTTATATAAGCAAAACTACGTATCCAATGATGGCGTAAAAAACCTTCATGTTGGGTTTAATTTATACCGTCAAAACAAATCATCTAAATTATCTATGAGGCCATTCATTATAGGTAATGATTGTAGAATACGTTCTACAAACGAAATCGTTGATGTAGCTCGACACGTTAGATCACTTGACGCTACTAATAGACCTGAAGATCAACAACTCGTGAAAGATTTAATAAATATCAATTAAAGGTTGCATCATATCATCGCTGTGTTAATGTATGTGTAAAATATACATACATTGCACTAGGATGATTTATGATTAATCTAAAAGTTTCAGCTCCGCAGTCAGCTAGTAAGCGCATAACCATAACGCAGTACGAAAATAAACGGAAAGTTCAGATTTCAACCAATTTATTTCCTTTGTGTGGCTTTGAAAAAGGGGTACCCGTTATTGAAACCGCGCTAGGCCAAAACTTAGGTTATATTGTTGAGTTGGCTACTCCCGGCATCCCTTATAATAATGTTAAAAGAATTTATGAACGGTCATATAAAACAAGACGTTCAAACCCACTTGAAACATATTTCGAAACGTCTTCAAAGAAAATTCTAGATAACTGCATACCAAAGCTTGCCAAAATGGTCCATGTAACACTCGTATATGGAAAAATGATAGTCATACCTATTCTTGATTATGCTCAAGAACAACTCTCTAAGCTGTCGCTGGAAACAAAGTCTGACATAGGTAGCTTTCAGCTTTCAATAACTTACCGAAAAGATATAACCATACTCTGACATAAAATGTACCCATAGTCTGACAAATCGAAACTGCACCTAGACACTATAATTATGAATTGTCATTTTATTACAACTGAAAGCGTATCTCTTAGTAACTTACTTTTGGACAAAAGCTTGTTAGCGCTAAAGCTCTAAAATTTACGATTCACATTATCATTACTAATGGTTATCTTAAGAAAGCGGGTTTATGTTCACTGATAGATCACAGTTCACTCTCGGAATAAGAAGCTAACCAGAAAGCTTAATTAGGCGTTCTAAATGAATAACCCTCGGCTCAGGCCCCCTGCTTCGCCCTACCTCCTAAATCCATTTAGTCGTTTGCGGAGCCGCATGCAGGGTGCAGTGGGGGTTGGAAGCTGGACATCTCCAGCTACCCAATTAAGTGAGTTCTAAAGAATATGACTGAGTTTTTTAGACAGAGATTCAAGATCTATCTTTGATATCAAAGTTGAAAAAGGAGCTCTACCTAAATGTTTAGGGTACAAATCTTCGCGTAACTCTCCAACTTTGAATGCCGGAATATTTGCCTGTTGAAGCATCGAAATAACCTTTAGTGCATGGGTATGATATCTTATTTCTTTCAATTTTTTCGCTGATACACCTTTAGGCTTCCCCCACCCTAAGATAGCGAAATCAACAGCGGTCAATAATGAAGATATTCTCTCAAAATTTAATTCGCTTTGCTGTTGATGCAGCTCTAATTCAGATGAGTAAGTTTCGTAAAGAGGGTATAAGTTTACGATAACGACTTCTTTAACTTCTGGGCGCTCTACATGGATTCTGGTCAGCACATTGTTAATAGAACGATCAGACTTTACTTTATTTGCAGTTGCTGGATTCATCATAACTACGAGTGCAATTTGATTACCAGTCCTCGTATATGGAATTCTAATAGAATACCGAAACTCATTACTTCCAGATGAATTGCTATCAACAACAATATCGTCTTTTCTCACGATATCTTTATAACTTGTCATTTTAGGGGCTCCAAATTATCAACGTAAGTATTTGACGCCCGACTAATCTGTAGACCAAATAGGCGCATCTTTTTGCTCCGCAACACATATGACCGTATATGGAATCCACATTCAGTCGCTGGTTAGCCTTACTTTATGCTAACTTTGACATTCCCGATGCTTTCTTAGTAATACCACTTGCTTCAGCCTCTTTTTCGCCTGCGGTGATTATATCTTTAAGAATTCCGCTAAATTGGCTCGGGGAACGTAAAAGCTGCATGCCAAAATATGTTCCACTAAAATTTAATTCTTCTTCTGACTTTTCTTGAGAGTGCCCCACAATTCGCGATGTCCCGCTGCCTAGTACATACCAACCAAAACTTGAAGACAATTCACTCAAGACATAAAGGCCAAAACCAGAATTGTCATAAATATTTTCCGATTGATCAATATTTGATGTACTCGATATACCAGGTTTAATAGCCATATTTAAAGCATCTATACTCAAGTGAATTCAAACTGCAGTTTTTAATTTCTGAAAGTTATCATTAATTGTATCACCGAGTGTATCGGCAATATCGGGGAGGGTGATGCTAAAAAAGTCATTGATTTTTCGTCGGAATTCTTTTGTCGTTGCGAAGTATTGCCCATTCCTCGCATGCTTATTCATTACCTTCCACAATCGTTCTATTGGGTTTAAATTTGGACTATAAGGTGGCAGGTAATGCAATGTTATATTCAGATGTTCAGCCTCTTTAACCACTAAGGCATTTCGATGGTATCCAGCGCCATCAAGCACCAAATGGATAACACCACTTGTTGAGTAACGCGCTCTAATTTGGTTTAAAAAATCGATGATGGATGCACCGTTAACCGTTTTGCTATATTGCTCAATGACCGCTTCTGTTAAGTGACCAAGTCGGATTGCACCAACCACGTTAATACGGGTTCGGCTTCCCGTCGTTTCTATCGGTTTATCAACGCCTTTTTTTATCCAGCCTGCGGTGATTTTTGTGGCTTGGGTCGGATGAACCGCATCCATAAATAATAACGGTTCATCAGGGGTTAACGAGGATTTTAGTTGCTCATAATATTCAATGAAAGCCGTTTGTTTGTCTTCATCAAATTTGTGAGGAACCCCTTTAGGGTTTTTATAGCTGAACTGATGTTTATGCAGCCATTTATTGAGGCCTGACACTGTGTACTTAATCTGAAATTGTTCTGAGATATAAGCGACTATTTGATGGCTATGCAAGTAGGTCACCTCACACAGGTGTGCAATCAATAGTTCAGTTTGCTCTTGACTCAGATAACTTAAGGAGCCGCCACTATTACACGTGAGTTTTTGGTCGTGAGCATAGGCATCAATGTATCGAACTACGGTCGTTTCGTGAATACGTAACGCTTGGGCAATCATTGGCGTTGGCCAATTTTCATCGCGTAGTAAAATGGCTTTAATGCGATCACACTCACGCCTATCACTCGAGCTTTTATGTCGAGTTTCCAATGCTACTTTTTGTTCTGGCGAGAGTGTAATTTGTTTCATGGGGCTATGATGATCCCATTTGGGACAAAATCAAGCATTTTCAATGATCACGGGTATATATCACTATTAAGGCTATATGATTTTTTCAACGATTCAGCGATTCCAACACCTTCATCTATTACCGCTATTTCAACTTTTCCATTCCACCATCTTTGACCACACACATAACACTCTGTTGCTCCTGAGTGTTCAAAAACATTTCTAATGATTTCACGTAATGCATAGTTATAGAGTCTATTTTCTTCAGTGTCTTCAGCAGTTCCAGAAACTACACGAGCTAAGCTTCTAACTACAGACATAATTTTGTCATACCATTCTTGAACACTCTGAGTGCTTGAGTTGAAATCAGGCTTCTCAATTCTAGTAATCGGCAAATATGCGCCAGAGCCAGAGGCCTGACCTACGGAATTACCTTCACCCATCAATATGTAATCGAAAAAACCTAAATGCGACAGATAAGAATGTACGGAATGAGAGCTCTGAACTCCTGATTTTTTTGTTTTGAGTTTATTTTTGTGGCGTGTTTTAACCCAAGTTCTGATTTTAGAGCCTGCTATCAGCATCGCGGTGGGAAATGAGTATCGTAAAGTGGAGCAATCCAAACAAACTTCTGGAGTGTCCAAATTACTATCTAGTTCTTCAAAAAAATCATAAAGAGTATCTCGATCAAATCGAACTGGAAATGAGATTGTTATCATAATGCTTCATCCATAAGCCTAACATTTGCATAGTACGCACGCGCGTATATTTAGTAAACCGCGCATGCCCATTTAACAAACCTGTTATTTAAGCTTTACTAAAGTAAAGCCATTGATTTATAAGAACTCTACCAGAGCAGTACTGAATAAACGAGCACGAAATTTGCAAAGTGAGCATTGATATTGATGTCTTATTGAAAGTAATCAGTAACAGCCATTTATCGATTAGTAAAAGTAGGTCTACAGGCTTGTTACTTAATCAGTGAGCTTATCGCCTGAAACAGATAAAGGGGCAAGAGCATCATTGCACGGAACAGATTGAATCAAAGATAAACTGTACTAACTAGAGCAGATGAGCGGAAGAACTAATATAATTGAGGTAATTAAAGTGCATTGGGTTGAAGGCTGGGTGAACCAGATAACCCCATTGAAACAGCAATAACGATCGCCTTGACCCAACGCAACATTTTGGCTTTCTGACTATTATCCATAGGCTTCTTCCCCTTAGTTGGTGTTTCCAGAACTGTTGTTTTATCCTTACGGACGGTTGTTGTTTCAGGAAGATTTGAACTTCCAAGTATACATGCTTCTAACTCTATGCTTATTGGCGATGGTGTTTCTACGCTGTAGGCTAAGCAGATGCCGTTACCGCCTTCATGCCAATGCACTTTAATTGTTTGTTTATACCACGAAAGCCTGTGAAAGTGAATGCAACTTAAATTTGTATTCACTGTTTATTGCACGGTAGCTAGCGTAGTTCATTTCTGATGTTTATAGATAAGTTCAAGTAGCCCAAAAATAATTCGTTAGAGCCTAATCCTTCCTGAGGGCTAAATCATTTTGGGGCAAAAATGAGTTGATTTTTGATTTAAAATGTACAAATTTAACTCAGAACTTGAGGGCGTTGAAGAAAATAGCGTGAGCCTGACAGGACGTCAGGCTAGCTTTCGTTGGCCCAGGGATGGCCTATCGGAAGCGTTAGCATTTTCGAATAAGTCCGATGACGATTACAAATGAAGTAAAAAGCTGGATCAATCCCCATGGCGACCTTTTCGCTGTTTGAAAATGTTGCGGGGCGGCTGGGAGTTCCAAGAGGGAATAGCCGTTGATTTCCTCTTGGTCTGGTGTGGGTGAAGCACCACGACGTTAGTGACCGCAGGTCATAGCCTAACCAACTTTGGGGCAAAAATGCGTGTTTCTGCTATCCCCACACAAACCGCCAATCGAGCTTCTTTCCAGACTGTGAGCTTACGGCAGTATAGCGTGACATCATCAATTTACAGGCACAGTTTGACCTAGGCGGTTAAGCCTACGTTAATCTGTTTAGGTGGGGTTTATCTAAATGACTTAACTTTTGGTGATATAATTCCACGGTAAGTAATTTTCTGGGTGGGCTTTTACCTGCGCACTTTCCTGCTGTAATGTGGTGAAGTAATCAAAGACATTAATACCCGCTTCACTTGCCGTTGCGATAACTGAGGTAACCACATCACCAATCGTTGCGCCCAGTAATGTTTTGTGGAACATCGCATTTTTTCTGTCTCGCACGATGATTTTTAGCATCGATTCTATACGGTTATTATCGATTTTCACGCCTTTCATGCTGCAAAAATAACTGAGGCCAACATAGTGTTTAAGGAAATAGCGGATTGCTTTGCCCAGACCACTATTTTCTTCGACCGTTTCGTTGGCGATATGAGCTTCGCCCCATGATTTAATTTCCTCCATGATGGGCAATGAGTGAGCTTGATGATAAGCAAGCCTAGCCACAGGGGATAGTTTTTCGCTTTTAGCAAAATCATCATTCCCCCATATTTCTCCATAGCGTTTGAGCACATACTCAACTTCCTCAGGAAAATGATTAATCACATCGACAAATTGTCGTCTGGCGTGGCTGTTACACAGTGACATTGTTGCCTCTCTTGCCGTGGGACGATTACTCGGTAATGCATCACTCATGATGACGGGCTTGCCACATGATTGACTGCGTTTATGCAAAATGCTGTCAATGAATTCACCTGCGTGGCCGATGTTTGTTTCAAACAAGACGATGGTATTATTATCTTTCAGTGTGGCGATAATCCCTGAGGTATAAATACCGCTACGCAGTCGTGTTTTATCGCTATTACGGACGGCTTTCTCGACCGGTTTAGCGTCTAAAATGCGGTGCGTCGTGTCATCAAGATAATAATGTTCGGCGTCTGAGGCTACATTAAAAAGCTGCTGGTACACAGGGTAAATATCATTACAAACCCGCTCAACTTGGTCAAAGACCGTTGAAGCGGTAATTTTTACCCCCAGTAGCTTTTGAATACTGCACTGACGATAAAAAGGCAATCCTGCAAAGTATTTGTAAATGGCCATCAATGACCGCGCAGAGTAACCATACTTTTGCTGGCTTTCACCATCGACTAAGACGTCATCCGGCAGAGGCGCACTGAAATAAGCACCGCAAGTATTACAGCGAAGACGCTCCATCACATGCTGCTCAGGCTTGAACGGGCTTTGCCCTGTAATACGCAGTAAGCTACCCGGCTCAGTTTTATACACTTTACCGGTTAAGCACTCCGTACAGGTATCACCTTTAGCCACATCTGTCATTGCGTGAACGATAACGACGGGCTTAACAGGTGTAAAACCTTCACCTTCATCGTGTTGACGGTTTTTGCTTTTCTTACCGGATGCTCTCGCTTGCTTAAGTACGCTGGCAAGCTTTTCAGATGACTTTTCAATACCCAACAATTTTCGCAGTTTATGCACTGTGACATCATGGTGGGCTAACCGGTCTTGCATGCTCGCTAACGTCAGCAACGCATCAAGTAATAACTGACAATCCTCTGGACTTAAGGCGAGGTTGTTCTCTTTGGCCTCACTGACTCGCGATAGCAGCGATTCAAGTGCGGGTCCATCAATATCGGTAAAGGGTTTACTCACGGTTTATCCAGATAGTTTATGCTGACGTCGGGGTTTATTGAGTGAGGATTATGATCCGATAACATTAAAAATCAAGCACTAATATTGCTGTTTTTTGACTTAAATAAGATCGTGTTTTTGCCACATTGGATCGCAGTTCAGTAACAGCTGCCGTAACTGCTTGGCGATGAACGGTTCAATTTTTTGCTTTGAGCCTGGCCAATGTACAAACTTGCCTTTTGACAACCGCTTGGTCATCAACCAAAAGCCGCTGCCATCATATGATAATGCACGTACCATGGTTTTATTTCGGTTAATAAAGACGAACACCGAGCCAGAACGAGGGTTAGCCGCTAATGTATAACGGCATAGTGCCGCTAAACCATCCATTCCCTGACGAAAGTCGACAGGTGCTATGGCGATTAAGATATGCGTCTCAGCGGTAAGATGTATCATGATTTCAACGCCCTGATCAGCGAAATAAGGGTTTGTGGATCATCAACGCCTGATAAAGACATGGTATCTCCGTGAGCAAATTGTAGGACTACGTTAAAAGTGGTTTGAGCAGATGATGTTGAAATGGGTAGGTGCACAAACTGGTGGGGACTGAGTTGAGGATTTACGCTATTTCGCCACTGTTTAAGCTGGCCGCCACTAATCCGTAGTGCGGATGTTATTTTGCTAGAAGAATAATGTTCGAGTAATCCGACGGCTTGTTCACGCAATGTATTGGGGGTTGGAGCCTGACGACTATTCCTGTTGGTACGCCAGGATTCAAAAGCTGTTGTGAGGGTTGATAAGGGATCTAATGTTGACATGATTGCATCCTGATTATTGAGTAGCGATCATTAAATCAGTTTACAAGATAGAAGTTGAACTATGCTGCCGTAAGCTCACATCTAAAGTTGGTTTCAATACAGCAGTTAAAATATTGAAAAAATGGGGCTGCCAGACTGATGATATGGTAAAGATATTACACATAAGTAAAGCATCATTTCTTGAGTTTAAAACTGCAAAATATCCATTTTATCTCAATGGCGATCAGCTTATACGTATCAGCTATATTCTCAATATTCATGCAGCACTTAAATCATACTTTCCTAATCCTGCGTGTTGTTGCTAAATATCACCCAGAAGCGCTCTATCCAGCCATGTTCTCCGTCGCTGCCAGTGTGCTCAAAGACTTTGCGCTTAACTCACCTAAGCTTGCTGGTGATATTGGTTTTACCGGCGTGCTGCATACCCACAGCCGGCGACGGGATTTACATCCGCATATTCACTTTATTATTCCAGCGGGCAGTTTTAACAAAACCCAAAAGCACTGGAAAAAGAACAAGGGTAAATACCTGTTTAACGCCTTTAATCTCGCCAACGTCTGGCGTGCGCGCTTGCTGGAGTATTTGGCAAAACTAAATCTCACACTGCCAACCTCACTGCCCAAAAAGTGGGTGGTAGACTGCCAGCATGTGGGCAAAGGCTTGCCTGCGTTGCAGTATCTATCACGCTATCTGTATCGTGGCGTACTGGCTGACAAAAACATCAAAAGTCATGTCGAGGGTCAAGTGGGTTTCGAGTATGAAGACAGCCAAAACAAATCGAAGAAAGTCCGTACTCTACCCGCCACAGAATTTCTCTGGTTAATACTGCAATACGTATTGCCGAAGGGATTAAGACGAGTAAGAGACTATGGATTGCTCA
The DNA here is from genome assembly GCF_014596695.2 of Shewanella sp. BF02_Schw. Classification (NCBI taxonomy): domain Bacteria; kingdom Pseudomonadati; phylum Pseudomonadota; class Gammaproteobacteria; order Alteromonadales; family Shewanellaceae; genus Shewanella; species Shewanella sp. BF02_Schw. The sequence goes on from NZ_JABKAW020000005.1 coordinate 204,545, forward strand.
GAGGAAATGCCAAAAAGCTCAGGCAACAAATACAGCTTATGCTAGCAGTTGCAGGGGCAATGTTTCCAATCATTCCCGAGATAAAGCGCAGGTTAGCAACGCGCAGTTGCCCCTGCTGTCAGCAACCAATGCGTTTTATGGGCATAGTGAAACGACCGACAAACTTAATGCCCTCAAGCTAATGTTGAAAATGATAATAAGGATAATGGCTTAATGAATACGATGAAGAGAGATAATTTAAGATACTGAAAATATAGCGTTAAAACAATTAGCCGAGAGGCTAAGGTAGCTTGCTGACTACAGAAAATTAGCACGATAACTATCACATCAAACAGCGCGTTTTCTCGAGCTGTTATTTACATAATAAAGAGTCACTCTCAGGTGTTCGGGCTTGTTCAACACTTGGGATAAGGACGCGGCTTCGCGCGGCCTATCCTTATTAGTTTTAGTTAGGCATTTATTGCTCTGTTTTTATACACTTAAACTCTAACTCTGTTGAGCCAAGTTTTGCTAATTTAGCAGGTGAAACGGTTACTTTAATAGTTTCAACTTTAAGCCCTTTCTCGTGACAAAAAGTATTAGCCTCTTTATAAACTTCAGCTTTATTACTAAGTGAAACACCTAAACCAGGAGAGCCATCTTTTTTACCGATCATATAAGTACCATGATCCATTGGAATTACACCTGTACTTTGACAAGCACTAACACCAAAAATAATTAATGCGACAAATAAAATACGATTTAACACTTAACTCTCCTGAATGCCTAACGCCGCATTAAGCGGACAAAAATAGTGGGTTAAAATGTGTAGCGAAGCGGAACGTAACCCACTGTTTTTGTTCAGTTTAAATGCCTTATGTACGCCCAGCATGGGCATGAACTAATGAGGTGAAAGTCCTCTGTAGGAAGGTCACCGTTCAATAACGTGCTGTTATTAAACGTTAACTACTAGCGAATGGCAAGGGCTTATCCGTGAGGATTGGTCTGAAGGAAGCCGCTAGCAAATTTGCGAGCTGATGAACAAGAACATCATATGAGGCGTAGGCTAGAGGTGAGTTGGCACAAGACGACGAAACCACGTGATCTAATGGCCACCGTAAATGATGCAGCAGTGCAAAGAAAGTTCATGTTCTTATCTGGGGAGATCTGTTTAACACGCGATCGGTCATTAACCAGTGAGGCTCTGGTTTATAAGTGCCTTGGCTTTTCAACCTCATCGACTGAAAAGAGCGAACCAGATGGAAACCGATAGCGCATGACAAGGTAACTCGGCATGTGATTAAGCAGAAGTCAGCAGACGGCATAGTAGCCCAACGCCCATCGTAATGGTTGGGACATGGTGAAGGCCTGAACATTTAGAAGAAGGAGGAGTCTTGTCAAACTTGTCGATACCCACTACGTCGCCAGACGATTACTATCGGCAGCGTATTGATATGCAACCAGCCTTCAACAGCGATTTATTTCAACAACTACTAGAACCTGAGAATTTACACCGAGCGTGGCGGCAAGTTAAAGCCAATAAAGGCGCGGCAGGCATCGATGGCATGACCATCGAAGCCTTCCCGCTCTGGATGCAACAAGGCGGCTGGCAACAGTGTAAAGCTCAACTTGAGCTAGGTGAGTACCAACCCTCTGCGGTCAGGCGCGTAGAGATCGACAAACCCGATGGCGGTAAACGCAAATTGGGGATCCCTAACGTCATTGATCGTGTAATACAGCAAGCGATAGCTCAAATACTCACACCGCTGTTTGATCCATTTTTCTCGGCTAACAGCTTTGGCTTTAGGCCGAACAGAAATGCCAAACAAGCGGTACTGCAAGTAAGGGATATCATTAAGCAGAAACGCAAATTTGCCGTCGATGTTGATCTGTCTAAATTCTTTGACCGAGTTAATCATGATCTATTAATGACTCAGTTAAGGAGCAAGGTGCAGGATAAGCGTCTATTGGCGCTTATTGGTAAATACCTTCGTGCTGGTGTGATGGTCAACGACCAATTTGAAGCTAGTTTCGAAGGCGTGCCTCAAGGCGGCCCACTCTCGCCATTACTATCAAACATAATGTTGGATAGTCTGGATAAAGAGCTGGAAAGCCGAGGGCATAAATTCGCCCGCTACGCGGACGACTTCATCATTTTGGTTAAGTCTATTCGAGCAGGAGAACGGGTACTCAAGAGCATTACTCACTACCTTGCCATTAAGCTAAAACTGGTTGTTAATGAACAGAAAAGCCAAGTGGTTAAGGTAGGTCAAAGCAAGTTCCTCGGTTTCACATTTAACCGAGGTAAGATCCAGTGGCACGCTAAAACGTTGCATATTTTCAAACAAAAGATGAGACGGCTGACGAACCGAAATTGGGGCGTTAGTATGGGATATCAATTGTTTAAAGTGCGACAGTACATGCAAGGCTGGATCAACTACTTCGGCATAGCCAATGCTTATCAAGGATGTGTCTATTTAGACCATTGGATCCGTCGTCGCGTACGTATGTGCTACTGGCGTCAGTGGCGAAAACCACGGACTAAGGTGCAGAATTTACTTAAGCGTGGTGTCAGGATTCAAGTGGCTGTTGGTTGTGGTATTACAAGCAAAGGCCCATGGCGAAGCTCGAAAACACCGGGGATACAGCAAGCGCTGAATAATGACTATCTTAAGAAAGCGGGTTTATGTTCATTAAGAGATGGATGGATCGCAGTTCATTATCCTAATCAGAAAGTTTGATCAGGTGTTCTAAATGAACCGCCCTGTGCGGAGCCGCATGCAGGGTGGTGTGGGGGCTGGAGGCTAGACACCTCCGGCTACCCGATTATACGATTTTTTCGCCGTGGATAGTTTCAATATTTACCTTTACATCCCATGTATCTGAAATATGAGCAATATCTCTAATTTCACCGATATCTAATATTAATGGCGCTTCATCCTCTGTTTTGGTATCAACTACAAATCTATATTCTTTTTGATGTGAGAAATTTTTTGTTTTAGAAAATGCAGCTCGATCTCCAAATTCACCAGTAAAACTTTCAGGGTCATAGTATTTTACCATTCCTGCTTTAGCCGAATCTCCGTAACCAGCCTTTCTAATTGCTGCCACCATTCTGTCTATAAATTTTTGTGTGTTATGTATAACAACATAGTATTCACCAAGATTTGCACACTCTTCTGGAACATTAAAATCAGCCTGCATTGCTTGTCTGTTATCTGCTGGATTTAATAAATGAGATTCTGAAGTAGCACCAGTAAATAAACAAAATAAATGTAAATGTGTATTTTTGATTTGTCGTGATTCGATTGGGCCAGCGATCGAAGTCAATACACGCCCATTAACTTCAATAATCACATCTTTTGGTTGCCATATTGCAGCTAATGCTTCCCGAGGATCAGCCCGATTATCTTCCTCATCCCCTTCTAAGGCCGAAAAATATGAAAGTCGGTTCATAAAAATTTTACCATCGAGAAAGTCATTCATGTATTGTTCGTTCTCGAAAACTCTTAGGAAAAAAGCAATTTTCCGCATACTACCCCTCGAATCGTATAACATTTCATTAGTGAGCATGCGCGTAGTTTCGTGAAAGAACGCGCAGTTAACTGTCTGTATGTAAGGAACTTATCAGCTTTCTGCCAAATACACCATCTGTACAAACGCGTATGAGCGTTTTCCAAACCTATTATCTAACCGTTGAGGATTTTACCTCGCTGATTTTAAATGACTTTAAATTATGCATATTGGGATATCTCGCACGGATATTGCTCTCCACGCCCTCAAAAACAGGCGTTTTAAGATATGACTGTATACCTGTCCAGATTTGGGCTGTTATAGCGAAGCGTTAAAAGTCGGGCCAATAGATTAGATTTTGTAAGGCAACTCGTTCGTAAACTCCCAAATGAACAAACGAGTGCTAGCAAACTTTGGGGCAGTTCTGTGTTAGCAAAGCTAACTTGAAAATGGACATGAGTTAAATTCGCACAAATACAGTATGTTTAGCGTACTAACATGCAAAAATTTGTCAATGTATGGGTTATTAATCACTCAAGATACTGATATTAAAGAAAATGGCTTTTGTAATATAATTACAAAAGCCATTTTTATGTCATTGAATGAGTTAGATTTGTCAAACTATGGGTACATTATGTCAATGTATGGGTTCAGCGACATAAGCTCACTAGAGCCATTAATCCTTTTACAGTGTTCTCTGCATGCACTGCTGGTGTCGATGCTCATGCAGCTATGTCTGCTGGCTTTGAAATTAATGCAGCGATTGAATATCGTCCTCAAGAAAGACGAGATCATACAGATAAGACAGAAACAGGCATTATGTCATTACTTTCAAATGTTCCTGTAAAACATATTTTCAATGAAGATATAACGTACATCTAGACGGATTACATAAAATGGGCCACTAAAAGGAATCCATCATCTGTTTTCATTCTAAGTCTTCAGTGTGACGAGCTAAGTAACGTCAAATCTAAATCTCTAAAAGATATTAGTTTCGATAATATGGATAGTTCTCTTGATATGATCATAGATGGAATAAGAATTGTTGAAGCAATGAGATTTCCATTTGTAGTGCTTGAACAAGTCACTGGTTTTGCAACAACTTCAGATCTAGGTAAAGTTTGGGATTTAAGATTACGTAAATTAGGTTACAAAACTCATTCTTTAATTGCTGATCCTCGTGATTACAATGGCATTACTTCACGCAAGCGTTTCTTTCATGTAGCCACACTATTACCTAATCAATTTGAGTTTCCAGAGCAGTCTCCACGCGACAACACACCTATTTGAAATAAGTTCATCAAACCGCACTTAAATAAAATGCGTGTTATCACTAATACATCTAGTGTTCAAAAAGGGTTGGCAGATGGCCGTTTGCGAATAATCAATGAACAAAGCACTTATTCAAATTCGTTACTTAAAAGTCAAAATCGCCAAGCCAAGGACAGTTTAGTTGTTGAATATAATGGAGAAATCCTTTTCCCAAATGAAGAACTGTTAAAAGAACTTATGGGCATTCCAGAGTCATTTACTCTAGATGCCAACAACAAAGAGATTCCAACAGAGATTGTCGGTCAATCTGTAGACTACCCCTTTTACAAAATGCTCATGGAACAAGTAAAAATCCACATTACTGAATTTATAGAATCAACCAAATCCCCTCACCTTATAGATTCATCGTTTTAGTGTTTGAAAAAAATTCTTAAAGAGTCTTGAAAATGACACCCCAACCTTTGGTGGGTGTCTCTTCATTTATGAAGAATGATCTTTGGGCATTTAGTGTTCTCTACCTATATTATTACCTGTTTCAGATAACTGTGGATAAAATTCTGATTTCAGTATGATTGAGTCAATAATAAAGTAATTCAGGATTTCTGGACCAAATGTGTCGAACTTAGCTGATTTATGGCTTGTTTAGGGGGGGTATAACGGGCTTAGGCGTATTTTTGATAGATCTGTGCTGAGAGGTGTTAACTAGACTTGTTAAGGCTTTCTACCGCTAATCTATGACGCTTAGCAATAGGAACGCCCTCTTCCCTCAAAGCGTTTATTAAACTCAGGTATTCAGGGTTGTTTGAATAATTAGCGATAGGATTTTGAGTACCTTTATATCCCTCTGATTTTATGTAATCAGAAGAGGTCGTACCGGTGTTTACTTTAACCTTACTGATAAAGGAGTCCAGTAGGCCATTCCTTTTTGGGATGCTAATAACTTGAGATTTTTCATCTTGAATGATTTCATTGGTAAGAATGCCTTCAGTCGACTTTGTTAACCGTCGTTTTACTGAAGGACGTAGCTCTTTAATGAACTCACCAATTTTTGACTTAAGATTTGATTGACTCGTTTCTTTTTTAGCTTGGCCCTTATTCACAGAAATGACCGCAGCTTTTAGCTCATCAAATTTAAATCCAATCCTAATGTAAAAGTTTTCTGTCAATATTATCTGCGTTGGGGAGTATTCTTTGGCTATTGGGTCAAACTTTGTGTGAGTAATCAGATCTCCTATTGCAGCGAGATAGTCCAACACTCTATACACGGTGTAACGAGATATACCGCATTGTGCTGCGATATTACTTACATAGACGTAATCAGGCATTGCGAATAATACTCTTTGCCCGTCAGCTGCTTTTACAGGTGTTAATTGAGCATGAAACGCAAGACATGCTCCAACAGCGGAGATTGACGCTAAAAATCGGGTTCTCACCCTACTACGTAAGTTCAGAACATTTCTCAACACCAATATTGATCTGTCAGATTGCCAATCATATGAGGACGCCATAGTTACCATTCGGTTAATTAACCGATGGTTTAACTTTGGTGCGGTAAATGATGGTTGGTTATCTGTTTTCATTAATCAATTAGTTAGATGAGTATGATCGAATTTCGATCTAATCTATTCGATCAATCAATACAGATCAAACCTCTCCAAAATAAATACAAAACCTCATTACTTCATGCACTTATCATTTTGTAAAGGATTATTCGCCCCTTTGATATCAAATTGCGTCCTTTAAATATCAAATTGCGCCCCTTTAATATCAAATTGCACCTACTTAGAAACAAATTGCGCCTACTTATAGACAAATTGCACCCAGTAACAGTCAAATTGCAGTCGTTAAACGTCAAATTGCATTCATAAATGAGCTTCTTATTCTGCAATTTGATTGCAACTTACTGTTATATATAGATATGTTTTGTAATTGTGATTTTGTAACGATCAAATTGCGCCCCTTTAATATCAAATTGCGCCCCTTTAATATCAAATTGCGCCCCAATACATTCAAATTGCATGTAATTTGACTGCTTTCTCAACACCATAAAGTTCTGTTTTTAATGATTTTAAGTCTAACAATGCCTCTATTTTTGTATCAATGACCGTTTCGCCCAGTTTTTTACCACCAGAAATCACACTATATCACTGTATTTAAAGAGTTTATTTTGATTTTCTTAATCAAGAACGAAATTTAAAAAAATATTGGATTTAATGTTATTTATAATCCAGGCTTATTATATGTGTTTATCGGGTACCTAATAAGTCTATTTGTTAGTGTAAGTGCTTTAGTACGTTTCTTAGTGAACTAGCGTATAACTTGGTTGTTATCTTTATAACCTATTACAATGTCTCTGATGAAGCCTTAATAAACTATAACCGCCCTGCCCTATTCCTAAGAGTTTTGAAAAATGTTTGTATACTAAAGAGTGTACAAATTTTATAAATTCATTCGTTCATACATTTTCAAACTTTATGGTGCCGCATCAATAAGTTTATTTGCATCTGCAGCTCGATTGTTCACGCGTGAACAATCGATAAAATAGAGTAAAGTATTTGCCTATGCTGCTAGGCGTTAACTGGAATTGATTGTCATAGAAAAACAGATGTTGGTACTTTGTGGATTGCCGTTATAATATTGTTCACGCGTGAACCAGCACGCAAACTTTAGCAAAGCATACTACCTATAGTGAAAGTCATTCAATAAGATTTAATTTTAGAGATAACCAGTGGATAGTATTTTTGCTTCCGTGACCCCATGGTTCACGCGTGAACCATATAAATGCAGATAGAAGCGAATATGAATATAAACCAACAGAATGCTTTAATATTCTTGAGTTACATTAGCTACGATCTTGTTAAGGAAAATCAATTCAACTCTTTATTTGGTATTCACACATCAATAGAGAACAACCTACTAAGAGATTACAGAGAAGCATTGGACGAAGCATTTGCGGTATTCAAGAATGAGTTGGTTAACCTAAAGCGTGATGAGATCATGGAATGTCTCGAAAACGCGCTTGTTAAAAAAGATATTTTTCTAGCTAAAATTGACGAATCTCCGGCAAAGACCGCGGGCAGGCTTGAAAAGCTAGTTAAGAAAGAATTAAAAAGGCTAAAAGAAGATAAGCCTGATTTCATTTTATATCCAGCGTTCTCAAGGATAGGATTGATTCCTAAAGGTGAGTTGTCTGTGGTTGAAATAATTGATCCAACAGAAATTCCATTAAATATTGAGTTTCGCCCACCAAATGCATTAGAGAATTGTTTTGTTAAAATCATAAATTACCACTCATTTAGCTATAGCAAGTTTCTATCTTGGTCCAATGATGTAATAGATATATTTCAAGCTTTTATCAGGGTGTTCGGTGTGGCTAATGGATACTCTGATGCCCGTCATATGCTGTTCTTTTCTCAACAGGAAACGTCCTATGGTTCTAAAGGAAGAATTTATATTTCAAGAAATGAGTCTATAAGCAACAATGATTATTTCTATTTTCTTCCTTCAGAATTCCATTGCTTCTTGGAAAAGATTAAGTCAGTAAATTCGGTTGTCATCTTAGACTCTCTGATGACCCAATTTTTTTTAGATAACAGTTTGGCTAACAATGTAAGGTTTGCCCTTAATAGGTTCAACAGAGCCATTGAAAGCCATGATGATTGTGAGGCTATCGTAAATTTATGTTCTTCTTTGGAGGCTATCGCCAATGAGCTTTATCCAGAAAAAGTCTGTGAGCTATGTGAATCAAAAAAAGTTTTGGAGGGTTTAAGGGGCTTTTTAAATACAAATGCTTTTCGACGAACTGATTTATATTCACTTGGCATCAAGCCAATGGTGGAGTTCAATGCATTATACAGTCTGCGCTCTAGGATAACTCATGGAAGCCTGAAAAGAAGTGATACTGATATATTAAGAGGTTACATGCCAAAAGCATTTACATTTGTTGCCGAGACTATCTATATTTTGCTTCAAAATGCTTATATAACAGGGTTTGATTGTTCAGTTCCTTTGAAGAAAAATGTATAGCTATCAGGTTCACGCGTGAACCAAAGCACAAAAGTTATCAACTCAACCGACAATAATAGCAGTCATTAACAAAGACCTAATTCTAGAGACCGACAGTGGAGGGTATTGTTACTGCCTTTACCTTTGGTTCACGCGTGAACCAAAGCACAAAAGTTATCAACTCAACCCACAATAATAGCAGTCATTTACAAAGACCTAATTCTAGAGACCGACAGTGGAGGGTATTGTTACTGCCTTTACCTTTGGTTCACGCGTGAACCAACGCACAAAAGTTATCAACTCAACCCACAATAATAGCAATCATTTATAAAGACCTAATTATAGAGACCGACAGTGGAGGGTATTTTAACTGCCTTTACCTTTGGTTCACGCGTGAACCAAGGCGCAAAAGTTATCAACTCAGCCCACAATAATAGCAATCATTTTCAAAGACCTAATTATAGAGACCGACAATGGAGGGTATTGCTACTGCCTTTACCTTTGGTTCACGCGTGAACCAACGCACAAAAGTTAGCGACGCGCACTAACAATAGTAACAGTCATGCACAATGCTTTAATTTTTAAGACAGGTAGTGGAGGGGAGTTTATTGCCTTACCGTATCGTTCACGCGTGAACCAACGCGGAACGTTTAGTAAAGCAAATATTGAGGTAAGGTACTCTACTGTATGTATGGTTCGTTCTTGAACAGAAGGGCATGTACGCTTACCAAAAAAAGAAAATTGCAACAAACGAAGCTATTAGTAAAAGGAATGCAGCATCTGTAAATAAACTGCTTATTGTATCAAGTACCACATCAGTTTCCAGTTTTAGGTGATCAGGCAATTCAGAGTGACAGAAAAAAAGCAATGGAGGAATCAATAAAGCTCCTGACATTTTCGACGCTAGAACAATCATTTCTCCTGTTGTAGCATTCGTCAATTCAGGAGATGGAACAAAATAATTCATGACATACATCAATGGAACTGTAACTATCATACAGACTAAATAGATGGCAATTGCCAATAGTAATCCAAAGACGACCCGTTTTATTAAATTCATAAGATATCTCTCATTTGGTAAAAAGTGATTAGTTATATAATTAATTTATATTTTACGTTTGTACGATGATCGTAATTTCAAAGCTTAATATAATTAAAGCACACTACTAATGGTGTGTAAATGGATTAAAATTCTTTATCGTATTGTTCACGCGTGAACAAAAAGAAAAGGAGGTATAGAGGCGTAAGGAATTCTCTATACCTATTCTTGTATCAACATTTAAAATGGATGAGATGAAGATATCTAGCGTTTCAAATTTGAAAGAGAAGGGTAGTGATCAACCAATCTTTTTAAGTTCATACACGACTTTGTTCGGGTAAACGGTCATTTTTTGGTTTTTGTCTTCTAATAAAAGCCCATTGTCATTAATCTTCTTAGCATTATTTTTAATGAACACCTCTGTGATTTGCCTTTGTATTCTTGTCGCTGTGAGACCATTTTCAATGCCTGTAGCAATTTGAATCCAACTTTCTTCCACTGTTTTTGAATATCTTGATTTCGCGAGTAAATGCACCACAAGCAATGAAAGAGACTTGTTTTGAGTGTTCACAAATAAGCTTGATATCTCATGCAACCTTTCTGCTGAATCACTTTCTAGTAGGCGTCTATTTTCTTCCTCTTCATTTGCACTATTGACTAAGTTGTCTATCGCTTTGCATACAATGAGGGGAAGGTTGAAGTTAGCGACCAGCAAACCCTGTCCACGATAGTTTTCGCCATCTACAGTGCGCTTAAGGTTTGTTGAAAAATTGCTTATTGGGTTGATGATTGTTATCTCATCTTCCATTTCACTATCATTAAATAGATCAGAATCAATTGGTTTAATAGTGATAGATGCATAACTAAGCCTTAATAACGAGGCAATAATTGAAGTTCTATTTCGATTATAAATTTTTTCTGTGGCATTAATTTCATCGATAATAGAGTTAATCGGTACTTGAAATGACATTTGCTCAGATGGTGACAGTCTGGAACCTCTTCGCTTATGCTCTAACTTGCTTAGCACTACGCATTTGATTACTGCACCGTAGATAACTATATCCTCACTTAAAGGTAACTGGCTATCTTCTACGCATCTTAATGTTACTTTTACAGGGACATCATAAAGAGGGCTAATGCTGGGCAGTTGCTGCTCAACCTTGGTTGTAGTCTTGTCTTTAGCGTCGTGTAAAAAAAGGGCTTGGAATAAGCTGATAATAGTACGTGTTATAAATATGGAATTTTGGTTTACATTTAGTGATTTTGCCCATGACAGGTTATTAACATCATGAATTTTATGATGTGTTATTAGGCTATTAGATTTTTTTTCAGCACTTTTACTAGGTTTCTTGGTCACAAGGTCTTTTAATGTTTCAGGTTTCCCAAAGCTTGATGGGTACCAGATAGTACATTTAAGTTTAGACCGATTGAAATTGTGTGAATGTAAATGCCCATTTTTCTTTAACTTAGATAACATTCTCCAGGCGGTAGTGTAAACGACTTGCAAATCTTCTTTTAACTTAAAATATTGCAATCCATTTGATGCTACCAATAGGTTGTTAGGGATGATATTGAAAAGGGGAGTTAAGTCTGGTGTGACTTTGCATGTTGCAAGAAACTCTTCATCGAAACAAATAATCGGTAATTCTTTGTCGGAAATGTTTATTGCTAGGTCCAGAACCTTTTCAACATCAGTCATAGCTATCACTTATTTAATTGAATTTTCAGATCGTTAACAATCGAAGTCCATGTGGAAAATCTACACGCTCTGCATAGAATAACCTTATTTACTTTGACACAAATTTTTTCTACTGTTACATTTCTCAAAATAATTCCTGATTTGTTTGTTAGGCAACTGGGTTTTATAACGTGTGGGCATATTGGCGTATGCCCACACAATTAATCGATTAGATTTAATTCCGCTAAAAAAGCTTCGAGTTTTATCTTCTTATCATCAGTCAGTTGAGTTAGGTTTATCTGATACGAAAATTCCTTTTTGTTAATCAACTTGAATGTAGGCACATTTCCATTACTAGATGGTTCTTTACCACTATCTTCGGCATCCTTAATAACGGCCTCGCTTAAAAAATTAAATATCTCTTTTTTGCTTGTCCCTGGCTGAAGATCCATATCCCCAATGAAAGACTCCAAATCATCCTCTTGTTTGTTTAGCTTGGATGAAATTGTGCGCAGTAAGCTTAGGTCTCTGAATGAAAGCTCATTCGTAACCTGAAACAAAGCAACTATATATGTCGGGATTTCAGTTGCTAGAATTGATTTTGTTACATTACTGCGACTTACATCAAATAATTCGGCAATCTCTGCGTGACTGTATTTTCCCGTTTGCTGTAACTCCAAGTATTCATACCCGTTATCGATAATTGATGGCGGCTCATACAAATGAAATTTCGTAATAAGGTTTTTCTTGTCACTTTCTAAAATACTATTTTCTTTTGTAACAAGGAACCAAAGGCCTATACCTGCATCAAGCGCTGAGAAGAAACGACGAGAACCATCCCAGTTTGAAATTCGTTTGTCTGGTAACAGCTCCCCATAACAGTCATACAGCTGGCCTTCTTGCCTTAAACTTTGAGCTAATTTATAGGTATTATTGCGAGACAATAGAGCTTGCTTTCGCTTATTACTGTTTGTAACTACCACAGACTCTTTCAACTTTTCATGAGGTATAAACACTCTATAAAAGTCGATTTCAGCACCTGATTTTAGCGTGATAGTTTTCACATCAATATGATTGTCTGTATCGCTATCTTCACTAACAGTATTTTCAGAAGCGTCTTTTAATTCCGTTACTGTAGATTCACTTATTCGGTTAATTACGCTTGTGTAATCTCGATTTTTTGGTGAAGGACGTCCATTGCCAGATGATTTTTTCTGGTTTGGTTTTGATTCACTCTCAGTTTTAATTTTATCTAATTGTGCTTGGTTCACACCGGGAATTACGAAACCGCTCATTTGATATATCCTCGCTCTTATTCGTTTATCATCAATTCAAATTCGTTGATTAATGCGTTTGCTGACTCTTGAGCCTTACGTAATGATGTCTTGGTACCAGAAAATTCTGATACAGACATATCAAATATTGTGCAGCGTTGTTCAGCCGTTGCAAGAATCGCATCGGAACGTGGTATTGAGGTGACAAAGCAATGCTCCATTCCCGCGGCCATTCGGAGTTTGTGTGCTAAGCGGCTTTCTGCGTTACTGTTTGGAGATTGTGCAGAAATCAGTAATTTAATATTTTTATAACCTTCGTGTCCTAAATATTGAAAAACATCGTAAGTACGGCTCAGAAAGCTCATATACATACCAGCTGAATCCCAATCTAGCTCAGATGGTTTAACCGGCATAACAATGTTATCAGCGACAAAGTGGGCTGACATATTAGAAGCTGTAAAGTGCGGTGGCGTGTCAATCAAAATAAGATCGTAATCATTCTCAACTGCTTTGATTACTCTTTCTAGGTCTTTGTAACAACTATAATTCTCGCCTTTCTTGTCAGCTGCAATTTCTTGCTCTTTTACAAAGATATCATATTGACGATCTCTATCAGCAGCAGTAATAACATTCAAATTAGGGAAGTTAGTTTCTTTAATTGCAAGTTTAAGTTTGTCATTGAATTCAGCGTTAGTACCCTGGTGGATCATTAGGTCGCCAATTGAAATATCTTTTTTGCTGATGTTGGGTACTAATTGAGAGCTAGCCGTTTTTTGAGGGTCTAAGTCAATAAGTAATACCTTATACATTCGGCTCGCCTGTGAAACCATTCCTGTTGCCAAAATAGTTGCAACAGATGTTTTACCAGCCCCGCCTTTTAAGATGCCAATCATTACAACCGATGCAATTCTCGAAATGATGGGAGCTTCTTTATTTCGTTCTTTATTGAGGTAATGCTTAATTTGGTTAAGGTAAACTTGGTTGATTCTCCAAGTGTTCCCAATCTTGTAATCAATATTGAGCTCATCACAAATACGATTAATGATTCTATTAGTTTTGGCTTCAGGAACTGCTGCTAAGGCTTCTCGCTGGTTATATGTGCGATAGTATTTACCATTTGGGGCATCTCCATTGCCATAAACGTCAACATCATCAGCACTTATTTGAGAAAACTTTCTAGCCAATGCATCTAATTTTTGTTGCGTATTATTTTTCATTATTTCCCCAAACGGATAAAATTCAGCATTATTTCAGATAATATAGTTAACTACGATTAACTTGGCAACAACTATTTGCTGCGTTTGCTACGTTTTTTGATGAAATCATCAAAAATCGTTGCATTAGCCAATATTCGATAAGAGTTGCGCAATTTATAATTGTTTAATATGATCAACCTGCTGGCATTCAAACCTCGTTTATTCCAGCAATGCAGGGCAGGGTGTCGCAAACATTTTCCTGCCCTGCAGCCATTCACTCACTAACCTCAAAAACCAAGTCCAAATCGAAATTTCTTGACTTCAAAATCCTATCACTTATCATGTATATGTAAAGTGAATTAAAATCGTTATTTTATTGTGGCTGTCTAAGTTTCTCTCCCCTTTTTATGATAGCCACATTCTTTTTCATTAAATCAACAACTCCCCCCTTAAAAAATATGTCATATAAATTCATATATTTAAATTTATAAGTAAGATATTTTGGATAACTCGCAACCTTCAGTTGATATATTTTGAAAGTTAATTTATAATGCCTCTATGTTTTTCGACAACTCTTTGGAATTTCTAATGAATGCTATTGAACATCGTTACTACAAAATTGGCACATCTTCAAAAGGGTTACCCAGAATTTGGCTTCAAGGCGCCGGCTTGCTTGCATCTAATTTCATCAAAGGCCGTCCGTATACTGTTATTTTGAATGTTACTAATCGCACAATTATTCTAAAGTTATTAGATAAAGTAGTGGACAATTGCCGGTGTGTTTCTGGTCGTAAACGTCACAATTTTGATAGCTTCACACCTATTGTTGAGCTGTCTAATAGTGAACTTGTAACAATTACTGGTTTATCAACTAGAGTTAGGGCTGATTTTTACGAGAATGAAATCCATATTTCGATTCATCATTTAGATAAAAAAATTGAAGAAAGAGAAGCTCGCTTAGCAAAAAACCTATCTAATGGTTTTATTACAAAAGCTGTTTTATGTGCTGGCATAGGTATTAGTGCTGCAGCTGGTTACGATGTACTAACAAAATCTGGGCTTAAATGTCGTACTGAATTTGTTGTAGACCGTGAACGCCAATATTTAGATGTACTTTCCAGTAATAATCATTCAATCGATGATTCAACGGTCATCTTTGAGTCTACTCTTGAAGAAATGGAGCCGGAGCTTGTTGGTTTTGTAGACTGCATTTCCTTCAGCTTAGCCTGCACCGGAATGGGGTCGAGCGGTAAAGCAAAAAACAAAATCGATATTCCTGAAGAGCACTCAACTGATGCGACAGGGATATTTGGATTAGTAAAATTGATAGAACGCTGTCAGCCTTCTATTCTTGTCAGTGAAAATGTTGTTGGTGCTGTGAAGTCAGCCACGTATGTTTTATTAAAATCCTTATTGGCAATCTATGGCTATAACGTAACAGAGAAAGTCCTTAATTCGACCCATACGCACTCAATCGAAAATCGAGAAAGGTATTGGTTCGTTGCAACTTCAGCAGGGCTATCGATACCTGACCTCGAAAACTTCCCGGTATTCCAAAGAGTTCACCAACATCTGTCATCAATTCTTGAGACCATACCTTATGCACATAAGATGTGGAAATCATCAGATGAAAAAGTACGAAAAGCAGCGTTAAACAAAACAAATGGCAAAAACTTTGCCTTTAACCTTGTTTCACCTACTGTGTCTAAGATTGGGGTTTGCGGAAAGGGTTATAATAAAAATCGTGCCACTGAATGCCATATTGCTGGCCCCAATAATTTGTCGAGATTGCTTACTGTGCAAGAACTGGCAAAGGCGCAGAGCGTTCCACTTCATCTAATTGATGGGGTTGTTCCGACAATAGCTTACCAAGGGCTCGGCCAAGGTGTCGATTACCGACAGGCTCAAGGAGTATTTGAATGTGTAGCGAGGGATGTTCTTTCGCCCATCATTAAAACAATATTAGCACTAAAAAAGACACTTCCACCTAAATGTTTAGCTATAGAGCATTCCTACTTCTAACAGAGTTTAGTCGTGGCCTACATCCAATTGAACACGACTAAAATAACTTTAAATAATTAAGCTTAAAGAATTGAGTTTCATCAACTTGAATCTTCTTAAGGTGCTGTATTGCAAGGTCCATAGATTCACTGGGCTCCATGATTAAAATCTCTGATAGAGATTTTTTCATTGTTAACCATTCATTTTTCAAGTGTACTTCACTCATATCAGATTTTATATTCTGCTCAGAGTCGCTATAAATCTTAATCACTGCACTAAGCAAGTTAATGACATACTGTGTGTTATTCATAGACGCTATGAGGACCACCAGCTTATCCAGTGAATGCCTCACTAAATACCAATTACGAATATAATTTTCCTTTGTCATATCACCATCGAACAAGTGACGACAATACCTAATACGGCCAAATAAAACCCCTATCGTTTTGTCCTTATTTGCCAACTTAGCAAAACAAACTAAGTGCGACTGTGTGAAGAAGGCAATCAAACCCTTTATGGCAGAACCATGCTTTCTCTTTAATTTTAAGTGCGCCTGTGCCATTTCTTATCACCAAATGTATCTATCTACTTCTTTCAAAGTACATTAATTGTTAGCTAAAAGCATTTTTTAATCAAAATTGTTATGAATATGTGCGCCAGATCAAGCCCATTTGTAGTCAACTAGTGCTCGTACTAATACTAATTGATAGCTAAATTGTTAATTTAACGAAAAACTGTGGGGTGATTATTCAGTCATGGAAGAAGTAAATCATTGCTATTAAGCAATTATGTTGGTTTAAAGTTTAGTTGGCCGTCCAATGTAGAGGCCAGGGAAGGTGCTTTGATGGATTACTTAGATGTTAGTAACGAGCAGGCAGTCGTTTTTATGTTAATTCTAAAAACTAATTGTTGATTTATATTTATCAAATCATCATCGATCGCTTCACCATTCGCAACCCAATCCTCCCTGGTCGCATTTGTGAGTATCACGCTGGTTGACTCAATAATTGTGACATTTTCAACTTGAGCTAGATAGTGGGGTAAATCCCGCAACATTGAACCTTCTATAGTTCTAATTTCTACATCACCATTAAAATCACCCGACACAGCAGCGCTTATAGCCCTGCGAACATAAATCATTGCGTCGGGACATCGTGATGCTTTTAAGTCAAATAACTCCATAATATTCTCCTAAACCAACTCCGCAGCTGGTAGCAAACGAATTGATTGACATATCACTGCAGCTAGCCTTTTTTCTGAAGCTTTGACGATTTTCACTTTGCCGTCTATTTTGTGAAAAATTTCCTTCTTGAACCATAAATCGTTGGTTTTATCATTTAATGGTAAATCTAAGAGTTTTTCTAATGGTGCGAAGTTCAACTCAGGCAACTCGTTCTCTAGGGCATCTTCAATGATTGACCGACCAACCCAAGCCAATGCTTTCAAACCAATAGCGCAGGTAAAAATATTTGTATTCAATTCCTGCTTCCATTCAGTAATGTTGGCGTTTTGAATTTTTTCAAATGCAACCACATTATATAGAGCCATGATATATTGGGCGATTAACACCTTATATAGGTCGTAGTTATCTTTATTAGCTAAAACCAGATTAACAGCCTTTTTGCTTGAACTTGATGCTGTAATGATGGATATAAAATCAGTGACATTAGCTAGAGTATAAATCTGGCCAGTGGTTAACTTACCATTAACGGCAATAGCATTTGCAAAAGGGATGTTGAGCTTTTCAACAGTATCAAGGACATCGTTTGACAACCGGCTTAGATGACTTTCACTGTCAAACCAGATGGACTGAGATGCGTTGGGCTTCTTGAGATTCAAGTGCAGGTCAGCAAAGATCTGAGTGACAAACTTTGTCGACTCTCTTACTGTGGCAGTGTTAACGACAATGATTTTAACGTCCAAGTGATAACTTGCTAACGCTGGCTTTGACTTCAGACTTCGCATAATCCCACTTAACCGACCTTGACCGTCGATCATTAGTCGGTCTGCGTTGCTTTTTAGGGTAGCTTGAAATAATTTCTCAGATCCAAAACCAATGTTTAGAGGTTCTAAATCCATTTTAGATACAACAAGGATTACACCTGGGAAAAATGTATTGTCTCGATTCAGTAGGTATTCCTCTACGCCCTTGACCCTAGCCATGTCAGCATTTCGCTGAAGTCGCTCTCTCACAGGGATTGTTTCATCTTCGATATCAATAAACTCAACACACTGCGCATAGGTTAGCTTAGTGCTGTAGGTTCGGCCAATGCCCTCAATACCTTCCATTACCACCATAGTTAAGTCGTCTTTTGCGGTAATGCAATACTGTGGAATGTGTAACTCTTGGTTTGATGCATCCATAAAATAACTCTCTTAATTCAATTTTAGTTTAGTTTAACGTTCAACTTTCAATTGATACTAATACACCACGCTAAATAGCACAACCTTTAGTTGATATTTAAATTCAATTAAAGGTTGAATTGCGTTGCAACCTTTAATTGATAGTGATACTATTTTTACATCAGGTAACCACGGCGAATAAAAATGAATTTTTTTGATATCGGATCATATAAAGCAGAGTCAGCGAATAATGCCTATCTACTGAGCGAACGGTTAATCGCTGAGTATTTAACATTACTTCGTGCAGGATTTTGCCTTCAGATTGCCACATCATGTGGTAAAGATTCGACGTCAATTACGAATTCTGCAATTGAAGCCATGGGTAGGGCGATAGCACTGGGCCTTGTCGAAAAAGAACGTCCATTGGTTATATTGACCGTAGACACACTTTTAGAGCCAGAACCTATCCAATGTTATGTTGATGAAGCTCATTTAGATATTGAAAAACGTTGCCACGAATTAGGAATAAATCTTCACGCTGAAGTTGTGGCGCCACCATTTCACCATCAATTAATGATCCTGTTTGCCAATGCCCAGAAACTATTTGCTACTGCATCTTCTGGTCGCTCAGCGGATTGTTCAAAAATTTTTAAGGTCGACACGAGTGTTAGAGCTTTAAAGAGAATTAAATCTAGCTTGGCCATCAAGTATCAACAAGCGACTTGGGTTTCGGTTGCTGGGCAACGTTCCGAGGAATCAACCCGTCGTAGTGCCAATATGACTAAACAAGGCGTCAAATCTGTTAAGGCTGATATTTTACTGGCTCTAATCCAGCAAGAATCGCTTCCTGGTAAGGTGTATCGATTTGCGCCTATCAGCGATTGGACAATTGAAGATGTCATGACTTACTTAACTCACGCCGGAGACAGACCACTTGCTAAAGGTGCTCTAGGAACTGAAATTAAATGTTATAGCCCCAACTTTGGTCTTTTACTTGCCATATATGGTGAAGGAAGCAATGAGCGTTGTGAAATCGTAGCTTCTGAAGATGAAAAGCCTAAACAAACCGGTTGCGGCAAAATTGCACGTTTTGGTTGTGTCACTTGCGGGATGGTCTCTGAAGATAAAAGTGCAAAAGAGTTAAACGAATACCTTAGATGGGCTCGTTTCGGTGATTCTACACTGCGCTTTCGAGATTATTTAACTCGTGTAAGTGATGATGTTAACTGTAGAGCATTTCACGCGAGAGCATATGACCGCAGTGGTAATAATAACGTCTTCTTTCAGCCAAATGTCCTCAAAGCCTCTGTATTAGAAAAGTTGGTTTGGTATGCATCTCAAATTAGCGTAGATAGTAAGAAAACCCATGATGACTTTGTGAAATTACATCAAATGGGTAAAGCTCACGAAGATATTGGCATTATCGATATTCAAAACGATGAGTCATTAACGGCCAGTGTTCGCCAACAGTATATCGCTATGTACCAAAGAAGAATGCTTAAAGGGCCGATGTTTGAATTATTCAGCCACAAGCATGGTGTATTGCTTTCATTGCTTTGGTCTTTACATGGGATCACAGCATTGCCTTACCGCCCGCTTGCGATTTTTAATGCTGTTGATAATGGGAAGCGTATACCTTACCCATTAACTAATAATGAATTGAACGCTAAGCGTGCTGTGCAAGGCCTTATTTCATTCCAAGATGAACTTAAAACACAATCAATTCCTGATGCTGTAGTAGCTCAAATTTTTACGCCATCTAAAAAGTCTTTTGCTGAATTGAAAGCAGAACATGGTGAGTCATTAAGTTCTAAACATTTACAGGAATTACTGCCATTTACTTTATCCGATTACTGGGTGAATGCATCAGTGCAACTTACTCAGCAACATGACCTTCAGTTATTGAGTTATAGCGCTAGTGCTAATACTAGAAAAGTACGGTTGACGTACTCTGTAAACACGATAACAGGACGAGAAACTGTACATGCAAAATGCCTTGGACTTGCCAAATCTATTGATTTAGACGGCAACCCTGAGCTGCAGGAGTTGTTTATTTCTCTTGGTAGAGATAATTTTGATAAAAACTCATCTAATGCTGAAATTGATAGGGACCAGCTTTTCTTAATTTCAAACCATGAATTGTCAGACCAGGTGTTGTTTACAAGTCCAATAGTTACGTATAGCCAACAAAAACGAGCTAGAGCGTCTAAAACAAGACAGTTTTCTGAAAGAAAGCGCACGTATGTAAAAGCTCTTGGTTCATATGTTGCGGGTAGAGCATCACTGAAGATGTACAGCGCGTATGAGCGAGCGTTAGAATTGGAGCAGCGGATTAACACAATAAGTTATTGGTTGCCTGATTATGCTTTAACGCAATCAGTTAATGTTGGTACCGCGGAATTGGACGTTAATGATAATGCTCTAAACTTCATCTTTGATGATTACCTATACCAGATGTGGTTAGATGACGGCGGCATAGAACGTTTATTACAGACTCACGATGCTGTGTTAACGAGCAGAATTCAAGACAGAAAACCTATTCGTCAGTTTTATGGGACGGCACCGGTATATGTGATCACCAACACGACAGGCCTAGCTGTGAGTAAGCGCTTAGAAACAAACTTTGTCAGCACACTGCGACGCACTGAAGTTTTTCACCAAGCGGGGCTATTTAATGCTGCAAATATGGACCGTAGTTCGTTACTTGAGATGCCTAATGTTATTAGTATGGAAAAGCATCGGGCACAGAAAGTTAATCATCTTCTGGCCATACGTTTTATAAAAAACGTTCAGCGAAGCGAAATGAATAATAAGCTCAATACATTCAACTCAAATCTAGCGCTTGTGGATGTTATTGACAGAGTTAATCAGTTCGTGACCCAGCACATTGATATCAGCAAAAGCTTTATCGCAGCAAAAATCTTTGCTTCTTTTAACCCAGAGGCTGAATTAAGGGCCGCTAAGCTTAGTATTTGGCTTAATGAATATTCAAATGTCGTATCAGACCCTAATGCGGCGCTGAAAATGCTGTCAACTAAGCAAGAAGCAGATGAAATCATGTCTAGTTTTGATGACTTTAGCCTCTTTATTAAGCATTACTCTGACAAAATCAACATGATTAAAGTAACTTTACTTAATTTTGGTAAACTACCGTGTAATAACATCAAGGCACTGGCTTTAATGGGGCATGAATGTGCATTAAGCCTACGCTCAGAAGATAACAGTTACTTTGCTGGTGGAAGCACTAACACCATGGTAACCGAAATTGCTCAACTAATTAGTCAGCATGTTGACCGGGCTAACTTCTATCTGGTGGAAGCGCAATTAACGAGAGTGTTAGCTTATGCAGGCAATTGCGATTACCTGGGACACGGCATTGTTTCTGACATTTCTATGGCAAACACTAAGGTAAAGAAACATAACCGGTTTCTTAAAAGTATGAGCATGTTGAGCGTCGGGGAAAATGCTTGTCAGTTAGATACTCACTCATGCTTTACCAGCATGATTGCGTTCAATCCAGAGAAGGGTTGCGGTGCTGCTAAAACTAAGCTTAATGCTTCAGTGAAATCATCAAAGCTTGCATTACTGATGAAGAGTAATATCAATCAATTTAATAATCTGCTAACAGCAGGTTAACGAACAATAGAGGTTTATGTGGATATTTTAAAAAATACAGTACCGGCATTATCACAGGAACAAATTCAGTTTGTACGTGAATTCATCACTCAATCAAGAGACCAGCAATGCGCCGATATTATTGATAAAGCATTCTCTACAGGTAGCGATATTGACCTAAACGAGATCCGCTATCCGATGAGCAAATATGTTAAGAAAGCATTCAATGTTTTTATCACTAAATATCAAAACATTCAGACACTCAAAGCTTGTGATTTGAGTGGCAAACTAAGCTCAACGGCTGTTGATGCAATTTGCGTCTTGCATAAGCGCCCACCAAAAGATGCTTATTTACAAGTGTTTATGCTCGTTTTTAGTAAAGGCCTAACACAGACCGAGGCACAAGCAAAACTGGGAAACCTTATTGCCTATCCGAATATTAATAGAGCTTGTACTGCGTTTAGCGAGATTACTGATAAGTTTAAAGGGCCATTGGAAATAGGTTAACAAATATATCAGCTAAGGGTTTTGGTGATGAGGGGTATTGAGTATAATTTTGTGTATAGAGTTTGCGACAACGCTATACATTCACATTATTAAACGAGGTTACACCATGAGCGCTGATATTTTTAACAACTTCGCAGTTTTCAAACTGCCACCAAACCTAATGAACGCATCTGCTAGTGAAGACTTGTATGTGGTTTTAAGTCGAACTCGTGCCATCAACGACTATCCAGTGCGCTATAAGACTTATATCAACTATATAGGCACTGAAACAGATATCGAAAATTACATATGTGTTGCTGGCAAATGGTTTGATGATGGCGTTAACCAATCCGATGATTTCATCGGTGGAATAGAAGGGCTAAGATTTCACATCGATACTTTATTAATAAACGCTAAATTATTAAGCTTTGATGCAATCAACGATTTCAGCTTATCAGTCTTCTCCGTAGCAGAATCCATTTACTTGCATGCCATGGCAATAGGCGAACCAGTCAAGTTCACACGAAATCCAAATCCGAGTTGTTCATCGTATCTCACAATGGCAACGTCCATTGAGCAGCTAAATAAACTTTTTACTCTTTGTTATCTGGCCAGTGTGAAGGTGAATAATCCGAAACAATTTTGGCATTGCCTACCTCAAGTAATATTCACAAATCCCAATAATAAAATTGCGTTTTAGGAGATACAAATATGATTGAGCATATATTTTAGGGATTAAAAATAGCTGTCATTCTGGGGCCATTCTGGGTTTATATCAGATGCCGGAATCTGTAGGCCTATCGCCTCCATTGCATACTGACAATGCCACAATTATTATTAATAACTGTGAGCCCGCTGAATGTGTCTATGAAGGGGCGTTAAATAGGAATTGGATAGGCACATACACCATGAGCTTTTAAAGTTTGTCAGATCCTTGGAATCGCTTATTTTTGTATAGCTACATTCGGTGATAGTTACTATGTTGGACCAATAATGATTGTGCATTGTCGTACTGTCTGTATCACTTACCAAAACAAGATAAGGCAGCTTAATAGCTGATAAAGGTAACGTTGAGTAAGTTACCTGAAAATAAAACCCTCGCTAATTCGCGAGGCTGATTCGATTGATACTGTCAATTAGTCTCATTAACTTCTTATGCCTTTTACTTTTAGCTTTGTCTTTGATGCATCGAGTATCGCATCATACTGAGCAAATTTTAGAACGTTATTAATGACGGTTTTCGCTCTTGATTCAGTTATATCTAATTTCTTAGCAATGTCTGACATTTTAACAAAGCCACCAGCATCATAAGCTATCTTTGCAGCTTGATGGCTTAGTTGGTGAGTTAACCTTTGACGTTCTATGTTTAGCTTATTTTCATCATTTACCTTGGCTTCAAAATAACCGACATGTTTATGTATTTCCGCAAGGAATTGATCATCTGATAAGACAGATAGGTAATAGACAACTTTGGCTATGTTCGCAGTTACTGAGCCGCTGTTTGCCCTTTTATTCGATAGAATGCTTTGATGTAACTGCCTTGTGCCACCGACCATAACAAACCAAAATGTTATCGGTATGTTTTCACCGGTTGATAGTTTGCAACCATGTTGATTAGCCCATTTTGTCCAATCATGCATTAACGTAGCATAATCTTCAAAACTGATGGCTTCATTGTAAGTGGGAATGATTGTAGATCGCATTATATCAACCTTTAGATGGCCTGAATTAAGTTCCATTTCTATGCTAATGATAAGCTTTTACTGGAATAAATGTGCATTAAAAATCAATTCATCAGGGTAATAATTACATGTTGGATTATGCAGAAGTCTGAATGCTTCAATGGCTTTTTGTATACTTTCGCCTTTAGACCACTTACCACCCATAGCCTGGTCTTCAATAAACCATTCTGAATCACTAAAGGTGACTTGAGCGCTATCCCAGTAATTTCCCTGCCTGGTATTAAAACAAATACTCAAAGGCTCTTCACTGTTGTATTCAGCACCTTCAACGTAGGCTATAGCCTCAGATTTAGACGAAAACGCCCCGTCACAAAAGGGCGCCAATTGGTAATTAGTATTATTAATAAAATCGATTAACTCTTTAGCAGCATTTACTGATAGTGAATTTGTCATAGAAAACGTTCCTGATGATTAAAGTGATATTTATTATCGCGGTTTTGGCCTATTAATTGATTCTGGCCCAACGGTCCCAACCTGCAATGGCTTCTTTAACTAACGCCAATTCGATTTTAAAATTGGTATTTTCTGGTGAATGACTCAGATCCATTTGGATTTCCTCGGCTAAAACTCTTAATCCACAGACATCACTAGTTTGGTTGATTGTTATTCCGCGTATAACTGTTTCTGGATCTATTGCACGATTAGTCATTTCATCTCGCCTTAACATTTTATTATATGCAACAGATTTACATATAATTGCACCGGTGTCAATTAGTGTGTTAATATATCAATTAAGGATTGATTGTTTGCTTTGTGAATGTCACACTCTAATTCACTCATTCAGTTAATCGCTGAAATTATACGCCTAGAGGACTAGTCCTCTGGCACATGTCATAACTACACTGAATTCTAACTATAGAAACGAATGGCCAGGTTTAGTGTTTGAAAAGCTGATTGCGACTCAGTTTTAAACGAGGTAATCCAATGCATGAAATTATTGAAGTTAAGATAATAGAATCGCTTTGCCAGCAGCGAGCTCAATTAATTAGTGCTTATAGAGCGCAAATAGATGCTGTTCGCTTATGCCATCAGATAACGACTTCCATAGATCACACCATACCAGCTCATAAAGATGCTCTTGTCGCTGGAAGCAAATTCTGACATAGGCAGCTTCTAGCATTCAATCACTTACCGAAAAGATATAACCATACTCTGACATAAAATGTACCCATAGTCTGACAAATCGAAACTGCACATAGACACTATAATTATGAATTGTCATTTTATTACAACTGAAAGCGTATCTCTTAGTAACTCACTTTTGGACAAAAGCTTGTTAGAGTTATTCACTAACCGCTGGTAATACTCATAAGATTTTGTAGGGGGCCATAAGGAAATCGAGCTAATAATCTTACTCACATTAATGATAAAATTAGTTCTGTATAGTGGTATAACTTGTTTTGTAACAAAATCAGTTATACCACTACATATCAATCCCTAACAAGAGAGTGACAAATCATTCGAAGTACATACCACCAAGCGTAAACCGAATGATGGCTTTGACCATCATTATCATCCAATAATCCGTGGGCCACTTGGTTTCTAAAATTACAACCCAGACTCTCGGTAAAGATCGTCTTAAGTTCAAATGCTACTTTTTCACCGAACATTGTTTCGAAATTATTTTTCAGTACTAAAGAGCTCAATGAAATTTCATCCTCAATACTACCCTTACTATCATTTATTGTTGTGCTATGTTCACCTGCATCCTTTAGTTTCATTCGAACAATATGTTCTATCTGTGGACACAATAAATGTATAGCAGCAGAAAAATCATGCTCAAAACCAAACCATAGTGCCAAGCCTAAGGTTTTTTCTCGGCCATCAGGTACTAATGGAGAGTGTAAGCATATCAACTCAAAAAACTCTCTAGAGAAAGAATGCTCTTCACATAGTTGGTCTAAAGCAGGCAATAATTTAGTTTTTACATCGAAATTCATGTAGAAGAGATAATTTTCAATACATTGTTCATGTATTGCACGTTCAACATCTTTAGCATCATCTTTATTATGAGCTGGTGATTTACCAATAACTCGCCCATCTCGTGAAATATTGATCGTACTTACCATCGATTTATAATTTACATTTCTTAAGCTTTTTTCAGCCTCAGCGGACATAGTTTCTAAATCAGAAATAACAATCAAACCACAGAAATAGAGAAGAGCCGTTTTTGCATCTGTTTTACCTGATACATGTTTTTTTGCGTTAACTACCATATCAGATACATCTGGCATGGGGAGTTCTATCGTGACCATTTCATCAATCATCTGTTTACCTGAATGCTCAATTTTATGCTTTAGCCTACTTATTATTTCTTCTATTTTGTTTTGATCAGTACGATATTTAATTTCAATATCTCGGTATGCTTTTAATGCGTCACAATAAAATAATTTTGCAACTACGGCCGAGTCCGTTAATCTTTTATCCCCTTCAAGCAAATGACTGTTAGCATAAAAAACCCTTGAGTTCACCCATGGTGCTTTATCTTTAAATAGTGTAGAAATTTCAATTGCAAGTTTCATATATTCTCTGGTTACATGATACTCGCCTTGCTCGTTAGACTCTCTGGCTAGTTCAGTTAAGCGTAAAAGAATATTGTCAAAATTATCAGCCTTACTACTTGTTTTAAATAGTAATGAGCAGAGTTTTTGAACTATGAAATTATATTTTCCATGATCTAGGTGAATAGCTTCTAAGATTCTATCTTTTAACTCAGCCAATCTATTTAAGTCTTTGATTTTTTTGCAGAGTACTAAAGCTCTTTCCCATTCGTTGACTTTATACAAAAAACTTGAGTCAAGCTTGATTTTCTTTCTGGTGTAACAATCAATTGCAAGTTTAGCCCAATCTTTAATTTGGTATTGAGTCCTAGAAAAAAGAATCTCAGCCAGCCGAGCTTTTAGGTAATTATCGTCAGTAAAAGGAATGATGGCTTCATAAAACTCTAGGTCTTCTTCAGTAAAATCTTTCAAAATATTCGTTTCTGAAGGTAAGACTAATGTGAACGGGTTATAGATATTATCGGGGTGCCTAAGCTTCAAACTGACAACCCTCTCAAGCATAGACAAGGTCGTTTTTTTGGAATAACTAACTTCTTTTCCTATGACGGTGCGAAGATGAAGTTCATAGGAGTGACCATCTTCAGGAATAATGGAGATCTTTTCATCCCACTTTAATGCCTTAAAAGCGTCAACATATTCGCCAGTCATAGTTTTCCACCTAGAGTTTTATGTCATAAAATCAATGACTCATATTAGCATAACACTTAGTTACGTCACGGATTAATGCTCATCATTTTGCGAAGACTTCTTCTTTATCAAATGCTAGCTATACAAAAATATCGACATTAGGCAGATAAAGTCCCCTCCCCAATTGATGAAAGTATTAAATCGAGTCTTGCCGCTATCCTAGTCATAAGTTTTAGTATGGGAAATTTCTTGAAGGAGCGATTAATCTAACCTTACTTCAAACTCGTTTTGGGGCAGTTCTGTGTTAGCAAAGCTAACTTGAAAATGGACATGAGTTAAATTCGCACAAATACAGTATGTTTAGCGTACTAACATGCAAAAAATTGTCAATGTATGGGTTATTAATCACTCAAGATACTGATATTAAAGAAAATGGCTTTTGTAATATAATTACAAAAGCCATTTTTATGTCATTGAATGGGTTAGATTTGTCAAACTATGGGTACATTATGTCAATGTATGGGTTCAGCGACAGCTCTTTATGATTATATGAGCATTGTTTTTATGCAGTTTAAAGATGTACTAAAGGAAAACTCTAGACGTAATTCACCCCAGGATTGTAATTTAATTAACGCAAATGTAGATAAATTGATGGTTCAATTTACAAAGCTGGTTGATTCAAACCTTTGGGCAATGCTTTTCAATAGGCTAAATATTTATTCATTGATGTCTGCAAATGCGAAGTCTGAATTTAAGCAACAATTGAAAGATGAACATCGAGAATTCAACAAAGAAGCAGTGGAAGTAACGTTAAATAGCCTACTGTGTCGACGCGAAGAGATGCTATACAACAGCCTGTTTGATTGCCTAAGTGAAAACCCTCAAGCATTTGCGTCTAACTCAAAGAAATCATTTCAGCGCCGCACAGTATTTGAAGGTGCAACGTTTCTACAAAACAACGTTTACTACGCACTCTCAAGTCACACTAAATTCACGGATGCACTAAATTTTTTGAGCCGGACTGTATTTGCTAAAGAGAATAGGGCCAATGTAAGTGGTGGAGTCATTCATGACAACGACTTAACGAAACAGGTGAAAGATTTATTTACTGAAAATGGGAGGCTTGAAAAGCTTTCTGGTGAAACAATAGAGTTTACTGGTGGCCGTATCGTGTTTTTTAACAATTTCCGAGCCCACTTACACTTAGAACCAGAAGTTGTTTCATATTTAAATAATAAAATTAGTGGGTTCAATTTCCTTCCAAACTCTGCGGTGTAGTGCAATAGCTGAAATGAAGGTTTTATCGCGGCAGAATGGCAGATTACGGTTTATGACATCTACTGTTCTGGCGCGATAAACGTTAACATTCATAATAAAACAAATCGATATCTTGGTAAGGCTGAAAGCAATGGGCCTCTACTCCCTTTAATGTCAGCTTAACACTTTCACCTTCATCGAATACTTCCCCCCCACTATCGGACACACACTGACAAGCAACTGCAAGCCCGGCTTTGAATGGCATTCGTTTGTTTCCGATTTCTGCAAGCATCTTATCTAGTGTCATTTTAAATTACCTTAGTTTTTCTAAATCACTAATCTGAGATCAGAAATATTCAACTCACTATCTTTATTGGCCATGGCTGGTGGAGTAACCCCGCGGCTCTTCAAGTAGCTGTGTGCAAGTTTTTTAATTCTGTCTGCATCAGTTTGCTTTCCGACTAGTTTAGAGCCTGGGTCTTGTATTCCTCTTGCTTGAGATGACTTTACACCTAGAAGTGCTAAGATTTCTGGGTCACAGCCATAATTAGTGACAGCATGAAAAACGAATACCGGTTCTAATTGGCCATCTCTATCAACGCGACCTATGCATTGAGTCATGACCTGCGGGCTCCAGTCCTCTTCTCCAAAAATCACCGTTGAACATCGGTGCTGAATACCATCAGTACCGGCACCAGAACGCAAACTCATGATGAGTAGATCTGACTCACCAGCAATGAAAGCCTTTTTGTTCCGCTCTTTTTGCACTTGCGATTCAGACCCGGTATAAAGCAATGGATTGAGGTCGGACAGTTCCTTCTCCCAAATCTCATAAACAGCCCTGTGCCAGCCAAATAGAATAAGCGGAGTGCCTGACTCAATAAACATTCTTACATATGCTGCGACGCTATGAGCCTTTGCTATGCCTGTCATTTCACGCATTTTCAAATCAAACTCACGAGCAGCTTGCCCTCGTTCCATATAAGAGCCCGAAAGTGTTTTGACTGCTAGCTGTTCAGCTAAAACTTCCATGTCGGCCACTTTTCTCATGTTCGGTGATACCCACTCAATATGAGGTTCGAGTTGCATTGCAACTTGGCCAACATCTGCTTTTGTTCGTCTTAACATCATTTTGGCTTCTTTAAGATACGAACCAAGCGAATCAGGGTCTGTTACTATGCCTTTGTCATTTGATTGACCATATCCGCTAGAGCACCATTCACGTAGAAATTCTTCTTTTGAGCCCAAAACCCCAGGTCTTATCATATTACTTATATTAAATGCCTCGATGCCATAGTTATAAATTAGCGTTGCAGTTAATCCCACGACAACTGGCACCACCTGATTAATACCCAATGCGGCCATACCGCGATTACTTTCAGTGCCACGGCGTAATTGTTGTACTTCATCATATACGATCGCTTTTACCCATCCGGCAGCAAGGACATCAACCCAAGGCGAAAGTTGGCTATATTTGAAAATATAAATATCCGCTTTAGGCAACAGATAAGGCGTATTTCCTTTTGGCTTATAGACAGAAAGATTGATAAATTCAGATGCTTTTTCAGCCCACTGATCTTGTAAATGCGGTTCTACGACAAAAACAATAGGCAACGTATTAGGTAACAATCCAATGCCAAGGCCGAGATAGGTTTTACCCAATCCTACATCGTCAATAATAAGCGTCCTTTTTACGGCTTCTATTAGGTCCAGCCCAGTGAGCTGATAATTTCTAAAAGATTGCCCATCTAACAAGCCGGCTCTGTTATTTGGGGTGTAAGTCGGCATTAGAATCGAATTGGCCTGAGCCTGCTCTTTGTTAAACTGCTTTTCTTGCTTCTTTAGGTAGCGTAAATCGGTATCACTAATTGACAACGGGTAACGCTGGGTAAACCACAGCAAATCTGATGCTGTTTCCAAGGTGTCATTTAATGTAAACAGCTTGGATGATGATTTCGGAATTCTTGGGAATAATTGCTTTAGTCGAATGACGACATGAGGTTCTATGTCTATTAGCGTCCATGCTGAATTGACTAGCTTAAGGTTTCCAAAGGTTTTTTGTTGTAATTTTGTAGTCATAAACCATTTTCTCCAAGAAGATAGATGATCGAAGGTTTACCGTTTATTGATTCTGGTAAGCCTTGTGGCCTTGCAGTAGCTAAAATAAGCCCTTTTATTTCTTCATTTTTACAATAACGATGACACTGCCGATAAACAGCCATTTTGTTCCATTTCTTGGAAGCTTTAACTTCTAAACCAACACCTGAGTTGGGGAAGTAAAAATCAATAATACTCAAACCATCCTGCAACCTATATTCCCGAAGGAATGTAAGGCCTAACTGAGAAAAGTACTCTTCCATATATTGCTGACATATGCGCTCATCAGCGAACTCATATTTACCCTGACGAATGAGTACTAGTAATGCATCCATCCTAGATAAAGTGGACATTTTCATATAAGCTCCCGCTTAATCAATTCAACAGATACACAGCTAAGCAGTGCAGTTTCATGAAAATAGATGACAACTAAGTATTATACTTTACAATAACTTGATAAGTATATCAAAAGGGCCAGAAATGACGCCATTTCTATCTACCGTAAACGCTATATTTGCTGAATCACCAAACATTTATATAGAAGGGGCTGATGATTTAATCAGTACACTGCAAAGGTATGCACGCCCACTAGATCAAGCGGCTCACCCAATAACTTATAAAATCTGTAAATCTATAGTGTTAGCATCACACAAGGACGATATCACCGAGAATGACCATGAATTTCTAACTACAGCATTATCGCTGGTGGGCTTTGATAATTTTTATGGCGGCTTTATTCAGCATTCGTTCAATCTAAAAGATAGTGACCGGGTAAACCAATTAGCAAAAAACATACCCCCACTCATTAAAATTTCATTCGAGCATCAATCTTTAAGCAGCCTTACTGATTTTTATGGTCAAAACATACTGTCACCTGAATCTACGTACCCATCATTAAATTTAATGCTCGCATTTATCACTTCTTTTTCACAAAACCATGAGTATATAAAACCTTTAGCTCTTGGTCTGAAAGACTGTTTGAGTAAAGAATGTCTTTCATTACTAAATAATGGAATTTTCCCGCAATATTTCGAGCAAGGCCTTATTCCATATAATGTGCCAGATATATTCGATCTAATTTCTTGTATCGACCTAGCCGAAACACTGGAAAGCCAAATTAATCACCCATCACTGTCGAACAAAATTGATGAAGAAAATACATTTGAGTATCAGAATTCATTATAATTAATCAATTTACGCAACACTCAGTTGATATATTCAATTTAATGCATTATGATCATTAAATACGTACTACTCACTAGAGGTTTACATGATCAAATTTTTCAGAAAAGCCAAGCAATACTCAATTAAGAAGCTCAAAAACTCTGTTGCTCGTATCTATGTAAATGACTCACAAGAGTTAAGTGACTCTAACTTGCCAGCAGGCACAAGAGTAACCGTGACATACGGTAACTACAGAATAAAAGTGGTTGCTGATGTTAATGGCCAGAACTCGATCATGGAAACGTCAAGAGGCGGGTTACTGGAGCTAAAGAACAGATCGACATTTCAATCTTTTAATGGCATTGACTCGGTTCAAGTCACGTTTACCAAAAATGGCGTTGAAATTGGCCTTTGCTATCAAGACATTCAACGATTAAGACGTGAAAGCGCTATTATTAATAATCTGGCTACGGGAAAACCTATTAGAACTGCATCGTTGTGCTCTGGCACAGGCTTACTTGCCTTATTTATAAAAAATGGCCTTGAGAGATCAGGCATAAAGAGCAACATTAGTTTTGCAATCGACTCCTGTGAAAAAGCGATGTCAGCCAATATTAATGGCAATCCTATTTGGCAAGATGCCACGGAAGATGCAATAGCCATGGTCAATCAGCTTAACAACATCGATATTTCAAAAATACCGCAAGCTAATTTGGTAGAAATAGGGCTTCCCTGTGTTCCATTCTCAAAACTAACCAAGAAACATTATCGGGATATAGCCCACCCAGAAGCAGGCACTATTTTTTGCAAACTACTTGCAGTCATAAATCAAATCAATCCAGCTATTTTCATTATTGAAAACGTAAAAGGTTTTTTAAAATCGACCACTTACGACATAATCAAGAGAGAAATGGTCGGTTATCGTTTTGAGGAAGTTATCTTGGATGGTCATTCTTTTGGTGATATAGAAGGCAGATCTCGGGCTTGCGTTGTCGCGGTCAGTGAAGGTTTACCATCACTTAACTTACAACAGCTAAAGCCACCAGCTAAAGTAACTTTAAGCCCTTTAAGCAATTATATGGAAACTATACCTTTGCAATCTGAATTGTGGCGTAAAATGGAGCATGTTAAACGAAAGCTGGATAACCCAAACCTTAACTTTAAGAATGATTTGTATACCGGATCTGAAACAAAACTAGGTATTTTAACCGCATCGTATTCAGCACCCAAGATAGGTGCCCCGATGGTTGTGCATCCTGAGAACCCAGAATTGCAACGACAGTTTACCGCGCAAGAGGCATGTAACATCAGGCAGCTACCAGCTTCACTTGAGCAAGCCGTCATGTCATTTGCGACAGGTAAAAATCCCTTGGTAAAACGTAGCGGTTCTACGTCGGCCGTACACAGAATGCTAGGAAATAGTGTTTCAAAGCTCGCCTGGATAGCAGCGGGCAGCTTTATTGGTAGTTACCTGCGTGACTTGAAGCACCTGTACGACCAATTCGAAGTGAATTTAAAACCACTGAAGGTTGGTTAACAAAAATATATAGATTTCTAATCTCATACAATCAAGTTACCATGGTTTTACAGTTTACTTATCTAAAAACACCTGTGTTATTGATATGACAACCTAGCTAATGATTAACAATTCTTGCAATCATCAAAACTGAGCGTATAATTTAACCATCAGCACCACTGGCAGATATCTTATGTTAAACGACTTCAAATCTATCAAGCAGGAAAAAATCTCTAGGCAAAATCGCTATGCTAAGCGAGTTGGTGCCGGAAATGTTTCATCTTTAAGTCGTGGTGGCTTAGTCGGCAGCAGAAAATCTAAAGTCAATTTAGTTGTGCCTCAGTTCATCTAAATACTTATAAATTCTAGTTTTTTTTGATATAATTAACCTCCATTACGCGAGGTTTTTTTGTATCTGATGAAAAAATATTTATTGCCACTTCAGCAACTAGAAGCACTGAATTTTGAACTAAACGATATCGCAAACACGCTGACCTCGCCGGTTATCATTGTGGGTGGCCAAAGCGTTAGTTACTGGTATACATTCTATGAGTCGAGCATTCCTGATTTCGACCTAGCTCCGCTTGCAAGTGTCGATATTGATTATATCGCCCAAAAAATCGATATAAATGCCATTGCTACGAAATGGAATGTTGATATTGAAATGGCGAGTGTTGACGATGCGCCTCCATCAGTAGCAGTTGCAATACTCAATGATAGATCCACTCACGAAATAAAAATTTTCGATGGCCAATACTTCTTAGACGTAGATGAATTAATTGAAGGCATTTCAATGCCAAATATCGTTGATTTCATCGATGCACCAGCAGGATTCCAGATAGAAGATGTCAAATTGGACCATATCCGCAAGTATCTAACAGTTCCCTATGAATTTTCAGCAAGCTTCGACATTGCACCGAATTCAAATATCTTGATCCTAAATCCAATTGGGTGCCTAAAAAGCCGCTTTGCCAATATGCTTCATACTAATAAACCTAAAACAATTGAACTCTTACGAATTGAAAGTTTGAAATACCCAATAATCTACTTTTTTCAGGATTTGCACGAAGATGGAGATTTTAGGAATGTCAGGCGGCATATTGCTGTGTTAAGTGAGATATTACTAAGCGAGACAGCTATTCAGTTGTTGACTGGTTTTGACGTCGATTTCAGAAATGTGTTCAATCATATTGTTACTACCGCGTCCGGGGGCCAAACTTATCATGAAAAAGATGCCCCAATTCTAATAGGCAAATTAAATGACCGATATGAGAAACGGTTAAAATCTCATATGGCATTTATAAATAGAAACAACAAATAAATATCAATTAAGGGTTGCAGGTTGACCCGATATAAGATATCTTCGTTTAATAATATTTACTGGTGAATGCGACCCACCAGCCACATTAAACGAGGTAATTCATGAACTTTCCTTTTTCATTAAAATGCGACTCCGACCAATCAAATGACCTTAATGGTTATGTCGACAACGGCGTTAGCTTGGGCTTATCTATCCACGTAGCTGGATATTCTGATCACACAAGCACCGATGATACCGGCACACCGGTTTACCTCGAACAATACAATGGTGAGCTAAGAGTCATTGTCTATGGTGATATCAATCAAGAAGACCCAACGCACGTTATCTCACTTGAAGGAGCCAAGGTTAGTGAAAGAAATGATCCATTATGTGCTGATGAAACTGTTATCAACGAAACTGACAAACCTATTCAGCACTCTATTCAACTACCCACCCCACAATATCTGAAACTCCGCACACAACTGGCCAACCTTCAATCAATTCTTGATATCAACATGTGTGACTATTTTGACTACTCAGATGCAGATGAATTACCAGAATGGGAGTGGATAGAGAAAAATTGCTCTTATGACAACCGCGATAATGGTGAGTCAGGTATTAATGATTACATCTTGAATGTGTCTAACGAGTTCGATGAAATTCCCCAAGGCTTTTTAACTGAATTGATAAATTTTGCGAATGAAAAGCAAATTGCCTACATCCTTTTCAACCAAGGCTGCTAATTGGGGTTCGTTATGATTATAAATATTGATTTAAATACTACCCCCGTTGTTCAAGATGGAATTAAAGCGGCAATTGCTAAAGTTCATCAATTAGCTGTTGATGCCGGTTATCAATCTGTACCACTCGGGTTCAATATAGACAGCACCTATTGTGATTGGCACGACATTTCTACAGCAGAGCTGGTGGACATTATCGACAGCACTTGTGGTAACTTTGGTCCTGTTACCTCAGATGTTTATCAATCGGTATGTGAATTCATCTGTGAGCAAGTTAGTGATTTATATGCGAAACTATCTGGGGTGATTGTAGTTCGTAAGCTTTATGCTAATACAAATGGCTCTTTAACCTATCTCGTACCCGAACAGCAATGGCAAGAGTGCTTATCTTTATACGAAGATAATGAAACAGTCATTAATCAACTTATTCATCAGTTGCAGGCCAAACTTGTCGATTTTCCATGTACTCCTGATATCACCATTAATATTGATCAATAAGGCCTTTGTATGTCTTTTACAAATAGAAGCGGTAAATTCGATTATACGGCGTTTGTTGGCTCGTTAGCAGACAACTGTAACCCTGGTGATATATTGTCGCCACGATGCTCTAGAGAAACGTATAACCATGGCAACCAAGACAACCTCGATACAGCAAACAAAAAACTAAGGTTTGCTTTTGAAACTAGATTGGCTAACCGAGGTGAATTTAAAAGGAAACGTTCAGATGCTGGTGGATATGAATATCTAAGGCTCTAATTCCTAGATTATCAAAACAGGCAAATTGCCTGTTTTTTTATATTTACTATTTAGCACTATACAATAGTCCTATATGGGACTATTATTGCTACATAGATAACTTTGGGACTGCCAATAATTAGTGGTTATTAATTAAAGAGGTGAATATGAGTGCAATCAAAGCAAGCCCAAATACAGTCGATTTCAGTAACCCTAAAGTCTCCGCAGCTGGCTTTAAAGCTGCTTGTAACATCTTGACTAAATGGGGTTGTAAGACTGACGAAATGCAAGCGATCATGCGGATTAGTAAATCTCGTTTCTTTGATTACAAGTCAGGAAAAAAAGAGGGATATTTATTAGACAAAGATCAGCTTACTCGGATCAGCTACATACTGAACATTCACGCGGCACTACGAGTGTTTTTCTCTAACCCAGAGAACGTTTACGGGTTTATGAATATGGTTAACAACAACCCATTTTTTTGTGGCCGTAAACCAATCGAAATCATCAAAGATGGTGACTTTATCAATATTTACGAGGTTTTTTGCCGCATTGATAGCATGAGAAGTGGAGGGCATTAATAATGAATTTTGATAATCATAAAGCTTATAGATTAGTTAATTCTAAATTTCCACCTATTGCCATCTTTGACGACGCGGCTGATCAAGACGATTTTGAGAGCCTATTTGCTATTCAAAGCCTTTCTAATCCACGGTTGCAGAATGAAGTTGGGAATATCACACTGATCCCTCAATCTGAAATCCCCTATGGCATTAAGGGCTGTTCTTATGCCACAGCATCGTTTACTCATATCAACAAAGATGGCACTCGTTTCTCAAATGCTGATTTTGGTTTGTTATATTTAGCTGATACATGGGACACGGCAATAGAGGAAACAAAACATCATACTCAGATCACGTTATCAAACATTCAGGATCTTCATTTTGATGTCATTGTAATGCGTGGGCTGGTTGCTAAGTTTAGTGGAAACCTCCATGACATTCGTGTGAACTGTCAGGATGAACTTGATAAATCACCACTGTATGACCTAAATGATTATTCATTACCACAAGCGTTTGGTGCTAAGGCCAGAGGAAAGCATGATGGACTTCTATATACATCCGTTCGTAACCCATTAGCTGACTGTTATGCACTGTTTTCACCTAAAAAAGTGCATGAGGTTATCCAGTCAAGGCATTACGAATATGTTTGGGATGGGAGCGCTGTTGACGTAAGACAAATAAAATCTGTTTAACAGGCTTGGTTGCAATCCAGCCAAGCCAATTTTATGTTTACTAGGGTATATCGTACTTACTTATTCATCATCTTTAAAAGCATTTTAAATAACCGCCAGGGATACGATGCCAGATAAGCAATTACCGCAATGATACTTATCACTGAAACAACAAGTGAACCAATGACGGGACCAAAAGATAAATATAAGTCCGACAAGGACGATCTCAAATCATCAAATGCCTCGAGATTATCACGATATCCTTTTGTATTACCTTTCTTATTCACTCTAAAATCAATATATTGTACGATGACTGAAGCAATCATCCCTATAAAATACAATTGTATAGCCCAATCCATAACATCCTCCTAAATCTTCATACAGACATAACAATGCTTTGTTACCTACATTCTGTCACTTTGTCTCATTGATCTAACATGAATCAGTTTTTAACGGGTGTATTTCAATCGAATTAGCATTTTGTTGTCGGTACTAATCTCAATACCTTCGGCCAAAAGCGTAAAATCCGATTCCAATTTGCTAAGGTATTCGATTAATGTCACTTGCTGCTCTTTTGATGATGATGCAACAAACATTGATAATGTACCAACTTTGCCGCTCGATTGTATGCTGTCGAATATTTCATCTTTTAAGACAAAGACGGTATTATTTTTGTGTTGTTCTGTTTTGTCATTATATGGCTCAATCTCAAACCCAGTTTGTTGATGAAGATCCATTAGTAATTCATGCCAGCTCGATTCAGCATCTGCTAGATAATTGTTATCTTCGATTATCCCCGCCAGATTGATTAACTGTTTTTCTAGGTCATGCTTCCCAGCACCAACAATCATGGACTTGATTTCTTTTTTGATGATTTTATTCTCAGGCCGCTTGAGTTGGGCCTTCAATCGCTTTAATACAAACGCGTTTCTGCCATCGGTAGTAACGTGCCTTGCGCTCTCCGATACGTGCAGATACAGACTGATTAAATTATTATGGCAGAACGCGACTACACAAGATTTATAACTATCGTTCATTTATTTCTCAAACAAGTTTTATACTAACGCCAATAATTAAGTACATAGTACAGCTTTTCTTGGGTAAATTAACTTAACTTAAAATCTTCAGATTTGTTCAATATGATGGCTAAACACACGGCTTTTTGCATCGAAAGGTCGGGTTGAACTGGATCATCAAAATCCTGCCTCTCAGTCACTCGGATTGGGTTCTTACCATCCAAAACATTATAACCCCAACCAATCACATCATAATGCTCAAAATCTCTCTCAACTTCGTGTTTAATCATGATGAAAATTAATTGGTTATTATCTGTAAGCGGATTGAAATAATAGTCATCACCATCCGTTACCATCACTCTAACAGACCCAGACTGCACATAGGTCGAAAGCCCTTCTATTTCGGCAATATATTTACAAATTTCAACGTCACTCAAAGCCATTACTTTGCTGTACATTAGAATGTCTTGTGTTTGGTCTTTCAATTTTACAGTCATCACATATTCCTTATAGAAAATTCAAATTAGATTAGTATTATAGCACTACAAATAGGAGCTACAAGTGGGTAGTTCATCTTTTATCGAATCTGTAGAAAAAAAGGAGCCAATAACGAAAGTAATGAAAAGCCGAACATAATTACTTACTGAACAAACCACATTTGGTCACTTCAACTTCATTCGTAACATCATCAATATTTACACATTCTTTAGTTAAATTTCTCATACTAATATCATCTGGTAGTCTATTTACTTCTTTCATTTGATCATTTTCCTATAAAGCATTTTACTGTTAAATTAAACGACATCAATAGCACGTTAACTATGTGCTTAAATCGATTTAACAATCCTTTCAATCATTATGTATCAGACAGAGCAATATAACCAATATTGACTTAACAGGTCTGTGATAAGTATACTGTTGCAGGGCGTTTAACTACCGTCCTGTGGCGCTGCAATTGCCCAAGCCAAATAGTTCACCATACTTGAAATACATTTCTGTCTCTCATACCGAGTCGATTTGAAAAGCAGCAAACATAGTAGACTCATAATTGGATACAGAAATATGAACTCTAAAACACTTGCCTTCTCTTTTGCTCACCTGCCTACTCTCAAACAACAGGCTTTCAACCTTCTTGATGTTTTGCGGCTGGTGGACATAACGACAAGCATACCAACCAAGGCCCGATGGCTTTCTATCTTTGCCCGCGCCCTAGGGTATAAGGATTGGGGAACCTTGCTGCATACTGCTAATGCTTATACTCATAACAGCAACACTAAAATATTTGTGCCTGAAAATTTAAGTAGCATTGCTGACTCAATTTATACCTCTCTAGGTGATGCAAACGTTCAAATAAATGATTTAATTGACGCAATTATCAGCATTGGCACCAATGAAGAAAAAATTAGCAATGATGTGAGTCCCGAATTTACGCTTATACCTCCGACTACATACATTCTCGAATTTGGCCCTAAATACGCTTACGAGCAACCATTGTTAGAATATATGTGGGCCTATGCTAGAAAGCAGACAGTTGATGATCTAGTTAAACAATATGCCTTTCATATGAAGCAAAAACGAGCAGGCTTATCAAAATCTGATATGAAAGCGCAATACCTGGATGTTTACCCGTCTTCCGGCGTAAAAGTTAAAGATTTATTGGATAGTTTGGTCCAGGGTGGGTACGTTGATATCAAAGATGAAAAAGTTAGCATTTCTGAGAGGGGTCGCAATTTTATAAGAGGTTACTTAACAGACGAATTCGGTGAAGAATGGAGTGATTGGTGGGTTAAGTTCACTAAGCTGTACTCAGAAATCCCTTTTAAAGTGATTTCAAATAAATGGGACCATTACATTAAGCTCTATTCTCTTGGTCTTAATCCGAAAGAAGCTGTGGAAAATCAATATTGGTCATCTTTTGAAAAGAGAATCGCCGAAGCATTTTCCAATCAGGCAAAAAAACAATTCAATACGGCTGAATTCCCACAGCATCAAACTCAACGATATTTTTTGTTCACACCACTCTTGTTTTTGAATAATCACAATGTCGGCCTAAAACTTAATGATATTGAGCTAACGTTTATTGGCCCCGATTGGGCGAATCCAACCGAATCTATTAACGTCGCCCGCTTTGTACCTAATAAACATTATGTTAGTGGCTATTGTGGTGACAAAGCACTCTCTAGAGGATGGCTGCAACTCATACCGGAAGATATAGCAGAATTCAAAGTCACTTACATTTGGACTAGTAAAAAAAATAACTTTAAGCGAACTGAACACACCGTCACATACAATCTATTTGATAGCCCTAATTCTGATAATTGGCTGTTTGGACCAAGAGTTAGTAATGAACATGTTACGAATGAGTATGCGTTCAGCAGTTTGAACACGTTAACTGATGGCAAAAAATTAAGTGAAGATGAAATGAGGAACCTTGATCGAGTTAAAGCTGGCATTCATTATTTAGACATAAACGCTGACAGAGTTTTGATAGATGAGCAAAAAAATCTAACAGCATCTAATCCATATTCGATATCAATGTTATACGACTTTTAAAGCAGGGATATGAATTAACTATGGAGTTAAGTGCTGCGCAATGCGGCACTTAACAAAAAAAATCACCTAAGATATCTCACCTTTTGGTAACGGCAGGATGAAAGAGGGGTCTAAACGCACTTTTTCCTCCATGATACGCAATCCCTTCTTCTTAGAATTAGCTCTCACTACTTCTTCAACAAACACTTCCGTTGGCGTCATTTCATAGTAATAATCAATATTACTGTTCATGGTTTGTTTTTTTGAATACGGAACGTTCGTAAACCATCCTGCTTTAACCAGTATTTCTAATGCAGCCCTAGTATCCCGCCTTTTAACCGGCATAGATAAATGGTTTTTACCAAATGCACCGAAAATTTCATTCACATATATTTTGCGAGTTACACCAGGAGTGGCATTGGTCCAATTGTTCGTTAAATAGTGATGGATAAATCTAGATAAAGGGGTGTCGTGAACATTAATCGATGCAAAAGGATACTGTCTGTAATTCACTTGTTGTATTTGTTCGATAATGTAGTCGCTGAAGGTAATTGAGCAGCGATCTCTTCCTCTACCGGTGCCACTGACCTCTAGAACTGCATCTGAGAAAATATCATGGGTTATCGTGATGCTTCGTGTGCCATCAACTTGAGATATTGTCGTGTTTGAATCCCTAATAACAATTAAGGCCTCTCGGATTACGTCATATGGCCTAGTTTTACCGATTTTCTGTAGCTGTGTTCTTATTTCATAGAGTGTGAAATGTATCCCATAGCGGTCTACGCCTCCGGGCATTTTAATTTTAGATAAGCCTCGATTACTTGCTATTAGAAACAGAATTTTTTCGATCAATTCTTCTCTGTCACCAGACCAGGCATAAAACTCTACAAGCTCGCCCTTTACCTTTCTTTCAATGACCGCCGGTTGGATTTTACAAATAAGCTCATTTTTACCGATACGATATCTATTTTCTATAATCAGTTTTTTACCGATTGTGGCCGATACAGCAACAACTGATCCATCACCACGCTTAAACCTTGGGATTAAATCGATTGAGCCTATGCTATTTGAATAGGGCGACCTTACGTACTTCCCTTTGACCAACTGTTTTTCAGGGGCGTCTACTAATGAAAATAGGTCTAATTGCTGTTGGCATACGTCTTCTATCTCTTCAAGATAGTAATCGGAACTAGGTTCTTCAGTTTGATCAGACATATGAACATCTCAGTAAAAAATAATATTCATATAACATAACAAATGCCATTTTGTATTGTTAGTACCCTATACAGATCTGATACTACCTATAACGGATCTTTTTATTCAACGATTTCTGATGTTTATCACTGTACTGATATATAGGGTATAAGGATTTATCTTTATATCTCTTATAAAGGTTAAATGTAAAAAGAAAGGGGAGTTTTAAATAAGAACAATTTATCAATAGGTTAAAGCGTATCTCGATCCATTCAAGGTACTAAAAAGGCCATATGTAGTTATTAAAGGTACTAAACTGATCTGTATTAGGAGCTAAGCAGATCTCATAAAGGCACTAAAAAAGATCTGTTCTAGGTACTATGTATTTTGCGGTGCAAATAGTTATCAACATACTTATCCACTAAAACATTAAAAAGATCTATTCTAGGCAGTATTAAATTGTTATTTATCAACAGATAAGGGTGACTGGTGTGCGCTAATCAATGCTGATATAGCTATATGATCGCCGCAGGGTAGTATTCCGATCATCACAAGGTATTAATGTTTCAGGTTATCCACAGCGCTTATAACTACTGATTTTCAATATTCAACAACCACATTCAACAACCACTTTTAGTACCTAAATAGCACAACATGTTTAAGTAGAATCAGTTTTAGTGCCTAAATTGCACAACATTTACTGCATGACTTTGGTTTTATCTTTTTACCAGGTGTTTTTAGTACCTAAACCCCACAACATTTATAAAATCACCACATTTTTAGTACCTAAACAGCACAACATCAATTTTTCCTCGCTATTTATTACTACCTAAATTGAGCAACATTAGTTATTAGTAACCGTTTAGTACCTAAATAGCACAACATTGGCCGTTAATAGGTTTTTAGTACCTAAACCGCACAACATTGAGTTAATTGGGCCTTTTTACTACCTAGATTGCACAAGAATGATGGATATTGACTGGATAATCAAATTACTCGAACTGTCGTCACGCACCGGTTTCGGTCAATGGATTTGTTAAAATGAAAAACCCTACATTCAATGATGAACCATGGCTTTAGATGGCTCTTATTAATGCATTTCTGTATTCAAGTTATCTCGCACTTTTCTATCAAAACGTTCTTGTCCATGTAGAAAAACAAATCGATATAAAATGATTCGGTTGTCACTTCACGAGTGCAATCACCACCAGCAAAAAGAAACTGCCAATATAAAACAATTTTACCAAATTGATCCCAAGTAGTTTCGTAGTCCCAAGCAACAAAAAATTCATGATAGCGCTTAACACAACCAGTATTAGTCGGGCTTTCCCACTCAACTGCTGCTATGAATATGTGCTGTTCAATAGCCTTAGTTGATTGCTTAAATGTAACTGAAAAGCATCCATACTCACTGGCTATTTGATAAAACAACAGCATGCCTTCCTTTTGCTTTGGTGTGGCCCATATAGGGATTGATATCATACTGACTCCTTATACTCCAAGTTTCATTGAGTGATTATATTTAATTCATGCTTTCTACTACGCTGCGAGAAGTTCATTCTCAATAATAAGTTGATTCTGTTGACGCATACCAGAGCGTGAGCCTCGACGATCCTTAGATGACTTTGGCACTTTGTGTTCTTTTGGTGAGTAAAAATAAAGATTACTGCCTTGTGTGTCATTTGTGTAAGGTTTCATGTTCAAGTATCCCACATTAATTAATTTGATTATTACGATCTATTTTTAGACCATGATTTAACCCATTTCGGTCTATTATTCGATTTATCGCTTCAACAGTCTTTTTTGTTTCAGCTATATAATCATCACAGTCAGCCCCTTCACAGAGACTTACTTTTTCTTCTACAGCACCATGAAGAAATTGGAACTCTTTTTCAGTGATATTGATGTATTTAGTCACAGTAGTTTCCTATTACGCTAATCCTACTTAGATAAAGTAACTTTAAAGTTTTGTTATTTCTACGATGCATACAGTGGCATTTGTGTTTTCAAATTGGTTGTAAAACATTGCTGACCATTGAACTTGATAGCCGTTCGCACTAAGTTGGTTTTTAAGTGACGGTGGAACAATGGCCACCAGCTTAGACCCTGATGTCTTGAGTAGTGTTAATGCCGTTTCAACGTGTAGTTTTGCGCGGCCTAAACTAAATGGCGGGTTCATCCCTATTTTGTCGAATTTTGGGGCCGTTGCTGCGTATTTAATAAAGTCCTCATTGATGACAGCATCAAACCCGATAGCGTCTAGAACGAGGCAATTCAAAGCTGATACTTCAACACAGACGACTGACTTACCAAGACCTTTCATACCACCAGCTATGCCAGCTTGCCCCGCTGATGGCTCTAAAAGCTCATCTGTTGGTTGTATATCTAAACGTTCAATGACTTCATTGGACATTTCGGTTTGAGTTGGGAAATATTGATATGATATATGGTCCGGCGCTTTACCTAAACGCACAATGTCATCTCTAATCGAAATGAAGTCGTAATCAAATTCCCAAGCTTGAGAGTGCTTGTTCGGTCTCATACCACCACAGCTAACCATAAAGACGTCTAATTGAGCATCCAAGGCCTTATTATCCAAGTGATACCGCATAGATACACAATTGTCTTTTGTTCCAATCACTCGTGGCTGGTAGCCGCTTCTATCCCATATTCTAGTTGGTTCAAGGTTTGCGAGTGCAGACAACAAATCATTGCTCAATAACTTCTGCGTTAAATCGAACTCTTGTTCCTTTTTAAAGCT
This sequence comes from Shewanella sp. BF02_Schw, assembly GCF_014596695.2. Classification (NCBI taxonomy): domain Bacteria; kingdom Pseudomonadati; phylum Pseudomonadota; class Gammaproteobacteria; order Alteromonadales; family Shewanellaceae; genus Shewanella; species Shewanella sp. BF02_Schw. The sequence continues at coordinate 249,422 of NZ_JABKAW020000005.1, forward strand.
AGCTTTACGACTTTTAAACTCTTCAGGGATAGCGTGTGGGTATAAAATCGACAGGATTTCATTTAAACGCCAAGCTAAATCAGGATGAATTTCAAAGTGGATAGTTTGCTTTTTAAACACCTTAAATTTGATGATGCCGCCATCCATCTCAAGCCATTTGCCGCTGTTATTTTTCCATGCACTTTCAATGATACTGCCTGTGTTCATATTGCGCATTGGGGTGATATGACGGCCCATAAAAGACGCCATAACCTGTCTTAAATCATCAATGGCTTCTTTCTTTGCCGATGATCCTATAATATTTTCCATGATAAATCGTTTGGTAAATCCAGCAGGATCATTGGTGACATGGACTTTTGAAAGACCTTTAAAAATACCATCTACTTTTTCGGCTAAATACTTATCACGGTTTAACAACAGTTCGATTATAGTGCTAACGACTGCATCTTGTTCGAACAATGGTACATCCCAGCCAGCAATATTATTTTTCCATTCAAGACGGGTGTCAGCGGTCATGTGGTCTAACACATCAGTAAGCGCTAAAGCTTTTGACCAATAATCAGCACTTAAGCCTTTAATGGCTGAATCAAAATTTGATACCGAACTATTCACATAGTTATTTGGTCCTGACTGGAGGTAGTGAAGGGCAAAGTTCGCATCGGGTGAACGTAAAGCCTCATAAACATTCTCGATACGTGCAGTATCATTTTGATAATTAATCAGTAGTTTTTTTATTGATTCAGGGTCTGTTTTTTTGAATAGACTTAAACCGGCAATTGTCATCGATGGAAATGCGATTTCTGTTGATGATGACGCTTGAAAATTATTAACTACGAAGTTTTCTGAATTAGATTCTGTAAGTTCAAACATGATTATTCTCAACCCTTAAATGATATTGTCAGTATACAGCTAAAAGGGAACTAATCAACTCTTAATTGATATTTTAGGCAATACTTTGATTATTTCATGTAGATGCTTTTAATGGTCAATTTGATCTAGTTCGATACGGAAGGGCTAGGTTTTTAGGGTCAATTAGTCACCCTGGAGAATGAGCCAATATTTACCTATGCATTATAAACCATCAATTCTGTAGAAAATGTGAGGATTTACAATGGTTCACATGTAAAAAGGCACCGCATAAATGCGGTGCCTTTTTACGTAAAGCTGAATTAACAGCGGTACATTGACAGGATTTACCCAAAACCAAGTCGCTAACACTTATCTGTAATCTGATAAGTATAGTGCAAATTTATATCATGAAATGGGTATTAGCAATAAAAAACCTATAGGAATAGAAAAAATGTTGTTTACACAACCCTCAATTGATATTAATATGGTGTTGTTCTGTAGTAACTTAGCACGCATCACTGATTGCGACCCAGTGTTTATTTAAACGAGGTATACATGGCATTTTTCAATATGCTAGATCCGGATCAACAAGCAAATATTTCATCTCTAATTCTATCCAAGGCCAGTGCTGAGCATGAGCAGGCTTACCAAGACAATGTGCGCAAAGCCACCAGCAAAACCAAAATAAAGAAGTGTGCAGGTTGTTATATAGGTCAATGGCAGAGACTGCATCAAATGTGGATTGATTTAAAAGTCCCGAATCTGTTTGTTTACCACTGCTTGCAAGTCGATTCTGTCGAAAATGACCCGTTTGGTGTCGAATTTACCGAGTGCTAATCAGTGCCTTACTGGAGCGGTACTATTAAGTGCAGCTCATCTTCTATTTTGAGGGCAACAGCATGTGTATTGCTGGTGGCCCTATGATTGTGTGAAAGGTAGATCCCATGACAACTTCGTTTTCATCCATAATTGCAGATATATTTTGCCAACATCAAGACAATACTCGAATGCTTATTAAGTATTTAATTAGAAATGTCCGTGTATTGGAAAATGAGTATGGAAAAGACGCCATCACAAAAGAATTAGCTACTTACTACCCGTTTTATGAAAATGACAGTAACAAGCTATTAAGATCCTATTTATGCAATAAATACGAAATATGCCATAAGGGATCAACATTTCAAGCCCTAGAGCAACTGTTTGAGAACAACGGCATATTAGTTTTTCAGATTTGTGAAGCCTGGGTAAAAGTCGTTCATCCCAACAACAAGCAAAACAACGCCACACACCCAATTCAAGTTAGCAAATGGGCTCTTGAGATAGGTGTAACTGGTGATGCCTATTACGCATCATTGGAGAGTGCACTAAAAGAAGAGTCGCTTATCTGCGAAAAACCCATCATAGATGAAAATATCCTATCCCGATTAGAGGAAATTCTCGTTTTAGCTGAGTGTGATTTTCAAGAACGCTTCAAGTCCCATACTGGGGCATACAGATTACAATAAACCTTTAATTGATATTAATTATATTAAAGCACGAAATTATAGTGCTATAATATATGTAGAATCAGCAATCAAGAGGTAGTTAGCATGGAAGTGGGTTATGAAGATATTTATTCAGTTAAGCCTTATTTTGACATTGAAACTAGTAGCCGCGACAGTATTAAAATCGCGCTATTACATCTGATGTATGTACCTCCAGAGTTGAGAGGGCAAGGTAGGGCGAAATCTCTTTTTAATGAACTGCTAGCGGAACTGCCGAAGGAAGTTGAATACATTCGACTTAAGTCAGCGCCTCTAGGCACAGGTTGCACAATGAAGTTTTGGCAGTCACTAGGCTTCACTCCAGCGTATACTAACTGTTACTCAAAGGACGAGGGCAAGATATTGCATCTAGCCGTAAACGGCTTCTCTTTGCCTGCTGTTGAAGCACTATCATCAGGTGATGAGCGACATTATATTTTCGATTGAAATTGCTTCTACCCCGCGAATCCACCAGCTCCTGAATAGGAGCTTTTTATTGCCTAAATTATTGTAGTAGTCAATATCATCAGGCACCGGCAAACAATGCCTTATAAAACTTCATCAATGGCCCGCAGATTTACAGCACAGTTAAGAAGTGCTATTTTATATCAATAAACATATAAAATTGATGTTAAATCCTTTAATAAGCTAAAAATGAGAATTAAATGAGCAGCGAGTTACTTAATGAAAAGCCCAAAGGTAATGCCTCTGTAAGCTATTATCGACGCTTGCTGGTGGCTTATCTAATTGAGCAAGATATTAACTCAGTACCCAAAATCATGGCTGCTACAGGCTTCCCACGAAGAACCATTCAGGAAATCATTGTATCCCTTTCTGATATGGACATAATCGTAGAGTTTGTCGGAGCGAGGAAGAACGGTCATTACGTCATCCATGATTGGGCTGGCATAAACCGCAATTGGGTTTCTGAGAATATGGATATGATTTGCAATGATAGACTAGGGATCACGTTAGTATTGTGATCTTTTAAATACTCACTCGTTATGCAGCAAACACAAGCCATACAAACAATAAAACACCCTATAGATAATATAAGGTGTTTTTTTGTTTGAGTAGATCATGGTTAGTTTATAACGGCACAACAGGACCTTTAGGGGTAATAGGTTAAACAGAGTAAACGAACTTTGACAGGGCTACCTTCGAAGCATTTTCAATTGGTATCAGCATTTCTATAATCGCTAACTTCTGCTCGTGGGTAAAATCATTTCGAAGCATTAAATCCATTACAACCTGCCCATGTACAACCAGCAACTGATTAACAGATTCACTGGCATCATCGACCATCGTGCTTATGTGTTTCATTGTTGGTTCCGAAATTTGATTGTTAGATTATGCATAAAAAGCAGGCTTTTCTGTATTTTGTTGCTTGCAGATAACCACGATTTTATAAGCGAAGATTATTAGGAGTATTGAAATAATTAAGTCGCAAATGACGAAGGGGAATGGTGCGGCCATCATGCTTGGCAAGTTCAAAGTATTTACTATAACTGACGAGAAAACTTCATTTAAACAGGCGCAAATGACAATGATTTTCCATTGTGTGTAACCCAGTAATGCCGCGATGTAATTTGTGATTATTTGAATGTTCATGCCAGGCCTTGTTAGTTGATGACAAAGCAATAATGACATAATAATAATTATATATCAATTAAGAGTTGTGTTATTATTCAATTAATTTATAATTAACTTATTGAAACGATTGATTACACGAAGACTCAAGAGGTTACCTATGTCAGCTTATCAAGTTCATTCATCTGCTACACAATTCAACCATTTGCTTACTAGCGAGAAAACAGCAGCATTACTTGTTCAACGACTTGGGTTGGATAAAGCTCATAAACTTCTCGTTAAGGTCGGTGGCCATATGCAGAAGCGTGCTGATAAATTTAATAATGAGAGAACGTGGTTTGATTTTACATTTCAACCTATGGGTGTTGCACACAAGCGCGAGTTACAACTGGTGCACATGCTTAAACTTGGGATCATCTTCAATGATACTTTCAACACTCCTTATGCCGCAAAACAGCGTAACCTTGCTCGCAGAGCAAAACAGCGAGCAGATAGACAAGCGGCATAAACCCAGTCCAACCATCCAATAAAAAGGGCTCAAGCAATTAACACTGCTTGAGCCCTTTTTTGTAACTAAACTAGCACTGGTCATCAAAACTTAGCAGGGTAGTCATTATGTCAGTATTGAATAATGCACCACCTTTCGAACTTTCAGAATAATAGACGTTAAACAAGTCGCCTTGTTTAATATCCATACTGATCACAATCCGTCTAATTGTACCTATACCGGTAACGTCAATGTCAACCAGCCTAGAATTCACATCAGATAGGTGATGTGATAACTCAAACTTAATCACTTCATCAGAAAACCAATCGTTAACGGCATCGAATACAGATAAACCATCTTCTAATGCTCTGTCTGTGTATTCTGGTGGCACTTCTGCATGACTGTCAAAAAGGGTAATTAAGTTATGCACTCGGTCGTAATATTTTTGTTCTACATTGGCGCATGTATTCGTTTGCATAGTCCAGCCTTACTTATTGAGTTGATAAAACGTGAGAACGGCATCAGATGGTTTTGACGCATGTTAGACGTCAACTAGCTTGTCCTATGCGCGTCAATTAAGTTGGCCGCTTTTGTCGTTTAATTTCATAGCTTGTTTTTTACGGTAACTATCTCCTTCAAGTCGGTAAATTTCAGCATGATGCACCAGCCTGTCTATCACAGCTACCGTCATCATATTGTCGCCAAAGATACTGTCCCAGTCACTAAATACCTGGTTCGTCGTTATCACCAAGCTATTGCGCTCATATCGATGTGCGATGAGTTCAAATAGAACCTGACTTTCACTGTCGCTCTTTTTTACATAGCCAATGTCATCCAAAATCAGTAGCTCATATTTATCGAGTTTTTTAAGCGCATCTTCTAGTCCTAAACCTTGTCGCGCTTTCTGTAGATGCTGCACCATGGCGGTTCCTGTTGTGAATTTAACTCGAACAGATTGCTCTATAAGGGCATAGCCTAACGCGGCGGCTAGGTGTGTTTTCCCCAGACCGCTTGCACCAAATAACAGTATGTTGTGGCCTTGCCTCAACCACCCGAGCTCACTGGCTTTATGCTTGATTTGAACGGCACTAATCCCTGTCACTTCACTAAAATCGTACTGTGATAGTTGTTTCCCTATGGGTAATTGGCTGTCTTTCAGTAAGCGCTTTAGGCGTATTTCTTGTCGGTGTGAGGCCTCTATTTCACATAACTGAGCGAGAAATAGCTCAGGCCCCCATTGCTCCTTCACCGCTTTTAGCGCGATATCAGGCCAAGCTTTTGCTATCGCGGGTAATCGTAACTCTTGTAATAATATAGGTAAGCTCAGTGGGTTAGCCATTGCGCCCTCCTAACAGTACGTCGTAACTTGAAACGCTATGTTGTTGACGATTAATCATGGGGGTAAATAGCGTATCAGGCCTGAAAACGCGTCGACATTCATCTATCGTTACCGCTTTTCCTGCTTCAAATGCGCTGAGAACGAAGCGGCCCAATGCAGCCTCACAATCATAGTTGGCAGCGATGACCAGTAAATCGACCATATAATGACAATCTGTATCAGTCACACCATCACGGGTGAGTGCCTGCCATAACTGCCAAAAATCGCCTTTAGGTATAAGGTCGTCTCTAAGTTGTGATGCTTTAAACGCATTGCGCTTCTTAGCCAATGCGTGGATAAGGTGCTGATAGTCTATTGAGCGGCCACGTGCTGCGCCTTGCGTGTGTATTCGCGCTAAGGTTAATGTGATTTCATGTCCATAGAAGAGGACGATGCGGTCATCATAAATGTGCGCCAGTAAGGTCACGCCAATGAGCCGTGATGGCACGGAATACGTCACACGCTTAATGGAAATCGTGCTGCTGGATGTCACTTTGACGTACTGCTCACAAAAGTCATTCGTTCGACGGACGGGTAAGGCGGACAAGTACGCGCACTCCTCAATGTAACGCGTGTGACATTGACGATTTATTTTAGCGACGATGGCATCGATGAATGCTCGGTATTGCTTTAAATCCAGGAAGTCACGGCTTTCGCGCAATAGCAATTGCTGCGCTATCTTTCGCTTTAGATGCCCATTAGGGCCTTCAATTGCGCCATTTTCATGGGCTATACCTTTATTGTTTCGAGTGGCTTTTACACCGTAATGCTGACATAACTTGGTGTAGCGCTCTGTGAGGACTTCTGCTTGTGTGTGGTTTTTAAAGGCAGCGCTTAAGCTATCTGTGCGGTGGGTTTTGGGTACACCCCCACTTTGCCAAAAGGCATTCTGCAGCCCGGATGACAATGACTCAAAGCTTTCGCCACCCAAGATGACTTCGACGTAAGTCCAGCCACTGAAAACCAAGCGGTAATGATAAAGTTTGTGTTTAAATGCACTGCCAGCGAGGGTGATATTCAATTCATTAGCCCAAGTGTAATCGGAAATCCCCATCGCTCCAGGTGTATGCTGTTGCCTGAAAATCACCTCTTTTTCTGGTCCGTATTTGACTCGCCATGTCTTGATACGGCGTTGTAAAGTCCTAAGTTGCGCGCGATCAAATTGCCCCGGTGCGATTTCTTCGAGTTTTTCAAATAATGTAATGGGTTGTAATGTGGGTTCTTTTTCAAGCAGTGGGACAATATGTTGTTCAAAAAGACCATTAAACGGATCTTTTCGAGTAGCGTATTGACGCGGTAATGGAGGGGGGTTGTGCTGCCCTGAATCAATACGTCTGGCTGTGCGGGATGAAAATCCTGCTTTAGCCGCTGCAGATGATTGAGTCTGTTTAGGTTGATTACGATAAGACATATATAGGTTAACCTGTGATTGATTTATGGTTTTTCCAGGCATATAAATCTCTCAATAATTATGTATGCCTAGAGCTTACCAAAACCGGACAAGCTAGTTGTCGCGAACCGGCCAAGTTAATTGTCGCCTAATATACGTTTTACAAATAGTTTGGGTAGTGTTCAAATTTCTGTGTCATTTCTTTAAGCTATACCAAAAAGAGATGATTTATGACCACACTTACTTTTGATATCAATGCTGCTATTCAAGCGCTACGTGAAGGTAAAGACCTAACACAGAATTATGAACAGCCTCATTAAGCGCTCCGCACAGGACGGTTCATTTAGAACACCTAACCTTAACTTTCTGTTTAGCTTTTTGTTATGAGAGTGAACTGCGATCCATCATTCAGTGAACATAAACCTGCTTTATTAAGATAGTAAGCAATGGTAATGTGAATCGTATAGTTTAGAAACTAAGCACTACAAAGGTGGGGAACAGTATCAATTGCTACAATGGTTGATAGCTGTAATTTAGTTAACTTGCATCAGACCATCTGTCTCCCCCTCTGGTGAACACTTACAATATAGATACTAGAAGATAGTGAACTAGTTAATTGGCTCAATAAAGTCAAAGTATATATAAGAGAACAACCTAACTAGTATGCAAATAAAAAACCAAATCCATGCACTAGTAACTAGTGCATGCGCCATCTTTATACATGTAACGGCTTCATTTGTAAGTTCATAATTTTTACGTAAATTACACAGTAACTGTTTAGCTAGATATATTTCCAGTTTTTTTGTACTTCTCGAATAAATTAATACCTTCCAATCTAATTGATAGAATGATGATACCTGTAATGCTTTATGAGACCACATAGCACATCTGCTTAAAGTGATGATTGATAATGACAACGAACAGAATATTATAACATTTGAAACTATTGGTCTTTCACCACTAATTATTAAAGGTGTTAATGAGAGTAGCGTTGCGATTAATGCAGTAGAAATAGCAATATAGATTCCTGCTTTACTATCTGTAGTTGAACGCCGATTTTGTTCTTGGTCGTACAGGCGTCTAGATTCATCCAATACAACTGTCCTGGCAGATTTTGATTTGAAGTTTTTAATTTTACAAATATCTTCATTAACTTTATCAGTAATGTTGTTATTGTTTCTTGTAAGTGTGGGCCAAAACAGATCAGTGTCCATCGTTATTCTCATTGATTTTTAATAATTCATCAACGATGGTCGAAGCTATTGGTAGTTTGGTTTGGTTTTCTATCCAAGCCCACTGACCATTTGGGTTAATTTCTAAAAACCAATAGTTGTTATTTTTGTCACAAATTAAATCTATGGCTCCGAACTTTAAACCCAACATTTTAACTAACTCAATACATTTATCTTTAATGTTAGAAGGTATGTCTATATGTTCATGAACTAAGTTAATGTTACCACCTTTGCGCCAGTCAACTTCAGTCTCAGTATTTTCTTGTGACCATATAGCTACAGGAAACACCTTCGGACCTACAACTGTAACCCTTACATCAAATCTCTTGATTATCTCTTGCTGAAAAATCGATGGTGCAAAAGAAATAGACGCTTCATGTTCTTGGGTGATTTTAGGTATTCGACTTGTAAATACAACTTTTTCATCATAACCACTTATAAGTGCTTGACGTAAGGGTTTTGCTATAAGGTTTTCATTTGGAGTTCTAGATATAATATGACTAAAGTTATTACTTATAATACTTTGAGGTATGTTAAAACCAATTTTATTAGCTAATAAAAGTTGTCTTGGTTTATCTTCTGCTAAAGAAATATTTATTGGGGAACTAAACCATTTTCTGTCAAGTCTAGAATAGATGCTTTTTAAGAAAGCTAACCACTCCATTTGTACGTATTCTTGTTCTTCATTTTTTAATGACTTAAGCCTGCAAATAGGTGCGCTTGGCCTCCTAAAATAGGCTGAACTCACCGACTCCCCCTCAATATTACCGATATTCCAATCATCTAACGATTTGTAGCCAATCGAGCATTTATGATCTGAAATGGTTTCTGTATTAAGTCTATAGTATGGGACTTTTCTATCCTGCAGCTCTCTGACGATATAATCAGTTGTGAGATCTCGCTGATTTGTTACTAAGAGAATCATACTATGTCCATACAACTAGAGCTATCATCTGACTCTTGAATGACGTCAGTTTTAGTTAGTAATTCGCTTAGATGACACAGTTTGCTATCCATATCATCACTTTCGACGTTTACTTTGGTTTTCGTTAGCATTTCTAAGCAAAATGACTCATCATCTTGTTCTACTCGAACATTAGTTTTTGTTAAAAGCTCTGCGTTTCTGGCATCAACAATATTAATGATAGGCGTGTTAGATTCATCTTCGACCCACATGTGTAATTGGTCACAATAATGCCCGCCTAGGGATGGTGCAGAAGATGCAACTCGTTGCGTCGCATAATTAAGTATAAATGGCTTAATCTGTTCTATTTGCATACCTCAATCCTTTGGTCGGTTTTACTGAGTAGTATAAATATTGTATCTTTCCTCACACTGTCTAGATGTTATCACAAAAAATGAGTACAGGCATAAACCCAATTGAAACGGTGACTTGTAAGTAAAGTTGCTTTGTAACTGGTTAATATCGTTTTGGAGTAACTTCGGAAGTTTAAACTTTCGTCTGTACTTAATTGGTTCTCGTATTCCGAAAGTAGCATCGCAGAAGGTAGCTTTAGCGGTGTGTCAGTTTGCCATACATCTCCTCATGCAAATTGTTACTTAAAGAGCTTTAACTCTAAACCGTTTCTGTCCAAAAGTGTGTTTGAAAGTGATCAAACTTTAATATGGTCGTACACTTATCAAGCTATGATTTCATGTTATGCTTGGTAAGGATCGTCGAATAGTTTAATAGTTGAAATAGATAATAAGTTGAATATTTTAATAGACCTAGGATTGTGACTTATGTCATGGAATTTGATTCTAAAATTTGCTAATGTCAATCACAGAATTCAACTGGATACAATTGCATGACTAAGATTTTGTTAAATTTAGCAGTTATATTGGCATTAATAACACAGTTATTAATGCCCAATAATGCTATGTCTAGCGAAATGTCCGAATCAAGTATGCAAACTAGCTCTATGTCACATTCAGTTATGATGGACAATGATTGTGATGATACCGATAACTGTTGTCCCGAAGATTCAAGCCACTGTATTAGCCATTGCCATGCAGTCGCTAATGCATTTGTTTTGTTATCAGATTCAAATTTAGTTAATGATCTATTCACAAGTTCTAAAGTTAACTCGACTTTATGGATATCAACTCCGGCTTCGCTTGGAAGTCAAAATCCCCCTCCAATTGCTTAATTCTTTATTTTAATTAACCACCTATATTAATTTATAAAGATTTTTTTTGCTCGTTTACTTATGAGCATCATAAAGCATCTGGAGTTTCTCATGAAAAAATTTATCGCAATTACACTTTTATCTGCTGTCAGTTCTATGTCTATGGCCGCCACTATTTCATTGCCGGACTATTTAGTATTTACATCGATTGATGGGCAGCCAACTGAACGGTCGAGCACAATTGATATCAAACAAGGACAACATTTAGTCGAATTACGTTTTTTTGAAGTATTCACTGCGGGAGCAGATGATACAAACTTTGTTAAGTCAGACTCATTATATTGGAGTTTAAATTTAACAAATGATGAAGATATTCAGGTTAGTACAAAGGATATTTTATCTACGAAAAATGCAAAAAGCTTTATTTCATCTCCAGTCATAACTCTTAATAGTGCAAGTATGAGTAATGAAACTGTCACCTTAGTAAATCACGAAGAATTGATGGCTATTATCATGAAGCAACATAGAAAAATGATGAGTCATTAGCACCACTGTGAGGGTGCTATTAATCTGCACCCTCAATTTATAAATAGACTACTAAAAAGTGGACGAGTCATCGAACCGCAAATTGGTGTCTGAAAATAAATTTAGTGTTTTCAGAGGTTTTATGAAGGTTAATCAATTAGCTAAAAAACTCAATGTAACCAGTGACACGGTCAGATTTTATACTCGTATAGGTCTACTTTCTCCCTGTAAGTCACCTGATAATGGATATAAATATTATGGCGAGAAAGATTTGAGCCGTATGCAATTTATCATAAGTTCTCGTCAGCTTGATTTTTCGGTTGAAGAAATTAAGTTGATTTTTTCTAACACTGACCATGGTGAAAGTGCATGCCACCTTGTACGTGAATTAGTAAAACAAAAGTTAGATGAAACTGAAGAACAATTTAATAAAACAATGAAATTAAGAGCAAGACTTTTTCAGGCCGTTGAACAATGGTCAACTATGCCAGATAACTTGCCTACAGGAAATATGGTTTGCCATTTGATTGAAGGTACCCACCAAGCTAACCTTCCTACAGCAAGTGTTCCTCAGCATAACAAGGTTACCTTAACATCAACGGAGGTTAAGTAATGGATCACACTACACACTCACCTATGCAACTCAATATCCTCGGCGCAGGCTGCGCGAGTTGTGTTGGCAAAATTGAAAAAGCGATTAACAGCGTGCAAGGCGTTGATTCGGCCGAAATGAACTTTGCCGACAGAACGGTACTGGTTACGGGTAAAGCGTCTGCTGAGTTGATTATAAAAGCGGTAGAAAATGCCGGTTATAACGCCACTCAAATACAGGCGGAGTCGGCAGAAGATGCCATGAACGAGAAAGAACAGGCTGATTTACAACATTATAAAAGTTTATTGCGCCATACCTTTATCGCATTGTCCGTCGGTATTCCGTTGATGATTTATGGACTTTTTATTGGCGAAATGACGGTATCAACCCTATCAGAGCAAGTGGTGTGGGGACTGGTTGGTGTGGTGACTCTGGCCATTATGCTGATCTCCGGTAGGCATTTTTATATCGGTGCCTGGAAATCATTTTTAAACCATAATGCCAATATGGACACCCTCATCGCCTTAGGAACCGGTACAGCTTGGGTTTACTCGATGTTGATTGTTGCATTTCCACAATTATTTCCCGAGATGGCAAGGCATGTTTACTTTGAAGCGACCGCAATGATTATTGGTTTAATTAATCTCGGTTTAGCACTCGAAGTTAAAGCTCGCGGTAAAACCTCAGAAGCCATTAAGCGTCTCATTGGCTTGCAAGCTAAAACGGCTCGGGTTATCCGTGATGGAAAAGACCTCGATATCGACATTGCCCATGTATTACTTAACGATCACGTTAGAGTTCGCCCAGGCGAAAAAATCCCCGTCGATGGAGTGGTTATTGAAGGTAACAGCACCATTGATGAATCAATGTTGACCGGTGAGCCAATGCCGGTTGAGAAAGTGCTTGGTGATGATGTGGTCACTGGTACTTTGAATAAATCAGGATCAATCATATTTAAAGCCACTCGTGTAGGTAAAGATACCGCACTGGCGCGCATTATTAGCATGGTCAAACGGGCGCAAAACTCTAAGCCGCCAATTGGACGTTTAGCTGATGTTATTGCCGCTTACTTTGTGCCAGCCATTATGATCATCGCCATAGTCAGTGCCATGGTGTGGTTTAACGTTGGCCCTGAGCCATCGAGCGTATTTGCCATCGTGTCAGCAACAACGGTATTAATTATTGCTTGTCCTTGTGCGCTAGGACTCGCAACGCCAATGTCGGTCATGGTCGGCGTAGGTAAGGCGGCTGAATCAGGGGTGCTTATTCGTAACGGTGAAGCATTGCAAACCGCGTCTAAAATCACCGCCATGATATTAGATAAAACTGGCACCATTACCGAAGGTAAACCGCAAGTTACCGATATTATTTTGGTTAAAGCCGACAGTGAAGAGCAGGTACTTGCCTTGTCTGCTGGAATTGAAAGTCACTCAGAACACCCATTAGCTCAAGCCATTGTTGAAAGCGCACATGCTAGAGGCATTGATGCGATTAACACAGAACACTTTACTGCCATTTCGGGCAAAGGTGTCGAAGCTGAAGTGGATGGGCAGATATTATTATTTGGTAATAAAAAACTGATGCAAGACAAACACATTGATATTGGTCTTCATGAAGCAAAAGCTCAAATATTAGCAGAAGAGGCTAAAACACCAATGTATTTGGCACTTGCTGGAAAGTTGCTGGCCATTATTGCGGTATCAGATCCGATAAAGCCTGATTCAATCGAAGCGATTGCGAGACTGAAACGCAGTGGCATTAAAGTGATTATGTTAACCGGAGACAATAAAGCGACCGCAGCAGCAGTGGCTAAAAAAGTCGGTATTGATGACTTTTTCGCAGAAGTCATGCCAGAAGATAAAGCCAATAAAGTGGCAGAACTTCAGCAACAAAATGAAGTGGTAGGTATGACCGGCGATGGCATTAATGACGCCCCCGCATTAGCGTTAGCCGATGTCGGCTTTGCTATTGGAACAGGCACAGATGTAGCGATAGAAAGTGCTGATATTACCTTAATGCGTGGATCACTTCATGGCTTAGCCGATGCGATAGCCATTAGTAAAGCAACGCTGCGCAACATTAAACAAAACTTGTTTGGTGCATTTATTTATAACGTTGCGGGTATTCCCTTAGCGGCAGGTGTGCTTTTCCCTGTTTTTGGTATTTTGTTAAACCCAGTGATTGCCGGGGCTGCGATGGCCTTTTCATCGCTTACCGTCGTCAGTAACGCCAACCGTTTACGTCTGTTTAAAGCCAAAGAACACTAGGAGGCTTAACATGTTAATTAATTTACTGTGTATCGCATTAATCGGTTTTATCATTTGGTGGTTTTGGCTGTATAAACCATCAAATGAAACTAAGGTTGATGCCAGCACATCGATACTGGTTAAAGACGGGGTGTATTCGCCTGCAAGAATTAACATTAGCGCCAATACGCCGACAGAAATAACCTTTTTACGCCAAGATAAATCCGGATGTTCCGCCACAGTCTTGCTACCCGACTTAGAGATTAGCCAGGATTTAGCGCTGGATAAGCCAACGACGATAGCCTTACCGGCACTAGAAAAGGGTGAGTATCCATTTCATTGTCAGATGCAAATGTATAAAGGCGTATTGATTGTTGAATAATCACTAGTTACCTATAAGTATTTTTCAATATGTTGGTATCAATGATGAAGATAATTGCAGCACTAGAATGTGCATTTTTTAACTTTTAAATCAAAACTTTGATTCTAACCTATGCGGTTTACCTCTTAGGTTAGAAAATTGGCCGTTTTTTTAATTACCTTTTACCTAAATCATCAGAATAATGATGAGTTAATGATTAAGAGAGGCATTATGAGTGATTTTGAACATAGACCGGGCGTTAAAGAAGCCACTTTAGTTGTCAGAAACCTAAGATTAACTGGAGTGGATAATCAAAATTTAGAAGCATTACTGACTGAGATCGACAAACTGTTCGGCATAGACGAAGTTATTTATAATGACAAATCGGGATCTATTTATCTAGCCTATGATGCCAGTCATATCAATTTAGAAGGTATTGAAGAGGTTATCAGAGTGCATGGTGCTAGTATTCATAACGATTTTTGGACTCATGTAAAGGAAAGTTACTACCAATTTGTGGATCAAAACATCAAAGATAATGCCAATCATCAACCACATAGTTGCCACAAACCCCCACCAGGATCCAAGATAAGATAAGACAATTAGATGTTAATTTTTATCGATACTGACTATCTTTTGTAAGAGCTTTCGAAGTGTGATCTATGTCAAGTATCAGTAGTTTAAAGTAAAAAAACACTACAGTTAACTAGGATGATTTAGTCAAGTTGAGTTAACATTAATAGCACTAATTATATTGGAGTTTTATCTTGAGTCGTATGCGAATTATCACCGTGATGCTTATCTTGATGACATTTGTCAGTCAAGCTTTTGCGTCTGTGATTTTGCCATGCCCCTCTGATATGAATTCAATGTTAAGTAAATCAAATCCAGTGAATACCGCTGCGACTAACGCTTGCCATCACCAATTAACATCAGATGCTGATGCCGTTAAAACACTTACAGCAGACACTGCTGATTGTTGTGATAATCAATGTGATTGTCCGATAGGTACTTGTTTTTCAATTGCCCTTGAAATGAAAATTGTCCAATCAGTAACTATCTCAAGTTTGAGTAGTTTTATATCTGGTTTGACTCAAAATACGACTCCGCAATATAACTCTTCTTTATATCGTCCTCCAATATTTTCTTGTTAGATAGGAAAGGCTTGATCAATTTTTGATCGCCTTCCTGTTCATTTATCTTTTTTAAAATAAATTAACAAGATATTACCTTTGTTCGAATTCAATTCGAGCATTGGTGATTAATTTGGAGGCTTTATGTCTTTAATTTACAAGAAATTGGGTGAAATTTACACTCAATATATTCTAATAGTAGTAATGTCCTTTATTGGTATTAGCGCTGCGGTATATGCGGCAGAACCAGTACAGACATTATCACTGGAAGAAGCAGTTTATCTCTCTCAATCAAACGATCCCTGGTTAGTCAGTAATCAATTTCAACAAGATGCTATTAAATCTGAAAGTATCGCGGCAGGAACCTTACCAGATCCAAAAATCAGTGTTGGTTTAGCTAATTTGTCCATAAACACTTTTGATTTTGGACAAGAAGCAATGACTCAAATGAAAATTGGTGTCACTCAAATGTTTCCCCGTGGGGATAGCTTAAGTTTACGCCAACAACAACTTGAGTTAACGGCTGAGCAATATCCTTTCTTAAGACAAGATAGACGAGCAAAGTTAAGTGTCACCACAGCTCAAATTTGGTTTGATGTATATAAAGCGCAAGAAAGCATTGCACTGATTGAGCGCAATCGTAACTTATTTGAACAACTATCAGATGTTGTTAAAGCAGGGTATTCATCTGCTTTAGTTAAATCTAATCAGCAGGATATTATTCGTGCTCAGTTAGAGGTGACCCGTCTTGAAGATAAGCTGACCGTTTTGGCTCAGCAAGAAGATATGTTTAAACAGAAATTATCTGAATGGGTGGGTAAGGCATTTGTTGATGAATATCGAATAGATCATGAACAAGATTATGAGCTGTTATTTTCGACGTTTACCGTCCCTAATATACTTCCTCAAATTAAACTAACGAATCCTAATCTTTATTTCGATGAGGAAAAAAGCCAACATTACCAACAGGCTCTGTATGAAGCGTTCTCTGTTCATCCACTCATTTCAGCATTAGAGCAAAGGATTGAATCAAGCCGAAAAGGTGTCGAGTTAAAAAAGCAATTGTACAAGCCTGAATGGGGTGTAAATGCTGGATACAGTTATCGAGGCGATGATCCTATGGGTAATTCTCGCGACGATTTGCTATCAATTGGCGTGAGTTTTGATTTACCAATATTTACTTCGTCAAAACAAGACAAGCAAGTTCAAGCCGCTATTTATCAATCTGAATCAATTAAAACGGAAAAGTGGTTACTGCTTCGAAACATGATGGCGTCATACGGTACTGCGAAAGCGCAACTTCTTAAATTGGAACAACGTCAGACACTCTACAACGATTTTTTATTACCTCAAATGCAAGATCAAGCTGATGCGTCACTAACGGCTTACACAAATGATAAAGGTGATTTCGCTGAAGTCGTACGTTCCCTCATTGCTCAATTAAATACTCAATTAGATGCTTTGGCCATTAACGTTGATTTACAGAAAGTTAAGGTTCAATTGAACTATTTTTTTACCCCTAAAGTGGGTCCAGTTAGTATCTCGCATGAATCGTATGTTGATGGAGAAGCAAAATGAACAGCAATTTGAAAATGATCAGCATATTAGTTATCGGTATTCTTACTGGTATTAGTGCGACAATCCTATATACACCACAGAATCAAGTAGTTTCAGAGGACAAAGAAAAAGCTAAGCCATCATATTGGGTCGCACCTATGAATCCTAATTTTCGTAGCGATAAACCCGGGAAATCACCCATGGGTATGGACATGATACCAGTGTACGAAGATGCAGCTGGCTCGACAGATTTTGGGCCGGGAGCCGTTACTATATCGCCAGCTGTGATTAATAAACTGGGTGTACGCACAACTGAAGTCACTTTAGGTACACTTCAAAATAATATTAAAACAGTGGGTTATGTTCAATATGATCAAGACCACCTTATTTATATTAATCCTAGGGTAGATGGATGGGTTGAAGAATTATATGTCAAGGCTGCTGGTGATCCGGTTATTAAAGGACAACCTATATATTCAATTTACTCTCCAGCTTTAGTTAACGCGCAAGAGGAAATGTTACTCGCATTAAATCGAAAAGATCAGCGCCTAATTACAGCATCTGAAGAACGATTAAAAGCGTTACAAATACCAAGCTCGGCAATTCAAGCGCTACGTAAAAATAGAACGGTCAAACAAAATATTACATTTTATGCTCCTCAAAGTGGAGTGATTGATAATTTGAATATACGGGAAGGATCTTTTGTTAAACCGGGTATGACAATGTTTTCAATTGGTTCATTATCACAGGTATGGGTCGAGGCCGAGATTTTTGAACGCCAAGCCAACATGGTTAAAGTTGGGCAAATTGTTGAAATGAAATTAGATTATTTGCCTGGTCAATTTTGGCAGGGCAAAGTTGATTACGTCTATCCGACATTAGACAGTAAAACAAGAACGTTAAAAGTGAGATTACGTTTCGATAATACCAATGCGGCATTAAAGCCAAATATGTTTGCACAAGTGTCGATCAAAACATTAAGTGATGAGGACGTATTACTGTTACCAAGGGAGGCGGTTATTAGAACCGGAAACTCTGATCGAGTAGTACTTGCTCTCGGTGAAGGTAAATATAAATCTGTTGCAGTGACAGTAGGGCGATTAGATGATGACAGTATTCAAATTGAATCAGGGCTGTATGAGGGCGATGTTGTCGTCTCATCTGCACAGTTTTTATTGGATTCAGAATCAAATAAAACCTCGGATCTTAAACGCATGACAGCACATGAAGATGAGCAATCCGATATCCAAGCCATCACCTCTGATACCGCCTGGGTAGAAGCAAAAGTAAATAGTCTTATGGCTGCACATCGAATGATTAATGTGGACCATCAAGCTGTCAGTGAATGGGATTGGCCATCAATGACCATGGATTTTACCGTTGATGACAGTGTGGACTTCTCTGTATTTACCGTTGGTACTGTGCTTCATATTGAATTAGAAAAAACATCAGATGGCGCGGTAAAAGTGGTGGGTATACGCACTCCTAAAATCACTGATGAGGTTTCTAATACAACACATGAAGCTGATCATTCAGGAATGGAATCGGGAGAATAGCCATGATTGAATCAATTATACGTTGGTCTGTTGCGAACAGATTTTTTGTCTTGCTTGCCAGTGCTATTCTCGTCGGCGCGGGTTTATTTTCACTTAAAAATACCCCTATTGATGCTTTGCCTGATTTATCTGATGTTCAGGTAATCATTAAAACAAGTTATCCAGGTCAAGCCCCTCAAGTGGTAGAAGACCAAGTGACTTATCCATTAACGACAGCCATGTTATCGGTGCCAGGTGCAGTAACGGTCAGGGGCTTCTCATTTTTTGGTGATTCATATGTCTATGTCATCTTCGATGAAGAAACCGATTTATATTGGGCTCGTAGTCGTGTGTTGGAGTACCTCAGTCAAGTCGTTTCAACGTTACCGGATAATGCAAAACCTCAATTAGGCCCTGATGCAACAGGAGTGGGCTGGGTATATTTATATGCACTCGTCGATAGAACAGGTAAGCACGATATTAGTGAGTTACGCAGTCTACAGGACTGGTTTTTAAAGTATGAATTACAAACTGTCCCTGGCGTGTCTGAAGTGAGCGCTCTAGGCGGGATGGTCAAACAGTATCAGATTAAGGTAGACCCTGATAAATTACGTGCCTTTGGCATACCTTTAACGGCTATTCAAATGGCGATTAACCGTGGTAATCAAGAAATTGGTGCCTCAGTTGTCGAAATTGCTGAAGCAGAATATATGGTTCGCGCAACAGGGTATCTTGAGAGTAAAGAGGATATAGGAAACATCCCTTTAGGCGTTAACAATAATGGTACACCATTACTATTAAAAGACGTTGCGGATATAGGGACTGGACCGCAAATGCGACGAGGCGTTGTCGATCTCAATGGTGAAGGTGAGACGGTTGGCGGCATTATTGTGATGCGATTTGGTGAAAATGCACAAAAGACTATTGATGGCGTTAAAGCTAAATTAGAGACATTGAAGAAAGGTCTTCCTGAGGGCGTGGAAGTAGTGACCGTTTATGATCGCAGTGGTTTGATTGAGCGAGCTGTATCAAACCTAGGGTTTAAACTATTAGAGGAATTTTTAGTCGTTGCTTTAGTCTGTATGGTCTTTTTGGCGCATGTAAGATCATCACTTGTAGCGATTGTTAGTTTGCCTGTTGGTATTTTAACTGCATTTACTATCATGCACTTACAAGGTTTAAATGCCAATATAATGTCTTTAGGTGGTATTGCTATTGCGATTGGCGCCATGGTCGATGGTGCCATCGTCATGATTGAAAATATGCATAAGCATATGGAACGAACGCCATTAACGCCTGAAAACCGTTGGCAGATCGTTGCGCGATCTGCCAGCGAAGTTGGCCCTGCATTATTTTTTAGTCTACTGATTATTACTGTTAGTTTTTTACCGGTATTTACCCTCGAAGCACAGGAGGGAAGGATGTTTTCACCACTTGCATTTACTAAAACTTACGCAATGGCTGCATCGGCAGCGTTAGCTATTACCTTAGTACCAGTGCTAATGGGATACTTTATTCGGGGAAAAGTGCTTCCTGAACATAAAAACCCCGTTAATCGATTGTTAACTGCGGCATATATGCCTGTGCTGAAAACAGTATTGGCATTTCCAAAGATAACCCTCCTATTTGCGTTATTTGTGCTGGCTATTGGTGTTTGGCCGCTAAATAAAATTGGTAGTGAGTTTATGCCTCCATTAGATGAAGGCGATCTAATGTATATGCCAACAACTTACCCTGGTATTTCTATTGGTAAAGCTCGAGAGTTAGTGCAACAAATGGATAAGTTGATTTACACCGTGCCCGAGGTTAAAACCGTTTTTGGCAAAGTTGGCCGAGCAGATTCGGCAACGGATCCAGCACCTTTGACAATGGTGGAGACGTTTATTCAACTTAAGCCAAAAAGTGAATGGAGAGAAGGCCTGACGACTGAGAGTTTAAAACAAGAATTAGACTCTTTAGTTAAGTTACCCGGTGTGACGAACGCATGGGTAATGCCCATTAAAACCCGAATTGACATGTTAGCGACAGGGATCAAAACGCCTGTAGGCATTAAAATTGCAGGCCCTAGTCTCAATGAAATTGAGCAAATAGGTAAACAATTAGAGGAAATTCTAAAAAATGTTGAAGGGACTGCGTCAGTATATGCTGAGAGGGTTGCAGGTGGACGTTATATCAAAGTTGATATCCAAAGGGAAAATGCAGCCCGGTATGGTTTAAATATAGCGGATGTTCAACAAGTTGTGGCTACAGCGATCGGTGGTATGAATATTTCACAAACAGTTGAAGGCTTAGAGCGGTATCCTATTAATTTACGCTATCCTCAGGATTATCGTAATTCTCCTGAAGCATTAGCTTTATTGCCTATTGTCACTCCGCAAGGTTTGAGGATTTCTTTGGGGGATGTAGCGGATATTGTTATTGAAAATGGACCACCAGGCATTAAAAGTGAAAATGCTCGCCTTAATGGTTGGGCTTATATTGATATTGATGGTGTCGATATCGGTAGTTATGTTGAAATAGCCCAAAAAGTTGTCAGTGATAAACTGGTACTACCCGCGGGTTACTCTATTACTTGGGCTGGTCAATATGAATATATGGAAAGGGCTAAAGCAAAGCTTACTTACGTAGTGCCATTAACGTTATTTATTATCATTATTTTATTGTTTATGAATTTCCGCAATGTTGTTGAGGTCGGGATTATTGTAGGAACATTGCCTTTTGCTATGGTGGGTAGCATCTGGTTAATGTATCTACAAGGTTTCAACTTTTCAGTTGCTGTAGGGGTAGGGTTTATTGCATTGGCGGGTGTCGCTGTCGAAATTGGTGTCATTATGCTTGTCTATTTAAACCAAGCTTATAGAGAAGCGATTGATCATAGTTCGCAGCAACTAGAAACGTTTGATGAACTAAAGTTGACTCAATCTGTTATTCAAGGTGCAGGTATGCGTGTACGTCCTGTAATGATGACCGCAGCGGCAATCATAGCAGGGTTATTACCGATCCTTTATGGTACAGGAACAGGTTCCGAGGTGATGAGTCGAATTGCTGCGCCAATGGTAGGCGGAATGGTCAGTGCAATCATACTGACACTATTAATTGTTCCTGTTGTGTTCTTCTTATGGCGTCGTACTCAATTGAGACATGAGAAACGATAGTGTTAAGTTGATTAGAATATCGATGCAGATAAAACTATCTGCATCGATTTATTTTATGTTTAATTGATTTTAATTCTAGTTATTAGAATGATGTTCTAATAACTATTTAATGTAACATTGTTAATAAAATATTCATTGCTAAACTAAGATTTTCTTATTATCATTATTCTATAATCATTGGAGATATATTTTGCGTAGAGTCCATTTAATCATGATGTTTGTTTTACTGACGTTCGTCGGTCAAACTTTTGCATCTGCGATTATGCCTGGTACTATGCCAATGAGTTCAATGACGACTTCAAATATGCCTGCTGAAAATGGCAAAGCATGTCATGACGCTAGTATGCAAATGGATATGCAAATGGATATGCAAATGGATATGAATGATGGTGCGGATGATAGTTGCTGCGCCCAAGCGTGCCATTGTCCTGTCGGTTCATGTTTATCAGTCGCTTTAACGATGGCAATGCCAACGCTTAAATCAGAAGTCAGCTTAGTTAATTCTGCAACAATGTTTACCTCAGCACTAATGCCTCAGTATTTTTCATCTTTATACCGTCCTCCAATATTTGCCTAACATAGGCACAGTTACGCCTTTTTTTTGCTAACTGTCCTAGCCAATCATGTAGTTTCAATTTTTTAACTTTTTCGGTTAATAAACTGACATTAAACCGCGTTGTTTAATGTGACGAAATTTGATTTGGAGGCAATATTATGTCTGCTCTATATCGCAATTCTATTCGTTTTTTTCGTGTCATAGGTACTATTTTTATTCTGCAAATTATGGGAGGGATGTTACCTGCCCATGCAGCGGAGCCCGACACTACGGCGCCATTACTCACTGTTTATAAAGATGCCAATTGTGGCTGTTGTGAGAAATGGCTTACTCATATTAGTGAGCGTGGATTTAGTGTTGATGCCTACAATATTAACAACCTTTATGAGTTTAAACTGTCAAAGGGTATTCCTGCTTCAATGCAATCTTGCCATACCGCAGTGTCATCTCAAGGTTATGTGTTTGAAGGGCATATCCCTGCAAAATTCATTAGTCGTTTTTTAGCCTCCCCCCCTAAAGATTCTATCGGCCTAACCGTACCCGCTATGCCTGTGGGCAGCCCTGGTATGGAGTATCAGGATAAATTTATGCCATACCAAGTCTTACTGTTGAAAAATGATGGCAGTAGCCAGGTATACGCCCAAGTGAACTCGCTTGAGGAGTCTGTACAATGAAATCGCAATACATGATAAAACCCATGATTCAAACGACAAACAGTGAACTCAACAACAGCCGACGCCGGTTTGTGTTTGGTGCATCCGCCATGTTGGCATTGATGTCGATCCCTTTCCCTAAAAATGCCGTTGCCAATGCGTTAAGCCAATCGTTGAGCCAGCTCTCTGGCAAAGTGTTTGACTTATCAATTGACTATAAAATGGTTAATTTTACCGGGAAATCTGCTCGAGCGACTGTGGTAAACCAATTACTGCCCGCGCCGTTATTACGTTGGAAAGAAGGTGAAACAGTCACCTTAAGAGTAAAAAACAATCTCGACCATGATAGCTCTATTCACTGGCACGGTATTATTTTACCCACCGAAATGGACGGTGTGCCTGGCTTTAGCTTTGATGGCATTAAACCCGGTGAAACATTTGAGTATCAATTTACCGTCCAGCAAAGTGGCACATATTGGTATCACAGTCATTCAGGCTATCAAGAACAAACCGGTTTATTCGGCGCTATTGTGATTGATCCTGCAACCCCCGATCCGATCATATATGACCGTGACTATGTGATCATGCTGTCTGATTGGTCTGACGAAGCCCCTGAAAACATTTATGCCAAATTAAAGAAACAAGCCGATTACTATAATTACCGTGAGCGTACGGTAATGGATTTTTTCTCTGACGTGAATAAAAATGGCTTAGCCAATACCTGGAACGCCCGTTCGATGTGGAATAACGCGCGCATGAGTGACACAGATATTTCTGATGTGACTGGTTCAACTTACACCTATTTAATGAATGGCAACCCTCCACAACAGGGCTGGCAAGGGTTGTTTGAACAAGGTGAGAAAGTGCGCTTGCGCTTTATTAATAGTTCTGCAATGACCATATTTGATGTGCGTATACCGGGTCTCAAAATGAGTGTTGTTGCCAGTGATGGTCAGAACATTCAACCGGTATCTGTGGATGAATTTCGAATAGGTGTTGCTGAAACCTACGATGTGGTTATTGAGCCAGAGGTTGATAATGCCTACTGTATTTTTGCTCAGAGTATTGACCGCACCGGCTTTACGGTAGGTAACCTTACCTCAGATGCCAGTTTACATGCTCCTATTCCCCCAATGGATCCTAGGCCAGTGCTTGGCCACAGTGATATGGGCATGGACATGAATGGCATGGACATGAATGGTATGGATCATAGCAAGATGGACATGGGCGGCGGTGAGATGTCAGGCATGGACCACAGCAAGATGGCTATGGGTGGCGGTGATATGCCCGGCATGGATCATAGCAAGATGGCTATGGGCGCAGATGATATGTCAGGCATGGATCACAGCAAGATGCCTATGGGTGGCGGTGATATGTCAGGCATGGATCATAGCAAGATGGCTATGGGCGCTGCGAAAGCGACAGTCTCAGCCCTAGGGCTTGCAGGCTTTGGCAGTAACAATGAAATTAAACACATTGATACCGAGTTTGGTCCACAAGTGGATATGCGTGCCGATGCCCCAAAAAGTGGCTTACATGATCCTGGTATCGGGCTGCGCGACCATCAACAACAATTCAACCGTAAAGTATTAACTTATGGCGATATTAAAGGCTTACATCCTACTTACGACACGCGCCAACCAAGCCGCGAAATTCAACTGCATTTAACCGGCAATATGAACCGATATATGTGGTCTGTGAATGGAGTGAAATTTATGGACGCCGCGCCATTAGAGTTTGAATACGGAGAAAGGCTGCGGATCACCTTAGTTAACGACACGATGATGACTCACCCTATGCATTTGCATGGTATGTGGAGTGAGTTAGAGACAGGCGACCCTGATTTTATTCCACGTAAGCACACGGTATTAGTTCAGCCGGGCTCTAAGATCAGTTACTTAGTCACCGCCGATGCCAAAGGGCAATGGGCATATCATTGCCACTTGTTATTCCACATGCCAGGCATGTTCAGAAAAGTCGTGGTGAAATAAGGGGAATACAGATGAATAAAACGAATTTAATGGCCTTGGGACTGTTGAGTCTGAGCGCCACATTGACCAGTACAGCTGTGTTTGCCGGCGGTAATGATGACCCTCTATTAACAAAAGTCATGCTGGATCAATTTGAAAAAGGCGTTGATCCGCAAGATCCTACCCAGTTTAGTGCACAAGCCTGGTTAGGTTACGATTTGAATAAGTTGTGGCTTAAAACTGAAGGTGAATATTCAAATAGTGATAAACAAGATTTTGAAATTCAGGCTCTTTACAGTAAGCCCATCGCACCATACTGGGATGTACAATTCGGTATTAAAACCGATATCAAACCTACGCCGAACCGTAATTGGGCTGTGATTGGGGTTCAAGGGTTAGCGCCATATTTTTTTGATATTGACGCGGCCTTATTCATAGGTGACCAAGGCCGTACGGCTATGCGTTTGAGTGCGGAATATGAACTGTTAATCACTCAAAAATTGATATTAACACCTGAAGTAGAAGTTAATTTATTTGGTAAGGACGATGCAGAACTTGGAATAGGCTCAGGCTTATCTGACGTCAGTGCAGGGCTGCGATTGAGATATGAGATTGTTCGAGAGTTCGCGCCCTATATCGGTGTGGATTGGCGTCAGAAACTCGGTAATACCGCCGATTACGCCCGAATTGAAGGGGAGGATACACAAGAAACCCAGTTTGTCATTGGTTTTAGAGCGTGGTTCTAAGACCTCGTTCGTACACTGAGTTTTAAGCTTGGCGCCAAGATGCTAGATAAGCCAATATTTAATCATTTATATAAACCGTTTTTCAATTGTTATAAACAATATAAAAGGAAATATCATGAAATTATTTAACAACGTTTTAGTCGTAACAAGTCTATTCCTGAGTGCTTCAGCATTTGCTCATGTCGGACTGGGCAGTTCTATGCCCGCTAACGGAGCCATGCTAAGTCAAGCCCCAACAACCCTTGAACTGACCTTTACGGCTCCGGTACGTTTAGTCAAATTAACAATGCAAGATGAGAAGCAGCAAAGCGTACCGCTAACATTACCTTCAAGTGCGACCAGCCAAGCAGCATTTTCATTCGCTCTACCAGCATTAAGT
>NZ_JABKAW020000006.1:0-255804 GCF_014596695.2 Shewanella sp. BF02_Schw
ATCTATTTGGACGGTTGACTCTCAATCAATAGAAAGTGACCAGTCACGCCGGGGGTCTAGGTCCACTCTTATACCATTTACATTAAATATCTGGTCAGTTCAGCGTCTCTCAGGTTTTTCAATTCAAGGCGCATTGATGTAGAAATGGTTGCTCTCTTTTAAATCGACGTAACACAGAAGTGGAATAACTGAGAGACTCCATTCTGGCGGGTTTCAAAGTCCTTTATGCTTTGTTAGATGTTTTCAAAATACGACGGCATGGTATTTTTTTTTCCATAAAAAATAAGACATCCCCACCATCCATGGCGGTCAGATGCTGGAGGTAGAGTAACGCAGGAGCTTATTACCGAAAACACTATTCGATTCAATCATCTGCCTTGCCTACAGCACTTTGAACTCCCGCTGAAAGATCACATATTTAATAGGATTGGTATTAACTCCAAATTGATATACATAGCTAAAAGCAGAGTGTTAGTTAAGTTAGATTAAAAGTTTATCGAGATTGTGTACCATTTATTATTGGGTGTGGATTATAAAGATAATAAAATAGTCTTTGTCGTATGGGCCGCTGGTTCATTGTTTATTGCTGTAGCTAGTTTGTATGGAATATTAATTGGTAACTATTTAAGCAGAGAAAAAGAGTTGAATGTTACGCTTGCTCGGTATTAGTACTGCAGATAACGAATAAGATATTAATTGTTATCCGCAGTTACTGCCATGCAGGTTACTTTTATCTGCATGGCATGAGTTTGTTAGTAATCGCTTAGACGTTCTACGATAAAGTCGACAAAACCTGTTCGGTTAATATTGAACAATACTTTTGCATTATGTGGTTTACCGGTTAATTGATAACGATCAACCACTGTCATTCCCTGTGTATATTCACCTTTCGTTTCAACACCCACCCAACAATCGACCGAGGTAAACAGTGATGGATTAAGTAACCATGCGATGGTGCAAGGGTCATGTAGTGGTGCCCCAGTGAATCCCCATTTGGGGTCGCGGTGATAAATCATAAAAAAGTCGAGTAATTCCGCAACACATTGCGCGATAGGATTATTAATGGCTCTAATTCGCTCAATATCCTCATCCATAATCTGGGCTTGGTGGGTGACATCTAGTCCGCACATTACGATTGGCAAGCCAGATTTGAATACCATATCTGCAGCTTCTGGATCGACAAAAATATTAAATTCAGCTGCTGGTGTCCAATTGCCCACACCTGCAGCGCCACCCATCAGAACGATACTATCTATGTTGTGATGTAACTCAGGATGAGCAGCTAGAAACAGCGCAATATTAGTTAACGGTCCAGTTGGAACAAGTGTGACGGGTTGCTTACTGTTACGCACTTTTTCGGCCATCAGTTCAATAGCCGTTTGTTCTACAGGTGCAAAGGCTGGATCGGGCAATTTGGGTCCATCCAGACCACTCTCGCCGTGAACATTATCTGCAATGATCAGATCACGAGCTAATGGCTTAGGGGCGCCACTTGCAACGGGTATATCATGACGACCCAATAGTGTTAGTACACGTAAAGCATTGTTTAAGGTTTTGTCTGGTGTTTGGTTGCCTGCACTGGTGGTGACAGCTAATACATCAAGCTTTATAGAGCTAAGCGCTAAAATAAGTGAGATGGCATCGTCATGACCGGGATCACAGTCGAGAATTACAGGACGTTTCATGGGTAATTTCCTTATTCTATAAGAGGGTATAATGTACCGCTATGACTGTTGTGTGCTTAATGCTTAAAAACTAAAAATGTGATCTAATATACAATGGCATAGTGGTTGAAGAAATGCTCGAGAGTAACTTGCCTTAGCTCGGCGACTATTTCAATTATTCTCGATACCAATAATGTAATTAAACATGTCGTTAAGAGTACATTCTTGTAAAATACAGTGCTTTTTATTTAGTGGGTAAAGTTATGGATTGTCGTTTGGGTTGTGGTGCCTGCTGCATTGCGCCTTCTATCACTAGTGCAATACCAGGCATGCCAATGGGGAAACTTGCTGGGGTGCGTTGTATTCAATTAAATGCCGATAATCTGTGTATGATTTTTGGTCAACCAGAACGTCCAGATGTTTGTGCTGAGTTTAGTGCAAGTATTGATGTGTGCGGCACCACAAATGAACAAGCTTTATGGTTGATCACTGATTTAGAGTCTTCAACATGCTAATCTGCGTTTATTACTTACCTTGGATATTTTAGATCATGCAATTAACCCGATATACAGATTTTGGTATTCGCATTTTGATGTATCTTGCGGTTCAATCTGAACGCGAAAGTTTGTTTCGAATAGCTGAAGTGACTAGTGTGTTTGACCTTTCTTCAAACCATGTAGCCAAGATTATCCATCAATTGGGAAAAAAGGGATATTTGCAGACGGTCAGAGGTAAAAGTGGTGGTTTTAGATTAGCAAAAGCTGCTGATGAGGTGTTAATTGGGCAATTGGTCCGTGATTTAGAGCATTCACTATCACCTATTGATTGTGACTCACCTTATTGCCGATTTACGCCAATATGTCAATTAAAAGGCGTGTTGGGTCAAGCTGTTACAGCTTATCTGGCGGTACTTGATCAATATACCTTAGCTGATATTGTATCCAATAAAACGGAAATTTTATCTACACTACCTGACTTATCTATTTCAGTGTTGCAGTTGGATTAGGCAGACTTGCTGTCGTGACATTCATATCATCAAATAATTGAGATGTTGGTACTAATGTGATGCCATTATCGTTCAAACGAGCTAAATTAGCGTTTAAAAATCGAATGGTCTCTGGGTAAGGATGTGCAATAACAACCAGCTTATCTTGCCGTTTGGATTGCGTAATCATCTGCTGAAACTGACGTTCAAGCGCACGTTCACTAATGTCGTTATCTAAAAATATGTGTCTTCTCAGTGATGGTACTCCAAGCTGCATCGCTTTGTTGCTGGCTTTGGTATATTTAGTGGTAAAACTATCGACAAAAAACAACTGCTGCTGTTTTAAACTCTGCATTACCCATAACATCGGTTCATCCATTTGAGTCAGTAAACTCCCCATATGATTATTAGCCCCTTTAGCAAACGGGATATTAGAGAACGCACTTTGTAACTGTTGTTTAATTTGTGTCTCATTCATATCATTGGTTAGCCCTCCAGGTCCTAAAGCTTTGCCATTTAAGGCTTGCATTGGTAGGTGTAACATTATTTCATGACCTTTATGATAACCATCTTGCGCAAGTTTTTGTCCTAGCGGAGTATGGGGCAACACCGATAAAGTGATCGAATTGGGTAATGACAATGCTGCTTCGTCAGTTAGGCGATAACCAATATCGTCAATGATAATGGCTAATTTAGTCGCTGTAGCGGGCATGATGCTACATAAGCATAGTAGGAGTAATAGTAGGTTTCGCACGAATTTAGCTTATCTGGTTGTGTGAGTTTTATTGTTCAATGATATCTACATAACGGCGTGATTATAGACACAGTTATACCCGTTGATATAGTGCTAATTAATCGGGCCGTTAACCGCTTTCTTTGGCAAGGCATAATGCTATACCTTGTAATACGTTGAACCATTGAATATTAGCAGTACGTGTTTTGCTATTAACGACAATAATAGGCTGGGTCGACAGCCTTACCTTTATTACGGATTTCGAAATATAACCCTGGTTCGCTTTGCCCACCTGAACGGCCAACAAGCGCAATAGACTCGCCAGTTTTCACCATATCCCCAGGTTGTCTTAATAGTGTTTGGGCGTGACCGTATAGGCTCATATAACCCTTACCATGATCAATAACTAACACCATACCAAAACCACGTAACCAGTCGGCATAAATAACTTTTCCTGATGCCACAGCATTGATATTTTGTCCTTCAGGTGCGGCAAGTACAGTTCCTTTCCAAACAATTTGTCCAGAACGGTTGCTACCAAATCGTTTACTCACTCTGCCGTTAGTTGGCCATTTTAATTTGGCTTTTTGACTGACTAATCCATCCATGGTTGGATTGGCTTTTGCGGCAAGCATTGCTTGTTGCACTATACGTTTTAAACTTGCCTCTTCTATTTGCAGTTGCTCTAATTCCGCACCTTTACTGGATAAGGTTCTTTGTAGTTGAGTCAATGTTTGTTGGCGTTGGCCTTGCTCTTTGGTTAATTGCAGCGCTTGTTGCTTTTGATCTATCACTAAAGCATTGAGTTTTTGCTTTGCTGTTACTTGCTGTTGCTTAACTTTATTAAGATCAATGCTAGTTTGCTTGAGTTGTTGAATAGCTTTTATGCGGGCATTGTTGAGAAATTGATAATACGCCAGCATGCGCTCAACTGTGGCCGGATTTTGCTGATTCAGCATCATCTTAGTGTAATCATGATTACCTGCCAAATAAGCGCTAGATAACTGTTTTGATAAGGTGTCTTGCTGACTTTTTTTAAGCTTGGCTAAATCTATCTGCTGTTTATCCAAGTTGCTAAGTTTGGCGTTAACTTCAGTCAACGAATTTTGTGATTGATTGACTTTTTTAGCTGCTTTTGCAATCGCTTGCTCGTCACTTTTTAGTAACGCAATAAGCTTCTCGCGTTGCCTTGAGGTGTCTTTGAGCGAATTTTGTTGTTGGTTTATTTGTGCTTGAATAGACTTCAAAGCCGACTGGCGTGAAGACAAATCAGCACTATTTGCCGTAAATGAAAAGATTAGAAAGCCAGCAACAATGCTGGCTTTAATAAATAAACGAGTTATCACGAGTTAATGTTTACTCTTTAAGGTCAATGATACAGCGTCCACTCATTTCTTTCGGGATGCTTTGGCCCATTAAGGTTAACATAGTTGGCGCAATATCGCTCAAGCGTCCACCATCTTTTATCACGGCATCACGACCGACATAAACGAACGGTACCAAGTTACTGGTGTGAGCTGTAAATGCTTGTCCGTTAGAAGGATCTTTCATTTTTTCGGCATTACCATGATCGGCAGTAATCAAGCATTCGCCATCAACTTTAGCTAACGCTTCGACGACACGACCAATACATGCATCAACCGCTTCACAAGCTTTAACTGCGGCATCAAAGTTACCGCTATGGCCGACCATATCACCATTTGGATAGTTACAAATGATGACATCATATTTTGTAGATTCTATCGCGGCGACCAATTTATCGGTTAATTCTGTCGAGCTCATTTCAGGTTGCAGATCATACGTTGCGACCTTAGGTGACTGAATTAAAATACGATCTTCACCTTCGAATGGCTCTTCTTTACCACCATTGAAAAAGAAAGTCACATGAGCATATTTTTCAGTTTCCGAAATACGCAGCTGGGTCTTACCCTGGTTTTGCAGGGTTTCGCCTAAAGTATTCACTAAATCACTCGATGGATAGGCTACCGGAGCATTAATGTCTGCAGCGTAGTCAGTTAACATCACAAAGTTGATTTTTGGTGTTTTATTACGTTTAAACCCGTCAAAATCTGGATTCACGAAAGTGCGGGTGATTTGGCGAGCACGATCTGCACGGAAATTCATAAATATCAGTGAATCATTATCGCTTAATACGGCAGCTTCGCCTTGCGCATCAACAATGGCAGATGCAGCAACAAACTCATCGTTTTCATCACGAGCATATGCCGCTTCAAGCGCTTCTGGTGCCGAAGCATAAGCGAACTTACCTTTAGCTTCGGTGATTAATTCGTAGGCTTGCGATACGCGATCCCAACGATTATCACGATCCATGGCAAAATATCGACCAATAATTGAGGCTGTACGGCCATGACCTAATTCAGCAAATAGCTCATCAAAATGGACCAAGCTATTTTGAGCGCTACGAGGTGGCGTATCACGGCCATCTAAAAAGGCATGTAAGTACACTTTTGTTGCGCCGCGTTCAACAGCCATACGACACATAGCTTCAATGTGCTCTTCATGGCTGTGTACACCACCGGCAGACAATAGCCCCATAATGTGCACCGCACCATTTGCGGCAATGGCTTTGTCTACTGCATCGCAAAGTGCTGCGTTTTGTTCAAACTCATGGTCTACAATTGCTTTACTGATGCGGGTGAGTTCTTGATAAACAATTCGGCCAGAACCAATATTGATATGGCCAACTTCAGAGTTACCCATTTGACCATCGGGTAATCCGACGTCAATACCAGAACCTGAAATAAGACTGTGAGGGTATTGTGCATTGAGCTTATCTAAGACAGGAGTGTTTGCATGAAAAACCGCGTTATCTTGCGTGTCTTCACTGTAACCCCAACCATCAAGGATAAGTAATGCGAGTGGACGTTTTTTAGCCATTTGCAAGTACCTTATTAAGTTAAAATAGAAGTGTTATAAAATTTCAATTGTATGAATATTACTACTTATCGATAGTGTGCAAAAGGCATATAGGTTTGAAGATATAACTAAAGCAGCTGATAACGAGGGGCGAGTCACGAATAACTCAGCGTAAACCGTTTATTTTAGGTGTTTCTTTAATGAAAACTGCCGAGCAAAACGATATACTCGAGGCCATCTCATCTTAGTCATCGTCAGAGAAATCAGTAATTATGCAAGAATATATGGAATTTTTTAAAGCGAACCCAATGTTAAGCTTAGCGTGGGTCGGCTTGTTTGTAGCACTTGTTGTTAGTGTCATTAAATCTGGTACATCAAAAGTGAAAAATGTCAGTCATCAAGAGCTAACACTCATGGTGAATAAGCAAGATGCCAAACTCGTTGATGTGCGTGGCAAAGAAGAATTTAAGAAAGGCCATATTGTTGATTCACTCAATGTGACCTTATCAGAAATTAAAAATAATCAAGTCACTAGCCTTGAAAAGTTTAAAACTAGCCCCATTATATTAGTATGTAACTCAGGTATGACATCGTCACAAGCAGCTCAACTTCTTACTAAACAAGGATTTGAAAACGTGTTTAACCTTAAAGGTGGCATGGGCGAATGGCAAGGTGCTAATTTACCAGTAGTTAAAAGCAAGCGTTAATATGGTTGCTTAATGGTATTCGGTGTTAACGAATTTGGGTATGAGTTAACACGGTTTATTATCAAGATCTTGTTCGTTATCATTTATCGAGCTGGATCAACTTTACGGGATAGCACTAATGTTAGATTAATTCTTTATGCATTGAGTGTGAAAGCCCAACACAATTAGCTTCACAGAAAAGCTAAATAACATTGATAGGTAGGAAATTATGGCTGAAGTAGCAAACAACGAAGCACAAGCACCACAGTTCAACATTCAGCGTATTTATACAAAGGATTTGTCTTTTGAAACGCCAAACAGCCCTGCTGTTTTCCAGAAAGAATGGAACCCAGAAGTAAAATTAGATTTAGATACTCGCAGCAACAAATTGTCTGACGACACATACGAAGTGATTTTATCACTGACTGTTACAGCTAAAAATGGCGAAGACACCGCATTTTTATGTGAAGTTCAGCAAGCGGGTATTTTCTCGATTGTGGGTTTAACTGAGCAACAACTTGCCCATTCTTTAGGTGCATATTGCCCTAACGTATTGTTCCCATACGCACGTGAATTAGTTGGCAACTTAGTTGGCCGTGGTACTTTCCCACAACTAAACCTTGCTCCAGTGAATTTTGATGCTCTATTTGCTCAGTACGTTCAACAGCGTCAAGCTGCTGCAACTGAAGAAGCAACTGCGTAATTTATGAATAACGCTGCCGAAATTACGGTATTAGGGGCGGGGTCTTATGGCACCGCCCTTGCTATTTCTTTAGCCAGCAATGGCCATAAGACATTGCTTTGGGGTCACGATCCTAAAAGCATGCAAGTATTAGCGGAAAGCCGCAGTAATGAACGTTTTTTGCCTGGCATTCAGTTTCCTGATTGTTTATCCATCGAAGCTGATTTAGGCAAAGCCTTAGCCGCCAGCAAGAATATTTTGGTTGTTGTACCAAGCCATGTATTTGGTGACGTGCTTAAGCAAGCTAAGCCGTTATTGCGCGACGACGCACGTATTGTGTGGGCGACCAAGGGCTTAGAGCCTGAAACTGGCCGTTTATTACAAGATGTTGCTCGTGAGCAATTAGGTGAACATTATCCACTTGCTGTGTTATCTGGGCCTACCTTTGCCAAAGAATTAGCCGCTGGTTTACCTACCGCTATTTCGGTTGCGGGTACTTGCCCACAGTTTACCCATGATTTAGTCGAATTGCTTCATAGTCCAAAACGCTTGCGTGTATACGCAAATGACGATTTTATCGGCATACAATTAGGCGGAGCGGTTAAAAACGTGATTGCCATTGGTGCAGGTATGTCCGACGGTATTGGCTTTGGTGCAAATGCGCGTACCGCACTCATTACTCGTGGTTTAGTGGAACTGAGTCGCTTAGGTGAAGCTATCGGCGCCGATGCATCAACTTTCATGGGTATGGCGGGTTTAGGTGACTTGGTACTAACCTGTACCGATAATCAGTCGCGTAATCGTCGTTTTGGTTTGGCTTTAGGTCAAGGTAAAGACGTTATCACCGCGCAAGAAGAAATCGGTCAAGTAGTCGAAGGTTATCGAAACACTAAAGAAGTGTTTACCTTAGCCAAACGCCTAGGGGTAGAAATGCCGATCACCGAGCAAATTTACCAAGTCTTATACCAAGGTAAAGCACCGGTTGAAGCAGCAAAAGAGTTACTTAGTCGAGACAAGAAATCTGAAACGCTGAAAAAATAGTGCAACAGAGCGGCTAAGTTAACCGTGAATAGATACTAAAAAGGATGCTAAAATAGCATCCTTTTTTGCATTTAATATTTATCAATTAAATACAAAACAACCCATTTAAAGTGTGGAGTAAAACGTGAAACATCATGACGTAATTATTATCGGCGCCGGCGCGGCAGGATTAATGTGTGCTGCTACTGCGGGCTATCGAGGTCGTGATGTATTGGTGCTAGACAATGCCAAACAAGCTGGTAAAAAAATTCTTATCAGTGGTGGCGGGCGTTGTAACTTTACCAACCAAAAAGTTGAGCCACATCAGTTTATTTGTGGCAACCCACACTTTGTCAAATCGGCATTAGCTCGCTATCGTTCAAGTGATTTTATTGAGTTGGTTGAGCGTCATGGTATTGAATACCATGAACGTGAGCATGGGCAGTTATTTTGTAATGACTCAGCCAAAGAGATCGTTACCATGTTAATGACTGAATGCGAGTGGGCCGGCGTTAAGGTAAAGCTGCGTACTGAAATGCTATCTGTTACTAAAACGGATACAGGATTTAATTTAACTACCTCAAATGGTGATTTTAGCTGCGAGTCATTAGTGATAGCGACTGGCGGTTTATCCATGCCCAAATTAGGTGCTACGCCTTATGGCTATAAGCTGGCAGAGCAATTTGGTTTAACGGTGTTATCAACCAGTGCTGGTTTAGTTCCATTTACGTGGCATGCCGAACAAAAAGTGCGCTTTGAGCCGTTATCGGGTATTGCCGTGCCAACAACCATTACCGCCCAAGACGGCACTCAATTTAGCGAGGCCTTGTTGTTTACTCATCGTGGTCTATCAGGCCCAGCAGTACTGCAAATTTCTAATTATTGGCAACCAGGTGAAGCTATTTCTATCAATTTATTACCGGGTGAAAACGCGTTAGATAAAATTGAATTTGCACTGAAACATCATCCAAAGCAAAGCCTACGCAACACCTTAAGCCAGTGGTTACCTAAACGCTTGGTTGAAACACTATTTGACGAGTCTCAACTGGATAAAGCATTAAACCAACTCGGCCACGGCGAGCGAGAAAAACTCGCTAACGACTTAAACGACTGGTCTATTACCATGAATGGCACCGAAGGTTACCGCACCGCAGAAGTCACTTTAGGTGGCGTTGACACCAATGAATTGTCATCTAAAACCATGCAAGCGAATAAGGTCTCTGGATTGTACTTTATTGGTGAAGTAATGGACGTAAGTGGTTGGTTAGGCGGGTTTAATTTTCAGTGGGCTTGGAGCTCAGGTGTTGCTGCAGGATTGGCAGTTTAATTGTGTGTAGAGACAATAAAGTTTGCCCGTAAGCACTAAAGTTTGCCCGTAAGTGCAAATGACCCGTAGTGGCCAACTCATTTTTTAATGATGCTACATGCTGAATTCAGGACGACGTTAAACGAAAAGCTGATTAAAGGGTTTCCTTATGGGTAAACTCTTTTGTCATTATTTCGATCACTAATATTTTTTATTGTTCTGCACAAGATCTACCGCTCAAAAATTACTTAATATCTTATCCTGTAACATACTTTTTCAACTTAATCGTGTAAGTTAATCGTGTAAATTAATTGTGAACTTTTTATTCTTTAGTCAGTAAACTCTCACAATTGTCGTTAGCTTAATAAGGGAATTGTTGAAAATGTTAAAGTTGAACCTTGTTTCTTATTCCGTGCTATTAGCCTTTTTGGCTAGTTACAGTGCAATTGCCAACGAATCAAACTCTCTCGATCTTAGTCTGCAAGAGTTACTGAATGTCGAAGTCACTTCGGTATCAAAACAAAAGCAGCCTTTATCGAATTCACCTGCTGCAATCTATGTCATCACAAGCGAACATATACGTAATTCTGGTGCTACTTCTATCCCGCAAGTACTTCGAGATGTGCCAGGGCTGCATGTAGGGCAGATTGACTCTCAAAAGTGGGCTATCAGCAGCCGTGGTTTTAATGGGCGCTACAACAACAAATTACTGGTATTGATGGATGGCCGAACCCTTTATTCTCCAATATTTTCAGGTGTCTACTGGGAGGTTCAGGATACGCTGATGGCCGATATTGAACGCATAGAAGTTATACGTGGGCCTAGCGCGGCAATGTGGGGCGCCAATGCAGTAAACGGTGTGATTAATATTATTACCAAACACAGTGCAGATACATCTGGTGGTTATGCAGAATTGGGGGCTGGCGATTATGAGCAAGGATTTGCAGGTTTTCGTTATGGTTCCACATTATCAGATAATGCAACATCAAGAGTGTATGTAAAAGGCCATAGCAGAGACTCGCTTGAGTATAATTCGCAAGATCTCGATAGCGGTCTTGCGGAGCAATTAGCCACTGTTGATAAAGACAACGATTGGATGCATCTTCAAGTGGGAGGCCGCGTTGATATGGAGCTTGATACGGGCACAAGCCTTATGTTGAGCAGTGATGTGTACCGCACTGAAATGCAGCAGACCTCTTATTACCCTTCATTAGTTGGTCCGTCATATCCCCCTGTGTCAGGATTGTTGTCACCCCTTAAAATCATCCAATAATTAAATAGAGGGGGCGGTCAATGAGAGCTCAATGGCACGATATTCATCTGAACGTAAAGAAGCAGTTTTAAAGAAGTTATTGCCTCCCCACAATATGACCGTCATGGAAGTGGCACGTAGTGAAGGGATCGCCTACCAAACCCTGTATCATTGGCGCGATAAAGCTAAAAAAGAGGGTCGCCCAGTGCCAGGTAAAAAATTGACCAGTAATGATTGGTCGGCCGAAGCTAAGTTTGCCGTTCTCATTGAAACAGCGCCAATGTCTGAAGCTGAAGTAAGCCAATATTGCCGAGAAAATGGTTTGTTTCGAGAACAAGTTCAGCAGTGGAAACAAGATTGTTTAGGGGGCTTTACGACAAGTGAAGTTCAAGCCAAAACGATTAAGCAGCAAGCCAAATCAGACAAAGCAGAAATCAAATCCCTGCAACGAGAGCTACGCTACAAAGAGAAGGCGTTAGCAGAAACAGCGGCTTTACTGGTGCTTAGAAAAAAGCTCAATGCGCTTTGGGAGGACGACAACGAGGAGAGTTAACGCCTTTGCCTAAGCGCATAACATTGGTGAATTTAATACAAGAAGCGTATGCCCACGGTGCACGTCTTTACAAGGCTTGCGCTGAAGCAGAGCTAAGTAAGCGGACGTATCGGCGCTGGTATCGAGCAGGAAAAGTACAAGCTGATTTAAGGCCCTCGGCGGTAAGACAGGAGCCAGCCAACAAGCTTAGTGATGACGAGGAAAAGCTGATACTGGCAACCTCGAATGAGGCAAGGTTTGCGAGTCTACCTCCCTCACAAATCGTGCCGACGCTGCTTGATGAAGGGGTCTATATCGCTTCAGAGTCGAGTTTTTACCGAGTGTTAAAAGCCAATGCTCAATTAAATCGACGTGGACGAAGCCAAAGCATAACAAAAAGAAGTAAACCAGATGCTTATGTTGCAGATGAGCCGAACAAAGTGTGGTCTTGGGATATCACTTATTTAGCTTCGGTCATCAAAGGACGCTTTTATTATCTATATATGTTTGAGGATATTTATAGCCGTAAGGTTGTGGGTTATGAAGTCCATGAACGTGAATGTGGTGAGCTAGCGGCCGAGTTAATGCAACGCAATATGCTGCGTGAGCAATGCTTTAAGAAGCCACTGGTATTGCACTCAGATAATGGTGCTCCGATGAAGTCGTTAACAATGAAAGCCAAGCTTGAAGAGTTAGGCGTTACCGCGTCATTAAGCCGCCCGAGTGTCAGTAACGATAACCCTTACTCCGAGTCGCTGTTTAGAACATTAAAGTATCGGCCAGAATGGCCTAGCTCTGGCTTTAAAAGCATCACCGAAGCACGAGAATGGGTCGAAGTATTTGTGACTTGGTACAATACTAAGCATAAACACAGCAAGCTCAACTTTGTGTCACCGAGTGAGCGTCATGCGATGCAAGACAGGACTATTTTATCTAAGCGTAAGATAGTGCTAGAGGAAGCGAGGTCAAGAAATCCTAAACGCTGGCCAAACGGTATAAGGAATTGTGACGCTGTAGGTGAAGTCACACTGAACCCAGATAAGAAGTCTGAAACAGAAACAAGAAATGCAGCTTAAAATTTAAGTAAAGAGTGCCAACTACCTTGAAAAACACCGATATCGTGATTTTAATAGTAATGACATCAGCAGCGATGGCTTTAATTTATTATCAAAACTCACCAAAGCGTTATCTCCAACCTCTCAATACAGCCTTCAAGCCTACTACGATTATGCAAAAAGAGATGATGATTGGTATGGTTTTAGTAGTGAAACGGTTGATGTTGATTTTCAGCATCAGCTACTTGTTGGACAAAATCATAATATTATCTGGGGACTCGGTTACCGCTTTATTCAAGATGATTTCGACCAAAGCACTATTATTGTAAGTAGCGAGTCAGAATCAACTCGAACCAATTTGTGGAGCGCATTTATTCGTGATGAAATTACGTTAGTTGATGATGAGTTGTGGTTGACGTTAGCATCACGTTTCGAACACTATGACTACACAGGCTTTGAGGTTCAACCGAATGCTCGCCTGATGTGGCAGTTGAATAAAAAAAATAATCTGTGGGCCTCTGTTGCACGCGCAATCAGAACTCCGTCGCGGATAGAAAATAATCTATCGGTGAACTCACAAATCATACCGCCTTCAGTTCAGTCACCATTGGTTAGTATATGGGTGGCTGGTAACGAGGATTATAAATCTGAAGTCATCATTTCGTATGAGGTAGGTTATCGATTTACGCCCGCTAAAAAATGGTCATTTGATTCAACAATTTTTTATAACGATTATGACCAATTGCGCAATGCTCCAGCCGGTGCAACAGATTTCAGCACATTTCCCAATTACATTTCGCAATACTTAACATTCAGTAATGATCTTGATGGATATAACTATGGATTCGAGCTCTCATCTCAGTGGGCTGCAACTGATACTATCCAATTCAAAGTAAATTATAGTTTTACTCAAAATGAATTTGGTGCCAGTCAAAGTCAAAATACTGATGCCCCAGAGCATATGATATCGACAATGATGGATTGGAGCATTAGCGATAATGTTGATTTTAATCTAGTTTGGCGTGTTATTGATGAAGCTTACGTATTGAATATCAATGACCTTAGTACTAAGGAAATTGATAGCTATAGCGGAGTTGATTTAGGACTGCACTGGAAGGTTAAGCCTGATGTCATGTTATCAGCATTCGGGAAAAATTTACTTCATCCTGCAAACCTTGAGTTTGAAGGAGAAAGTTACCAACTCCCTTATCGTGTGGGACCAAGTTATTATATTAAAGCTACTTTGACCTTTTAGGGTAGCAACATTGAAAAACTCAAATTTAAGTCGACAGTTACTGTATTCATTATTGGTCGTGGGAGCTATTTTGCTTCCGCGAGTCTCTATGGCGCAGAACGCATTCGAGTTAAAAGCGGCATTAACCTATAACTTTGCTAAGTTTACTCAGTGGCCTGAAGCGCGTCTTAATACCTCATCTGCATGGAAAATATGTTTTTTCGGAAATCAATATCACGACAGTTTCATGGGACTTTCCGATAAAACGCTGGGAACTCAGTCTGTGATGGCCATTGAGTTATCTGGAATAAGCCAAATCGATCAGTGCGATGTTGTATTTGTAGACACTAACTCTAGGGAGTTAACCCATAGATTGTTAGTGGCTGTCGATAATAAGCCTATTTTAACGGTTTCGGATATCACAGGTTTTGCAATGCAAGGCGGGATGATTGAAATCGTCGAGCAAGATAAGCGATTGTATTTTAAAGTTAATATGCAGGTGGTAGCAAAATCTGGATTAACTATCAGCTCTCAAGTATTGAAATTGGCACTTGAGGTTAAGCGATGAAAGTAATGAATTTGTCATCGAAGTTTATCGTTTAACATAATGCTTAGCGATATTATCGCGAGCAATAGTCTATCAGCAATTATGTTTAATCCTTTCGAGGTAGTCAAAAGAGGTTAACTTGCTAATGATATTACTGGATTGGCCGATAGTCATATTTATGTCATCAAAAATTAACAGAAGATCAAAATTGAGATATTTGACGATTCATTTTTGGTAGGTTGTTGATAAAATGTTAATGGATTTGCCATTGAACATACTTTAAACTTAATCGAATAAGTTGTTTGTGTGATTTAATTTTTTGAAAAATAAATTGGCATTGTTGTCTTTGGCTTGGTGAAGGAATTATTGAAAATGTTAAAGCTGAAAATGACTTTTTATTCTGCATTATTTGTTTTTTCTGCGAGTTCTACAGCTATAGCCGCTGATTCAGACTCTTTAGATCTCAGTCTACAAGAGTTAATGAATGTTGAAGTGACTTCTGTATCAAAACAAAAGCAGCCTCTATCCAATTCACCAGCAGCAATTTATGTTGTTACAAGCGAGAGTATTCGTCGCTCTGGTGCGACCTCAATTCCACAAGCGCTTCGCGATGTGCCAGGGCTGCATGTAGCGCAGATTGATTCACAAAAGTGGGCCATTGGAAGTCGTGGTTTTAATGGGCGCTACAATAACAAATTATTGGTTTTGATGGATGGCCGAACTCTTTATTCTCCAGCATTCTCCGGTGTCTATTGGGAAGTGCAAGACACGCTTATGGCTGACATTGAGCGTATCGAAGTCATCCGTGGTCCAAGTGCTGCTTTGTGGGGGGCGAATGCGGTTAATGGTGTGATTAACATTATCACTAAACACAGTGCCGACACATTAGGAGGCTATGGAGAGCTAGGTGCCGGAGATTATGAGCAAGGCTTTGCTGGTTTTCGTTATGGATCAACATTGTCTGACAAGGTCACGTCGAGAGTATATTTGAAAGGCCATGAAAGAGATTCGTTTGAGCTTGACCTAAATGATCTTGAGAGTGACTTACTGGTACCATTTGCCGATGCAGGCAAAGATAATAGCTGGCAGCATCTGCAATTAGGTGGGCGCATTGATATTCAGCTAGAGACAGACACAAGTCTCACGTTAAGCAGTGACTTTTACACATCTAAAATGCAGCAAGCACCTAATATTGCATCAACAGAAGCGCCGCTATATCGAAATTATTATACTGACGAAGTCAAAAGTGATGGTTTTAACTTGTTATCAAAGTACACCAAAGCATTATCGGCAACCTCTGAATATAGTGTGCAAACTTATTACGATTATGCCAACAGAGATGAAAATTTGTATGGTTTAAGCAGTGAAACCTTTGATGTTGATTTTCAGCATCAGCTAATTATTGGGCAAAATCATAATGTTGTTTGGGGATTAGGATACCGTTATATACAAGATGAGCTCGGATCCAGCCCTATTCTAGAAAGTAGTGAGGCTTCCTCGACAAATACTGATTTGTGGAGTGCGTTCATCAGTGACGAAATTATGCTAGTTAAAGACGAGTTGTGGCTTACTCTGGCTTCGCGTTTTGAACAAAATGACTATACAGGTTTTGAAGTTCAACCCAATATTCGTCTTAGGTGGCAGTTAGATACAAGAAACAGCGTATGGACTTCTATTGCTCGAGCAGTGCGAACCCCATCAAGATTAGAAAACAATATATCTGCAAATGCCCTTAATATACCGCCTTCTGACGTGGCCCCGCTGGTTAAGGTATGGGTGTCGGGTAACGACAACTTTGAATCTGAAGAAATGGTCTCATACGAGATAGGATATCGTTTTATTCCGGCAAGCCAATGGTCTTTTGATACTACCGTATTTTATAACGATTATGGCAAACTGCGCAGCGTGTCAGAGTCTGACAGTACAATTGATTTCAGTACATTTCCTAATTATATTTCGCAATATGTCTTATTTGGCAATAGTTTGGATGGATATAACTATGGGGTTGAATTATCTTCGCTGTGGGTTGCAACTCACTCACTTCAGTTAAGAGCCAATTACAGCTTTATCCAAAGCGAATTTGGTGGCAGTTTAAATCAGAATACTGATGCACCTGAGCATATGTTATCAACAATAATCGATTGGAATATTACCGATGATATAGATGTTAACTTCGTATGGCGTTTTATCGATAACAATAACGTGATAAGCCAAAACGGCACAAGTATGAAGACTATTCCTAGTTACCATAGTGTGGATATTGGGCTACGCTGGATGGTTACGCCGGATATCTCATTATCGGCGTTCGGGAAAAATTTGCTTCATCCTACCCACCTTGAATATGAAGGAGAAAGCTTACAATTCCCTTATCGGGTAGGGCCAAGTTACTTTGTTAAAGCGACGTTAAGCTTTTAAGGTCGCCACAATGAAAAAAGCTAATTTGAGTCGACAGATACTGTATTCATTATTGATTGTATTTGTGCTGCTTCCACGTTCATCAATAGCCCAGGACTCGTTTGATTTAAAAGCGGCGTTTACCTATAACTTTGCTAAATTTACTCAGTGGCCTGAATCGCGTCTCCATGAAAAATCGGCGTGGAAAATATGTTTTTTTGGTAATCAATATCGTGACAGTTTTATTGAATTGGCTAATAAAAAACTGGCCGGTCAATCCATTGCAGTCATTCAACTTTCAGAAACATGTGCAATCGCAC
The DNA here is from genome assembly GCF_014596695.2 of Shewanella sp. BF02_Schw. Taxonomy (NCBI): domain Bacteria; kingdom Pseudomonadati; phylum Pseudomonadota; class Gammaproteobacteria; order Alteromonadales; family Shewanellaceae; genus Shewanella; species Shewanella sp. BF02_Schw. Next base: position 17,288 of record NZ_JABKAW020000006.1, read on the forward strand.
AATGTGATGTGGTCTTCATTGATACCAACTCAAGAGATTTAACCCGTCGTTTGTTTTTGGCTGTCGATAATAAACCTATTTTAACGGTTTCGGATATCTCGGGGTTTGCAGTGCAAGGAGGCATGATTGAAATCATCGAGCAGGATAAACGATTATATTTCAATATTAATAGTAAGGTGTTAGAGGCATCAGGCTTAAACATCAGTTCACAGGTATTGAAATTAGCACTTGAGGTAAAGCGATGAAAATAATAAATTTTGCATCAATCCGAACAAAGTTGATTTTTTCAATGCTAGCGATCGCTATTATTGTCATTGTTATTATTTCTTCATCATTAATCACTAAACAATATGCCGTGACAAAAGAGAAGGCCGAACAAGGCTTGGCGGTGTTAAGTGATATTGTTGCGAGCAATAGCCTGTCAGCGGTTATTTTTAATGACCCAACATCAGCAGAAAAAACCTTATCTGCACTTATTGCTCAACCAGATATTATGCATGCGGCAATATATAACCCTACTGGGAGTCTATTTGCTACTTATCAGGGCAATAAGGCTTATCAAAGTAGTATTGATCAGCAAACGTTATTAAATATTATTTCTTCCAAGAAAAAACTGACGCAGTTTAATCAAGATGGCGTGCATTCATATACCCCACTAGTATTTGAAGGTGAGGTGGTGGGATTACTGCATATTACCGATAATATGAACGAATTCACCAAGCAACTAGACGACTATTTAGTACTTGTTTTATCCACCAGCATTTTTGCCATTTTTGCCAGCTTGTTGGTGATGTTTTGGTTGCAATCGTTATTCACCAAGCCACTTAATACCCTGTTAGAAGTGATAGAACATATCTCAAATAATAAAGACTATACGCAACGCGTAAACCTCAAGTCTAATGATGAATTCTCTCAGTTGGCGCACAGCTTTAATGTGATGATCGGCGAGGTTGATGCCCGAGGTAGACAATTAGAAACCATTAACCATGAATTAGAAAATCGAGTATCAGAGCGCACGTTTGAATTACAACAAACCCTTGAGATTGCCAAAAAAGCCAGCCAGGCCAAATCTGAGTTTTTAGCGGTAATGAGCCATGAAATTAGAACGCCACTCAATGGCATTGTTGGTTTTTCAGATCTACTGACCTCTTTTAAATTAAATAAAAATGTGTCCAACACGGTTCAAATGATCAACGACTCAGCACAAACATTGCTGGTGCTGTTGAATGAAGTGCTCGATTTTTCGAAAGCAGACGCCAATAAAATGGATTTAGACATTAAAGAATTTAATTTGCCCGATCTTGTCACTTCTGCATGCCATTCTCATAAAGTGTCGGCAGAGAAAAAGGGCCTTAATTTTGACGTGTTCATATCGCCATTGATCCACGAAAACTATTTGGGTGACTCCGTCAGAGTGCGACAAATTATTAATAACTTTGTCTCAAACGCTATAAAGTTTACACACCAAGGCGCTATTTCGGTACAGATAAGCGAGCACATGGAGGCTTCAGATACCTTTATTACGTTTACAGTTAAAGATACCGGTATTGGCATTGCGACAGCTAAACTAGAGAGTATTTTTACCCCCTTTATGCAGGCAGATAACTCTATTACCCGCGAGTTTGGCGGAACCGGCCTTGGTTTAGCCATTTGCCAACAACTCGTCGTATTGATGAATGGCCGTTACGGTGTAGAAAGCACCTTAAATGAAGGCAGCAACTTCTGGTTTAGCATTCCACTTGTACCACAAGACAACTCATTCATCGCTTCTCCTGCAGTAGTTGAACCGGATAAGAGTGTTCAGGCAACGTATCGATCAACAACCGTGCTTGTTGCTGAAGATAATGTGGTCAATCAGCTGGTGGTAAAGAGTCTGCTAGCGTCTTTGGGGCATCAGTGTGAAATTGTTAATAATGGCCAAGAAGCCATTGTCCGAGCCAGTGAGAAAAAGTTTGATTTAATCTTTATGGATTACCATATGCCAATAGCTGATGGAATAGTTGCAACTAAAGCAATCACTGACTTAGGTCAGAATGGTATTAATCATGAAACCCCTATCATCGCACTTACTGCAGATATCCAACCAAGTGTTAAAAGGCTATTCCGTAATGCTGGCGCTAAAGACACGTTGTTAAAACCTTTTACCCGCCAGAACCTATCTGAATGTATGAATAAATGGGTGTTTGAACCTGCGAGTCTTTCCGAGGTTGTCGAAGATACTCAGGACGAGGCGTCGTTAGTATTTGTTGATGGACCGCTTGATGACATTCAACAAATTTCGCCAGATGACTCGTACGATCTTGTTAACAGCATAGTGGATTTGTACTTACAAAATGCACCTGAGTTAATTAAAAATATTATAGAAGGCGTAGTCGACAATAATGCCGACCAAGTCTTTAAATCTGCACACTCTTTAAAGTCCAGTTCGGCCAATGTCGGGGCGATAAAAATTCAAATGTTAGCGAGCCAAATAGAGTTGTTTGCACGTTGTGGTGACTTGAGCGATGCCAATCATCTCGCAGACACATTATTGCCCGTGTTTGAACAAACTAAAGAGGCAATATTGCTAAAGTTAGCGAGGTTTGTTTAATGTTATTAAATACACTTCAAGATGTGGTGCTAATCGTTGATGATGACCCTGTCATTCGGATTCTGATGCGTCGAGCATTAAACCAGTCAGTGGGTAGTATTATTGAGGCGAGTAGTGGTGAAGAGGCGATACAGCTTTTTTCTGAGCACTCTCCAGATTTAATATTACTCGATGTGTCGATGGATAACATGGATGGTTTTGAATGCTGTTCAATGATCCGTTCATTACCTGAAGGGGATAATGTCGCCATTATTATGGTGACAGCACTAGATCAGCCGCAAGATATTCAAAAGGCCTTTGATGTAGGTGCAACAGACTTCATGACTAAACCGGTTAAGTGGCCGCTGCTGAGTCACCGCATTCACTATGTGCTGAAAGCTAATAAAACAATCAAAGAGTTAACTAAGAGTAAAAACAAACTCGCCAGAGCACAAAGTATTGCTCACTTGGGCTCGTGGGAATGGAACTTCAAATCCAGTAAGTTAGACTGCTCTGATGAGGTGTATCGCATGCTGGGTATGCAACCTCAAGAGATTGATATTACGTTCTCCAAATTGTTAGAAATCATCCACCCAGATGACCGAGAATTCTTAAAGCTAACCGTTAAAACAGCCTTAAAAACCAGGCAGTCGTATGATATTGAATATCGTGTGTTACATGGTAGTGGAGAGGTGATTACCCTGCATGATAGAACCGATATCACTTACGATTTTGGCGAACCACGGATTAATGGCACTTTGCATGATATTTCTAGTCGGAAAAAGTCAGAGCAAGAAATCGCGTATTATGCCTATTACGATACCTTAACGGACCTGCCGAACAGACGTAAGTTTTTGTTGCAGTTGGACTCTGCGATTGCTCTAGCTAAGCGTCACACAACCAAATTAGCATTGTTGTTCATTGATTTAGATCATTTCAAAAGAATAAACGATACGTTGGGGCATAAAGCGGGAGATGAATTGTTATGCGAAGCAGCCACACGTATTAAAAACTCGGTACGCATGTCAGATGAGCTCAGTGTGGGGAGTCGGGGAGATTATGAAAATGAACACCTTGCCCGTTTGGGCGGGGACGAATTCACCCTACTTTTATGTGAACTAGAAGTGTTCGATAATGTAGCGGTTATTGCTCAGCGAGTGCTAGATGCACTCTCTAAGCCCTATATTATTCAGGGACAGCAAACGTTTATTTCAGCCAGCATAGGTATTTCGTTTTATCCTGATGACGGCGCTACCGGCGATATTTTGTTGCAGCATGCAGACACAGCCATGTACGAAGTGAAAAATAACGGCAAAAACGGTTATCAATTGTTTTCTCATGATATGCATAAGTCGTTAATGGATCGGCTTCAAATAGAAGCTGAACTACGTGAAGCGGTAAGATTAGGCAATCAACTTATGTTGTATTATCAGCCACAAGTTGACTCTGTGAATGGCAATATTATTGGGTACGAAGCATTGCTACGTTGGAATCATCCAACAAGAGGCTTGTTAGCGCCGATAGATTTTCTCGCGATTGCTGAAAGTAGCGGCTTGATTATTCCTATTGGAGAATGGGCTTTGCTTGAAGCTTGTAACAAAGCGAAGAAAATACACATTGCAGATGCGAATTTTCAGCGCATGGCTGTTAATCTATCGGCATTGCAATTCAACCATGCAAATATTTTTGACCACGTTAAGAGTGCACTTGTTGAAACCGGCTTACCACCAAGCTTACTCGAGCTTGAAATTACAGAATCAGCCATCATCAGTAACGTCGATGAGGCGATTGCCTTGCTGTTTATGTTAAAAAAACTAGGTGTGAAGTTAGCCATTGATGATTTTGGAACCGGCTACTCTTCATTAAATTACTTAAAGAGCTTTCCCATTGATACATTGAAAATAGATAAGTCGTTTGTAGATGGCATTGTGAGTAATCAAAAAGATGCAGCTATTGCTCGCACAATTGTGCAGTTAGCACTTAATTTAGAGCTCAGTACGATAGCTGAAGGAGTCGAATTCATAGAGCAGCATGAGTTACTTAAGGCTATGGGGTGTACTAATTTACAAGGTTATTTGTATAGTAAACCCTTACCTTCGGAAATGGTTTGATTGTTATGTAATAGGCTCTCCAAATTGACCATTAACGTAAATTGGTGGCAGTAAAAAGGGCATATTTAAATGAGCGCGCCAAGACGCTTTTAATATCATTAATCCTTTAAGCCGATCAATTCATATTGAGTCGGTTTTTTTGTATCTCTACTTGTATATGTAAATAATCATATATAAACTTAGTCGTATGTTTTTACTTCTTGTTTATCCGTTATGAAAAAGAAAACAGTGTTGTTTCTCTGTACTGGCAATTCGGCGCGTTCGCAAATGGCCGAGGCGTTGTTACGCAATAAAGCTGCAAACCAATTTGACGTGTTTAGTGCCGGTACATCACCCGAGCATATTGATAGCAGGGCAATAGAGGCGATTGCTCGTTTTGGTATTGATGCTAGCGATTTAGTGTCTAAACATCTGCATACTTTTGCGGGCAAACACTTCGATTACGTCATTACCCTCTGTGATAAAGCCAATAATGAGTGTCGTAGTTATCCCGGCGCGGCTAAGCAACTGGCGTGGGACTTTCCTGATCCTAAAAATCGTGCCGGTGACCAGCCATTTTTTTCGACTTTACGTGACATTAATAACCGCCTGACAATGTTTTTGTTAGTAGAGCAACAGGCTACAGAGCCAATGTCGCTAGAGATTCAAACCTCATTGAGCACCTCTGACTTCTCCAAAGTAGACCCTATCGCGTTTTATAAATGCCTAACCGATGACATTCGCCTAAAAAGCTTAATGCTGACCCATTACCACGGTGAATTGTGTGTGTGCGAGCTGATGGAAGCGCTGAATGAAGAAAGCCAACCAAAAGTCTCGCGCAATTTAGCCTTGTTAAAAAAGGCTGCGATTATTAGCGACAGAAAACACGGTCAGTGGGTGTTTTATCGCATCAACCCTAACTTACCTCTATGGGCCAAATCAGTAATAGCAGAAACCACTGAAAACAATCTTGGGTTGATTATGTCGTCATTACAGCAATTAGACATTATGCAAAATAGGCCTAATAAAGTGAGCTTTTGTCGTTAGTTTGATGTTGTAAAAGTTTTCATTAATATTTTGAGTTTCCCCTGTTGTTTGGAGTCTTGCTATGGGAATGTTTGAACGATTTTTATCGGTATGGGTTGGTTTAAGTATGTTGGCCGGAGTGCTGTTAGGTTTATGGCAGCCCGAGGTGTTTCAGGTTATCGCTAACGTTGAAATCGCCCACGTTAACTTGGTTGTTGCGTTATTTATCTGGGTGATGATTTACCCAATGATGGTACAAATTGATTTTTCGGCAATGAAAGATGTTGGTAAAAACCCTAAGGGATTACTGCTAACCATTGTCATCAATTGGTTAATTAAACCCTTTACCATGGCGGCATTAGGATGGCTGTTTTTTAAGGTGTTGTTTGCCGACTTGGTCGACCCCGCATCTGCACAAGAATATATCGCAGGGATGATTTTACTTGGGGTAGCACCATGTACCGCAATGGTGTTCGTGTGGTCGCAATTAACCAAAGGTGATGCGAACTACACCTTGGTACAAGTGTCGGTTAATGACGTCATTATGATTTTTGCCTTTGCGCCAATTACTGCATTATTACTGGGCGTAAGCGATATTCAGGTGCCATGGGAAACCTTGCTTATATCGGTATTATTGTATGTGTTGTTACCGCTATTAGCCGGTGTGACCACGCGTTACTTGCTTAATCGCCGCCATGGATTATCCGCAGTTAACTCATTTTTGGCCAATTTAAAACCATGGTCGATTATCGGTTTACTGGCCACTGTGGTGTTGCTGTTTGGTTTTCAAGCTGAAGTGATTGTGTCAGATCCGCAAACCATTGGCTTAATTGCCATACCACTAGTGATTCAAACGTACGGTATTTTTATTATTGCGTACATAGCAGCTAAATGGCTGAAATTAGCCCATAACATTGCCGCCCCAGCTTGTTTAATTGGTACATCTAACTTTTTCGAGCTAGCTGTCGCCGTGGCGATATCGTTATTTGGGCTGCACTCAGGAGCCGCGTTGGCTACGGTTGTCGGGGTATTAGTTGAAGTGCCGGTGATGCTATCGCTGGTGGCCATTATCAATCGGACTCAACATTGGTTTAACCATTAATGAAGTCAGTTTGTTAATTCGGCTTTGTGAATCAATTTATGAAAATGTTTTGAAGTTACTTTTTGGAGTTAACCATGCAACCTCATCCTTATGATGTTTTAGCGTTAGATAATGGCGCCAAGCTGATTTTTACCCCGTGCCCTGGTACCAAAGATGAAGCATTAGCTGCATCAGTTGCCACATTGAAGGCGGCGGGTGCAAAAATGCTAATCACCTTGATGTTCGATGATGAAATAGTGCGAAATGAAGCGGAGAGTTTACCCGCTGAATGTACCACACAGGCCATTAGCTGGGTGCAATTGCCCATTGCTGACGATGCCGCGCCAGGGCAAGGATTTGAAACCCAGTGGTTAGCCCATAAAGTCCAGATTATTGAATTGTTGAATAACCAAGGCACTATTGCCGTGCATTGCAAAGGTGGTTCGGGCCGCACGGGATTAGTGATTGGTCTGATATTAGTCAGTTTAGGCTGGCCTAAAGATAAAGTGATTAATGCCGTGCAAGCCTTGCGACCCAAGGCGCTGGCTCATCCGGTTCAGCGTGAATATTTTGATGCATTTAATGGTTAGCATGTAGTGACTAACCATTGAAACGATAACTTAACAATGAGAGCAAGCTTAGGACACCATTATGACGATAAAAATAGGCATTAACGGTTTCGGCCGTATGGGACGTTTATCAATGCGCGCGGCGTATGATTGGGACGATGTAGACATTGTGCACATTAACGATCCTGCTGGCGATGCAGCTACGCTGGCGCACTTAATGACCTTTGATTCAGTCCATGGTCGTTGGCATCATGAGGCGACCCATAATGGTGATGCCATTGTGATTAACGGTAAAGCCATTCCTTGCAGCCGTAATGTCGCTACCCAAGACACTGACTGGTCAAAATGTGATGTGGTGATTGAGGCCTCTGGCAAGATAAAAACCAAAGCCTTGCTACAAGTTTACTTAGATCAAGGTGTAAAACGGGTTGTGGTGACTGCGCCAGTAAAAGAAGACGGCGTGCTCAATATTGTAATGGGCGTTAACGATGATTTATATGACAAAGCCATCCATCCCATCGTGACGGCAGCATCGTGTACCACCAACTGTTTAGCACCAGTAGTAAAAGTGATTCATGAAAAGATAGGTATTAAGCATGGCTCAATGACTACGATCCACGATATTACCAATACTCAAACTATTCTGGATGCCCCGCATCAAGACTTACGCCGCGCCCGTGCGTGTGGCATTAGTTTGATACCCACTACCACGGGTTCGGCTACCGCGATTACCCATATTTTCCCAGAGCTAAAAGGTAAGTTAAATGGTCATGCGATACGGGTGCCGTTAGCTAATGCGTCACTCACCGATTGCGTATTTGAAGTGGCTCGTGGAACAACGGTTGAAGAAGTAAACCAACTATTGAAGCAAGCTGCTGATAAAGAACTGAAAGGCATTATGGGCTATGAAGAACGCCCATTAGTGTCGGTTGATTATAAAACCGACCCGCGCTCAAGCATTATCGATGCGTTGTCGACCATGGTGGTGAATGACACCCAAGTGAAACTGTATGTGTGGTACGACAACGAGTGGGGATACGCTAATCGTACCGCTGAGCTCGCACGTAAAGTCGGCTTAGCAGATAAGGAATAAGCTTCATGGGGCTGGATACATTGCGTACCTTATCACCATCGATAAAACAGTACTTATTGATTACCGGTAATTACTGGGCATTTACCTTAACCGATGGCGCTTTGCGTATGCTGGTGGTGTTGTATTTTCACCAATTGGGTTACAGCCCGTTAAATATTGCGATGTTGTTTTTGTTTTATGAGATTTTTGGTGTTGTGACTAATCTTGTTGGTGGTTGGTTAGGCGCACGGCTTGGCCTAAATAACACTATGAATATTGGCTTAGGCCTGCAAATAGTGGCACTAGCTATGCTAACTGTACCTGCTGACATGCTAACCGTCATGTACGTTATGGCTGCTCAGGCGCTGTCGGGCATCGCCAAAGATTTGAATAAAATGAGCGCCAAAAGTGCCATTAAAACCTTAGTGCCAGCAGATGCAGAAGGTAAGCTTTACCAATGGGTTGCGTTGTTAACGGGCTCTAAAAATGCCTTAAAAGGAGTGGGATTCTTTTTAGGTGGTGTGTTACTCACAGGCCTAGGGTTTACAGGCGCCATTATTTTAATGGCCACGTTATTAGGCATTGTATGGTTATGTAGTTTAGTGACCTTAAAAGATGATTTAGGCAAAGCGAAAAACAAACCCAAATTCAAAGATATTTTTTCTAAAAGTCAGTCGATTAACATCCTTTCGGCGGCGCGGATGTTTTTGTTTGGCGCCAGAGATGTATGGTTTGTGGTGGCATTACCGGTATTTTTAGCCACAACTTTTGGCTGGGATCATTGGTGGGTTGGTAGCTTTATGGCTAGCTGGGTGATTGGTTATGGTGTGGTGCAATCCATTGCACCTTATTTCACCGGTAAACGACAGGGAAAAGTGCCGAGCGGCCGAGCTGCTTTTACATGGGCAACTTATTTACTACTCATTCCTGCCGCAATTGCAGTCGCACTACATGCCGATTTTTATGTGCTAGAAAGTGTCGTCATCGGTTTATTAATGTTTGGCGCGGTGTTTGCGATTAACTCATCACTGCATAGCTACTTAATTGTTAGCTATGCTGGCAGTGATGGCGTGTCACTGGATGTGGGCTTTTACTATATGGCCAATGCCATGGGAAGGTTGATTGGAACGATACTGTCAGGTTGGGTCTATCAAGCCTATGGCTTAGAAGCTTGTTTATGGATATCGAGTGGTTTTATAGCTCTTGCTGCCTTAATTTCACTTAAGTTGCCTCATAAAAGGTAAGCCATTACAGCCGCTAGATGCATTTTTGTTTACACATCGATATTTCGTTATCTAACCGTGATAGCCTGAAACTCTTACCGTATCATCGGTAAAAATTGCCTGCTCATCTATGGCTTTCTCATTATTGACTTTCTTGCTTTAAATTTTAAAACCATAAAAATCATGGTCTTATGGCTTTTTTTAAAAGTTGGCATGATGCTGGCTTTAACTAATTCATAGTCGTGGTGTGAATCGTTAATTTTTACGATAGAGATAAGATATTTGTATCAATCGTCAGCGTAAATTAAACACACATCACAATGTAAACCGTACACCAAGGAGGTTTTTATGTTGGGCTGGACATTAATGTTTTTAGTGATAGCCGTTATAGCGGGTCTATTGGGGTTTACCGGTATTGCAGGTGCAGCAGCAGGCATCGCGAAAATTATTTTCTTTATTTTTATTGTGTTGCTAGTGATTTCGTTAGTAGCCAATGCGATTAGAGGCAAAGCTCCCCGAGGATAGTATTAACCCCTTACCTTAATCCAAGTTGAGGCTGCTTAAACAAGTTTATACGATTACAACCATCATCCAGGAGATGAATATGAATTTATTAAAACTACTGACAATGGCAAGTTTAATGGTGTTTTTAACGGCCGGTTTATCAGCATGTTCAGATAACAAAGCTGAAAACGCAGGTGAGAAAGTGGATGAAATGATGCAAGATGCCGGTAATGCAGTTGAAGATACATGTGAAGATGTTAAAGAAGGTATGAAAGCTGAAGATCCAGACTGTTAAGCATTGTACCAATCACATTAACTATTTTATTTGTTTAAGTCGTTAAGTGTTACAACTCAAAATGCATTGTTCTAGGTAGAGTCATTCCATTTAAACCAATGTAAGTCGAGGTGGAATGTTTGACTGACAGCGACGAAATAACCAGATAGTTATTAAGATAAGTATTAGCCTAAGCAGCACACATGTGCTGCTTTTTTACAACAGGAGGACCACAATGCTAACCCGTATTCATATTAAATATTATTATACTGTTGGCGCATTATTGGCTTTGTGCTTATGTGTGGCGCTTCCTTATGTGTTACTTAAGGTTATTTTTGCTTGGGTTGCATTATCTTTGGGGCTGGTGAGTTCAGCTTATTGGTTTAATAGCGCAGGCATTTTCCGAAAAAGCCAAGATGGCAGCATTCCTTGGTATATCAGTTGGAGTTTTGTTCCCTTTTTAATGGGGTGCCAGCTGTATAACGCCTGGGCAAGAAAGCATGACAAAGTGCCCGTAATCCAAAAAATAGATAAGCAGTTGTATTTAGCCTGCCGATTGTTTCCCAGTGATATTGACCGACTTAAGCATGAAAAAATTGATGCAATTTTGGATGTTACTGCCGAATTTGACGCATTAGAGTGGACCTTGTTTGATGAAAATATTGGCTATTTAAATATTCCCATATTAGATCACAGCGTACCGACTGTCGCGCAGTTAAATCAAGCCATTAATTGGTTACACACTCAAGTCAGTAATGGTAAAAATGTAGTAGTGCATTGCGCGCTAGGCCGGGGGCGTTCGGTGTTGGTATTAGCGGCTTATTTAGTCTGCCGTGAGAGAAATCGTAATGTTAATGATGTGCTTAAATCCATCAATAGTATCCGCCAAACGGCACGGTTAAATAAATGGCAGTTGGCCGCTATAGAAAAAATGCATAGTCAGCAACAAATTAATATTCACAAACGTGCTTGGTTGATTGTTAACCCAGTGTCTGGTGGTGGTAAATGGCATGATGAAGCAGACCATATTACCCAAACCTTGACGGATTACTTTCAGCTTGAAGTGCTGTATACCGCCAAAGATAAGTCTGCAGTGCAATTAGCCAAACAAGCTAAACAAAAGGGCGCAGATATTATAGTTGCCTGTGGTGGCGATGGTACGGTTAACGAGGTGGCATCAGTGATTGTTGATACCGATATTTTCTTAGGTATTATTCCGATGGGAACCACCAATGCACTAAGTCATACTTTGTTTGGCGCCGCCAGTAAATTGGTGCCGGTATCGCAAGCGCTTGATATTTTGATTCAAGGTTATTCACAACGTGTTGATACTGCTACATGTAATGATGAGTTGATGTTGTTGCTGGTGGGGCTAGGCTTTGAACAAAAAATGATAGCGAAGGCTGACCGTGACCAAAAAGATGCCCTAGGACAATTAGCCTACCTTAATGGTTTGTGGGAGGCGGTAGGCGAAAACCAGCCATTGTCGATAAGAGTGCAGATCGATGGTGGCGATATTAAAGTGATTAACACCACTAGCCTAGTGATAGCCAATGCTGCGCCATTTACCAGCTTGTTAGCGCTAGGTAATGGCGAGCCCAATATTACCGATGGCTTGTTAGATATTACCTGGATTGAATCGAGTGAGACATCGCCACAACAGTTATTGAGTATGACCGAGTTGCTATTTGCAGGCTTAACTGGAGAACGTGAAGATAATCAACAGAGTCAAATTCATCATGAGCAAGCAAAAAAAATCTACTTAAACACAGATTCGTCTTGCCAATATGTGATCGATGGTGAGTTATTTGAATCAGAAGATTTGTGTATTAAAGTCAAACCCAGGTCATTAAATGTGCTTGTGCCAGAAGCGAGCAAACACGTTTAATGAATGGGCGTTTAATGACGCTATGGTTCGTCTGAACCGGTTTGGTCTTCGTATTTACTGAGTTTGTTGTAAAGGGTTTTGACGCTAATACCGAGCTGTTTGGCAGTATCATTTTTATTGCCCAATGAGTTGTCGAGCGCTTGATAAATAGCTACTTTTTCAAGTTCATCTAAGCGCATACCAGCAGGTACTTGTACGTCGTCAGCTAAAGGCTCAGTTGATGGTTCCAGAGGTGTCACCGTGATATGACTTGGTAAAATAGTATCTTCTGCCAAAATATATGCACGTTCTATTGCGTGTTTTAGTTCGCGAACATTTCCGGGCCATTTTTGTTGTTGGATAAGTTTAATCGCATCATCTGAAAAGGTTTTAGTCAGTTTTTCAGCAGTATTTCGGTAGGCTAAAAAATGTTGTGCTAGGCCACTGATGTCATTGCTACGATCGCGTAATGGTGGCACTAGGATAGGGAAATGCGCTAAACGAAAATATAAATCTTCGCGAAAACGCCCAGCATCAATAGCGTCAGCTGGATCGCGATTGGTGGCAGCAACAATGCGAACATTGGCTTTTTTAAGCTGTTGTGAGCCGACAGAGCGATATTCATTGTTTTCGAGTACGCGTAACAATTTTACTTGATGTTCTAGCGGCATTTCGGTGACTTCATCAAGAAATAAGGTACCGCCTTCTGCTTGCTCGAATACACCACGGTGATCACGATGAGCACCGGTAAAAGCGCCTTTTACATGGCCAAACAGCTCACTGTCGACCAGTTCAGGGCTTAATGCACCACAGTTAATGGCGATAAATGGTTGGTTGATTCGGTGACTGGCCAGGTGAATGGTGTTGGCTACAAGCTCTTTACCCGCACCGCTTTCACCGACAATAAGTACGTTGCTTTCGGTTACGGCAACTTTACGAATAGTACGATACAACTTGTGCATTGCCCGCGATGAGCCAACCAACAAACCGTATTGGTCTAGTTCACTAGAAAATGGCTGTTGTTGTTTTGTCGATTGTGACTGCAAGTCTTGGGCAAAGTCTTCTAAGGTGTCGTTGATTGCGTCGGCATCGTAAGGCTGACGAAAATGATAACCAGCGCTTTTTGACATTAAGTAATCTAAGTTAGGATTCGGTTTACCTTCGCTTAAGAAGATGAACTCAATATCAGACATTAACGCACTGTCAGTTAACTCTGCGTATTCTAGTTGGCTTAATTGCGATAATTCAATAATAGCAACGTCTATCGAGTTACTGTGCAGTTGGTCTAACCAGGGCTGGTCAACTGAACTAGCAATCTTATTAAAGTGCTGGCAACTCGGTAAGGCAAGGAGTCGTGCTTCACCTTCTTGACGACGGTGTAGATGATAAAAAAGTGTTGGACGTGGCATGCCGATTCACTCCCTGTGGTATTAAGTCCAATGTTTGCTTTGGGTGCCTTGTGACTACCACAAACAATCATTCAGTGTTGTTAGGCCATTAACGTATAACTAATACTATAATAACACTAATAATCAAATGGTTAATTAAATATTGTCCATGTGTACGACGTGTTTATGTTTAGGCTTTGCTTACATCAGATGTGCTGGGGCTCTATAGGTTATACAACCTATAGAGCAAAGTGTCAGTTAAATTATCCAATGCAGGAGGATTTACATTGAAATCATTTACTCGAGACGAACAGGTTGAGTCCGATGTATGGCTATTACATGAGGCAATTGATTTATGCCAGGAAGGGCAACAATTTTATTCCCAAGCTACATTAGGGGCGGACGATTACAACATCAAACGGATTTTTATCCACATGGCCGACATTCGAAAATGCATGCTGGATCGTTTAACTCCTTTGTTTAGCGTGGTGCGAACAAGCCAAGCAAGGCCAATAGACAGTCAAACTTATCATCAACAATCCTCACATCGACACTATGCTAAGGCTGAGCAGGTTATACAGCATAAGCCGTTACCCCAAGTGATTGCGGTATTGGTTGAAACCGAACAACAGGTCTTGGTTCATTTAAAACAAACGGCTAGAAAAACTAAAAACCAGCGTGTTGCTAGCCAACTTGCCGAAGGTATTGCTTGGCTACAAATGAGCTGTGACACCATGAAAAACCTCTCTTTTGCTCATACTTAGCCATCGGCGACACAAACAGCGTGTTTTAATGGATGTTAATTTGTGACTAGCGTGTGTTTACCTGACTGGCAGCATAATAGTTTTTTTGCCTACGGCATTAGCTATCTGTTCATTCTCTGGAGGGGTCATTTAATGCTAGAGCAGGCTATTCCGCGAATGCAATTAAGAGTCATTAATTCTCATCGCAACGATGAAAAATTTACCTAGCGTCGGTAAAAAAGTCCGATATTATCATCTATCAGTAAGATGAAAATAACCATGAATACTTGTTAATTCATTATTAACAGATACTTATAATAATTGGCATGGTTCACGCATTGTATTCCTTGAGATTAACAACGGAGGAAAACTTTATGAACAAGACCACATTATCTGTAGTAATGAGCATTATGTTAGGTTCAATGGCATTCGGTGCAAATGCAGCACAAGATTGGCAAGATGATGCAAAAGATGCGTGGATCGATGGTAAAGCTGAAACCACACTTTTGTTAAATGCAAATCTGAACTCATTTGATATTAATACCGACGTGCATGATGGCAACGTGACCCTAACAGGTAAAGTTAACAGCAGTGTTGATAAGTCACTTGCTGGAGAGTTAATTAAAAGCTTAGATGGCGTAAAAGACGTTAACAATGAGCTTTCGGTGATGAAGCAGCACAGTGATAAAGACAGCAAAGATTTAAGTGACTCACTCACAGATTCGAAAGTTGCTACTGTAGTGAAAACCCGATTATTATTCTCTGCTGACGTGTCAGGTTCCGATATTAACGTCGATGTCGCTAATGGCGTAGTGACATTAAAAGGCACAGTGTCGAGTGATGCAGAACGTGATTTAGCCTTAGCCATCGCTAAAAACACCGATGACGTAAAAGATGTAGTCGATGAGTTACGTGTAACAGGATAATCTATTCGGTTATACTCAAACCAGCCTTTGGGCTGGTTTTTTTATGCCTAAAAAGCATGTGTAGCACTTAATACCAATCTCATTAAATATCTGATCAGTTCAGAGTCTCTCAGGTTTTTTAATTCAAGGCGCATTGATGTAGAAATGGCTGTTCCCTTTTAAATCGATGCAACACAGAAGTGGAATACCTGAGAGACTCCATTCTGGCGGGTTTCAAAGTACTTTATGCTGCGTTAGATGTTTTCAAAATAGAATCACTATTCGCTTCAATCATCTGCCTTGCCTACAGTACTTTGAACTCCCGCTGAAAGATCACATATTTAATAGGATTGGTATAACTTATGGATGCATTTTTCTGTGACAAACCATGTGATAAAACCGCTGTTAAATGTCATGCCGTGGTTGGCTTTGGCTAGTGTGTTACAGCTATCCGGCTGTGGCAATGTGTTGTGCCAAGCGCAAACCGATAAAGAAGTGGATCCCCTCAAGCAATATGAAGCCCAAAAGCGTTGTGAACAGTTGGTAGATAAGCATATGGACAATAGCTATCGTGATGGACGTGATGACAATATGCCGTTATTACAAGAGTCGATAGCCAATAATACCCATAGTGATTAATGCTGTTTCATTCAGAATGGTTCAAGCAATTTCTTACCATCTATTGACGGTCTTATTCGTTCTACTTTGCGTAGGCTTTTTTCTTATCAGAAACCTGACTGATGTTAATTACCTTTATTTTATGTTGAACACTTCTGTGGAGAAAACTGGGTTTAACGCAGCCGTATTAATAGATAATTGTTTGTTTCAAGGCCCGCTTACTGAGCTTAAGTCTTGTCGTAAACATGTTTAGGTTGTGTATATAGATGATGGGTTGATACGGAAATTGATCATTAAATAATTAATTTAGTAGAACAATTTATAGGTAAAAGCACATGTTTTTGTTTGTTCGCAACTAAAGTTAGCCGACTGGTCTATTCTTAGTTATCCTATCACTAAAAAAGGGAGGCTAAATGAATAAAAGTGCAGCGAGTAGACAGTCAATATGCGTCGTAGGTGAAAAGCTTTTTGCGTTACACGGTTATAGTGCAGTGGGGATTAAATTGATTCTCGACGAAGTGGGTATTCCTAAAGGTTCTTTTTATCATTACTTTGCCAGTAAAGAAGCATTTGCCACAGCCGTGGCCGAACATTATTTCCAGCAACGTATTCAACCTATCGCTATCGATTCAAGCGTAAACTTTAAAACCAATTTATCTACTGTGCTAAATGGATATCATCAACTCATTGACGAGCTGTTTAGTGGCAGTGAACCACGCGGCTGCTTGATGGGTAACTTGATGGTAGAGGTCAGTAGTCAGTCGCCGCAACTGCATCAAACCTTGAATCAGCTTTATGATCAATGGATCGGCCTATTGAGTGCACTTATTCAACAAGGGCAGCAACAAGGGCATATTCGTGCGGACTTACCGGCATCAACGTTAGCGAGTGTTTTTTGGTCAAATTGGCAAGGAACTATGCTACGCTGCCAAATTAAAATCGATAAAATGGCAGCTAAACGGGCTTTAGTGCAGTGCATACAAATGATGACTCGTTAACGCTAAGCGGTGCAGCGGTTATTTTTATTGTGTATTGCGGCAAAAATATTTATATTTCGGATGATTTTTCGGGGTTTGGAGTGGGTTGAATTGGCTAAAAGATTATTGTTTAGTTGTTTAGTGCTGTTGTTATCTGCATGTGCGTCTTCGCCTGCTGTGGTTATCGCGTCTAAGCCCGTGGTGGTTCCTCCCATGCTTAAGCCAGAACCACCTAAGTGGAGTGAGTCAAACCTACTGAGTTTTCATAATCAATGGAAAGGCACTCCATATCGTTTAGGTGGCCTGAGTAGAAATGGCGTAGATTGTTCAGGGTTTGTGTATTTGGCCTACTTGAATATTGTTGGCGACAAGTTACCTCGTACCGTGAACTCGCAACGTATTTTAGGTAAAGAAATACCGCGTAATCAGTTAAAAACTGGCGATCTCGTTTTTTTCAAAACCACCCGAACCGTTCGTCATGTCGGTATTTACATGGGCAATGACCGTTTTTTACATGCCTCGACTAAAAAAGGGGTAAAAATTTCGAGTTTGAATAATATCTATTGGAAACCTCGTTTTTGGTTTGCAAAACGCTTAAAAAACCCAACTGCTGAACAAAATATGTCGATCGCTAGTCTTGTTGATCATGTTCAACAGCAAGACGATTTATAATTTGGCAGCAGTTTAACTAGCTGGTGCCGTTTTTCGCTTAAACGCTAGGCTTGTATCTGAAATGCAGATTTGATTTTCTACCGCCTAGCGTCAGTATATTCATGTTATTTATAGCTATTTTAGGCTAACGCCACGACATAAACGGACCCACTATGCCAGACTCCAAGCATTGGACCTTAAAAAGTATTGCCAAAGAATTAGGTGTGTCGAATGCGACGGTATCTAATGCGTTTAATCGTCCAGATCAGTTGTCGGAAAAACGTCGAATAGACATTCTAGCTGCCTGTAACGAGCTCGGATATTTTGGACCGAATAAAGCAGCGCAATCTTTAAGGCGTGGCAAATTTGATACGGTAGCATTAGTGTTGTCGGACAGTATTGAATACATGGTGTCTGATCCCGTGGCCAGTAAGTTTATGAAAGGCGTTGCGGCAGTTTTTGAGCAACATAAAATTAATTTACTGTTGTTTTCTGGCAGTTCTGACAATGTGAATGGCGTAAATGATTTTGTCGATGGTTTTATTTGCTATGGTCGCCCCCGCAATCGTTTATTGGCCGAGCAATTAAAAAAAATCCGTAAAAAAGTGGTGACGGTCGACTTTAATATTCATCGTAGTGCTTCGGTGAGTATCGATAATAAAGCCGGTGCCTATGAAGTGGCTAAATTGGCAATTCAATCTGAGCAAGATCAGGTCGCAATTCTTGGATTACGCTTGCTCGACACTCACTTAACCTGCCGCGTGTATGATATTCATTCTATGGAAATCGACACTTCAGTAGCACATCAGCGTTTGCAAGGCTATTTGGATGCCATTGGTGATACTGGGGTTAAGCTTGGTGATGATCGCATTTGGAATATTCCTGAAAGTAATGCCGACTTTGCTGCTATAGCAGCCAAAGAAGCGCTTAATTGTGTACCGCGTCCGAATGTATTTTTGTGCATGAGTGACCTCATTGCCTTGAGTTTAATGCGCGAGGCAATCCAACAAGGTTTGCGGATCCCTGAAGATATTCGAGTGGTGGGTTTTGATGGTATTGATGAAGGCTCACGAGCTATCCCGCCGCTGACAACAGTGTTCCAGCATTCAGAGCAAAAAGGCCGTAAAGCCGCAGAAATGTTTATTGCTGATGCCCATCATGCTGAAGTGTTAGGTTATGAACTTTCTCGTGGTGGCAGTTGTTGATGCAATATTGATGACCGGACGATTCTTGATACAAACAGTTCGATACAAACAAGGCGCCTAATTAGGCGCCTTGTTTACGTTTAAGCTTAAATCAAACGGCAGATTATCCGCGGTGTTTAGCCAGTAAATCAGTCAGTACAATGTGAGTCGATTGCTGGGCTTCAACGATGTTGATATGGGCTTCTTTGCTGGCAAAATTAACGCTTAACTTGGCTGAACTGTCGCCATGCACCCAACAAAGATCTAACTGATTAGCCTGGTTTGTCATGGTGAACTCACCATTAAAGGCATCGACTTTATTGCGTAGAGTGATCAGCTCACATAGCGCTTTAACAACCGGTTTTTGCATGGCAGTTTGAATGTCGCTTACCTGTAGATAAGGGCGGTTAATGTCGCGACCTACTTGAGTTTGATTCAGTAACTCCATGGCATTAGGCACTGCCAGTAAACCGGTGTAATACACCTGCGGAATACCTGGAGCAAAAAATTGCACGCTTCGAGCGATTAAATAATCAATGTCATTTTGGCCAAGCGCATCGTAGTAGGTGCAATTAACTTGATATAGATCGACATTGCTGGCTGCCGCGCCCGTTGCTTGTAAGCTTTCACCTTTGCTATTGCTATGGATGCGGTTAACTAAGTTATCAATTT
Organism: Shewanella sp. BF02_Schw; assembly: GCF_014596695.2. NCBI lineage: Bacteria > Pseudomonadati > Pseudomonadota > Gammaproteobacteria > Alteromonadales > Shewanellaceae > Shewanella > Shewanella sp. BF02_Schw. The sequence goes on from NZ_JABKAW020000006.1 coordinate 36,701, forward strand.
CTGCCGCTGTTAATAAACCTGCTTTATTGCCGACCGGGCCAGCGTCAATAATGCCAATGCCGTCATGAGTATCTAATACCGTGACACAGTTGCGTGGGGCAATGGATAGCCAATGGCTTAATGCACTGACATCTTGGCTAAATAAGCTGTGGAGAATCAATGGTGGCAGCGCAAAGTCGTACACCATGTCTACGCGCTTAGCGATATCGAGCTGGGTCATGTAATGCGAGTGAATTTCGGCAAGGGTGGTCATGCCTAGGCTGTTGGCTTTTTTGGCTAACTCATCGACAAATTCAAATGATTCTTCAATCATAAAACAGCTAGTGCCTGGTTTTTTAATGGCATAACCCGCAGCGTCAAGACGAATAAGATCGACTTTGCTTTCATGAAAACGCGTTAGCACCTTGTTTAAATGTGCCTGACCTGCAGCGGTATGCACATTAATATCAATTTGATTTGAGGTAAAGGTCGTCCAAAACTCGGCTTGTGTACCGTCGGCGAGTTTATAGGTGGTGAAACAACTCCCCGGACGTGGGCGATAAATTTTAGCTTGGTTTTCTGCGCTTAAACCGTCTGGAAATACGCTATCTTTGGTTAAAAATAAATCCCAATAAACTGAGCTTTTACCGTTGGCAAGCACGTCTTGAAACTCGGTAGACTCTGCAGACATGTGGTTAACGATTAAGTCGGCCATGATGTCGTATTGTTGACCAATCTGCTTTACGTCATTCCAATCACCAAGACGTTCATCTACTTTTGCATGGTCTATAGGGTCAAAGCCAGCATCGCTGCCGTCAATCGGATAATAAAAAGGTAACAGATGTACGCCACCAAAGAGATCATGCAGTTCTGTGTCGAGAACCTGTTTGAGTCCTTTTAAGTCTGAGTGCGCTATACGATCTACGTAAGTGATCAGCTGAACATTATTTTTCATGTTGGTGACTCTTAAAGTAAGTATTTAAAAAAAACTTAATCGATTAAGTTGTATATTTAACCAATATGAAACATTATTCAAGGGCTTTGTTTAAATATTGAATTCGTTTTCTGTGGGAGAAGACGAATGTGTCGCCATAAATAGACTGTGTGACCACAAAGAAAACATATAACAATAAGGTGAAAAGTATGGTTAACCATATGAAGAGTAATGAGAATAGTGGTAACACTAGGATAAGAATACTAACATATTTAATGTTTTTTATGTTCGCGATGACTTCTGATGCGGTGGGAGTGATTATTCCTGAGCTGATTAACACATTTGATTTATCGATGTCTCAAGCGAGTGCATTTCATTACATGCCAATGCTATTTATCGCATTAAGTGGGCTATTTTTGGGTTTTCTGGCGGATAAGTTAGGCCGGAAAATAACAATTTTAATTGGCTTACTGCTGTTTGCGCTAGCCAGTTTTATGTTCGCATTAGGTGAGTCATTTTATTATTTTCTATGTTTGTTGGCGTTAGTGGGTATTGCTATTGGGGTGTTCAAAACGGGTGCGCTAGGATTAATTGGTGATATTTCAACAAACTCAAAACAACACTCAAGTACCATGAATACCGTCGAAGGCTTTTTTGGTGTGGGTGCCATGGTCGGCCCGGCGATTGTCAGCTATTTATTGATAACAGGGGTGTCGTGGAAGTATCTGTATTTTGGTGCAGGGGTGTTTTGTTTAATATTATGTTGGTTAGCTTATAAGGCTGAATACCCGCAACTTAAGCGCTCATCTACTCAAGATATTAATCTAGCCAGTACGTTTAGCATGATGAGGAACCCTTATGCATTGGGCTACTCTTTAGCGATTGGGCTTTATGTTGCTACTGAAGTGGCCATTTATGTATGGATGCCGACGCTATTACTCAACTATGAAGGTGAGTTGGCATTAATCGCGACGTATGCATTAACAATCTTTTTCACATTACGGGCACTGGGACGTTTCTTAGGTGGCTGGATCCTCAATCGATACAGTTGGCAGCAAGTGATGTTTTGGTTCAGCCTAGCAATTAGCCTATGTTATTTAGGTGCAATGATGTATGGCATTTCTGCGGCGGTTATTTTATTGCCTTTATCAGGCTTGTTTATGTCAATGATGTATCCAACATTAAACTCTAAAGGGATCAGTTGTTTCCCTGTTGACCAGCACGGTTCGGTTGCTGGGGTTATTTTATTCTTTACTGCGCTTTCTGCTGCATTAGGCCCATTGTTGATGGGAGTGGTAGGCGACATATTTGGTCATGTTAAATACGGGTTTTATTTAGCAACTGGCTTTGCATTTATGTTGTGCTTATTAGCAGCCTACAATCTGCTTCGTGATCCGTCAGGACATTTGTTGACCGCTGACGCTAAATAATGAACCTCTGCGATTATAAATATTTAATCTAATAAACATCTACTTAGACGATTTTTTAATCCTGTTAACGATAATTGAACATAAATTGTACTTGCAATTTACTGTTTAGTTGCTAACTTGTAACTTAATCGATTAAGTAAAGGCTTGAATTTAACTTTAACCTTAACCTTTTGACTCGCTACTGAGCTAGTTTGGGGGCTTAGTTCGATTGATGAATATATTACTGATGTTGTTATGGGGAGATAAGACAACATCAATACACTCTATGTGGGGACATAAAAATGATAATAAGCACATCTAAAAAATTTGTATTGAGTACGCTAGCGGTGATGGTCAGTTCGAGCTTGTGGGCTGCTGAAGCAGATACTGCGGAAACCAAGAAAGACGCCATTGGCCTTGAGCGCATTGTGGTAACGGGTGTAGCCCGTGGTACACGTGTAATGGACTCGAGCGTGTCGGTGAGTAGTGTGTCGCCAGAAGATTTAGCGATTAGCTCACCTCGTTCATCAGCCGAAGCGTTCCGTATTATTCCGGGCATGAAGGTTGAATCGACTGGTGGTGAAGGTAACGCCAACATTGCGGTACGTGGTTTACCTGTTGCCTCTGGTGGAGCTAAATTCTTGCAAATTCAAGAAGATGGCTTACCTATTGTACAGTTTGGTGATATTGCATTTGGTAATGCGGATATTTTCTTACGTATTGATTCTACGACACAAACTATTGAATCAATCCGTGGCGGTTCAGCATCAACAGCTGCCAGTAATGCACCAGGCGGTATTATTAACGTCATCAGTAAAACCGGTACCAGTGATGCTGGCAGTATTTCATCTACTGTGGGTCTAGATTACGATACTTTGCGTACTGATTTTGAATACGGCACCAGCATTAATGACTCGATGCGTTTTCACATCGGTGGCTTTGTGCGCACCGGTGATGGTCCGCGTGACCCTGGTTACACCGCAAACAAGGGTGGCCAAATTAAAGCTAACTTAACCAAAGAGTTTGATTCTGGTTATGTGCGTTTATATGTAAAGCACTTAAATGATAAGAGCATTGGTTATTTGCCGATGCCAATGTATTCCGATGGTAGCTCAATACCTGGATTTGATGCTCAATCTGATACGGTTCATTCAGCTAACATGTTATCAACCCTGCGCTTAGATGCTAACGGCAATATTAGTCGTGGTGATATGCGTGATGGTATGAATCCGATTGTTAACTCGGTGGGACTAGAAGCCTCATTTGATTTAGGTGACGATTGGTTAGTGGAAAACCGTTTCCGTATCTCGGATGTGAGCGGTAATTTTATGTCGTTAATGCCTGCCGAAGTGGCTAACAGCTCAAGTATTGCTAGCAGTATTGGCGGCGCAGGCTCGACACTTATTTATGCTAACGGTGCTAAAGCAGGCCAAGCCTTTGACAGTGACTTAGCAATGCGGGTGCACAGTTTTGATGTGACCATGAATGACTTTGGTTCTATCGTCAATGACATGAAATTAACCAAGACTTTTGACGATTCTAACGTCACTTTTGGTTTTTATACTGCCACTCAAAATATCAATATGACGTGGATGTGGAACTCTTACTTAATGGAAGTGCAAGGCGATAATGCCGCACTTTTAGATGTGGTTGCCGCAGATGGTACATCTTACTCTGATAATGGTTTATATGCTTATGGCGTGCCTTATTGGGGCAATTGTTGCCAACGTAATTACGATTCGGACTACACCATTAAAGCACCGTATATTGCTGCGTCATCTAAGTTTGGCGATTTATCGTTAGACGGTAGCGTGCGCTATGACTCTGGCGATGCCAGTGGTTACTATGCGGGTAATGTGCAATCACAAGTGGATATGAACCGTGATGGGGTGATTTCTCAGCCTGAGTTAAGTGTGTCGTCAATTGATAATGCTAACCCACAGTTAGTGAATTATGACTGGGGATACTTATCTTACTCATTCGGTGCTAACTACCAAGTGTCTGAAGATTTAGCTGCATTTGGTCGTATCAGTCATGGTGGCCGTGCTAATGCTGACCGTTTATTATTTGGTAAGGTGAGTCCTGATGGTTCAGTTTCTGACGAAGACTCAGTGGATAAAGTAGACCAGTACGAAGTGGGTGTGAAGTATCGTTACGATAATATGTCGGTATTTGCGACAGCATTTTACTCTGAAACCGAAGAGCAAAACTTTGAAGCCACAAGCCAAATATTCTTTGACCGTAAATATGAAGCCAAAGGGATTGAGCTAGAAAGTGCTTACTACGTTGGCGATTTCGACTTCCGCGGTAACGTAACCTGGACCGATGCTGAAATTGTTAAAGATGCCCTTAACCCAGGCGTAATCGGCAACACACCACGTCGCCAAGCAGATTTTATTTACTCTCTAATGGGCCGTTATAACTTTGATAAAGGCTCTGTTGGGGTCAATTTGATTGGTACCACTGAGTCTTATGCTCAAGATAACAATGACCTAAGTTTTGATGGTTACACTCAAGTCAATGCGTTTGCGTCGTACCAGCTAACCGATATGTTATCGGTCGCGCTTAACGTCAATAACTTGTTTGATACTGTCGGTATTACCGAAGCTGAAGAAGGTTCGGTACCCGATAACAATATTATTCGTGCCAGAACCATTAACGGCCGTACAACCAGCGCTACCGTTAAGTACGAGTTTTAATCGTTTATTGTCATTGCCTTAGTTGTAATCAGCTAGTTTTAGTCAGCTAGTTGTAGTCATCTTATTTGCAATGGTATTAGTTGCATTAGTTTTAGAAATCCCTGTTAACAAGCCCATGCAAATGGGCTTTTTTTTGGACGTTTTATATGAGTACATTATTGAGTTTTGGTGAAGTATTAATTGATTTACTGCCAGTGGGCCATTCTGGTTTAGTGCACGAGCCTATCCCTGGCGGCGCGCCTGCCAATGTCGCTGTGGGTTACGCTAAATTAGGCGGTAAGAGCCATTTTGCTGGTGGCATTAGTGCTGACCATTATGGCGTGATGTTGCAAGATGCCTTGGCAGCACAAGGTGTGGATGTCAGTTGTTTAACATTAGTGCCAGATGCTGCTACTGCCACCGTGTTAGTTAGTTTAGATGCTCAAGGGGAACGGTCGTTTAGCTTTAATCGGCAAAGCACTGCCGACATGCTATACCGTGAAGCTGATTTTGATGCTATCGATTGGTCTCAAATTGATATTTTTCATCTTTGTTCAAATACATTTACTGAAAAGGCCATTTTCACCGCCAGTCTCTATGGTGCTAAAAAAGCGCATAAAGAACAAACGTTAGTCAGTTTTGATGTCAATTTACGCTTGTCACTATGGCAAGACACTCGGCTGTTATCGGCTCGAGTAGAGCAATGTTTTGGTTACACACACCTGTTGAAAATGAGTAAAGAAGAAGCACTCTATTTGGCTCTGGAGCGTGGGGTATCATTTGACGATTATTTAGCATTCTGTATTGCGCAAGGGGTGAGGTTAATTTTGGTCACCAATGGTGCTGAGTCCGTTTTATGCCACAGTGCTGAGTTTTCCTTTGAGTTGCCGGTGCCTAAAATTGTTGCCATAGATACTACTGCCGCCGGAGATAGCTTTGTTGCGGGGTTCTTATTTGAACTCGGCCGTGATGAAGGATATTTTACTCCTGGGCCTTTAGTACAAAAATTGCTTAATCGAGTGAACGTTCAAACTGCTGCCGAGTTTGCAATTAAGTGTGGTGCGATAACGTGTACGACAAAAGGTGCTTTTCCTGCGCTGCCCGTTTTGGCGCAAGTGCAATCGTGAATCAAATTTGTGTAAATGAGTTATTGAGCAATAAAAAAGAGGTCACCTTAGGTGACCTCTTTTTTATCATTGAATCAATAACGCGGTTAATCGTGCGTTATGGCCGATTCGGCTAACTCGGTTTTATTTTTGCCTCGTTTTGCGAGGGCATAATAAAACAGTGGCGTTAAGATAAGGCCAAAAATCGTCACCCCAATCATGCCTGAGAATACTGCAACACCCATTGCTTGACGCATTTCTGAACCAGGTCCGCTAGAAAAAACCATCGGTACCACCCCCATAATGAAGGCTATCGAGGTCATTAAAATAGGCCGTAAACGTAAGCGACCGGCTTCAAGTATGGCCTCCAATGGTTCCATGCCATCATCTTGTAACTCTTTGGCAAACTCAACAATTAGAATGGCATTTTTGGTTGCCAGCCCCACCAGTACAATTAACCCAATCTGGGTAAAGATATTGTTATCTCCACCGTAGATAAGTACCCCTGTTAATGCCGATAACAGTGTCATTGGGATAATCAGAATAATGGCTATTGGTAAGCTTAAACTTTCATATTGCGCGGCTAATACCATAAACACTAACAAGATAATTAATGGGTAAATATAGGCGCCCGCATTGCCTGCCAAAATTTGTTGGTAGGTGATCTCAGTCCACTCGTAGGTCATACCGTTAGGTAAGGTTTCAGCTAAAATCTTTTCAATTGCAGCTTGCGCCTCACCGCTACTAAATCCAGGTGCAGCACCACCATTTAATTCCGCAGTGGTAAAACCGTTGTAATGCATGACTCGGTCTGGACCAGATGAATTGGTGACATTAATAAATGAACCAATAGGCACCATTTCACCTTGGTTGTTACGTACTTTTAGTTGGGCAATTTGTTCAGGCGTTTGTCTAAACTGCTCATCTGCTTGTACGTTCACTTGATAAGTTCGGCCAAACTGGTTGAAGTCGTTGGCGTAAACCGAACCCATGTATCCCTGCAGGGTGGAGAACAATTCGTCTAACGACACCGATTGCTGCTTGGCTTTAGTACGATCGATGTTCACTTCAAGTTGTGGCACATTGACTTGATAACTCGAGAATACTCCCGCTAGCTCTGGCGTTGCCCATGCTTTTTGCATCACTTGCATGGTCACTTTATACAACTCTTCGTAACCGTAGTTAGCACGATCTTGAATTTGTAGTCTAAAGCCACCAATGGTGCCTAAGCCTTGCACTGGCGGTGGCGGGAAAATCGCAATAAATGCGCCATTAATCGAGGCGAATTTTTGATTTAACGCGGCAGCAATAGCACTTGCTGATAATGATGGATCTTTGCGATCGGCAAAGTCATCCAGCGGGGTAAATAAAATGGCGCTGTTAGTACTATTGGTAAAGCCATTAATGCTTAAACCTGGGAAGGCTACAGCATGGGCGACACCAGGTTGCTCAAGTGCAATACGTGACATTTCTTTCACGATAGCTTCAGTGCGATCTAATGATGCAGCATCAGGTAGTTGGGCAAAGGCAATAAGATATTGTTTATCTTGGCCAGGCACATAACCTGTTGGGGTATTGGCAAACTGTAAGCCTGTTAGGCCGACTAAACCGATATACAAAATACCAATGACAGCACCAAAACGAATGATTTTCTTCACTAACCAGCCGTAACCATTAGACATACGCGCAAATAGGCGATTAAACGGATTAAATAACCAACCGCCTAATAACTTATCCATACCGCGGGTAAGTGCGTCTTTTTTCTCGTGATGACCTTTAAGCAATAATGCCGATAAAGCAGGGCTAAGGGTTAACGAGTTAATTGCCGAAATAAAAGTGGAGATGGTAATGGTTAGCGCAAACTGTTTATAAAACTGTCCGGTTAAGCCTGACATAAATGCCGTTGGAATAAATACTGCCGCCAGTACCAATGTGGTGGCAATAATCGGACCGGTCACTTCTTTCATTGCCTTTTGAGTGGCAGCAACGGGCGATAATCCGTCAGAGATATTTCGCTCAACGTTTTCAACTACTACAATCGCATCATCGACCACGATACCAATCGCCAGCACTAAGCCAAACAGTGATAAGGCATTCAGTGAGAAGCCCATTAGGTGCATAAAGGCGAATGTACCCACAAGTGATACTGGAACCGCCACTAATGGAATAATGGATGCGCGCCACGTTTGTAAAAACAACACCACTACTAATACAACCAGCAATAATGCTTCAACCAGTGTTTGTACCACAGCTTTAATTGAGCCACGCACGAACACGGTAGGATCATAGACGATGTCGTAGGTTAAGCCTTCTGGAAATGACTTAGACAACTCAGCCATTTTAGAACGAACATCATCAGATATTTGAATCGCGTTAGAACCCGAGGCCTGGAACACAGGTAATGCAGCCGCGTCTTTATTGTCTAACATTGAGCGTAGGGCGTAAGTCGATGCACCTAATTCAACCCGGGCAACATCTTTTAAACGAGTGATCTGACCTTGATCACCCACTTTAACAATAATGTCTTCGAACTCTTCAACGTTGGATAAACGGCCTTTAACGTTAATCAGTAATTGGAAATCACTGTCGCCGCTAGGCTGCGCGCCTAAACTGCCGGCTGCGGCTTGTTGGTTTTGCTCACGAATAGCGGCAACAATATTGCTCGGTGATAATCCGATTGCCGCTACTTTGTTAGGGTCTAGCCACACACGCATGCTGTAGTCGCCAGCGCCAAACACACGCACAGCACCCACACCAGTAATACGGGCTAATTCATCTTTTACTTTTAATACCGCATAGTTAGACAGATACAACATGTCATAACGATCGTCGGGCGAGGTTAAATGCACCACCATGGTTAAGCTAGGTGATGACTTTTCGGTGACTATGCCTAAGCGTTGTACTTCTTCTGGTAAACGAGGTTTTGCTCGTTCTACCCGGCTTTGGACTTGGGTTTGAGCTAAATCAACATCAGTACCAATCGCAAAGGTGATGGTTAGCGTCATGCGCCCATCGGACGTGGCTTGCGAAGACATGTACAACATGTTTTCTACGCCGTTAATCTCTTGCTCTAGCGGAGATGCAACGGTTTCAGCAATGATTTTAGGGTTAGCACCTGGGTAGTTTGCCGTAACAACTACCGTTGGCGGCACCACTTCAGGGTATTCGGTAATGGGTAATTGCCATACTGCTAGCGCGCCTGAAATAAAGAACAGCAGCGACAGAACAGCGGCAAAAATTGGTCTTTTAATAAAGAATTGAGACAACATTATGTGGTTTCCTTAACCCTGACTTGCGTCATCAGCAACACTTGCTGTTAATGGCTGGTTATCGAGGAGGCGTTGTGCTTGATGTAATGCTTCTAATTTGTCGCTATCGGCCATGTCGGTGAGATTTGGCTCAATAGTGACGTTAGGGCGTACTTTCTGCAGACTGTTTACCACGATGGTATCGTTAGGGGATAAACCGGCAGTAATAATACGTAAACCGTGAAGCTTCTCACCTAGGCTAACGCTACGATACTCAAGGATGTTTTTGTCATTTACTACCAGAACAAACTTGTTATTTAAGTCAGTAAAAATGGCTTTATCGTCAATTAAAATACTGTCGTATGACTCGCTACCCGCAATGCTGATGCGGGCAAATAAGCCGGGTAATAATTGATTATCCTGATTGGCAAAGTTTGCTCGAACGCGGATAGTACCTGTTTGTTGATCAACCGAATTATCGACAAAGTCGATCACACCCTGGTGGTTAAAACTGGTTTCATTTGCCAGAGCCATCACCACAGCATTGTTGCCCAAACGTGGATTTTGACGTTTGTTCTCGAACGATAACGCGGAATATTTTAAATACGTTTGCTCATCGATATCAAAATAAGCGTACATATGCGACGTAGAGACTAAGCTGGTGAGATGTGTTTGTCCGGCGGTGACATAGTTACCTGCCGTTTCATTGGCATACGACACTCGACCAGTGATTGGGGCGGTAACATGGGTATATTCAACGTTAAGTTGGGCGCTAGTTAATGCTGCTTTAACTGATGCTACAGCAGCGGCAGTTTGATGCATATTAGAGCGACGAGTATCAATAAGCTCTTCTGAAACCGCTTTTTGATGGAACAGCTTATTGGCTCGTTCATAATCATTTTCAGCAAGTTGGTTAGCTGATATTGCACTGGTTAATTCTGCTTTAAGGCGTTCATATTCAGCAGTAAAAACACTCGAGTCGATGGTAAATAACACATCGCCTTTTTGCACTAACGCGCCTTCTTTAAAGTTAATCGATTCAATATAACCTGACACGCGAGGTACCAAAGTGACCTTTTCTGGTGCTTGTAAGCGTCCAGTAAATTGATCCCATTCAGTAATGCGTTCATAAAGTACGTTGGCAACATCTACCTTCGGCGCTGCGGGTGTATTCGCTTGTTGTGCAGGTTGCTCTCCGCACGCCACTAATAGCAATGCCGTTAGGCTTACTAACAAAGTGATCTTAATTGATTTTAACGTCTTCATGGTGCTGTCCTCTAATCCATAGCATTTACGTTATTTAACAAGCTATTGGGTGCGTTACTTTTGTCTTTGGCTATGTTTTTATACCAACTGGTACAAATTGTTCTGTACCGCACGGTAATATATAGATTAAAATACAACTGTCAATTAGTTTTGTACCGATAGGTATTAAATTATTATGACAAGGTGATTAATAATCAACATGATGAAATAGCTTCATGGCATGCAAGCGTAGCTAGTGACGATGAAATAGCGTTAATCAATACTTGAAAAAGATGAAAAAAAGCGCTTAATCTGCTTATTATTAACCCTTTCTATGATTTAGCGTTGTGCTAAGATGTACGAGTTATCTATCATAGAATATTTAGCTAACGGTATGATAAATAATGATTCGTTAATATAAGAGGTACTATTGATGACAATAACAAAAGCAGCTTGTGTCGGCCGCCCTCGTGGGTTTGATATCGACTTTGCATTAGAGCAAGCGCTACATGTTTTTTGGCGTAATGGCTATGAAGGTACCTCTATAAGCGAATTAACTGAGGTGATGGGAATTAAAAAACCCAGCCTATATGCCGCATTTGGTAATAAAGAGCAGTTGTTCTTAAAAGCCATTGAGCTTTATGAAAATCGCCCAGATTCACTATTTAATACCGCCTTTAAACATGAGCATATTGCCGATGTTATTCGAGCTTTATTAGTAGGCGCGGCGGCGCAGTTCACCGATTGTAGCCACCCGCAAGGTTGTGCGCTAATCAATAGTGCGTTGTCATGCAATGAAGCAAGCGAAGGGATTAAAGAAGCGGTTCATCTGCTGCAAACTAAACATCAATCTGAATTAATTGATCAGTTTGCTGAGGCTAAACAAAGAGGCGAATTAGCTGATGATTGTCAGCCGAAAGTGTTAGCAACCTTGATCGTGACCTTATTTAAAGGCATGTCTATTCAGGCTGCTGATGGAGCGACACATGATGATTTACGCCATGTTGCTGAAATGGCAGTTACGGGCATTTTAGCCCAACATGTCATAGGGTATTCAGCCGTTAAATAAGCGTTGAAAGACGCTATTTTGCTGTGTTTTTATAACAAGATGCGTCATCTTTCTGTTTTGGTGTTAGCGGCCAAGTTCAAACCAAACAAATTTATGTCTTGCTTCTACAATTAACAGCCGCTGGTGGTTAGGGCATAAAATGTTGGATCAGCCGAAACAGATGAACCTGCCAAATAACGTAAGTTACAGTTTGCAAAAGAAGTGAATCCCTTAGGGTAAATAGATACTGATGGATTCGTGCCAGCATTATAAAAAATAGCCCAGTCAGCGGTAATATCCGTTTTACTTGCGTCAACAACTACCTCAAATGAACCATCAAGTGCTTTGGCTATATTGTCAGCCAGAGGCGTTATGTATCCCACAGTAGTGCTAATATTTACACCATTGAGTGTCACCGAACCTGGGTCGAGCTTTTCTTGACCCGACAATACCGCTTTTGAATAAACCAAGGTATTGGCTGACTTTAATGCCCCCTGGAATCCCTTCAAACTGGCAATAAGCGCATCACTTTTCAGATTAATAAACTTAGGCGCTGCAACTACAGCTAAAATGCCTAAAATAATAATGACTACCACCAATTCAATAAGGGTGAAACCACGTTGTTTGGTTGTATGCATAGTACTCACTCGCTTTATGTTGTTACGCTATACCGACGGGTTGCTAGGCCATATATTATGACGGATCTCATGGCATTCATCGTTTATCGCTGGGCATATTAAATAGCTGCCAAACCAAAACATTAACCCGTATTACTCAGTTCAATTATTTCAGTATGAATACCCCACAGACAGAAGTCATTGTTTGCCTTGATCAATGGAATCCTAAATCGGTGATCTATCTATCAGTTTAACATTTTGTGAATGTCGATTTTTTTGGTAGATTGTCGGCATATATTTGCATTACTGCTTTTACCCCACATAAGGGAAAGATAACCATGAGCAAAGCTAAAATAGGTATCGTTACCGTTAGTGATCGTGCCAGCGCTGGCATATATGAAGATCTGTCAGGTAAGGCGATTATTGATGTATTGAATGAGTATTTAACCTCGGAATGGGAACCTGTTTATAAGGTGATCCCCGATGAGCGTGACGTTATTGAAGCCACATTAATTGATTTAGCTGACAACCAAGACTGCTGTTTAATCGTGACTACCGGTGGAACCGGCCCAGCGAAACGGGACGTAACGCCAGAAGCAACCGAAGCGGTGTGCGATAGAATGATGCCTGGTTTTGGTGAACTAATGCGCGCCGAATCATTAAAGTTTGTACCAACCGCTATTTTGTCTCGTCAAACAGCGGGTCTTCGTGCCGACTCGTTGATTGTTAACCTACCCGGTAAACCTAAGTCTATCCGTGAATGTTTAGACGCTGTATTCCCTGCAATTCCTTATTGCATCGATTTAATGGACGGACCGTTTTTAGTCTGTGATGAAGCGGTGATAAAGCCGTTTAGACCTAAAGCGAAGTAGTTAAAAACATTCAATTTCTGCCATGTTAAAGCGTGTCGTGAGGATAAAAAAATCCATACGATACGTTTTATAACCATTATGAGGTGGAGGTAAAGGTCTTTATATCCTATTTGATAATAGAAAATTAGAGGCATAGGTGTAAAATATAGATCTAAATATTGAAGGACTAAATCGTGAAAGCAAGGATGTTTTATGAGTAATACTTCTGCAATACCAAGTGATCTTGCTATACATATTGTTGAGAAGCGTATGGCGGTCAATGCATTGATCCTTGTGTTATACAACATGCCAACAAAAGAAACCTTTGAACATTTTAAATTTGTTAACTCTCATCTAATCGATGGTTTTGCTAAGCCTGGTCAAATCGTTTTAATTTCTCCTTTAAATACATTTCAGTGCACAATTGAAGAACAAGAGTTTCAAAAGTATGCGTTGGAGATTGATAAAAAATTGAGGGAACTTGATGAGATTGAAAAAGAAGTTTTGGCTAAGCGGTACGACTTACTCAGTAATTTTGCTAAATATAACGGCTTATTATTAGGCGTAGCTAATAACACTTGGAACTCGCATGTTATCTTTGTAAAGGAGAACTTAAAAAATTTAGAGCAGATGTATATCAAAACTTATAATGTCAAAGGAAACTTGAGATCACCTGAGTTTCAGCATCGAAGAAAGATTATCTTTTCTAATTTAAATAATGCTTTAAGACGCTTTGGTCAGCCGGCGTTTGGTGAAAACTTAATGCCAGGAAATATTCGAACTCAATTAGGTTTAAGTAGCAAAAGTTTGATTAGGCGTTGGGATAAAATGGGCGGATATGCTCAAAATATTCCTGGTTTTGCTGACCATTATAAAACTGTAGCGAATATGGCAAAAAACTTAAAACGAGTTGGATATGTAGGCGTTGTATTAACGGGTGTTGAGGCAACTGCAAATATCCAACGAGCTTGTCTTGAAGGTACAGACCTTGAGTGTACTAAAGCTAAATATGTTGAAACGGGCAAAGGCGCTGGAGCTATTGCCGGTGGAGCTGGCGGTGGTTTTATTGCAAGTTATGGTTTATGTTCAATTGTTTTTGGTCTTCCTAGTGGCGGAACTAGTTTACTATGGTGTGGAATAGTCGCAGGTGGTGTTGGAGGATATTTTGGGGCAAAGCATGGGAGTCATTATATGCGTGATAAAGCAGAACTTTTGTATGAGGTGATAGAAAAATAATGTCAATAACAGATCTTATAGGACTTTTATTAGGTGGCAGCTTTGTATTTTTAGGTTTATTTGTTTTGTTTCCCATGTTGTTATATATATACAATAAACGTATTAAGCTAGTTGAAGATATACTAGAAGATGGGCGTGAGTATTTCTCATTAAATATTTTTTTAACTGGTCATGGAACACTTCATTATGCGAGTGTTTTTATGTTTGATTGGTATGCAAAGCGATATAATTTATTGCACTTGAAAGATAATGTCCCACCTAAAATCACAGGTATTTTTAAAATTTATTATGTCATTTTCATGATTGATATGCTCTGTTTTGCTGCTATGATTATTTTAGATTACATATATCCAAATATAAAATAATTTTTATGACAAAGACTTAATATTTAGAATAAAGATTGTCTGAGTGTGATAAGCAGTCAGGTTGTATATAATTTATAAGCTATAAAAATAGTAAATTATTTTATTATGAATATTTTTATTATTTTCATGTCTATTTTCTTATTGCTAATCTGCTACCGGAATTACGTATTGACTAATCTTTAATATCATTGATGTTGTAGACGATAAAGATTTTAGTATTTGCTTTGAATATATTAACTGATTTAAAATTGGTTAATAGTTTATATATTACTAGTTTATTTATTTCAAACGAATGCGCTTCGTTAACAGGAATAGCAGATCACATTCCTTGTATAAAATGTTGGCATTTTAGCGCAAATATTACAGCTGTTTAAACTGCTGCTTTAAATCAAAATCACTGTCAGTAACCAGTTTCTCTAACACTTGCACTCGTTCAATCAATGCTTGGTTTTGTGCTTGTAGATCGCTGACACTGCCCGTGTCAGTTTGCTGCTTATGCTTCATATAATACTTAAACATTTCAGATGCAGTGGTGCCAACCACAATAATGAAGACCAACGCGATAATGGCGATATCATTTTCCATAATGACTCCTAATTAATGCTCTTTTGTTAATAGATTTTTGACTTTCTTATCTGACTTACTCTTATTAAAAGCGCTAGCTAATCTCTCTTGCTAATTACCTCTGTCTTATCTCTACTCGTTAAGGCTGAGGCTCGTCGTTATAAGCTAACGGTTATAAACCAAAGACGACTTTTTCACTTTTAAGCGACTTTTCTAAGCCCGCGGCTAATGCAATGGCAATGATCAGTGTGGTCACAGATGAAATAATTAATTGCATCATTGGAATCTCACGACCTTTAATAAAGTCCATCAATGCTTGTTGCTGGCCAGATACGGGTAACCACTGCAATACGTCTGGGGCGATGTTGTAACTGGCCGCCATTGACAGTGCCAGTGGGACAAATAACACCATGGTTAAGTATGATTGCGCCTCTTTAAAGGTTTTAGCCATAAACGATACATACAGTTGTAAGGTTGCGGCCATCAAGGCGACTGGAATACCGACAAGGAACATTAAGCCCATAAAGTCTGGAGTGATATTGACGGTAAAGCCAATTTCTTGCCACGGTACAAAGGGGTAAGCCACTTTTGATACCAGTAAAATCAAGATTAACCCGAGCAAAGCAAAACAGGTTACGGCAATAATTTTACCGATGACTAATTCGCGGGTGCTCATTGGGTGGCTTAACAATAGTGCTAGTGAGTTACGCTCACGCTCACCTGCGCTGGTGTCGATAGCGAGGTTCATACCGGAAATAAATACCGAGTACATCATGGTGAATATAGCGATGCCTAAAATCATCCCACCTTTAGAGTCTGGTGTGGCTTTGTCTTCGATATTGACCTTTAATGGCTGGGTTATCCGTGGATTAATACCGCGGGCAATTAAGCGAATGCTGCCCATTTCTGCACTATATGCTTGCAGTTGACGCTCTAGTCGACGAATTGATTTTTGCAGCTTCTCATCTGAATTGTCGGCTATTAATATCACTTCAGCTTGTTTAGCTTTGGCCATGTTGGCGGCGTAATCGTCACTAATGGTTAAGATTATTTTGTTCGCTTGTTCATCTTCACCGTGGTTGATGCCGTTATTACTTAAGTAGCGCACTAAATCTGGAGCGTTATCGGCATTGTTGATATTGATGTTTAAATCTTCTGGACTAGACAGCTGGCCAATTAACACCATAAACATGCCGCACATGATCAACGGCGTACCAATGGCATAATATAAACCAGCCATAACCGATCGTTTATCTCGTGCGGCGTCGATGAGTTCTTTGCGCACCATTGCGAGTATCATTTTCATTATGCTGCAATCCCTTCGTCGGTACCGATAAGTTCGATAAATGCATCTTCTAGTGAGTCTTTACCTGTTTGCTGACACAGTTCATCAGGACTACCGATGGCGACTACTTTGCCATTAGCCATCACGATAACGCGATCACACAAGGCGGCGACTTCTTGCATCACGTGGCTTGAAAACAGCACGCAATGACCTTGGTCTTTGAGCTGCAACAAAATGTCGCGCAACAAACGGGTACTCATCACATCAAGCCCGCGAGTAGGTTCGTCTAAAATGATGTTACTTGGCTTATGAACAATGGCTTGTGCTAATGCCGTTTTCATCCGCTGGCCTTGAGAAAAACCTTTGCAGCGACGGTCGCTAATGTCTTCCAGCTTTAATTGTGCAATCACATCTGCGGTGGCTTCTTTCGCTTGTTTGCGCGACATACCGCTGAGTTCGGCAAAGAAGCTAATGTATTCACGCGGGCTTAAACGTTCATATAAACCAAAAGGGTCGGGGAATAAGCCTAACTGCTTTTTGGCGCCAATTGGATCAACTGCAACATCTATGTTATCAACGGTAGCTGTGCCTGAGTCTGGCTTAAGTAAACCAAATAAGGTGCGTAAACAGGTGGTTTTACCGGCACCATTTGGGCCAAGTAAACCGGTAATTTGGCCATTCTCAGCGCTAAAGCTTAAGTTATCTAACGCCTGCACATCGCCAATTTTTTTGGTTAAGTTTGCAACAGTAATCATGACTATTCCTTATCCGCAGCGGTATTCGCTGGTGCTGTTGTTTCTATGTCAGTGGGCGTGTCGATAACCGGTAGCGCTTCAACGGTATTGGCATTAAGGTAAAAGCTACGACGGACATCTTTTTGTAAGCATTCACCGTTGATGTCTTTTACTGAACCTTGGTCAACTAACTGGGCGACGAGGTCATTGCCACAGCTTTGGCCTGCCACGCCATGGGTTGCGTAAGGTGCAATGAAGTGCTTTGATTTTGTCAGTTTTTCTTGTGCCAGTGCGCCCCAGTTTGGCGGTGTTGCAGGGTCGAGTTCGCCAGACAACAATAAAGTGGGTATATCACTGAGAATAGGTTCACTAAAGTTGTCGTCTACTTGTGGTATCGGCCAGGCCTGGCAGGTTTTTTCTAATCCTTCTAACATATTACCGCTGATGTACGACTCTTTTGCATCTTTACGCATTTGATCAGTAATGCGGTGAATGTCTTCGCCACACACAACGGAGGCGTGCATGCCCATCGCAATACCTGTGCTATCAGCAGTTAATGTGTAAATACCTAATATCGGTTGGTAATTACCTTGTGCCGCTTGATGAATAGCATGCGGGATAAGTGCACGGATGTTTGCCATGTACATCGCCATTCTAATAGCGCCGCTAAACTTGCCGCGGGTGAGTAAAAACTCGCTGAGTTCATCTGTTTGTGGGTCACGTACTTGTTGGCTTATTGGAGCGGTGGCGAGCAGTTGGTCGACTTTATTGTATTCGTCAGCCAAGTCAGGAAATTGTTGCTGGCAAGCAGGAGTACTTATACAGTCGCGCCATAATACATTTAAACCACGTTCTATTGAGTCACCAATCGCCACAACACTTTGTTGCATTGGCACTACGCCATCTAGTGTCACGGTTAATAAGGCTTCTGGGTAATGGCGCATATAAAGCTGTGCCATACGTGTTCCATAGGAAATACCGTATAAATGCAGTTTTTGGTAATCCAAATATTCGCGTACTGCTTCGAAGTCTGTTAACGCGGTATTACTACCGTATTGGCTTACATCGGCATCAATTTGACCTAGGCATTTTTCTGTCATGGCAATGATATCAAGATCGTCATCATTCATACTGAGTAATTCAGTGGTGTCATCGTCGCAAGATAAAATGTTCGATTTACCGGTACCACGCTGATCAATCAGTAAAATATCGCGTTGCTGACGAACTTTGGTCAACATGCGATTAAAGAAGGCGGCATTTTCAATGGCTGACTGGCCTGGTCCGCCTGCGATGGCCAGTAACGCTTCACTTGGGTGAGTGTTTTTAATTGCTGGCAAAATAGCAAAATGAATGTCGATTTGCTTACCGTCAGGTAGTTGAGGGTTTTCTGATACAGTTATTTTACCGCACTGTAATTGCTCGTCTAAACCGTCTAAGTAACAAGCACTGGTTTTAGCCGGAGCAGCCACATTGGTTTGCGATGTGTCAGCATAACTATTGTTGGCGAGTAAAATAGCAATAGCGACCGCGAGCCATCGGCTAGTACGTGTTGCCGATTGGCATAACCCAGAGCGGGTTGACCGCTTGGCTAAGACTGTGTTGATAAACTTCCTGTTGATCATCGGAACGTTTCCTTTTTGCATTTCATGACGATTATGATACCTTAGCACTTAGTGTATGAGTGTATCAATGTATCAATGTATTAATACAGTTGTTAAAGGCTAATGTTAGAATTAATAAATGTCAACCCCAGCAGTGGTGAACCCATCTATCGACAGTTGCACGATCAAATCGTGCGCTTAATTGTCGGCGGGCAATTGCACCCCGAAGATGTTCTGCCTTCGGTGCGCCAACTTGCCGAGCATTTAGCGGTAAACCCGATGACGGTATCACGTGCTATGCAGCAACTAGTCGACCAAGGTTGGGTTGAGCGCCGCCGTGGTCAGCCGTCACGCGTGGCTGCCAGAACCGCGGCCAATAATGATTCTGGCAGCAGTTTGTTGGCACCACAATTAACTGCATTAGTTGAGCAGGCACGGCAACTAGGGGTCGATTATGACCAGTTACAAGTATTGTTGGAACAATTTTGGAATAAAGAATAGCCACAGTTGAGCTAATTTTTAAGGACATCATCTAGGAAGTCGATAATGGAAGCCGAAGAGAAGCCCGTTTTACGTTTTAATCATGTGAGCAAAACCTTTGCTGCAAAACACAAGTCTGCAGCAGGTCATGCGGTGTTGGTCGATCTATCGATGACACTCTACCCAGGTATGGTGGTCGGGTTATTAGGCCAAAATGGTGCGGGTAAATCGACGTTAATGCGTTGTGCATTAGGCATTGTGGGCATCGAACAAGGTGATATTTCAACCCTTGGCGAATCGCCTACCGCTTTATCTGTTCAAGCAAAAGAACGTATTGGTTACGTACCCCAGCAGCCTTTTGGTTATGAAGGCTTTACCATTGATAAAGCATTAGAGTTGCACCGTAGCTTCTATCCAAATTGGGATATGACACTCGAGCAAGATTGGCTTAAACGTTTTGATTTAGATGTTACGCAAGCGGTGCAAAAATTATCAGTGGGCCAGCGTCAATCATTAGCATTGATCATGGCTATGGCGTATCGGCCAACCTTACTATTACTCGACGAACCCGTTGCCAGCTTAGATCCCATTGCCAGGCGTCAGTTTATGAGCGACTTGTTCGATCTCGCGCTCGATTCAGGTTCAGCAGTGTTATTTTCATCGCATATCACCTCAGATTTAGAACGTGTTGCCAGCCATGTTGCCCTGATTAAAAAAGGCCAACTGATACTGTTTAAAGAAATCGACGCCTTGCGTGAAGAGGTTAAATTACTCAACTTAGCCGAAAACGCTCAGTTACCGTCACATTATAAAATATTGAGCCAAACCGGACAAAGTGTGCTGGTGGATACTCAAGGTAACCCATCGAATATTGCGGGTGTGCAGAGTGAAAAATCACTCAACTTAGAACAGTTATTTATGGAGCTGCATCGATGAATCAGTCGCTGCAAAACAGTCAACTTTCAGCATGGCGTAAACCTTACCGTGGCATGCTGCGGTTGTGGTTATATGACTTAGGCAGTGTCGGTTTTATTGGTGCCGCAGGATTAGGCCTAATGTTGGGTTTTTTGTGTTTTATCACGGGTAAAACTGAGGTTGTTAGCCTCGTTTTTTCCATGGCAACACTGTCTACGGGGGCGGCAATTTCTTGGCAGTTTAATCGCTTAGCAGCAACTGAGGTGACCGGTCTAATACCAAATTATCAAAAGTACGTACTCGTACAGGCGGCGACCATCGCAGTCGGTATGTTATTGATACAACTATTCGCCTGTATTGGTTTTGCTGCTTACGATGTCATCCCCAGACTACTGCTAGCCATTGTGGTCAGTTTGCTATTTGTATGGGCCTGTTTATGGCGCAGTAACAGTTTTCATTTATCGTTTTTATTATTCATAACAGTGCCATTTTTAGATAAATTAGCGCTCACGATACCGACGTGGATGATGCTAATACTGATTGCTGGGCTATTGTTTTGGGTGATCCATTTATGTCGCCAACTTAGCTGGAATAACGAGGCGCGAGTGGTGTACCTCAACGCCGTGCAAATGGGCTGGATGTGGCTGCCGAGCATAAAAGGATTTACCTGGATTACTCGTGTTGAGCGGTTGTTTCATCCGATGAACTTTTTTATCGGCCCAGTGCTAACGATGATGCTGCTTTGTTTACCGTTGATCACCCTTGGTTTAATACTGCTGTCGTGGCTATTTGATATTGATGTACCAGCATTATTTTTATTGGTGCAATTTACCGTGATCAGTTGTGCCATTGTTCATTGGAGCCGAATTCAGCGTTGGCGCGCGGCAGAAACGCTGTTTTTATTGCCTTGTTATAGCGGCTTGAGTGGATTGCGCGATGCATTTTACCGCAGCCAGTATCGTTTCATCGCTGTGTTAGTGGCTATGGTCAGTGTGCTAGGTTTTACCAATAGCTTGATTGATCCTCAATACGGTGGGCTTTTTGTACTGCATTTAGGCCTAAGTACTTTTTGGGGCTGTGCCATTATGCTGGGAATGGGTGCGGCAAGCCGTAATAGCCTGCAAGCCACAGCCGCAATGCTAATAGTGTTACTCCATTCGATATTGGTGTCGTTGAGCTTTGCAGCAGTGCGTGACGGTGACAGCTTATGGGTATGGTTGCTTATTGATGTGCCGCTAATTATTGTTGGTGTTGGCGCATTAATTTGGGGTAAAAAACGTTTGTGGCAACATGGCGTTTTGGCCCCGTAAATCATCGAGCATAACTGACAAACGTGACCGTAAGCTCAAAAATAGAGCAAAAGCTCTTATGGTTTTTAGCGATTTCAGGTAGAATGCAAAAAGCGGAACACTTGTAAGCTAAAAGGCCACTATCATATGTCATTAGATCAATACCACGTAGTTCGACTCCTGCAACAGCAAGGTCAGTCATTAGGCAATAACATTGCCCTTGAAGGCTTTGACATGCCAGCTCCTTGGCATACCGTGACATGGGGCGCATTTGATACGGTTACAGACTCAGTCGCACAGTTGTTAATTGAGTTTGGCTTACAAGTGCAAGACAAAGTGGTGATTTTAGCGCAAAACTGTCCACAGTGGACCTGTGCAGATATTGGCGCCCTTAAGGCTCGTAATGTTGTGGTACCGGTATATCCAACCAGCACCATAGAGCAAGCGGTATTCATTGTTAACGACTCTCAAGCTAAATTAATTTTTGCTGGTAACCAACAGCAATACGACATGGCTTGCACAGTGGCAGCCCAAGCTGAGTGCGTGCAACACATTGTAGTCTTTGATGCTAACGTTACCCTTAATGCCGATAATCATGTGTATTTTGATCAGGTATTAGCGGCGCAATTTAATCCGCTGATTACCAATGAGCTCAATACTAGACTCGCCAATAGCAACCTAGACGACTTATTCACGCTTATTTATACCTCTGGCACCACCGGCAATCCTAAAGGTGTGATGCTCGACTACCGTAATTTTGCCTCGATGATTAAACAGCATG
Organism: Shewanella sp. BF02_Schw; assembly: GCF_014596695.2. Lineage (NCBI taxonomy): Bacteria > Pseudomonadati > Pseudomonadota > Gammaproteobacteria > Alteromonadales > Shewanellaceae > Shewanella > Shewanella sp. BF02_Schw. The sequence continues at coordinate 59,066 of NZ_JABKAW020000006.1, forward strand.
ACAGTGAGTTGCCATTTACTGCGGGTGATGTGTCGTTGGCCTTTTTACCGCTTAGCCATGTGTTCGAGCGTGGTTGGAGTATGTATGTATTATGTCGCGGTGGCCACAATGTGTATTTAAACGACACTAATCGCATTAAAGAAGCCCTTATTGCGGTTAAACCACATACCTTGTGTGCTGTGCCGCGATTTTTAGAAAAAATTTACAGCGCTGTGCACGATAAAGTCGGCCAAGCGCCTAAAGCGAGACAAACATTATTTGCTTGGGCGATGCGGGTAGGTAAACGCCAATTTGAAGTTAGCCAAGGTCGTGCTTCAGGAAGTTTGTGGTTAAGTGCACAGTGGACGCTTGCTAACAAGCTGGTTTACAGCAAGTTACAGCAAGTGTTGGGTGGCCGGTTAAAGTTCATGCCCGTGGGCGGTGCCGCACTCGATATTAATGTGGCCAGCTTTTTTCACAGTATAGGTGTACCGGTATTGTGTGGTTATGGCATGACAGAAACCTGCGCTACGGTAACCTGTAATACTTTAGATAATCGTGTACCAGGTTCAAACGGTAAGCCGCTAGAGGCTATGCAAATCAAGCTTGGCAAAGACGATGAAATCTTAGTGCGTGGCGACACTGTGATGCGCGGTTATTACAATCGCCCCCAAGATACCGCCGAAGCCTTTGAAGACGGTTGGTTAAAAACCGGTGATGCAGGGCGTATCGATGAGCAAGGTAACTTGTATATTACCGATCGCATTAAAGAGTTAATGAAAACTTCAAACGGTAAATACATTGCACCACAGCGGGTTGAAGGTAAGGTAGCTTGTTGCCCATTTATCGAACAAGTCGCCATTGTTGCCGATGCACGCAATTATGTGTCAGCCCTAATCGTGCCAGCATTTGAAGCATTAAATACTTGGGCTAAAGCGCAAGGTATTCATGTTGAAAACCCAATTGAGTTGTTACGTCACTCACAAGTGGTGGCTCATTTCGAGCAGCGATTAATCGAGTTGCAACATGAGTTAGCTGGGTTTGAAAAAATCAAAAAATTCACCTTATTACATGAAGCATTTTCGATGGAATCTGGACTCATTACGCCGACATTAAAGCTACGTCGTAAAATGATTTACAGCAAATATCACAGTGAAATTAATGCCATGTATGGCAAGTAATTAACCATCAATCTTTATACCAAAGGACGCATTAGCGTCCTTTTTCGTAATACTTAGTGATAATTGCCTGTATTTTCAGTAGCGGTACAATACTCTATTTTAAAATTAGGCAACATAGAGGGAACTATGGAAATTATCACGGTAAATGGAAAGCCTGTTTTTAGATCTAGCACTCAGTCGTTTTATGACAATCAATTTAGCCAAAAAGTGTTGGCTAGTGGTATTTTTGAAGGGATGAGTGGTAAATGATCAACAATCCACAGAGTGAAGATGTTGCTGTTGGGATATTTCCGCCCTTGTTGTCATTTATAACCTTTTTAATTGCTTCTGTGCTGATGACTATATCATTCGGAGTCGGGGCATCTGTTACATTGAATTTTTATTTTGACCCTTCACCAGAAGCGATTTTAGGCGTGTTAGCCGTTTTATCTATCATTTTTTTCTTGGTGAATTACCAAGTTATTCTAGGTTCATTTTTTGCCGTCAAGGTTCTAAAGCTATTCCAATATGCTCTCTTAGTTTTACTGATCCCTATTGTGATAATAGAAGACTTTTCCGTGGAATTATTTATTGTTAAATTGGTTTCAGCAGTTTTAGCGATGAGCTCAATTTTTATTTTAGACAGTAAAAAATATCGAATTTTTGTTCAACATCGATTAAATAGTGTTAAAGACTATAAATCTGTTCTTGCGGAGATAGCTGCTGAAGAAGGCGCTAAATATTAAAACCGCTCTTCGTTGATTAAACTCACTTGTAGATCTGTTTTATTGGTCAAAAAGTGTAATCAGTCCTTGGTCATTACCCGTCTTAATTTACCTGGTGCTTCAAGTAAATTAATAAAATCTATGGCTCGAAAAGGCAACATAAAAAATATACAGGTAAACAAATTACCCATGCATTTCGTTTACATTTAATGGATGCCGTTGGAGCTTCAATGAGCATTTCTGGTAGCCTATTCAATGGAACAATTGGAACAATGGCTATTGGGATATATGAAGAGCTAGCTGATTGATGAAAAGACAAACTAAAAAGAAAAGTGATGACGATATTGTCGGGTTATTTCCACCTATGAAGTCCATAGGGGCTTTTTTAGCTGCGACACTATCCATGATACTTTCCATTGCACTGTTAAATCTGCTCATTTTTGATTTTTATTTCGAGATGAAAATAGAGCATGTGTTGATGTATTTATTCACTACTACCATTATTTTCAGCGGTGTGAACTTTGCAGTTGTTAGAGGATCTTTCTTCGCCGTAAAAGTCTTACAATGGTATTTCTGTATTTTATTTATTATATTTTTGCCAACAGTGTTTTTAATCGCAGAACAGGCAACATTTATTTATGCGTACCTGTTAGCCGTTGTTTTTTTACTCATGTCACTTTACTTGTTACAGAGTAAATACTATCAAATTTTTGTTGAGTATCAGTTTGATGCCTTAGAAGACATCAAGGAAGTTCGTGCTGAAATAGCGGCTGAAGTTGCAGCAGATAAAGCTAAGCATGGAAATAAGTTCTAGTTGTTTGGCTTCGGAGTGACAAGATTTTCGCCGAGATTTGATGACATTTTGTCTGTTTAGTTGATTTAGGCCATTATAGATGAGTACGATACCCAACCGATAAAATAATTTTATTTAATTTTTTAAGATGATCACTGTTTTCTCCCCTAACATACCCCCCATAATTCCTTCGCAATACAGACTTTTTTGATGACCTTTAGTGAGATGTGTCGTTAGAATGGGCTAATGACATTTGTTCATCGAGCAAAACGTCAATGTACTCAAAATAATAATAAAGGATTCTTTGTGACAGACACTCAATTTAGCATGACCCTCAAACCGCGCTTTTGTGAAACCGATGCGTTAGGACACATTAATAACACGGTTATCCCAGTGTGGTTTGAAGCGGCTCGTGAGCCGATTTTTGAAATCGTAAATCCAGGGCAAGATTTAACCAAGTGGAACATGATCATTGCTGGTTTTACTATCGCGTTCACCGCACCAACGTATTATGGCGAAGAAGTTATCGTTAAAACGCACATTAGTCGTTTAGGCAATAGCAGCTTTGATATATTACAAAGCTGTTGGCAGCACGGAAAAAAAACCGCTGAAGCGACCACCACTATGGTGCATTACAATTACCAAACTGAAAAAAGCGAACCACTTGCTGAGCTTGTTCGTCAGCAATTGGCTGCATTAACCGGTGCAGCTCAGGGCTAACACAAAAGAAGATGTTAACGTAAAAACTTGGCTACGTAACTGCAACTGGCACTGATGTTAAGTTTTTCTGTTTTCGCCCAAGCCAGTCCAGTTCGGACTAGCTTTTCAGCAATACCTTGGCCGCGTAAAGCGGGTGGTACGAAGGTGCGACTAAAATCAATATTTTGACCCTCTAAGTGATATTCAAGTACCGCCTCAACACCTTGAGTGATAACCACAAAACGATGTTGGCTAGCTTGGTGTTGCACGGTTACGGTGTCTTGATTGCTCATAGTGTGTTGTCCTATTACTTGTAATGCCGCTTGTTGATGTGGCTATTGATGTTATGACTCATACTGTTACTCATGTTCCAATAAGGCGTTGAGTAATTCTTGCGTGAGTTTAGCTTTTTTGCCGGTTTTAAAGTTAAACATCACCACTTTTGCCCAGCCGATAGTCGTCACTGCTTGCTGTGCTTTGCTGAACACGGTGTAATGCATCACAAAGCGGTCTTCATTGATATCGCTGATCTTTACCCCTACAACAATTGAGTCCGGAAAGGTTACTGGGCGCTTAAAGCGGGCATTGGTTTCGCTTAGTACCGGACCGACACCCGTAGTTTTTAGATCGTCGAGTAGGTTAATTTGGTTAAAGAAATCGAGACGAGCAGTTTCAAAATACTTAAAATACACCGAATTATTCACATGTTGCAGTGCATCCATTTCACCCCATGCTACTTGAATGTCTGTACTGATAGAATGTTGAGCTAAAAAGTCATTCATGGCGGTTCTCTGTTATGAATTAATAAATTAAACGCTTGTTTAAATTCCATCTGTTAATTTAACAGTCTGGACGATGAACAACAAGGGACAGTGGCTATTACAGTGAGTATATCCAGTGAACTTATAAGGATCTTCACCTTGCGAAAAGAGACTTTTATAACAACATCAAATTTATGGATATCGTCATGTTGGACGGTGTTTAGTAGCCGATTTACTGAATTACAAACCAAACTGAGTTTGCCGCAGAAATTGTATTTGGTGGCGATAGTCTTACTGTTTGCCACAGACTCGGTGGCGTGGGTGGCCATTATCAGCGTGATGGCGATGTCGATTGAGTTCTGGCATTTATTTGAACGTATGTGGCACAGCTTGGCTGGCAAAGCGGTGTTGTTACTGTTTTATGCGATAGTGGCCAATTTTGCCCTGGCTAGCTCAAGTTCAGTGGTTAACGATGTGGTTGGCGTCGCAGCCAGTAGCTTTAATTACACCCATAACTTCGCCATTTTGCTCTACATTCCGGCATGGAGTGTGGTGATGAGCTGTATTGTGCTGTTATTACTACAGCTTATTTTTCCGCTAATGTTTGGTGTGTCTTTTATACTCCGCCCCTTTGGTGTGACCAACTTTCGCTTGATTAATCATGTGCATTTTCATCGTACAACCTTTGGGTGCGAGTGATTCTTGCTGCAGTGGTGTTGTATCACCTCGCCATGCTGATGGACCTTTATGGTCAGGTTGAAAAAGCGTTGGATGATCCACAAGTGGTGCAACTAGTTGAAGCCGAAACCGAAGCGGAAATACTTGCTGATGATGGCTTGTCGATCATTGTTAAAACAGACCCTGCTAAGAAAGAACCACCCAAGTCTGAACCCAAAACAGCGAAACAAGTTGAACGCGAGCAAGAACTGGACGCCATTGATGAAATCGCCAAGCAGCCTTACAGTCATTTACGTAGCCAGTATTTTACCAGTGTGCGTAAAGCAATTGCGTTGTTTGCGTTTCAGTTGGAGGCGAATGCCAAATCCCGCTGTCAAAAACTACCGTTGTCGCATGTGGTCGAGCTTAATGATTATGAGATCCTTGAAATAACACCCGATATCAATGCGGAATATGGTTATCATTTTGAAGTGAAAAAATGTATTTCACCTGCATTTCCCAGTTAACAGGCACTTTGCAGACATAAAAAAAACGACCTAGATGGTCGTTTTTTTATGTCTAATCAGTCAGTGTTAATCGAACGCTAACTCACTAAAGCTGCTTATTTTTTTGCACGTGGCTTGGCGTTGGTCGGCGAAGCGGATCATTTGGCAAGTTGTCATGCCGGCGGCTTCTGCAGCTTTGAGCTCTTCTGCTACGTCCGATACAAATAAGATCTGCTTTGGTTTCAAGCTAATGGTGTTGCAAATATTACAGTAGGCTTGTTTGTCTAATTTATTGCCTGTGCGAGTATCAAAGTGACCATTGAACGAACCGGTTAAATCGCCTGCTTCGGTGTGGCTAAATAACAGCTTTTGCGCTTCGACAGAACCAGAAGAGAAGCTGTAAATACGAATGCCTTTTTCTTTAATGCGCTCAATGTTATCAATAAAGTCAGGGTAAATGTGGCCAGTAAACTCTACGCGGTTATAACCTTGTTTCCAGATTAATCCTTGTAGGGTTTTAAGTGGTGTTAGTTTACGGTCTTCATCGATCCATTGCTGTAAAATCTCAGTGACTCGTTCGAGTGTCGCGTCTGGTTCTAAGGCAATATCTTTAACATCGCTGATACAGTAATCAACCACAACGTTATGTTGGTTTTGCTCAAGAAATTCAGCCATCGCTTTTCTTGAGTAAGGAAATAACACATCCTGAATAAAGTTAAGATCGGTAGTGGTACCGGCGGTATCAACGATAATAGCTCTAATACTCATAAGATTTGTTACTCCAAAACAATAAATTAACGTAGTGATGATCCTAAGCTTTATTGGCGATGAAGGCTAGTGCTATTCGTGATATTGCACCCTAGTTAGATGACTTTGAATGCAAGATGTGAGCTAAGTTTAGATATTACTAAATTGCCTTGTGTGATGTGGTCTGGTAGCTTCGGGTTAACTTAATTGTCACGTTTCACCAGGAAGGTACCATGCTTACAATAGGGAAAAAACGTTATATCAAATGGCCGAGCTTATGGGCTAAAAGTCTGTCTATATTCTTATTATTACTAAGCTTTTTCCACGTTAGTGTGGTGTTTGCTGCTGAAATGTTACCGCCAACGACCGAAACCCTGAGTGTGAAGTCCACTTTATTTAGCGAGCCAGCCGATTTTTTGGTGACCTTACCAAACGGGTATACCAAGCAAACGGATAAGCGTTATGTGGTGTTATTTGACCTACATCCGCGCAGCCATTTGTATTTAGCCGGTATGCACGATTGGATGAGCCATAACGGCGGTTGGCCGTGGTTAGAAACCATTATTGTTACCGCGCCCGACGGCCATCAAGGCTTGGGTAAGTTAAAACAGCGTGCGATAGAGCAGCAAGGCGACCAAGCACTACTGGACTTTTTTGAGCAAGATTTACTGCCCGCAATTGATAAACGCTATCGCACCAATGGCTTTCGTATTTTTAACGGCTTTACTGGCAATGCAGGTTTAGTGCTATACAGCTTAATTAATCGTCCTAGTTTATTTAATGCTTATATTGCTGCCAGCCCTGTATTATCAACAGACTTTGCTTATGTGTTAAATGATGCGCCTAAAAAGCTCAAAAAAATGGACGGCAAACCAAAATTTCTATTTGTGAGTACCAGTGATAGCGACTTTGAACAAAGGCAGCTGGATTCGTTTGCTAAGCTTGAAGATATTATTCAAACCAATGCCAATGCTAAATTGAACTATCAAATAAAGCGTTTTGACGGCAGCTATTATATGACTCAGCCTATTTTGGCGACGGCATTAGGTATCGAGAAGATATTTAACGATGTTCACACTGTTCTAGCGGCGGATTCAGAAGTATCGCAACAAGGATCTAAAGCGATTCTAGCCTATTATAAGCGACTGTCTGATGAGGTTTATGGCTTTGATGTGCCAGCAATTGATTCGCTGTTAGCCTTAGGTAATAGCTTAGTTCACGCAGCACCACAGCAAGCTATTGGGGTTTACCAAGATACGCTGAAAGCCTATCCTAAAGCACATTCGGCCTACCATGAGTTAGCCAGCGTTTATGCCGCTACAGGTAAAATGACTCAGGCTATCGAAGCGGAACAACAAGCGTTAGCAAGTACCGACCATCCGTTCTATCAAAACAAATACACTAAAAAATTAGCAGAGTTTCAAAACCAAGCTAAATAAAACTGATCTAAGTTAAACCAAGCTGCAAAACGATAAATGACAATAAAGCCACAGCACGAGTATTCGCCCTGTGGCTTTATTGCGTAGCCTGCTCAAACAGTATTATTCTGAGCGGAAGCTTATTATTTCGAGCTGAGGTTGATTACGCAGCCGTTTCGCTGGCTAACCACTGATTAATTTTTTGCTCCATTAAATCTAAAGGCAATGCGCCATTTTCTAATAAGCGATCGTGGAATACTTTAATATCAAACTTATCACCTAAGACTTGCTTGGCTTTGGTACGTAGTTCGATAATTTTCAGCTCACCTAATTTATAGCCAAGAGCTTGGCCTGGCCAAACGGTATAGCGTTCAATTTCGCCGGTGGCTTCCGACAAATGAATCCCTTCAGTTGCCACCGCGTAGTCAATGGCTTGTTCACGGCTCCAGCCTTTGGCGTGCATGCCTGTATCAACCACCAGGCGAACTGCACGATGTAACTCTGACTGCAAACGGCCAATGTTGTCGATAGGGTCATTAGCATAAATGCCCATTTCGGCAGCTAAACGCTCGGCATATAAAGCCCAACCTTCGCCAGCCGCATTGGAGTAAAACACTGTGCTTAGCAGTGGTAATTCATCAGATAAGCCAATAATGGTTTGTAAATGATGACCAGGATTGGTCTCGTGGTAGGTCAAGGTCTGTAATGAATAAGATGGCAGTGATGCCGTGTCATACAAGCTGATCCAGAAGGTGCCTTTACGCGAACCATCTTGCGAAGGGGCATCATAAAATGCGCCGCTAGTAGAAGCCGCACGGCTGTCTGGTACCGCTTCAATAGCCACATCTTGATTAGGCAAGCGACCAAACCACTGTGGTAATTTTGCATCAACCAAGGCTAAGTCGGCATCAATATCGGCCATTAGCTGTTGCTTGCCTTCTGGGGTATTAGGGTAAAGATATTGTGGGTCGTTGAGTAACACCTGCATGCGCTCGCCGACGGTGCCATCAACATAACCGACTTCTTTGAGTAGCCCGTCCATCTCGGCAGTAATCCGGGCGACTTCAGCTAAACCGAGTTGATGAATTTCATCAGCAGTTTTGGTCGAATTGCCTAAATGCTGGATCAGCGTTTGATATAACTTCGCCCCTTGAGGTAAACGCCCAATGCCAGCTTCATGAGTTGCTTTTGGGCGCACGGCTTCTAAGGCGTTGATCAGTTGGCGGGTGGCGGCATAGTATTTAGTCTCGACCAGTTCCGTAGCAGACTTTACCAATGTATCGCTATCGACCACTTTTGCTGCGTTAAGTTTAGCGTTGAAGCTGGTCACTAAAGGATGGCTGTTTGCTGGGCCGCTGATTTGGGCCTGTAACCCACGCAGTGTGTTATCAATGACAAAGTCTGGTGGAATGACGCCTATGTCGGCATCATGGTTAAGCTTATCGATAAGCGTCCCCATCGCTGCAGGGTATATGCTTAAACGGTTTAAATAAGCGTTCGCTTCATCGGTATTGGTAACGGAAAATTTGTCTTCCATGTAACCGGGGAATTCAATTTGCAAACCCGATAAATGGTTTACGGCATAGGGTAAAAACCACACGCCATACTCGCCTAATACCGTGCCATAATTCACTGTTTGAGCAGGTAATAAAGCGCCTTTCACTTCAGACTTTATCGCGTTTAAGCTGATCGTTTCTGAGGGAGTTAAGCTTGTTGCATCAATATCGTTGAGTTGACTCAGTATTGCCTTAAGCCCTTTGCGACGATGGGTTTCACCCGATGGGCTGTAGTCGGTGAGTTTAGACATCACTTTGGCATTGATGCTTGCGTCGCTCACGCCATAATAAGTGGCAATTTCAGGTCTGAGTACAAAATAGTCTTTAGTGATCGACTCTACTTGCTGCTTAAGACTGAGCTTAGTAGCAGACTTTCCCGCTGTTGCGGTGATAGAGTTGGAATTATTTTCAGGTGTTGCTGGATCTGAACATGCGCTGACGAGCAGACTGATGATTAAGACATTGAGAAGTTTTTTCATTGATTACTCATTAAGTTAATAGCGGTATTCAAGTACGAATATAAGCATATCCTAACAGTTATAGCGGTTAAGCTGTTGCAGTTTTTATATGCTTGTTATTGGAAAACATGAGAGTAAGTTTGACGATAAGGTGTAAATATGGTCTAACATTATTAGACATTGACATGAAAAGGAGAGAAGTATGTTAGGTGAAAGCCATGCGTTATTAGTTGATTTCCCTGAGTATCAAGACAAGATTTCATTGTTAACCGCCAATGATACTGAGTTTGCTGAAGATGCGAAGCTGTATCATAAATTAGATACTGAAATTCGTAAGCTGGAGTTACGCAATACTCCAACAAGTGATGACTTTATTGAGCAAGCAAAGCTTGACCGTTTGGTATTAAAAGATAAGTTGTATCAGTTGTTTACCCAAGCTTAATTCGTTTATTCCGCGTTTGTTTTGGCTATGTCAGCATTTAGGTTGTGATGACATGGTCAATTTCTTGCTGTTATCTCAGTAATTCTTATTTGTTTTTATTATCTTTGATTTATGGCCTGCGGCCACTAAGGTCGTGGCGCTTCGCCCACACCAGACCAAGAGGAAACCAACGGCTGTTCCCTCTTGGAACTCCCAGCCGCCACATCAAAATTATCTGAAAAGCGATAATTTCGCGACGTGGTTGAATCCAGCTTTTGACTTCGTTTTGGTGTTCTTCGGCCTTATTCGAAAATGCTAACGCTTTCGGTGGTACATCCTGTACCTCGAAAGCTAGCCAGACATCCATGTCTGGACTCACGCTATTTTCTTCAACGTCCTCAATGTAGTGGCAACATGAAGAAATTTAATTGCTTTACACCAAAGAGATAGCAAATGTAGGATGAAATTAATTAATCTGCTGTAAAATAACTCATGGAGTATTGCGTTGAATCGGAATCAAAGAGTAGATCTAGCATTTGAATTTATGCTAGCTAAGGAGAAAGCTGGAGAAGCTTTCACAATGACTGAATTGGCAGAAGCATCAGGCTGGGCAATAAGTAGTTGTCAAACTTATCCAACTAAAAGATGGCACCAATTCGTTCAAAGAGATGGTAGCCAATATACTTCTACGGGGCTCAGCTATTTAAGCAAGGCTGAATTTAGTCTTATACATTCACAAAAACTGCAAGATCCAAACAACCTTTCGCCAAAAAGTATTTTGCTTCACAAAGCTAGAGAGTTCGCTTTACTGGCTGTATCGACGTACAACAATCCTTATACGGAATTTAAAACATATGGCTTTATAGTTAATATCGTCATTGCTTACACAGCTTTGTTTCATGCTATTTTTGAGAAAAAAGAACAAAATTATTTTCATCTTGATGAAGAAGGAAATCCAATAATAATTGATGGTGAAGAAAAAGCATGGGAGTTGTATCGTTGCTGTAACGAATATTGGCGTGGCGAGGATAACCCTGAAACCAAAAATTTAAATTTTCTTATTGGACTCAGAAATAAGATTGAACATAGAAGTTTACCAGCAGTTGATCTCGCAACTAGCGGTGAATGCCAATCTGCACTTAATAATTTTGAGAATCTTCTAGTTGAAGAGTTTGGTGATAGTCATGCATTAATGGCTAGGTTAGCGATTGCTATGCAATTAACCCGAACTTCAGAACAAGCTCAACTCGATGCTTTAAAACAATTTCACACCGAAAATTACCGTGTTGTGCGTGAGTACATGGAAACATATAAAAACGATTTATCTGATGACGTATTGGAAAGCCAGAAATATAGAATAAGGGCTTTTTTAGTCCCCAAGCTCGGAAATCATGCAAAATCTGCTGACTTAGCTATTGAGTTTATTAACGTTAATAAACTCAATGATAATGAAATGGAAAACTATGAGCGAGGCGTAGCTTTTATTAAAGGTATAGAGTCTCCATTTAAGTTAAAACCAGGCAAAGTTGTTACTATCGTTAAAGAGAAAATAAAAGACTTTAATCCTACGTTACATACTAAATGTTGGAAGTATTATAATGCTAGACCTCGTGAAATGGTAATCACCTTCAAAGGAGAATATGCAGCTTATTCTGAAGGTTTTGATGGTTACTTATATTCACGTCGATGGGCAGAATTTCTTATTAGACAACTAAGAAATAAAGATGAGATTGCAAGGGTGCGCAGGCAAGCTATTTAACACATATGAGCCACCTGCCAGTAAAATGTGAGCTTCGTTTTAACGTTAGACAACCATGAAGTTAAATCGAAGAAAGTAGAATCGCAGGTGCTGATGAGTCAGCGAGTATCCAAAACATGGATGTTTTGGCTAAGCCCACATGGATGTGCTTGTGGCGTCTCGCTTAATCATCTGCACTGGGTCTGCGGCAGGCAATTAGTAACATCGAAGTTAGGATTCGAATTGAACGAAACCAATACTAAGTAAATTGGATTAAGGAAGTGCATCAAAGGCTTTTTGTTAATTAACTTAAACTTGCTCTTACATCTGCAATGGTGATGAACAGTTTGTTTTCTGCGTCTTGAAAAGCTTTAAATCCATAGCGTTCGTAGAAGTGTGTTGCGCCATCTTTTGCGTCAACAATGACGACTGGGAATGCTACGCTATCACTTGCCGCTAGCAGTTTTCGTAGTGCATCAATAAGTAACCATTCGCCAAAGCCTTGGCCTTTATAGCGGTCATCGATTGCTAAGCGGGCTATAAGGCCGCCAGACGTTGATGACTGGTACTTTTTCTGTAGCTTATCCGGCAGAGTCTTTAGGTCAATTGGTGTCATTGTTAAGGTATAAAAGCCGATAATATGCGAGTTATCGTTATCATCTTCTAAAATGAAAGTTCTGCTATTGTCTTTCTTCGCTTGCTGACTCGCCATGACTTTTAGGTAGTTATTAAGAGCGTCAACACCACAGTTGAATCGGTTTCTATCGTGTTTAGCTTTATCTAAAAGTACCGTATTCATTATTGGATTTTGCTTTCGTAACGTTCCGAAGCCGTTTTGAGTTTTGAGTTTGGTGTTGCTGGACTGTCTAGTGCTTCCATAAGCAACATCGCATCTGTTTGACTTAGTTTTAGTACTTGTTCACGCTCAATGATTTGTTTGGCTTTTTCGATTGCTGCACTGAGTACAAATGAGTTAATGCTCGACATACCAGCGATTGCTGCTGCCTTTGTCAGTAAATCTTGGGTGTCGACATCAACTCTAGCGGTGATGCGAGGTAAAGTAGTCGCCATAATATAATCTCCAATTGTGCCAAAGTGTCACATGGCTATTATGGTGTTAAAACGTACAACAAGCAATGCCTGTGTCACTTTGGCACACAGGCTGAAACGTTATTAAAACCAATTCTACTTATCTTACTTATCAATAAACCCTACTCAACGCAGTTTACTCTTGTGCAAATACCTTGCGGCCGTTTACCCAGGTGGCGATGACTTTGTTTTGCCAGATCTGTTGTGGGTCGATTGTAAAATAGTCATCTTCGACTAGGATAAAGTCTGCTTTTTTACCGGGTTCTAATGAGCCTAATAACTGTTCTTGATGGCCCGCGTAGGCGGCGTCGATGGTGAAGCTTTTGAGTGCTTCGATACGTGATAGTTTTTCAGTAGCGAGCCAGCCGTCGAGTGGTTGGTTAACATGGTCTTGGCGAGTTACGGATGCATGCAATCCAAAAAATGGGTTTGGCGATTCAATAGGGAAGTCTGAACCGTTGGCGATGACGGCATTAGCGTTTAACAGCTTGCGCCATGCATAAGCACCGGCCAAGCGGGCTTTACCTAAACGGTTTTCTGCCATGTTTTTGTCGCTGGTGGCGTGGGTTGCTTGAATCGATGCGATAACCCCAAGTTGGGCAAAACGCGGTATGTCGGCTAAATCGAGAATTTGTGCATGTTCAATGCGATGGCGTAATGCTTTTGAGTCGGTTTCTGCAATGGCGGTTTGGTATTTATCGAGCACCACTTGATTGGCGTTGTCGCCAATGGCGTGAGTATTAACCTGAAAACCTGCTTTCATCGACTGTAAAATCAGTTTGCCGAGTTGATCGTCTGAATACAGCATTAAGCCTTTATGGCCGGGTTGATCTGAATATTCTTTGATTAACGCTGCGCCGCGGCTGCCAAGCGCGCCATCGGCTGATATTTTAACGCTGTCGACTTTAAACATGTTATCGGCAGTGGTGATATGGCCTTGCTTTAAGATGGTGGTAAAGCGAGGGTCTTCAACCGATAGCATGCCATTAACCCGCACGCTCATGGCATTGTTCGCTGCTAATTGTTGGTATGCCTTGATGTTGTCGATGTTGATGCCGGCATCGTGCACACTGGTTAGCCCGTATGACGCTAGGCTATCCATCGCTAGGGTTAAGGTTGATTGTAATTGCTGCTGATTGAGATCGGGGACTATGTTAAACACTAAGTTCATCGCATTATCGATTAATACACCAGTAGGATTACCTTGCTCGTCTTTGACAATTTCACCGCCTTCTGGTGCCACTGTGGTTGACGAAATTCCCGCGAGTGCTAACGCTTTGCTGTTAACCCAAATGGCATGACCGTCAACTCGGCCAAATGATACCGGATTAGCTTTAAAGGCTTTATCTAGGCTTTCTTTAGTCGGGAATTGTTTGCTGTCCCATAACTCTTGGTTCCAACCTCGGCCCATTAACCATCCATCAGTCGGGTTGTTTTTACTAAATGCTTGCGCGCGTTCAACGGCTTGTTGTTCGCTACTGGTGTTGGTCAAGTCTGCGGTTAATAAACTCAAACCATACCCTAGCACATGACCGTGGGCGTCGATTAATCCAGGTAATAAGGTTTTACCTTTGCCATCAATTGAGGTGATATCAGTTGCACTAGGTAAGGCTTGGTTTAAGGTAAATAGTCGATCAATTTTGTCGTCAGTAAATTGGATAGCATTGAAGGTTTGCAGTTTTCCGTCGACGAGCGTGTAGCCATTAACATGATGCATCAGTGTGGTTTGTGCCATGGTGTTTGCGCTTAAACTAGCCAAACATAATGCCACTGATAGCGCTAAATATTCCGTTCTCATCTGTTTTCCCTTTTTATGACGACGATTAATCAGCATTCATTAAATGTTAATTAATGGTTAATGGCAAGGGGCAGTGCAAGTCGTCTTAAGGGGGGGGGAGATTGATGGGGCTATATAGAGGAAATACTCATTGCTGTGTAAATTTATCGCCCAGCTAATACTGGGCGATAATCGTTAAGGCTAGTTGAACTTAGCTAGGGTGCTGGCTAATTCGTTTACATCCAGTACGTTGTAGTCTGGTTGTGCTGCTAGTGGGAACAACACTTTACCTTGGCGACGAATAAAGGCGGTTTGTAAGCCTGCTTTATCTGCACCGGCAATATCCCAGCCGTGCGCGGCAACCATTAACGCTTCATTTGCATTAACACCTAAATCTTTAATGGCCCATTGGTACGTTTTTAAATGCGGCTTAAATACTCCAACAGACTCTATGCTTAAGTTGGCATCAAAATACTGGCTTAAATTAGCATTTTTAAGCTGTAAGGTTACGCCTTCCAATGATGAATTGGTTAAGGTGACTAGTTTGTAGCCTTGGGCCTTCAATTTAGCTAAACCTTCCGCAACATCTGGGTGAGCGGGTAATGAACGAAGTGGCGTTAAAATGGCGGTTTTAGCTTGTTCTGGTGTAATGGCAATGCCGTTGATTTCGGCGACCATTTGCAGTGACGCAACGCCAATGCTACCAAACGTTTGGTAATCACCTGTAGCTGAAACTACTAAAGAATGATGCAGCATGGTTGAGAACCATAATGGCAGTAAATCTTCACGGCCATTAAGCGCTTTACCCACAGAGGCGCGCATATTTTCAAGATCTAACAAGGTTTCATTCACATCAAAAATAATCACTTTAGGCTTAACTAATGGTGCTTGCACCGCAGTATCTGCTAGATTTTTAGCAAAAGCGCTACTGGTATTAAGCATAAAAAAAGCTGTCGCAAGCGATATTAAAACACGGATTTTCATAAAACCTCTGGCAATGTGATGTTGGTTGAAAAGAACTTATCGAGTATTCATCTCACTATTGTTGTCTGTGATACTGACTATAACAAGCTGAACGATTGTTCATTAATATAGTCAGCCTAAATGAAACTGACCTTAAAATCACGGTTTTATTGCCCAATAGTTTAATAAATCTGAACTCGGGATTTGAGGTGACGTACATAGCAGCGCCACTGGAGATAGACATTATCGCCAGTGGTACTGCTATTAGTAGTGAGTTTTAGTTGACGTTGTGGCTATTTGATTGAGAAAAGTTGAGCCCAATTGTTTAACTGTTTAACGGTTTAACTGTTTAACTGTTTAATTGGGTAGCGCAACTACCTGACCATTTTTTACAACGGTTTTACACAGGTTCACTCCGTAAGCATAAGCTAATTGTGCTGGAGTGGTGATATCCCACAAACAAAAATCAGCTTGTTTACCTACGGTAATACTGCCGACATTATTGTCGATACCAAGTGCTTTTGCAGCATTAATGGTTACACCTTGTAAGGCTTCTTCTGGGGTGAGTTTGAATAAGGTGCAAGCCATATTGAGCATCAATAAAGTGGAGCAAATAGGCGATGACCCCGGATTAAAATCGCTGGCAATAACCATTGGCACCTTATATTGACGCAGTAAGTCGATTGGCGGTAATTGGGTTTCGCGTAAAAAATAAAATGCGCCGGGTAACAAGGTTGCACAGGTACCACTTTCGCTTATGGCTTTAATACCTGCTTCATCTAGAAACTCAATATGATCGACCGATTTAGCCCCAAGCTTGGCTGCTAAGGCGCTGCCGCCCATATTGGTTAATTGCTCAGCATGCAGTTTAATCTGCAGACCTGCCTGTTTAGCCGCAGTTAATACTCGCTCAGTTTGCTCAAGATTAAAGGCGATATTTTCACAAAATACATCGACGGCATCAGCAAGGTTTTCGGCGATTACCGCGGGGAGCATGTCATTAATGACGAGGTCGATATAGACATCTGCATTGTCTTTATATTCTGGCGGAATAGCATGGGCGCCCAAGAAGGTGGTGCTTATATCAATGTGATGATGTTCGCCTAGCTCACGCGCAACGCGCAATAATTTAAGTTCTGTTTCGGTGTTCAAGCCGTAACCAGATTTAATTTCAACCGTGGTGACGCCTTCTCTGGCTAGGGCGTTTAAGCGTTGTCGACCCAGTTCAAATAACTCAGCTTCATCAGCTTCACGACAGGCGTTAACGGTTGAGATAATACCGCCGCCAGCCCGAGCGATATCTTCGTAACTTGCACCTTGTAAGCGTTGTTCAAACTCATTGGCGCGATTACCGGCAAAGACTAAGTGGGTGTGTGCATCGATAAGCCCTGGTGTTATCCAGCCGCCTTTGCCTCTGTAAACTGGGGTTGCCAGTACATCAAATTCAGGTAGTTCACTGCGCGGGCCAACCCAAGCAATTTTGCCATCTTTTATTGCAATAGCCGCTAGAGGTATTACGCCGTAAGCCCCTTGGATATTGGTATCCATGGTGGCCACGTTTACATCAATCCACACTTGATCCCACGACATGAAAATCCCTAAAAATGCATTAATTATTGATTGCTAAACAATACTTGTTTTAGCTTGTATATACAAGGTAGGATGACTGATGTGTTTTTAAACAGCAATGACATTATTGTCTAAAAAACCGAGAGCTGCTGATATGGCCCAAGCAAAGTTTGCCCAGATAAAACAATTCATTTTGAGCCGTATTGAAACGGGCGAATGGCAAGAAAACGACCGAGTGCCGTCTGAAAATCAGTTAACTGAATTGTTCGCCTGTAGCCGTATGACAGCAAGGCGGGCGTTAACTGAGCTGGTGGACTCGGGCGTGTTAGAGCGCACTCAGGGAGTGGGCACGTTTGTTGCGGGATTAAAGTCGCAATCGTCATTACTGGCTATTCGTAATATTGCCGATGAGATAAAAGATCGTGGCCATGGCTACAGTGTTAACCAGCTTGAATTGAGACAAATCGAGGCCAGCACAACAGTGGCTAATGCATTGGGGCTGGAATTGGGCAGCCCTGTATTTTATTCGGTGTTGGTGCATTGCGAGCAAGGCTTGCCATTACAAGTTGAAGAGCGTTATGTAAACCCACAGCTGGTGCCTGATTACCTACAACAAGATTTTAGCTCACATACTCCCCATGAATATTTGTCGGCCGTAGCGCCACTGACAGAGGCCAAGCATACCGTTGAAGCCATTATGGCTAACGAGCTGTTACAACAAAGGTTGTCGATTGCTGCAACGGAACCTTGCTTACAAATTTTACGTCGTACCTGGTCGCGCCAAGGTGTGGTCAGTTTTGCTCGTTTAGTTCATCCGGGTAGCAAATTTAAACTAGGCGGCCATTTAACCTTTGCGCGTTAAAAGGTGGTATCGAAAATGAAAACCGTAAGACATTAAAAATACACAACAAGACCAATAAAAAACCAAACTGAATAAACTCGGTTGAAGAGGAACATATGGATAAACGACACGACCCAAGCCGTCGCATTATTGCGCCACACGGTACCCAATTACAGTGTAAAAGTTGGCTAACCGAAGCCGCGATGCGCATGTTAATGAACAACTTACACCCTGATGTTGCCGAACGCCCAGAAGACTTAGTGGTGTACGGCGGCATTGGCCGCGCCGCGCGCGATTGGCAAAGTTACGACAAAATTATTGAGGTGCTTAAACGTCTTGAAGACGATCAAACCTTATTAGTGCAGTCTGGTAAACCTGTTGGGGTGTTTACCACTCATAGCAATGCGCCACGGGTCATTATTGCTAATTCCAACCTAGTGCCACATTGGGCTAACTGGGAACACTTTAACGAACTGGATAAGAAAGGTTTGGCGATGTATGGCCAAATGACTGCGGGTTCGTGGATTTATATTGGTTCGCAAGGCATTGTGCAAGGTACTTACGAAACGTTTGTCGCCATGGCTAAACAGCACTTTAATGGCTCGTCAGCGGGTAAGTGGATTTTAACCGGCGGTTTAGGCGGCATGGGTGGCGCACAACCACTGGCTGGTACTATGGCGGGTTATTCGGTATTAACCTGTGAAGTAGATGAAACCCGTATCGATTTTCGCATGCGTACTGGTTACGTCGACAAAAAAGCCACTTCATTAGATCAAGCATTAGCGATGATTTACGCAGCAAACCAAAGCGGCAAGCCTGTTTCAGTCGGCTTATTAGCCAATGCTGCCGATGTGTTTACTGAGCTAGTGACCCGCGGCATTGTGCCTGATGTGGTAACCGATCAAACCTCCGCGCACGACCCATTAAACGGCTATTTACCTCAAGGCTGGAGCTTAGAATACGCCGCTCAAATGCGTAAAACTGACGAAGCGGCAGTCGTTAAAGCGGCGAAGCAATCAATGGCGGTGCAAGTTAGAGCAATGTTGGCATTGCAGGCAGCCGGTGCAGCAACCACAGATTATGGTAACAATATTCGCCAAATGGCCTTTGAAGAAGGCGTAACGAATGCGTTCGACTTCCCTGGGTTTGTGCCAGCATATGTGCGGCCGTTATTTTGTGAAGGCATTGGACCATTCCGTTGGGTAGCCTTGTCTGGCGATCCGGAAGATATCTACAAAACAGATGCCAAAGTCAAAGAGCTTATTCCAGATAATCCGCAGTTACACAATTGGCTCGACATGGCGCGTGAGCGTATTGCGTTTCAAGGCTTACCTGCACGTATTTGCTGGGTAGGGCTTAAAGATCGTGCCCGCTTAGCGTTAGCTTTTAATGAAATGGTCAAAAACGGTGAGTTATCGGCACCAATTGTTATCGGTCGTGATCACTTAGATTCTGGCTCAGTTGCCAGCCCAAATCGAGAAACAGAAGCCATGTTAGACGGCTCTGATGCGGTGTCAGATTGGCCATTAATGAATGCCTTACTCAATACGGCTAGTGGTGCAACTTGGGTGTCATTGCATCATGGTGGCGGCGTTGGTATGGGCTTTAGTCAACATTCTGGAGTGGTGATAGTGGCCGACGGAACCGATGAGGCTGCGGTACGTTTAGGCCGAGTATTGTGGAACGACCCTGCTACTGGGGTAATGCGTCATGCAGATGCTGGCTATGACATTGCAAAAAATTGTGCCAAAGAGCAAGGCTTAGACCTGCCAATGTTAGGAGCTTAATCCATGTCGACTTATTCATTTGAACTTATTCCAGGTACGCTGACATTAGCGCAGACTCGTGCGATCAGCCGTAATAGTGTCAAGCTGACCCTTGCGAAAGAAGCGATTAAAGACATTAATCAAAGTGCTGAAATCGTCCAGCAAGTATTACGTGAAGGCCGTACTGTTTACGGTATCAATACTGGCTTTGGCTTGTTAGCCAACACTAAAATTGTTCCAGAAGATCTGCAATTATTGCAACGCTCTATTGTATTGTCCCACGCCGCTGGCATTGGTAAATACATGCAAGATGCTACCGTGCGCTTAATGATGGTGTTAAAAATTAACTCATTAAGCCGCGGTTTTTCAGGTATTCGTTTAGAGGTTATCGAGTTTCTCATTCAGCTAGTGAATGCCGGAGTGTATCCGTGTGTGCCAGAAAAAGGCTCAGTCGGGGCATCGGGTGACTTAGCGCCATTAGCTCACATGTGTTTACCTTTGTTAGGTGAAGGCGAAATGAGCTATCAGGGGCTGATTATCTCAGCAGCGGAAGGTCTTGAGATTGCTGGGCTAAAACCTATTGAATTAGCAGCCAAAGAAGGCTTAGCGTTACTGAATGGTACGCAAGCCTCAACAGCGCTGGCGCTTGAAGGTTTGTTTAATGCAGAAGACTTGTTTGCCGCCAGTTCAATTATTGGCGCCATGAGTGTTGAAGCCGCTATGGGCAGTCGTAGTCCGTTTGATGCGCGTATTCATGCTGCGCGTGGACAAAAAGGCCAAATTGATTCAGCAGCCATTTTCCGTCATTTGCTCACTAATGAATCGGAAATTAGCCTAAGCCATACCAATTGCGAAAAAGTACAAGATCCATACTCACTGCGCTGTCAACCACAGGTCTTAGGTGCGTGCTTAACCCAAATCCGTCAAGCAGCAGAAGTGCTTGGCGCTGAGGCAAACGGTGTTACTGATAATCCATTGGTGTTCCAAGATACGGGCGATATTATTTCGGGCGGTAATTTCCATGCCGAACCCGTTGCGATGGCGGCTGATAACCTCGCGATTGCGATTGCTGAAATGGGCTCTATTTCGGAGCGCAGAATGGCGTTGTTGATTGATTCTAGCTTGTCTAAGTTACCACCATTTTTGGTGGATAACGGTGGGGTGAATTCTGGCTTTATGATTGCCCAGGTCACTGCAGCTGCACTCGCATCGGAAAACAAGACCTATGCGCATCCGGCCTCGGTAGACAGTTTACCGACATCGGCAAACCAAGAAGATCACGTGTCGATGGCGACATTTGCTGCACGACGTTTACGCTACATGAGCGAAAATACCCGTGGAGTATTGGCTATTGAGTTGTTAGCTGCTGCGCAAGGGTTAGATTTTAGAAAGCCGTTGCAACCAAGCGCCGCCGTAGCGCTGGCCAAAGCTGAACTGCGTGAAATAGTGACGTTTTATGATAAAGACCGTTACTTTTCACCTGATATCGAGAACTCGGTCGACTTGTTGTATGGCGCCAGTTTTAACCGATTGCTACCGCAGGGCATGTTACCGAGTTTTTAATTGAGCGAAACTACATGTCATGAACAGGATATGTTTAGAGTAATTTGATAAAGGACCGCAAGGTCCTTTTTTATTATCTTTTATTGCCCACGCGTCAAAGCTAATTTTTGTTTAATCTTGTTTGGGTATACTCACATTCATTGCAACTGTTAACATAATCGTGAAAATAGTAACTTGCATTAAATTTATCATCTTGACCGATAGAGTCGATCTTTCGGTAACGTTATACATCAACACCATGCATAATGAGCACACTGATAAGCCTGTGAATGTTTGCTTGCATTTATGCGGTTTAATTTACGTCTTTTGATTGAGTAAAGGGCAAACGTGGCTAAGGATTTGTTTGTGAATACAGAAGTGCGGATTGAAATTGCGGCTTGGTTAACCCGTTTGGGTATTAATAGCCAACCATCGGATGGTGTCGCAACATCGATATTAATTTTGGCTTGTGTGGTTGTGGCAGGTTTAAGTTATTACATTACCCATCGATTTGTCGTTCACGGTGTGAATGCAGTGATCCGCCGATCCTCGGTGACTTGGGACGATATTTTCATGCGCTTTAATGTGTTTGAACGTCTCGCTATTTTGATCCCCATTTTAATCCTCGATTTATTGATCCCTATTGTGCTCACCGAGCATGAGTTGATTAGCGCTTTTATTGACCGTTTTCTTAGCGCGTTGTTAGTGTTTTTTATGATTCGAGCTGTGTATAGCGGGTTGAATGCGATTGATGAAATTGCTGATATTAATCATGTTAATCGCCGTTTACCGGTAAAAAGTTTTGTGCAGCTGACTAAGTTGTTTTTATTCTTCATTGGGTTAATTGTTGTCTTTGCTATTTTAGCCGACCAGTCGCCTATTTATTTCTTTAGTGGTTTAGGGGTGGCTACCGGTTTGGTTATGTTGGTGTTCCGAGACACCATTTTGGGCTTCGTTGCTGGGATTCAACTTGCTGCTAACCGCATGGTGAGTAAAGGCGATTGGATCCAAATGGATAAATACGCTGCAGACGGCGCCGTTGAAGATGTAACCTTAACCACAGTTAAAGTACGAAACTGGGACAATACCATTACCATGATCCCAGCCTATGCATTAGTGTCTGATGCATTTAAGAACTGGCGCGGCATGTCCGAGTCGGGCGGTCGACGAATTAAGCGCTCAATCAATATCGACGTCAATAGCATTCAGTTTTTGACCGATGAAGAACGTATTCGCTTAGGCAAAGTCAATTATTTGAAAGAGTATTTACCGCAAGTATTCAGTGAAATCAGTGTTGCTAATGCCAACATAAGTGATATTGAGATGAAGGTGAATGGCCGTCATTTAACCAATATCGGAACATTTAGAGCATACTTACAAGAGTATTTACGTCGTCATGACAAAGTACATAAAGACATGACATTGATGGTAAGGCAGCTTGCTCCAACCACTGAGGGCTTGCCGATAGAATTATATATTTTTACCAATGACATTCGTTGGACCTATTATGAAGCGATTCAGGCAGACATTTTTGATCACATTTTTGCCGTGTTACCTGAGTTTGGTTTACGTGCGTTTCAAAGCCCAACAGGTACTGACATTCGCAGCATAAAGCAATGTACCGAACAGCATTGATAAGCCGCCAGATAAGCGATATTTGCAGTGGTTAAATTCCTGGTATTAATATCATTGCTGTTGCTGTGGTGGGCGATGCCCGTGCAAGCTAATTGGTTTAATGATATCAATAGGCAAGTTCGCTCAATAGGCGCTGTAAAACCACTGACAGCCGAGCCATTAACAACCGCAGAGCTAGCTGATTACCCAACAAACTATCAATTTGAACGAGTGATAGTACCGAGCCATCAAACCCCGCTGTTTGTGCTACAAGCAGGGCTTGAGCACCGTGACACCGTTGTTCTTATTCACGGCTTAGGTGAGCTGGCTTCTAAAGACTGGTTAACGGTGATTCCTGCGTTAGCAAAGCAGTATCATGTAGTTGCTATCGATTTACCTGGTTTTGGTCTATCGCAAGGTGCTGTATTTACCTATTCACCTAAAGAATATGCCAAGGTGATCGATTGGGTTATTAGCCATTATCGCCATCCCAATGCTCAGGTACATCTTGTGGGACACTCGATGGGGGCAGCGATTAGCTTATACTATGCTAGTCAGTACCCCAGCAAAATTGAACAACTTGTGCTGGTCGATGCCGCTGGTATTTTGGACCGGACTGCCTACTTAAAACAGATTTCGAAGCGAGATATGGCTAATAGCGAATTACCACAAGGCTTACGCCGAGTGTTAGCCCGGGTTGATAACTTTGCCGATAAGATACTAGAGAAAACTGGAACCGGGTTGGATCCAACGAAATGGTTAAGTCACAATGAGTCTATTCGTAATATGACCATTGGCGAACAAACCAATACTAATGCGGCATTAGCATTAATGGAACAAAACTTCTCAGTGCTTAATTACCAACAGATGCCCGCGACGCAGTTAATTTGGGGCGCAGATGATCAAGTTGCGCCACTACGGACCGCTCAAGCACTGCTACATGTATTACCCACAGCACAACTGCAGGTTATTGCTGGTGCAGGGCATGTACCGATGAAATCACATCAACACACCTTTAATCAAATGTTATTAACGGGCCTTGCATCGACTTCTACTTTTCCTTCTAATGCTAATGTTTTGGTTCGTGAGCAACATTCAGAAAATAGCAGTCAGCGTATTGGCAAATGCTATCAAGAAAGCCAACAATATTTTTCTGGGCATTATGATCAGCTCATTATTGAAGACTGTAAATTGGTGTTCATTGACAATGTTGATGTAAACCAGCTCACGATGAGTGACTCGATTGTAACCATCAAGTCTAGTCGCATAGGTATGCAGCAGAAAAAGATGAAGATCGCCCGCAGTACTATTAGTGCCACAGACACTCACTTTTTGGGTGAGATTAACAGTACTCGCAGTCGGTTTGATTTAGCTGGGGTAACCTTTTGGGGTGAGTCTCCGGTGTTCATCTCGCAAGAGTCGACTCGGCTAGTGCTATCTTTAGTGCGGATCCATACGCCAACGCACGTTATACGTTTAGGCGGCAGCTATGTGCTAGCCGCTGAGAGTTTAGAAAGCGTGTTATAAAAACCGCTGAATGCTGTGTAAGACACTTCTTGTATATCCAACACTGTCGCACTTCTGATTAATCAATATAAGCTAATTGAACGTTAATTATTGCAGTACTATTTCTGCTGATAATCAGGAACCATTTTTGGATGATAACCTTTGATTGAACGGTAAAAATCCATTAACTGATTTATTTCGCGTTCAATATCTCCCGTCGGTCTTAACGGTTTGGCAATGACAATCGCTTTGCGGCCAAAATCTAATCCGATTGGCACTATATCAACATCCGCTTTGGCTGCGATATGGTAAAAACCACTTTTCCAACGAGTTACAGGGCTACGTGTGCCTTCAGGCGCTAATGCCAGTTTATAAAGTGGATCTTGTTGGAATAACAGCACCACGCCATCAACTAAATTATTGTATTTACGTCTATCGACAGGGCTACCGCCCATGGCGCGAAATAGCCATCCCCAGGGCGGAATAAACAGCTGATGCTTGCCTAAAAAATGAATTTTGGTGCCTAAGGCGCTGCGGGCGATAATGCCAATGATGAAATCCCAATTACTGGTATGCGGACCAACAATAATGACGCATGGCTTAGTATTATCGAGTTGGCCATCAAATTCCCAACCCAGTATTTTGAGTAATCCTAAGCAAAGTGAACTGAACATAGTGCGACCCCAATCATTGAGCTTTATTAAGCTTCTTGTTATTTCAATTTGTCAGCAAAACTGGTGTGGTTAATTGACGTTAATTTGTTGGTGGCATCTGCTGATGCGTACTTTAGCTGATGTGTTATCAGCATAGCCTGCAATCGTACTCATTTCATGCTTAACCTCAATTGTGCTAAGGCATGAGATAAATGTGATTAGTTAAGTTGCTACAAACTTGCCATTGGCTAGCTATTGACGCGTTATTTCATCTTGTTAGCAGAATAAATAACAAGTTTGATAGCGATAGTGACTAAGATTATGTTTTTTATTATGACCTCCTGAACTCTTATCTCGAGTTCAGGTTAACTAATATGCTGCGCTAATGAGTGGTTGGCTTATCAAACTCAGCGATGTGTTTTGCTTCGTCTAGAATAACCTGTTCTAACTCTGCTTCTGATTTCATCCGCTCAAAATCAAACTTCATCCGTTGTTGTTTTGGTAGCTCATTACGCGCTTCCATGATGGGATGGTTTCTAATCAGCTCATAATGGGTAAACAGGTTAGGGAAGTCTGCCACAACTTGTTCTGACAAGGATAATGCATCAAATAATTTACCTATGCGCATAACGCCTTCAGACAGTTCACAACGATCTTCTAGCATTGCTGCGGCAATGTAACGGATATCAGTCAGTATTTGTTGTCTACGTTCTTCAGCTTTAGCCTTACGCTCAGAAAGTGCTTGTTGATTAGCTTGTGTTGTACGTTTAAGCGTTAACAGTAAGTGTGTTGCGTAGGTAGCAAGGGCTACAATGATGAGTAGAGCAATTACGATGGCGGTTGTAGACACAATTTATCCTTTTTTGAATACAAAACTGGCGCGATTTGCGCCAGTTTTTTGATATCAAACCAAGAAATAGCTTGGTATTACTTTCATCGAGCAGATTAATCTTTCTGCTGATAATCTTTAAGCATATCGGCACCTGATTCAAAACGATTTAATAGTTCATCGTCACTCAGTTGCTTTTTAGGACTTTGTGTTGGCGTATCATCGCCTTCAGTTAGGCCTAAGCTCAACATCAGTTGCTCAATTTTGTCTAATTGAATATTCAACCACTTTTGATCAGTGTCAGATAAATCACGACCTTCTTCAAGTTGGTCAAGTAACTGATTTAGTCTTGGATCATCTTCAAGTTTCAGTAACTTCTGTTCGTCAGTCAGTTTAGGCTGTTTAGGCTTAACCACTAATGGCGCGGTAACAGACGTAGGTAAAGTAAGTGCTACCGGCTTTTTGCTGCCATGACGGACATCTTTACTCTTAACCGAAGTGTTACCTGATGCTTGTTTAAGCAACGTTTCATTGTGACGGCTGCCTGATTTACGGCCGGTTTCAGATTTTTTACCATCGACCGCGTTGCGATCAACTTTTTTTACTCTAGGTGCAAACTTAGCGCCGTTTTCGCCGCCTTTGCGAGTTTTTTTACTGCGAGCCATGATGTTCTCGTTAGGTTTTCTAAACACGTCCTTGCAGAGCAATTTCTACAAGGCACTAAATAAGGATGCGCTTTATATCAGATTTTGATGATTTTTGCATCAAAACCAGATCTTTCGATGCAAATAATAGCTCAAAATCACTATTTAATGCTAAATATTCGAATGTCTGCTGCTGGTAAAAGCTTACATGAGTTGGATTGTTTTTGTAATGCCATTTGGCAAAATGGTCTTGATCGGTCAATAAAGGCGTGCCTATTGCTAACCAGCCATTGGGTTTAACCAGTTGATTGAGTAATTTCCATTCACGGTGTGGATGACGAAAGTGTTCGAATACCCGGTAACAACATACAAAATCATAGCTATGTTGCAGTACCGACTGATCTGCAGCAAAGAATGGGTCGTACTGATTAACAAGATGACCAGCATCAACAATAGATTGTCTGCTCTGTTCGTCAAGTAAGCGGCCAAAATTAAGACCAGTTAACGCACCGCTCTGTTGCTGAGATATTTGGGCTAATAGTGGCAGAATAAATTGCGATAATGGTTTCTGACTCGATGACTTTTGCGATCGACCGTAACGCTGACGCTCAACATCTGGCATAAGATGTGATTTTGGGTTAGCAAAGACTAAGCCACACCGTTCGCAGATGTAGAAAGCTCTTTTTTTGTCTTGAACAAAAAAATCAGCACTATGATTACAAAGCGGACATACGTTCATCAAATACAGCATTACCTAAGTATTGACTTAATAAACGATTATATAGCGAATGTGGTTAATTTAAAGTAAGTATTTGAAATGAAGTTGATATTGAGGCTATTTGGGCATAAAAAAAAGCGGCAGTATAAACTGCCGCCTCGTAAAATAGTGCCTAACGCACTTTATTCTGATTCCAAGTATCCGTACTTGCTATGTGACTATCCCGGTCAGATCTTTATTTCTTCTGCTTTCCATGCCGTTTTTAATTGTTATTGGTCATCAATGACGCTTTTTTATATTCTGTTGCCGTCCTGACTACAGCTTCCGTAGATGGTCTTCAATGACGCATCATTATCCTAATTGTCTTCAATGACATTAGTTAACCATCCTTGTTACTTTATACCTTCGAGCGATAAAGCTTCCAGTGGGTGCATCCTCAGCAATAAGCTTTGTTTGCCATTATTTGAATCCTTCAAATAATGCTCTGGGTTATCAGTCACTCTGTTGTGTAAGGCAGTGCTAAATAGCATGTCGACCAATCGGTCTATTCCTTACAAATTCTGCGACCAGTATTTCAAAATGAAATCTCGACTCATATTATTATTATTAGTGAGTGGTCTTAAATTATTATTATTATGAATTATCTTTATTCTTATATCTTAAATGTATCAGTCCGAAACCTGCTTGATGTTATTAGATTTATGTTACAAACAGTTGGGTTTACCTCGGTACGGGGTGTATTTAACGCTAAAAGTGTGAACACTGTCAAGCAATAATCGATGAAGCTTACGTCAACGTCAACTTGGTGGCATAAAAAAAGGGCTAGAAAGCCCATTTTTTTATTAGTAAATATTCAAGGGTATTAGTGCTTAATACTTGAAATATATTTAGATAATGCTTCGATATCAGCATCAGATAATTTTTTAGCTACATCTTGCATCATGCCATTTAAATCGTTGTGACGAACTCCATCACGAAATTGTGTTAGCTGAATTTTGATATAGTTAGCATGCTGACCACCCACGACAGGGAAGCCTGCAGCAGCTGCGCCTTTGCCTTCAGGACCATGACAGGCAACACATGCTGTAATACCACGAGCGGCGTCACCGCCTTTATACAGTTTTTCACCTGCTGTGGGTACGTCGGCAACATCGGCGACAACTTGTACTTGGCTTGCAAAGAATGCTGAAACATCAGCGATGTCTTCATCACTGAGCCCCATTGCAAAACCGATCATAATTGGGTTCATGCGACCTTCAGCACCACCGGTTTTAGCAGCAAGACGAAATTCTGTTAATTGTTTTTCAAGATAGGCAGGGTGTTGTCCTGCTAATTTAGGATACATATCAATCATGCTATTGCCGTCAGCACCGTGACAGGCAGAACATACGATTGCTTTAGTTTTGCCTGCTTCAGCATTACCTTCAGCCATAACTGATGATGACATAGCGGCGACTACAGACAGCGCAAGAGCTAACTTTTTCATGGCGTTCCAACTTCTAGTTAATTTATTGTCCTGAGCTTACTAGGAAGACCCGCAAGCGTGGTAAAATGTTTTTTCCAAGCGCTCTGATGTAGTTTACGATGCTCGTGAAGAGCTAGATCATTTATGACTACATCACACATATCAGCGTTGCTTGGGTATATAATGTGATCAGGCTAATATTTTACACGAAAATGTGCAAAAGTAAGCAATTGTTAAAAATTTATGGTAATGCGTTTACTAGAAGTAATTTAATTGGAGTTAAGAGTGACAGAATCTCGTATCGATTTCCGTAGGGCTAAGTTTTTAATCAGTGCGCCGGATATTGCGCATTTAGATCAGTATCTTCCTGGGGATATCGGGGTGGAGATTGCGTTCGCTGGGCGCTCTAATGCCGGTAAGTCCAGTGCGCTAAATGCGCTTACTGAACAAAAAAGTTTAGCTCGAACCAGTAAAACGCCAGGTCGAACCCAATTGATCAACGTGTTTCAGCTAGATGATGATCGTCGTTTAGTCGATTTACCTGGCTATGGTTTTGCGCAAGTTCCTTTAGCATTAAAACATAAATGGCAAGAAGCGCTTGGCGAATATCTACAAAAGCGTGCTTGTTTAAGTGGTGTGGTGGTATTGATGGATATCCGTCATCCATTGAAAGATCTCGATATGCAAATGATTGAGTGGGCAGTATTAAGCAACATTCCTGTATTAGCATTGCTAACAAAATCGGATAAATTGACTCAAAGCGTCAAAATGAAAACCGTTAATGATGTGCGTGCAGCCTTAAAAGATTTTGGTGATAAAGTGCAAGTTGAGACACTATCGTCGCTAAAAGGCACCGGTAAGCCCAAAGTGTTGAGCATCTTAAATGATTGGTGTCATCCAGAATGGTTAGCTGAGCAGAAGGCAGAGCAAGCGTCGGAGTCGGAGTTGGCACCAGAGTAGCGGTCGAGTGATATAAAAGATTAGCAAAATTAAGAACCGGCAAATATGTCGGTTTTTTTTCGTCTGAGTTTTCTACGTTGTAACAATGGCGATTTTTAAGCAAAAAAAAACCGATAACCAAACGGCCATCGGTACAAATAAATTAGCTCTTTTGGGGAGAAGCTAAATTCAACAAGACTCAAGTGCCATCAACTCAATTTGATGACTCTCAATAACCCTATAATAACTGTTTTTTAACCAACATTAAAGTATTTACTCTAAATATTTTTAATGATGAAAAAAAATCAAAAAAAAGCCCCAGCAACCTAAGTTGCTGGGGCGCCGAATTTGGCTAGTCACTATCGCTAGTGAAATAAAGGTTTGAAAGATTGAACATCTTAACCTCTGTACCCTACAACGAATATAATAGCTTATTCGCCTTAAAATGAAAAACTGTTTTTCATAAAAAGATATAATAACTGTGACTGCAAACTCAAAATAGTCTTTATTTGCCGCTTAGAACGATGAACTAGTCGGTTATATATCATTAAATTGGTCATTGAGGCATAGGTTGAGTAATAGAGGATGCATAGGTGGTGAGGATATTTATTGCGCTAAGCGTTCATTTCAGTTCATTTCAGTTCATTTCATTTCAGTTTAGCCATAGTTACAATGTCCAAATAAAAATACCGCATTCTAATGAATACGGTATTTTTGTTTTAGCTACAGACGTTTATTTTGCAAACATAACCTAAGCCAATGACTAGTGGGCTTCATTCCAGTTGTCGCCAATGCCAGCCTCGGCTAATAATGTCACGTCTAATGACGCTGCTTGCGCCATTAAATCGCACACTTTAGTTTTGAGGATTTCAGCCTGGGCCTCATCCACTTCAAATACTAATTCATCGTGTACTTGCATTATCAGGGTGATTTCACCTTGAGTGTCTTGGTTAATCCACTGGTGAATGGCTATCATGGCTTTTTTGATGATGTCTGCTGCTGTTCCTTGCATCGGAGCGTTAATCGCTGCACGTTCAGCTGCCTGACGACGCATTGCATTACGGTCGTTGATTTCAGGCAAGTATAAACGACGTCCGAATAATGTAGATACATAACCTAGCTCAGCGGCGATGGCTCGGGTTTCTTCCATGTATTTGAGTACACCGGGATAGCGAGCAAAATACGTGTCGATATACTTTTGTGCTTCATTGCGTGGAATATCGAGCTGTTTGGCTAAACCAAACGCAGACATTCCATAAATTAAGCCAAAGTTAACCGCTTTAGCGCGGCGACGTTGCTCGGTGGTGACTTCTTCAAAGTGCACTCCAAAGACTTCCGCTGCGGTAGCTTTATGAATGTCTTTGCCTTCTGCGAATGCGGTTAGCAAGCCTGCATCTTGAGATAAATGAGCCATGATCCGCAGTTCTATTTGCGAATAATCGGCAGCTAAAATTTTACGACCGGCAGGGGCAATAAAAGCTTGGCGAATACGACGGCCTTCTTCAGTACGGATCGGAATATTCTGTAAGTTTGGCTCACTTGATGACAAACGACCGGTTGCAGCATTAGCTTGGTGATAACTAGTATGCACTCTGCCAGTCGTGGCATTAACCATAAGCGGCAGTTTGTCGGTATAAGTGCTCTTTAATTTGGCTAGGCTACGATGTTCAAGAATAACTTTAGGTAAAGGGTAGTCAAGTGCCAGCTCCACTAATACATCTTCTGCTGTTGATGGCGCACCTTTAGGGGTTTTCTTCTTTATTGGATAACCTAGTTTTTCAAAAAATAGCGTTTGTAGTTGCTTTGGTGAAGCGAGGTTAAATTTTTCTTCGGCAATTTCGTAGGCTTTATTTTCCAAATCATCAAGCTTTTTGGCTAACTCACCACTTTGTTGACTAAGTAGCATTGAATCAATCAATACACCTTGGCGCTCTACATCAGACAATACTTGTATTAATGGTAATTCTAGCTCATTAAATACACTGGCCAGTTCTGGTTCTTTTTCAAGCCTTGGCCATAGATGTTGATGTAAACGCAGAGTGATATCGGCATCTTCAGCGGCGTATGGCCCAGCAATATCCAAATGAACTTGATTAAACGTCAGCTGCTTTGCGCCTTTGCCAGCGACTTCTTCAAAACTGATATTTTTATGGCCAAGGTATTTTAACGCTAAACCGTCCATGTCGTGACGCGATGCGATTGAATTAAACACATAGGATTCGAGCATGGTGTCAAAGCGTATACCTTTGAGGGTAATGCCTGCGTTGGCTAAAATACTCATATCATACTTGAGATTTTGACCTACTTTTTGCGGTTTATCGCCTTCAAGGATCGGACGCAACTTTTCAAGCGCGCTGGCTTTATCAATTTGCTGCGGCGCATCAAGGTAATCATGTGCTAACGGTAAATAGGCTGCTTTACCTGCTTCGGTAGCAAATGATAAACCGACAAGTTCCGCTTCCATGTAGTTGAGACTGGTGGTTTCGGTATCAATCGCTATCAGTTCGGCGCTATTAAGTTTTTCAATCCATTTATCAAGCGCTTCTATGGTCAGAATCGTTTCATACTCAGCTTCAATGGTTGGCGATACGGTGATTTCTTCTTCGCTATCTTGGCTGATGGTACCGCGGGGTTGCTTATTATCGAGTACTTCCGCTAACCAACGCTTGAATTCCATTTCACCGAAGCATTTAATGAGTTCATCACGGTCTTGAGGCTTAACCGTCATTTGATGCCAGTCTTGTGCTAACTCGACATCGGTTTTAATGGTCGCCAGTTCATATGATAACTTTAACATGTCGGCATTTTCGATGATTTTAGCCGGCATGGTTTTCGAGCCTCTAAAGCCAACTTCAACGACGCTTTGTGGATCGGCTAAAATATTTTCTACACTTCCTACACCAAGCAGCATCGCCAGCGCGGTTTTCTCACCGACGCCAGGTAAACCTGGAATGTTATCGGACTTGTCGCCCATGAGTGCTAAGAAGTCGATTATTCTATCGGGACTGACACCATATTTCGTTTTGACCTCTTCAGGGCCCATAATGGTATCTGTCATGGTATTGATTAACGTGACATGCTCATTCACTAGCTGTGCCATGTCTTTATCGCCGGTACTGATTAATGTTGCCCGGCCTTCTTTACTCGCTTGAAGGGCGATGGTACCGATCACATCGTCGGCTTCCACACCAGAAATGCTGATCAAAGGTAAACCCATTGCGTGAATGATTCTATGTAATGGTTCTATTTGATTACGCAGATCATCGGGCATAGGTGGGCGCTGGGCTTTGTATTCACTGTACATATCGTTGCGGAAAGTTTTGCCTTTAGCATCAAAAACAACAGCGATATGACTAGGACTGTAACGGCTTAATAAACTACGAAGCATGTTAACAACACCGTAAACCGCGCCTGTTGCTTCACCTTTTGAATTGGTTAAATGAGGCGGCGCATAATAAGCGCGATAAAGATAAGATGAGCCATCAACTAAGATGAGCGGGTTATTGGGAATTGTTGGCATAATTAATATTCGTGTTCAGTATTTTGCGAGACTAATAGGATGACATTATACCCATAGCACCTCAAGATGCTTGTGAGATTGTCAGTTATTTACTCAAGATAGTGTCAATAATCGTAACGTTTGACTCGTTGTGTATCCAGTGAGGTTTTTTGGGCAATTTTATAGAGAAAAGCCAACAATCAGCCACGCCAAAAGACTCTCAGCCTGTGGATAAGTCTGTGAGTGAATTAATCAACGTTGCTGGATAGATTTTCTTACGGCTTGAAATGAAATCAGTAACTAGTTGAGTTATATGTTCTTTTTTATTTTTTGTGAGCTAAATATTATTTCTAATAAATATTACTAATTTGTGGACTTTTTTATTGATGTCAGTTAAGTCACAATCGAATTCAGTGATGTTTTATGACTAAAAAAAAGGCATCTAGCAAATTCGACGTTCTAAGTTAGCACGATTTTTAATCAGATCAATCGTTTTGTTGGTTTTTTGTTGTAAATTTTACATTATCAATTAAAAGTTGAAGGAAGATGTCATGAAAAAGATTGCTGTTTTACTGAGTGGCTGTGGTGTATTTGATGGAACTGAAATTCACGAGGCTGTATTAACCCTACTGGCGATAACGCGAGCGGGTGCTCAATATCAATGCTTTGCTCCAGATATTACCCAAATGCATGTGGTGAATCATTTAACCGGTGAGGTCAACACCGACGAAACCCGTAATGTATTAGTTGAGTCTGCACGGATCGCTCGTGGTGAAGTACTTAATGCCAGTACATTAGAGGTAAGTCAATTTGATGGTTTGGTGATCCCTGGCGGTTTTGGTGCGGCTAAAAACTTATCCAATTTTGCAACCACAGGCAGTAATTGCCATATTCAGCCAATTGTAGAAAACTTTATTCGTGAGTTTGCGTTAGCGCATAAACCTGTCGGTTTTGTGTGTATTTCACCGGTGATGATCCCTCATATTTACGGCGCAGGCGCTATAGGCACAATTGGAACCGATTCTGAGACGGCTCATGCATTTACTGAAATGGGCGGTAAGCATAAAAATGTGCAAGTTGAAGATATTGTCGTTGATGAAGTCAATAAAATCGTCAGTACACCTGCGTATATGCTAGCAACGTCAATTTTAGAGGCACATATTGGCATTGAGAAGTTGGTTAATAAAGTACTCGAAATGGCTTAGCGATTTGGGCTGAGATGCATTGTGAATATGAGCGGATTAATGATAAAAAGAGTGCCACCTAAAGTGGCATTTTTATTTATAGTTAGCTGGTTTTAGTGGTAGGTGAGGTTCTACTATCAAATAATGCTTGGGCTAACCCAACACAAAGCCCTGCAATGTGGGCGCCATTCGCAATTGGCATGCCTAACACATCAGTAAAGCCGAGAACCAACCAAACGAGCATAAATCCCATATAAGATTGCGGCAAACTAATACCGCAGCTAGGTTTACGAATACCCATTAGCCAAGTGTAACCTACCACAGCGTATACGACGCCAGACAAGCCACCAAAATTAGGCCCTGTCATGTAAAACTGCACAATATTAGGCAAAGTGCCCGCGACAACTAATAAAAAAAGTAACGGTCGAGTACCCAAATTGGTTTCAATTTTACCGCCTAAGTACCACCACCACAGCAAATTAAAGATAATATGCATAGCAGAAAAGTGCATTAAACTTGGGGTGAATACGCGCCACACTTGGTTTACATCGCTGTCTGCAACGGCGCTAAAAAAAGATAACTTAGTGAAGATGGCATCGGCAAAACCAAGGTCCATGCCCGCGAAAATGGCAACACAAGCAAAAAAGCACACTAATGTCAGTGGGCCTGCGCCTGTCATAAACTGTTGAATTAAGCCTTTAGTTCCTGGGCCATAGTCAAATTTGGTATCTGTTGCACCGTTGTCCCAAGAGGCTTGCAAGTATTTACTATCGTATGGATTTTTAGCAAACTCAATTAACTCGGCGCGAGCTTGGTTTTCGTCGGCGGGGTTAGTGATTATTAGGCCAACACCCTGAGAATGAGTCACTGCATGGCATTGAATATTTAACCCTTTGAGGTGGTCAATAAATGCTTGTGCTGCACGTGCATTAGGTAGTTGGCCGATTTCTATCATGCGTGAGCCAAGCTCCAGGCACTATAACCACCATCTAAACTGTAGATGTCGTCAAAACCTTGTTCGTTTAAATAACTGGCTGCGCTTTGGCTGCTCATTCCATGGTAGCAGACAACGACTACCGGCTTGTCCATATCAGCACCGCCAATGAAGTCAGCTAGGTTTTCGTTGCTTAAATGGGTCGCACCTTCAATATGGCCAGCGGCAAAACTCGCTGCGTCGCGAATATCAACAACTTGTATGTCGTTAGATTCAGTCGACATATGGATAAGCTCATTAATAGACAAATGTTTAAAACCAGACATGATATTACCTATAAAAATATACAAATAGCGATGTGCTTAGCGCCAGTTTGCAACAAGGGGTTGTATTAATACAACCCCTTGTTGGTGTACTGACTCATTAAGCCACAATACTGAGACAGTAAAGCTTAATCCCAGTTCAATATAACTTTACCTGACTGGCCTGAGCGCATTGCATCGAAGCCTTTCTGGAAATCATCAATACTAAAGTGATGAGTAATGATAGGTGACAAATCTAAGCCTGATTGGATTAAGCTTGCCATTTTGTACCAAGTTTCGAACATTTCACGGCCATAAATGCCTTTGATGATCAACCCTTTAAAAATGATTTTGCTCCAGTCGATGGCCATCTCGCCGCCAGGAATACCTAGCATGGCAATTTTACCGCCGTGGTTCATGGTGTCTAACATCGCGTGGAATGCCGATGGTACGCCTGACATTTCTAAACCGACGTCGAAGCCTTCTGTCATGCCAAGTTCTTTCATAACATCTTTAAGGTTTTCTGTTGCGACGTTAACCGCGCGAGTCGCACCCATTTTTCGGGCAAGATCAAGTCGGTATTCATTTACATCAGTAATCACAACATGACGAGCGCCGACGTGTTTACAAACCGCAGCAGCCATAATACCAATAGGACCCGCACCGGTAATCAACACATCTTCGCCGACTAAATCAAACGATAATGCAGTATGTACAGCATTACCAAATGGATCGAATATAGCCGCTAAATCATCTGGAATATCCGCAGGAATTTTGAATGCGTTAAACGCTGGTAACACTAAATATTCGGCAAACGCACCGTCACGATTCACACCAACGCCTGAAGTGTTACGGCATAAGTGGGTACGACCAGCACGACAGTTACGACAATAACCACAAGTGATGTGACCTTCTCCAGATACACGATCGCCAATACTAAACCCACGTACTTCCTGGCCAACATCGACCACTTCGCCGACATATTCATGGCCGGCAATCATCGGAACTGGAATGGTTTTTTGTGACCATTCATCCCAGTTGTAGATATGTACGTCAGTACCACAAATCGCTGTTTTACGAATTTTAATTAGCAGGTCGTTGTGACCCATTTCTGGTTTTGGTGCATCGACCATCCAGATGCCTTCTTCAGGCTTTAACTTACTTAATGCTTTCATGTTGATGACCTATTTTTAGTCTGAGCTATCGTTAACCACTGTTACGCGATGCTGTTATTAATCTATGCTTCTATTAACCTATGCTTTTATTAGTCAAGTTAGCTTAGATAATGCCCATATCTTTACCAATACGGGTAAAGGCACCGATAGCATGATCAAGTTGCTCGCGAGTGTGCGCAGCAGACATTTGGGTACGAATACGCGCTTGGCCTTTTGGTACCACTGGGAATGAAAAGCCAACTACGTAAATATGCTCTTGTAATAAACGGTTAGCAAAGTCGCCGGCCAATTTAGCATCGCCAATCATGACTGGAATAATGGCATGGTCTGCACCACCTAAGGTGAACCCAACCGCAGACATTTGCTCACGGAAATAACGACTGTTTTCCCATACTGCTTCACGCAAGTCTTGACCTGTTTTTAGCATTTCAAGCACCCGGATAGACGCACTAACAATAGAAGGCGCTAATGAGTTTGAAAATAGGTAAGGGCGAGAGCGTTGACGTAACCACTCAACGACTTCTTTTTTCGCTGCAGTAAAACCACCCGATGCGCCGCCTAATGCTTTACCTAAGGTACCGGTAATAATGTCGACACGATCCATGACGTTACAGTATTCATGGGTTCCACGACCATTTTGACCGATAAAGCCTACTGCATGAGAGTCATCGACCATCACCAATGCGCCGTACTTATCTGCGAGATCACACACACCTTGAAGGTTAGCGATTACGCCGTCCATTGAGAACACACCGTCAGTGGCGATCAAAATGTTGCGTGCACCAGCAGCTTGAGCTGCAATGAGCTGAGTTTCTAAGTCGGCCATGTCATTGTTGGCATAACGGAAACGCTTAGCTTTACATAAACGCACACCATCAATAATTGAAGCATGGTTTAGCGCGTCGGACACAATAGCGTCCTCGGCATCTAATAAGGTTTCAAAAAGACCCGCATTAGCGTCGAAGCAAGACGAGTACAAAATGGTGTCTTCCATACCTAAAAAAGCACTTAGGCTAGCTTCTAATTGCTTATGAATGTCTTGAGTACCACAAATGAATCGTACCGATGCCATACCAAAACCGTGACTGTCTAAACCGGCTTTTGCGGCTTTGATAAGTTCAGGATGATTGGCTAAACCTAAATAGTTATTGGCGCAGAAGTTAATCACTTCTTCACTGTTAACTTGAATAGCTGTTTGCTGAGCGGAAGCAATGACGCGCTCACTTTTGTATAAACCATCGGCTTTTACATCGACAATTTGCTGATTAATTCGGTCGTAAAAAGAGGTAGATGCCACCTGTGTTCTCCTAAATATGGTTATTATGCTTATCCAAATCACGCAGTAAAACACCGCGATAAATGACAGGGTGTTTTGGAGTTATTGGCATTCTAACCTTTATTTTTGCCGCTCTACAGCGTTTTTTTTAGTCGTCAGACCAACATGAGTTAGATTAGGGGTATCGACTTATTCACATTAAAAAAACTAATCATTAACATGGTTGGTGACTGGATATGAAAGGCGGGTGATAACCCTAAGTTAATCCGCTAATAACTGATTCAATTGTAGTTGGTTATTGGCGGATTGGAAATTCTGTAATCGATGCGAGGTAAACGAAATACTTAGCTTATGTTTGCGCGACGCTATGGCGTTCTTGGCTGGCTATGTCTAAGTAGTGTTGCTCTAAACGACAAAATGTTGCGCTTGAAGTGGGAGTAGAGTAAGCCTGAAAAATCATCAAGACTCTTAATAGTCCATCGTATAGCGTGGCTTTAGTGATGGTTGATGTACTCGATTGAGTTAATTGGTAGCTAATCCAGAAACTGACCATCATTTTAATGGTGTCGGCAAGCGCGGTTACTTTATTATCATCGACGTCTAGGAAACCGTCTTTTTTGAGTTTGCGCAGTACATCACTTGAGCGAGTCAGTACTTGTTGTTGAGCATGTAAGTAGCGTTTCTTTAGCGCATCATCACGGCTTAAAATATCGGCTAAGTTGGCATACATAAACCTAAACTGCCATAAGGTATAGAACATGGCATCAAAATAACCCATTAATAATTCAATCGTAATAGGCACATCATCATAAGGCTTAAAGCCTGACTCTAAATGACTTTCATATAGACTGAAAATTGAATTAATAATGTCTTCCTTATTGCGAAAGTGGTAGTACAAATTGCCCGGACTAATGCCTAAATGCGCTGCAATATGGTTGGTGGTAATACTACGCTCACCGTGTTCATTGAATAGTTCTAAGCTGGCAAAAATGATTTTATCGCGGGTTTTCATGTGATTTCCATATTCATTATTGACTTATTGTCGCTCAAATAATTCGTTAAGCCGACTTAATATGAGTATGTTAACATTGTGCTTATCTGACAAGCAAAAATCGATGACCCATCTTACATGAACCGTATTGTTTATTCTTTGTTCCTATATTTGTTGTTTCCGCTGGTGATTCTTTATTTAGCATTTCGTGCCATAAAAAGTGTCGACTATCGTAGCCGTTGGTCTGAACGTTTCGGTTTTGCTAAGTTAACCAAAACGGATGTGTTGATCCACAGTGTGTCGATGGGAGAAACGTTAGCGGCGATTCCGTTGATTAAGCAGCTGATGACTGCGCACCCAGATTATGCTTTTACCGTTACTACAACCAGCCCAACAGGGTCTGCTGAAGTGACTAAAGCATTTGGCGATACAGTCCAGCATTGCTATTTACCGTTTGATTTTTCATATGCAATTAAACATTTTTTACGCCAATTACAGCCCAAAGTGTGCATTATCATGGAGACCGAGTTGTGGCCAAACTTAGTCCACTTTGCAGAGCAGCAACAAGTGACTCTGATTTTAGCCAATGCACGCTTATCGCAAAAGTCCGCTGATAAATACGCTAAAAAGCGTCGTTTGGCTGTGCCGATGTTAAACAAACTCAACTTGATTACCGTACAAACTAAAGCTGAAGCCGAACGGTTTATTACCCTGGGAGTGACTCGTCAGCGCATACATGTGTGTGGCAGTTTAAAGTTTGATCTCACTATTGATCCCATCAAAAAACAGCAAGCCAACACGCTTCGAGCCAAGTGGGATCGGGTTAATTCACCTATTTGGGTTGCAGGGAGTGTTCACCCCGGCGAGTTTGAGGCCATTTTGAGCGCCCATAAACAGCTACTAGCTTGTTTCCCGAATGCATTATTGATTATGGCGCCCCGACATCCTGAGCAATTTAATTTAGCGGCTATTACCATTACCCAATCTGGATTGACGTTAGCTAGACGCAGTATGAATGATGAAGTTAACAGCCAGACTCAAGTGTTACTTGGTGACACTATGGGGGAGCTAGTGATGCTATACGGTACAGCGGATCAGGCATTTGTTGGCGGGACACTGATTAATAATGGTGGTCATAACCCGCTTGAACCTGCTGCCATGGGGCTACCTGTATATGTCGGCCCCAACCATTGGGATTTTGCTGAAATCACCCAGTTACTTGCCGATGCTGGTGCATTAATCTGTATTAGCTCTGCAGATGAATTGGCGCAAGAATTACAAAATAAGTTTACCAATAGCCATATGTATCAATCCGCGTCCTTTGCTGGATTAGCAGTCGTTGAGCAAAATCGGGGCGCGCTTTTAAAGCAGTTTACCCTCATTAACGAGCTCATCGTGTAACATTTTTCTGTCAGTCATTTGAACATAAACGTATAAAAATAGACGCTCATTAGCGTCTATTTTTATCACCACCCCATACCAGAGTTAGCTTTAGATTGGGTTGATGCTTTGATAACCGGCAAGTAATTGCTGCCAATGCTGTTGACTAAATTGCAGCGTAGTCAGTTTAGCGTTCTCTTTGTTAAAAGAACGTAGCAAGCGGTCTAAATTGGCCTGTTGCCATGTAGGCTGTGGTGTGCGTAATTCACCTCTATCAAAGTCAATTAAATAGAATTTTCCGTGTGCAAGTAAGATGTTTTTGGCATTTAAATCGGCGTGATATACCCCACGTTGATGAAATTTGGCAATGGTTTCGCCTAGTAAATACCATTGCGATTCTGTCATTGGGTTATGGCTTAAGTAAGCCACTAAATCATTTGCACCAGCAACATGTTCAATAATTATATCGGCTCGATACCATAAACCAAAACGTTCAACATTCGCCGCAATAGGGCGTGGTACCGCAAATCCTTCTTGATACAAAACTTCAAGAATCGCTAACTCTGCTACAGCACGGGTTCGTTGTAGGCCGGTATAGAAGTAGGCATCACGGCTGAATTTTTCCATCATTCCACCGCGCCAATAATGGCGTAACACCCATGTTTGCGGGCTGTCCGAGTTTTCGGTTTTGACAAACCATGTGGTGTAACGGCCTTTGGACTGACCCACCACTGCATTTTTTTCTCGCCAACCATCAACCGCGAAGTCTTGCGGTGCTAAGTGTTGGGCAGTGGTTTCACACCATGCAATATGGCCAAGTTGGGTGTTTTTTATTTGCATCTAATTATCAATAGCATTGGTTAGATTGTGGATCGAAATAACATTATACCTTAAGATCACTAACTTGCCTTCACCGCCTTAATTCTTCACTCAAGCATATTGGATAATCAATGAAAGCTGACTTTAGTGCGATACGTTCATTATGTTTACTGCGTTTGTCTGCCATTGGTGATGTTTGCCACGCAGTAGCAATGGTGCAGGCTATTCAAAAACAGTATCCAGACCTGAGTATTACGTGGATTATTGGTAAGGTTGAATATCAATTACTTAAGCATTTGCCTGGGATCCAGTTTGTTATTTTCGATAAGTCCAAGGGCTGGCATAGCTATGTTCAGTTACGTCGTGATTTACAAGGTCAACGTTTTGATGTGCTGCTGCATATGCAAGTTGCACTTCGTGCGACCATAGCCTCATTAGTGATCAAGGCGCGGGTTCGGGTCGGGTTTGATAAGGCTAGAGCCAAAGAAGGTCAGTGGTTGGTGACCAATCACGCCGTTGAGCCCTTGGCCACACCGCATGTGTTAGACGGTTTTATGGGCTTTGCTAAAGCCATTGGTGTAGAAGACTTAACGCCACGCTGGAATATTCCTGTACCACAAGCCGACACCGACTTTGCCAAACAACTGGTGGGCGATGATAAAGTCATGGTGATTTGCGCAGCAGCCAGTAAGGCCGAACGCAACTGGCTGCCAGAGCGTTACGCTGCCGTTGCTGATTATGCTATTACGCAGGGATTTAGAGTAATGTTGTGCGGCGGCCCAACAGCGTTAGAAAAAAATCTAGCGGATGTGATTCAATCGCATAGCCAACAGCCATTGGACAACCAAGTAGGCAAGACATCTTTGACTCAGCTGCTTGCAGTGTTAAAACAAGCCAATCTAGTGCTAGCACCCGATACAGGACCCTTGCATATGGCTGTTACTCAAGGTACGCCAGTGATTGGTCTATATGCTCACTCAAACCCTGGACGAACAGGACCTTATCTGTATCGCCAGTACACTGTCAGTGTTTACCCGCAAGTGATAGCCAAGCAATTTGATGCACCTGTTAAGTGGGGCACGCGTGCTAAAGGTGAGCATTTAATGGTGATGATAGAAGTTGATCAGGTAAAGGCTCAGTTTGATCAATTCATTAACCAGTAAAAAGCTCGCCTTGAAGCGAGCTGTCATTATCTGAATTAGGATTTAATATTTATACTTGCCACGGAATAAACCAAATATCGCACTCAAAAGTGCTACGGGTAACTTTGTTTTTCGATGTTGTTTGAGTATGTACCAATTCCAAGCTTGTTTTTTATACTCAAGAATTTGTTCATTTGTTAATGTATCGTTGAACATATCGCAGAAATCGATGATGTATTTTAATTCTCTCATCGGGATATCTTGGCGGTAACCTCTGCCAGAATAATGGATGAAATCTGCTTTTTGATAATCATCATGCCCTAAAAGTTGCATACGATTAAAGTTAGCTTCTACACCTATGCTTTTTATATTATCTCTCCTGATGAGATAGTTAATATAGGTTTGGTCGTAAAATTTAACGTTGTTACAAATGGCCTGCATTTCTTCAATATTGGCTTTATCAAATAGTCCGGTTTCTTTAGATAGCAAAAACATCCCAGAGTTGTAATAAACTATTTTATTGTCTTCTTTTGGCCAGTCGACCTCGCCTAAGATATTATTAATTTGCACCGCTTGCTCACCCCGATCGCGATGAGCCCCTTCATTGAACATATAAACCGTATCAAGGTCAGAATAGAGTTCAAATATATCTCGCGCCCATGGCGTCACGATAATATCTGCATCTAGATACAGTACTCGATCATATTCTTTGAGTATCTCTGAAATATATAGCTTTTCAGACCATGCCGGGCTGGCATCAAATTTAGGGTTACTGACATGAATTTTATAATGCAGTTGATCTGAAACGATGACATCAGCCCCAATTCTTTTACCATAAGCTTTAAAGCTGGCAATGGCAGCGCGATACATTGGGTTATCGCCAATAGCGAGTGTAAAAATAGCCTTCTTCATCCGTTCACCTTGCGTATATTTATGTATTGGGTGTTAAGTCTTTAACCGAGAGAGTTCATTTTTTTATATTGTTGGAATACTCGGTCAACGCTGATGTCTTCAATGTGGCCTCTACCTTCTGTTGCATACATGACATGCGATACCTCACTTTCTGGTGGTGCCCAATAAGGCTTTTTCTCACGCATCATTGCTAATAAAGGACGTTGAGCAGCAAAAGCAAAGTGCAATATTGCCGTATCGACTGTTATCACAAAATCGGAGTGTGCAATGAGTGATGGTAGTTCAAAAAAATGTTCGTTAACGGTGAAAACAGCCGTTTGCGTATTTGTTCGAGCCGTAAATTTTTCAGTTTCAATACTAACAGAGTCAAAGTTTTCTTGAGTGACATTAATAATGAAACGTTGGCTAGAATCAATTGCCGATATTTTTTCAATGAGGGAGAATAATTGTGATAATTTCCAATCTTTTTTCTCATTGGTTGATAAATGATTTAAAAATATGAGTTTCCCTTGTTTTTCTGGGTCACTAAATTTGGAGTTTAACCACGACTGAGTAATGGGTTCAATTGCGTCTGGGGTCTTTAACGTCGGCATTAATTGCTCGGAAGTTAAGGTAAGTCCCAAAACTTCACTAAATATCATATTGTATCTGTCAGTAATGTGGTGCGACTTAGGTAAGTTACTCTCATCTAAGATAAAAGTATGGTCTGAATGGCG
The DNA here is from genome assembly GCF_014596695.2 of Shewanella sp. BF02_Schw. NCBI lineage: Bacteria > Pseudomonadati > Pseudomonadota > Gammaproteobacteria > Alteromonadales > Shewanellaceae > Shewanella > Shewanella sp. BF02_Schw. The sequence goes on from NZ_JABKAW020000006.1 coordinate 102,929, forward strand.
AAAAAATATCTTGTTTAACCATCCAAATGAAGCACTTTTAGGGATGCTCGACACGATAAACGCTTTGTCGTTTATGCTGCGAGCGATTTGTGAATATTGTCGACTTTTACTGACAGAATGACAAAAAATAATGTCATACTTACGCAGCTTGGCTTGCTCCACATGGCTTTGCATTGCTAATTTTGAATCAGTGCAGCCGTAAGTGAGCTTAAAGGCACCCTCTGTATCCATCCATTGTTGCAAAATTTTGCTTCTAGATAAGCGCCAGCTATCACTATTACAACGAATATCATCTAACCATATGTCGATTTCAATATGAGCATATTGCTTTTTTAAAGCGATAAGAAAGGTTTTTAAGTAAAGAAAGTCACCTAACGCAACTGGCGAAATAAACAGTAAGCGTTGACATGTTTGCAATTGCTTTGTAGACACTATTGGCATATGAATAGACAGCTTTGTTGATAGTTATACTTGAAATAATACCTTGAAAAGAGGGCTTTTTGAATCAATACCTTGAGAAAAGCGAATAGATGTATTGATTTCATTTGATATCAGATTGGTCGGTTGAGAGGATTAGATGTAAATTGAGGCGTGTTATCATTTATACTAGTGCTCTTTGCAAATTCTGATGCGGAATTATTAATAGGAATTGACTTGCGATGATTTGTTTTGATGTTTTACATCCCTATTATTTACCACAATACTTTCCTGTCGCTGCAGAGCTACAGAAGCGTTCGGTTCCTGTGACATATGTTATCTACAAGAGTGTTGATCAGCAGTCGGTATTGGAAGCGCTTGTAAGTAAGCATCAGCTAAATGTTGTCTGGGTTAATGATGAATCAGAAGCGCTTGAATTTTATTTGTTGAACAAGCCTCAATGGGTTGTGTTCGGTAATGCATTTGCTTCAGCGTCACGATTAAAAGGGATCAGTCAGACTGCTTTGATGCAGCATGGTGTCGGGCCAAAGTCGGTATATTATACTGTTTCAAAAGGCGATATTGAAGTTCGCTTTGTGGAAGGCCAATATCGTTTAAAGCGATTACAGGAGATGTTTCCTGAAAAAGTGTTCATTGATACTGGTTATGCCAAGCTAGATCCAATTATCCAAGGAGATGAACAGGGTTTAGACTTAGCTTCTTTAGGATTAGATACTAATAAAAAAACCTTGTTATATGCGCCTACATTTTACCCAAGCAGCATTGAAGAAATGGCTAAAAATTGGCCATCTCAATTTTCTGAATATAATATATTGCTCAAACCACATTATTTTTCATTGAGTAAATCAAATTATAAAAAACAAAAAGCGCTGCTAACTCACTGGGCTAGTTTCGACAATGTTTATTTAGCGCCTGCTGAAGAAGCAAATTTATTACCTTTTATGGTCTCTGCCGATGTATTAATTAGCGATGCTTCATCTGCCTTATTTGAATTTGCTGCATTAAATAAACCTGTTGTATGGTGTGATTTTTATCACTTACGTTGGTCTTATCGTGGGATTTTTAAATTCAGGTTTAAGAATCGTGTGGATCAAGATTTATACCGCTACGCAGACATTGCTGCGCACGCCAGAACATATAAAGAATTAAAGCAAGTTGTTGATCAACAGATAGCACATCCAGAGTTGTTTGCGCCTCAACGGACGCAATATACGGCAGAGCTAGTGGGTGTTGTTGATGGCCTTTGTAGCCAACGAATTACTGACTATTTATTAGAATAAGGATTTAGATGAACATTATTACATTCGGTACTTTTGACATGTTTCATATTGGTCATTTAAATATTTTAGAAAGAGCGAAAGAGTTAGGCGGTAAGTTGGTTGTTGGGGTGTCATCTGATGCTCTTAATTTTAGTAAAAAACAACGAAACCCTATTTGCGATGAAATCGATCGAATGAGAATTGTCGCGGCTCTATCCTGTGTAGATCAAGTTTTTCTTGAAGAGTCATTAGAGCTTAAAGCAGAGTACATTCAAAAGTATCAAGCTGATTATTTAGTGATGGGGGATGATTGGGAGGGACGTTTTGATCATCTATCTCATCTATGTAAAGTAGTGTATTTACCAAGAACCCCTGCGATTTCAACAACAATGTTAATTGAGATCGTTAAAGAAATTAGATAGTGAGTTCATCATTTCTATGAAACAGGAACATGCTATGGATAAAAAACGCCATAGCATGTTGCTGTTAAGCTAGTTTTCGCTTCGTAAGAGCTATAAACCGTTATTGACCAATAAAATGTTGGGTTTTAAGCCAATCTAAATATTCAGGTACAGCTTGCTCAACTGTTTTAAACTCAGCTTGATAACCAGCCGCTCTTAATTGAGTTAAATCTGCTTGGGTATAACTCTGATAAGCGCCTTTCAATTTGTCTGGGAAAGGAATGTATTCAACGTGCCCTTTACCATGATAAGCAATCACAGCATTGGCAACATCATTAAAGCTTTGCGCTTGGCCTGTTCCGCAGTTATATATGCCCGATACTGATGGATTCTGCCATAGCCATAAATTGACGTTAACCACATCTTCGACAAACACAAAGTCACGAAGTTGCTGACCATTTTCATAACCATCAACACCTTCAAACAAACGACACACACCATTAGCGTTAATTTGGTTGTTAAAGTGGAACGCCACACTGGCCATGCCACCCTTGTGTTGTTCACGTGGACCATAGACGTTGAAATAACGTAATCCTGCCACTTGGCCAGTGAGCTTTTGCTGTCTTACATATTGATCAAATAAGAACTTAGAGTAAGCGTAGACATTGAGCGGTTTTTCGAGTTCGCGTTGCTCAATAAACTTTTCGCTGCCACCATAGACAGATGCAGAAGAAGCATAAATAAATTGGCAGTTATTAGCTTGGCTGTAATGCAATAATGTTTTTGAATACTCGTAGTTATTGGCCATCATAAACTTGCCATCCCACTCGGTGGTCGATGAGCAAGCGCCTTGATGGAAAATGACTTCAAGTTTGTTATCAAAATCGCCCGCTTTGATTTGCTTGATGAAATCATCTTTATCAAGATAATCAGCAATTTCACAATCGGCTAAATTGAACATCTGGGTGCCGTCAGTTAAGTCGTCTACCGCAATAATGTCATTTCGGCCCATGGCATTAAGTTGTTTTACTAAATTACTACCAATAAACCCGGCTGCGCCTGTCACAACTATCATATTCGTATTTCCATTATTGTTGCTCGCGATGAGCTAATTTAACACACTGCGACAATCTAAGATTGTTTGTTCAAAAAGTCGGCTATTTCATTCGATACCTGATCAAAATTGATTAATGCCATATTACGACCCGTTCTTTTTCCTACGGGAGGCGTATAAGCAAATCGTTTGCTTGGTTCAGATAATGTTCCCCATCTAATATGAGGTGTTGAGCGTCTTCCTGCGTAAAATCCAACAGTAGGCACATTATGTAAGCCCGCGATATGCAGAGGCCCTGTTGAGCCGGCAATAAACATGTCTGCTGCTACCAATGATTCGGAAAAATCAATCAAACGGTCTAACGGCTTAGCCAGCGATATTTTAATTGAGGTATTGGCCAGTAACGTTTGAATTTCTTTTGCTAGCTCCAGTTCACTTCCGTTAAATGTTAAAATAAAATGGCATGCTGATTGAGTTTGTTGATCAACATTTATCATTAACTGAACTAGCTTTTCTACAGGTACGCAACCAGAAGAGCCACCGGTACCTGGATGAATAAAAATTAGCTTTTCGTTGGTTAACTTTTGGTAGTGTTGTTGCCAATATTCTTTGCGATCACTCATATCCCAAAATCTATCAGGTAGTTTAGGAATGGCATAACCGTGGTGAGTTAAGAAGTGCTCTACCAGCATACACGCACCTCGCCAGCAACCTTCACTGTTTAAGTATTCATTGCTTGCTCGATGTTTATATAAATATTGATACCAATTATGTTTAGGTACTAATTTATATGGAATATTGCTTTTGCTAAGAATTTTATAAATTCGAAATTCTGACAACAGAATGATTACAGCATCGTAATGTTGCTTCGCAATTTGCTCAGCAATGTCTGTATCATCTTTTGAGTCGATAATAGTGTTGTCTACATATGGACAGGCTTCAGCAAAGGACTTAACAACCGGTGCGACAAATACATCAATAGTCGCTTCGGGCATTGCTTTTCTGAGTAAATAAAGTGCTGGCCATGTCAGTACAAAATCGCCAATTTTATCGTGTTTGATGACTAAGATTTTTTTCATATGACTGTCTGAAAGATAAAATATTAACTTAATTCCATCAGATGATGGGGCTTATTGTATTGTGACTTTTAACGATTTTCTCAACGACCATGATGATTGGCGCAAGAGCTGTCACAGAGTATATCAACTCAAGACCGTTTGTTCATCGTTTGCATGCGGAATTGTATCAAGGGTTAACAAATATCGGTTGCTATTGTTAACTAATCTAGCCATTGTGATGAATTTTTTGACAACAAGCTAAAGCCAGAATATTAATGATATACTCCCAAACCTCTCACTGTAAAAATGGTGAAATGCATGTGAGTGCAAGGACGCAAAACAACCACGGTTTTCTTAAGGGTTGTTTTCAATTTATTCAATGGATTAAATCAAATGTCACTAGTAAAAGTAACCTAACGGTAGCATCAACCATTTTATTCAGCAGATGTCGCCATTACTGAATATTCTAGGGTTAAATATCAGTAGTTGAACATGATTAAATTGGGTGTTTGGGTTAGTAATATATGAAATGTAAAGTTTTTCTCATTAATTTAGATAACAGTACTGAACGATTTACGTTCATGGATGAGCAGCTAAAACAATTAGGTATCGAATACCAACGTATTTCCGCCGTATACGGTAAGGATTTGCACGATATCGATATTGCGAAAGTGTATGATCCGCAAACAAACCTTCAAAAATACGACAAAAAGCTTAATTTGGGTGAAATTGGCTGCTACCTAAGCCATGTCCAATGTTGGCAAATGATTATTGAACAACAGTTAGATTACGCTTTAATTCTTGAGGATGACTCTATCCTAGATCCTGCGTTAATGACGGTGATACAACACATTAATAATCTTTCTGCTGATTGGGATTACATTAAATTGTGTCACGGGCGTAAGCCCAAAGGTATTGTAAAATCGATTGTGCTTGATGAGCGCTTTAGTTTATCCACATGTTTAAAGTTACCAGCTTCAACCCGCGGCCAATGCGTGTCATTTGCTGGAGCACAAAAATTATTAGCAACGGCATACCCTATTGCCCGTCCTGTTGATATTGATATTCAATTTTGGTTCGAAAAACAATTACGTTGCTTTGTTGTAAGACCTTTTCCTGTGATTGGAACCGATTTAGACAGTGATATTAATCGACAAGGTAGACGTACTCATGTTGAACGTCATCATTTATTGCGTATTTGGCAAAAAGTGAAGTTCGAGTTGAAATTGTTGAAACATAAACAACATCTGCCATCACTTCCCAAAATACAAAAATAGTCATGTCGCCATGTGATATTAACCCATACCTAAACCAAATGGTGATTCATTCTGGTGATAAAAGTCGCTAAACTAGCGGCTACAAATGATGTAAAGGCGAAATATTATGCACAGAAGAGCAATTTATCCAGGTACTTTTGACCCTGTAACTAACGGTCATGCCGATTTAATCGAACGTGCAGCCCGCTTATTCAAGCATGTGATTATTGGTATAGCGTCAAATCCTTCTAAGCAGCCTCGTTTCTCTCTCGAAGAACGTGTCGCTCAAGTTAACTTAGTGACAGCACATTTAAAAAATGTCGAAGTTGTCGGCTTTACTGGGTTGTTGGTTGATTTCGCTAAAGAGCAACATGCGAGTGTGTTGATCCGTGGGCTTCGTGCGGTATCTGATTTCGAATACGAGTTTCAGTTGGCAAATATGAATCGCCGTTTAAGCCCTGATCTTGAAAGTGTGTTTTTAACCCCTGCGGAAGAAAACTCATTTATTTCTTCTACGTTAGTAAAAGAAGTGGCATTACATGGGGGTGATGTGAGTCAATTTGTTCATCCACAGATCGCAGCTGCATTAAAGCTGAAAGTAGCACAAATTCAATTAGATAAAGAAGGTAAGTAATTTCATGATAAAAGGATTTAAGTCAACTAAGGTTGCTGCCGCACTTGGATTAAGCGCGATGATGCTCTATAGCAGTGCTCAAGCTGCACCATGGGTCGATACTTCTGATATCTATTTGCGTGCAGATATTCAAGCCTTAGCTGATGCCGGAGTGATTAGTGCACCTATTAATACATTTCCATTGATGTGGTCTGGTATTGGAACTGATTTAGCTCAAGCTGAACCTGCTTTGTTAACGCCAGATTTGGTGGATGCATTTGCACGAGTTAATTTTTACTACCAAAATGCTGTAGGGAATCGTGGTAACACCAGTATAAAAGTAGCAGCAGCATCTGATGAGGCGCGTTTTCAACATTTTGGCTCTGATTATCGTGAAAAGGGCCAGTTACAAGGCTCACACGAATACACTGGAGAGCGATTTTCTTATAAGATTTCTGCATCGGCAAATTATAACCCTGCGGACGACGAAGAAATCCGTTTAGATGATTCTTATATTGCGGTAGTGCTAGGCAATTGGATTGTCACTGCCGGTAGCGTCGGTCAATGGTGGGGACCTGGATTTGACTCATCATTGCATAAATCAAATAATGCTCGTCCAATGCCGTCTTTAATGGTCAGTCGTAATAATTCTCAAGCATTTGAAACACCTTGGCTGTCATGGATAGGCGATTGGAGCTTAACTGGTGGTGTGAGTGTTACGGAAGAAGATCGTTATTCTCCACATACCCTATTATGGAATCTTCGTGGGGCAATTAAGCCATTTAGGCAGTTAGAAATTGGCTTATCGTGGACTACACAGTTTTGCGGTGAAGGCCAAGAATGTAGCTTCAATACCGCAGTTAAATCCATTACTGGTCAGCGTGATTGTCGAGCGGATACCGGCCAAGGTGAAGGTTGTTCAAACTATGGTAACCAGATGGCGGGCTTTGATGTCCGTTATGCAGATACCTGGTTTGATGTGCCTGTCGGTTTGTACTTAGAGCGTACCTGCGAAGATTCAAAAGGTGATCCATGGCAAATCGTTGATTGCGGTAAAATGGTTGGTGCAGACACACGCTTTAATATTGCCAAACAACAATATAAATTATTTATCGAGTACACCGATACTATGGTGTATTGCGGTGAAGACAAAGATCAATTTAACTGTTTTTATGAGCATTCAACATACCAAAGTGGCTCACGTTATTATGGTCGTGCGTTTGGCAGTACCTATGACAGTGATGCCAATGTTTATGCATTAGGCTTAATTGGTCAGTTCGATAATAGTCATGGTTTTACCTCTATTCTCCGTTATGCTCAACTGAATAAAGACGGTGTTAATCGCGGTGGTGTTTGGGCTCCACAGCCATTGAAAGAAGATATCATGATGCTGGAATTGTCATATCGTTTGCCTATGTTTAACGGCATGTTGACCTTAGGTGGCAGTGTGGCTAATTCAGAGTTCGAAGTACAAGATGATGATACTCAAGGCACTGTTTTTTCGACTTACGAATATAAGTTTTAAGCCTTATGGTTGATTAACCCGAGTTGAGGTTGATGATATGAGGGAGCCCAATGGCTCCCTTTTTTATGTGTAAATTGACATGCGATTTAGGCGTTATTTATCCGACTAACGCTGTTGGCATAAACCACAAAAAACCGTGGTACGTTGGCCCAGTTTTATCTCACTTAATAAATTGCCACAGGCTGTACAGGTTTTGCCGCCACGGCCATAAACATGCAGTTTTTGGGCAAAATAACCTGGCTTACCGTCTGCATTAGTAAAGTCTTTTAATGTTGTTCCGCCTTGTTCAATGGCGTGTGCCAAAATTTGTTTAACTTCACTGACAAGAATCGTTAGCCGTTCTAAATCAATACTTCCTGCCGCGGCTTCGGGGTGGATCCCGGCAGCAAATAAAGCTTCGTTGGCGTAAATATTACCGGCTCCAACCACGATGTGATTATCCATTAAGCACAGTTTAATCGCCTTTTTCTTGCCAGCAAGTGCTGCTTGTAATTGTAATGGCGTGAAATGAGGGCTTAGTGGTTCTGGGCCAAGCTTTGATAGCAGTGGATGGGCTTCTTCTGGTAATTCATACCACAACCAAGCACCAAAGCGACGTGGATCGTTAAATCGCAACATGCGGCCATTTTCGAGTACTAAATCAATATGGTCATGTTTTTCGATTGGGGTATTGCGCGGTAAAATACGCAAACTGCCTGACATGCCTAGATGCACTATTGTCATTCCTGCATCGGTATCAATGAGTAAGTATTTAGCTCGTCTGCGGACATTGGTAATACGCTGCCCAACAATATTTTGCGCAATAGCTGGCACAGGCCAACGAAGCGAGGCATTGCGCACAATCAATTCACTTACCGTTTGTTCAATAAGGTATGGACTGATCCCTAGGCGGGTTACTTCAACTTCTGGTAATTCAGGCATAAAGACTCATTATTTTGATTGTGGAGGTATGGCTAATATAGGTTGTAATCCAGCCCGCAAACTCGGCGGTACTAGATACCAATTCTGACTGGACGATTGTAATAAACCTTCGTTTGGAAAATAGCGCCACAGTTGTGTCGTTTGCATATTATCGATAGCAATAGACAGTGCTTGCTCTTTTAGACTATGTTCAGGCTGTTTTTTTAATGGTGAAACACTAATATTTTGCCACGATAAAGCCCATTGCTGACAATTGAGTACCTGCGAATGACACTGCCACCGGCCGTCTTGTTGACTTAGCCAAATACCATCAAGTTGTAATTGTTTCAACGGCAGCTGCGGATCAAATAAAGGCACAGTATCATCCGGAACATTGGCAGTTTTGTCATTGATAAAAGACAACACCGCAATCATAAATACACTGGCACCAATAATAATATAGTTCCAATTTTTGCGTGACAGGGCCATAAATCACCTTAACGTGGATAAAAAACTATCTCAAACTAGCAATGTAACTCGCTAGTTTGAGGCGGCAAATCATGGCATAAGTGTACCATTGACGATAGCAAAAACAATTAACCGCCAGTGGCATTCATAAAGCGTAGTATTTGTGGCGCAGCGTCGAGATTAAAGTGGTGAGATTGCGGCTTGTATTGCATTCCATCGGTAATGGCTTGTTTAAGGCGTTCAATATCGGCGGGGAATTGTCGCACAATTGATTTTAAATCAATGGCATTCTCATTTCCTAAGCATAATAATAATTGCCCTTCAACGGTTACTCTTACCCGATTACATTCATGACAAAAGTCATTGCTGTGTGGCGATATAAATCCGATCCGAATCGTGCTGTCGGCCATTTTTACATATCGAGAAGGGCCGCCAGTGCGCTTAGAGGAAGCGATTAAGGGATAGCGCGTTTCTATAATGTTTCGGACTTCGTCACTTGAACAATGACGGCTACGATGGCGATCATCCATGAGTCCAATTGGCATCTCTTCAATGAAAGCGATATCGAGTTGACGTTGGCGACAGAACTCAACTAAATCTAATACTTCATGATCGTTTTGTCCGCGCAAAATGACCGCATTGATTTTGATGTTACGAAAGCCAGCCGCTATTGCGGCATCAATGCCAGCGATGACACGTTCCAGTTTTCCGTTACGGGTTAGTTGCGCAAATACATCGGGGTTTAAGGTATCAAGGCTGATATTCAATCGGCTAAGGCCATTATCAAACAGCGGCTTAGCGAGTTTAGATAATCGAGACCCATTAGTGGTCATAGAGAGTTCTTCCAGTTGAGGCAATTTTCTCAATAATTTGACCAGTTTGTCACAATCAGATCGCACTAGTGGCTCGCCACCGGTGAGGCGTATTTTTTTTACCCCAAGCTCAGTAAAAGCTTGGGCTATCCACGATAATTCTTCCAAACTCAGCACATGTGACTTAGGTAAAAAAGTCGGATCTTCGCTCATGCAATATACACAGCGAAAATCGCAACGATCGGTTATCGATAAGCGTAAATAATCTACTTTCCGCTGAAAGTTGTCGATAAGTTGGCTCATATCAGCACTTACAGTAAATCAGCAAAGGGTTGAATAAACACAGACTCGCCAGCAGGTATGCTGGCAGTATCATCACCAATGACAATTAAACAATTAGCGCTGACCATTGAACTGAGCATGCCAGACCCTTGCGCACCCGTGGTACTTACCTTGATTCTGCCATCTGACCCAATAGCATAAATACCGCGTAAAAATTCAGTACGCCCCGTTTTACTGCGTAATGCATGCTGTGCAATGGCAGGAATAAACTGAGGTTGCCAGTGAAGTTCGCCAGCTAATTTACGGATAGCAGGTTGCACAAACTGTAAAAATGCCACCATAACCGCCACAGGGTTTCCCGGTAAGCCAAAAAATAGGCTTTGGTCAATATTCCCTACCGCGAGAGGGCGACCTGGTCGCATGTTAATTCGCCAAAATTGAGTGTTGCCCACATTGGCGAGTGCCGTTTTAATGTAATCGGCATTACCCACAGATACGCCGCCAGAGCTGATGACGATATCTGCTTGCTCTGCCGCACTGCGTAACGTCGCGGTGAGTATGTGTTCATTATCTTCAATAATGCCTAAATCGATAACCTGACAACCGAGCTTTTTAGCCATCGATAATACGGTATAGCGATTTGAGTCATAGATGCAGTTTGGTTTGAGTGTTTGTCCTGGTTGGCTGACTTCATCGCCAGTTGAAAATACCGCGACGGTAGGGCGTTTAAATAAAGGTAGTCGATCAAATCCAAGTGATGCTAATAGACCTAGTTCAGCGGCACCTAAACGTTTTCCTGCCGCTAAAGCGACGTCACCGCTAGCAATATCTTCACCTGCTAGACGTACATGCTGACCTTTAACGATGTGCTCATGTTCAAAAAGGGTTAACAGGTTATCTTGTTCGTTTGCTAGCTCTCGTGGCTGAATGGTGTCAGCGCCTTTTGGCACTGTTGCTCCGGTCATAATGCGCACGGCTTCGCCGTCTTGCAGCATATTGGAGTAATGATGTCCTGCTAATACTTCTGCCACGATTTTAAGAGGTTTATTAGATAAGTTACTAAACGCAAAGGCATAACCGTCCATTGCTGAGTTAGTTTGTTGAGGTACGTTTATTTCAGAAATAATATCATGTGCCAGTACGCGATTATCAATATCGAAAAGACTGACTAATTCTGTGTCCACAATGGGGGTCACTTGGCTTAATACCGCCGCAACGCCTTGGGATACACTAATACCGTGTTGACTGTTTGCCGTATCGTCCATTTGTGTCGCTTTGCTCGCATCAATCGGCAAGTTGACCTCTTCTGTCTGCCAATTTTGTTGATAGTGTTGTACAAAATCAGCAATTTGCGCCACGTTGTTTAAATCTAAGCGCGTTAATGAATCTGGTACTGTGGTTTCATCACAACAGGCTATCGCAACGATATTGTCATCATGTATATGAATCAAAGGTTTATTATGTGCTGCACGGTGTAATTCAATTTTAGGTAATGCCAGTTTTTTAAAGCCTTCTACCAGTACGATATCGACTTTTTCTGCTTCAATTTGACGCAGTAAATGTTGTAATTGTGGGTCGTCATCAACAGGATCTTCAGTCATTAATGCCCAGCGCACATGAGACGCTACCAATACTTGCCTTGCCCCAGCTTTGCGCATTTCGAAACTGTCTTTACCCGGAACATCAACATCAAAATTATGATGTGCGTGCTTAATAACGGCTAAACGTAAACCGCGTTCAATTAAGACCGGAATAAGCTGTTTAAGTAGAGTGGTTTTACCTGTGCCACTGTATGCACAAAATCCCAAAACGGGAATGGACAATGGATTAGAAAATAATGCTGTCATGAAGTACCTCTACTGAATTACTTGGCAATTTGCGTTGCTAACTGCTGTTTTTGTTCTGGTGTATTGATGTTAACGAATGCATTGGGTTGGTCAGCAAAACTTTCTACTGCCACTTTATGTTGGCGATACCAAAAATCAATTTTGCGCTCTCCCGCATCTAAAAAAGCCTGCATCGATGCTGCCAGATGTGGTTTTAGCAATAACACTACGGGTTGTTCATATTCACCATCACTAGCAACAGCAAGGTCGGCTTGTTGTTGCTCTAAAGCAGCTAATAACCTTGCGGTTAAGTCGGTTGGCAGCATAGGACAGTCACAAGGGACCACAAGTAAATAATCAGCTTGAGTCTGTTTTAAGGCGGTCACCATTCCAGCTAAAGGGCCTAAATAGCCGCTGTCTTGATCGCTGAAAACGGTGTAACCCCATTGCTCATATTGAGTTTGGTTCCGATTAGCATTAATCAGGATCTGATCCACTTGAGTCGACAGCTTATTAATTGTATGACAAATCATCGCTTGGCCATTGAGATCCACTAAGCCTTTGTCATTGCCGCCCATTCGTCTTGCCATGCCGCCAGCTAAAATCACCGCATCAATTTGTGGTGCCATAATGTAATTCCGTTGTGTGGGTATCATGTAAATCATCTGTTTGAGGTACATGAATACTGGTATGAATTGTGCGCTGCTTTATATGCCAATGTTGTTGACACAACGCGGTCAGGCCACAAGTTTGATGGCTGCTAATTAGCAGTCCTGTGCCGTCTTGTTTGAGTTGATTAATCATCGCGAGAACCAAGCGCAGTGAGTGTTTGTCCATATTCGAAATCGGTTCATCAAGCATTAACAATTTAGGTTGTGCAATCCAAGCTCTGGCAATGGCAAGACGTTGTCTCTCACCACCCGACAGGTCGCTGGCATTATGATTCAGTAAATCGGTGAGTTGAGCCATATGAATGGCCTGTTGGATCCGTTTTTTACGTTGTTCAGGCGCTAAAGCCTGCTGATCCAAGGCGTAGGTTAAGTTGTACTTTACTGTGCCTTCAAAAAGATAAGGATGTTGATGTAAATAAACCGCTTTACCTAAAAGAGATGACGGTCGCCACCACGTTTGAGGCGCAAACCCCTGGCTGGTGATCTGGCCTTGGTTTGGTTTAATCAATCCAGCGAGGAGTTTCATTAAGGTCGATTTACCCGAGCCATTGTCACCTTGCAGGTAAATGACATCACCTTGGCTAAAATGTAAATCAGTTGCGCTAAAGAGTCTCTGCTGATTAAAGGTTACCAGTAGGTTAGTTGCATGAATACTGGCCAAAGAGGTGTCTGAGTCATGTGATAATGTCATTTTAATGACTCCTCGGGACGGCTTTGCCTCGCAATGAACCTAAGATGAAGTTTAACACTACCGCTAATATCAATAAGACTAATCCTAGCGCGATAGCTTGTGCAAAATCGCCTTTGCTCGTTTCAAGTGCTATTGCGGTGGGAATATTACGGGTGACATTCATAATATTACCCCCTACCATCATCGAGCAACCTACTTCAGTTAAAATGCGACTAAACGCTGCAATAATGGCGAGTAGTAAGGGGCCTCGCAGTTCACGACATAAGGTCCAAATCGCGCGTAGCCATGAGGCTCCTAATGTACGAGATGTTTCCCACGCTCTACGATCTACACTGGCAAAAGCGGCTTGCGACAATGCGATTAATACTGGAGCACAAATTAACATCTGCCCTAAAATCATTCCTTTTTGAGTGAATAGCCACTTTAAATCGCCCAAGACACCATTGCGAGTTAACAATAAATACACTAATAAACCGATCACGACAGTGGGAATAGATTGCAATGTTTGCACTAAGTTAGTGACGATCCAGCGGCCTCTGAAATGACTAAACGCGAGGATAAAACCTAACATCATCGACGGAATAATGGTGATCAACAGCGCGGCAAAAGACACCGAAAATGAGATGTTAATAATTGCCCATACATGTGGGTCAAAAGATAGCAGCAAGCTAAATGCTTGCTGCAATAGGGCTAACCAGCCGTCACTCATTTTTTATAAGTTGCCTTAAACAATTGCTCTCCTTGCACTTTATAATTATTGATCATAGTTTGCGTTGCAGGGCTAATAAACCAATCGCTTAATGCTCTTGCCCCTTTATGATTCAAGTCTGGGTATTTTGTAGGGTTGATCAAAATAATTTGGTAAGGGTTAGCTAATTCCGCGCCACCTTCAAAACTAATATTAAGGTCTAGCTTAGCTTTATAAGCAATAAACGTACCGCGATCCGCTAAGGTATAAGCCTGAAATTCATTGGCCATTAATAAGGTTTTACCCATGCCTTGGCCAACAGAGGTATAGCCAGTAAATTCAGGTTTAACGCCCGCATCTTTCCAAATGGCTAACTCTTTCATATTAGTACCAGAGTTATCACCACGAGAAATAAATTTACTTGGCTTATGAGCAATTTTGCTAAATGCTTCAGTGGCATCTTTGCTCGACTTGAGCCCAGCCGGATCATTTTTAGGCCCTAATACAATAAAATCATTTTCCATAATTCCGCGAGGCTCAATACCATAACCGTCAGCAACAAACTGTGCTTCGGCTTCTGGAGCATGAGTCATAACAACATCAACATCTCCCTGACTTGCCAGCTTCAATGCTTTACCTGTACCCGTAGCAATCACTTGTACACTATAGCCTGATTCCGCTTCAAATTTTGGCAACAGCGCCCCAAGTAATCCTGAGTTTTCAGTACTGGTTGTGGTCGCTAACTTGATCACTTCATTTGCGAGTGCAGTTTGGCTGAACATTGCTCCACTGAGTACCGATGCCGCCAACAGAATACTAACGCTTGCTTTGAGTTTTAACATTGCCGCTCCTTGATATATTAATAATCATGATGTTCATACTGAAAACTTGTACAAAACATTAAGCCGTTTTGCTTAATTACTAATGCAATAAGCAAGTTAGATGCCAAGCAGTGTTAATGCAAATACAGTTCACGCATAAAATCGAAACTGTGAACTTGCTCCCAAGCTTTAATCATTTATCTTAGACAAATTGTCCCACGATCACTTTTCTGTGGTTCATAGTGACCAAGTGTTGTGATTTCGATGATACAGTAGTGAAAAGCGCGTCAAAATGTCCAAATAAGAGTCCATTTATGAGTCCAAATGAACATATTTCCCCAGTAAGCAAGACCACTATGTCGGTTCTTATCGTTGATGATGAGCCTGGCATGCGTAGTTTTTTGATGAAAGCCTTGGCAAAGAAGTTTGCCTTGGTAGAAACCGCCTCCACAATTGCCCAAGCAGAAGAATTACGCAGTCACGGCCATTTCGATTTATTGATTGTTGATATTCGATTGCCCGATCGTTCAGGTATCGAGTGGCATGAAGCGCTAGATGATCCAGATCGTCAATCAGATATCATTTTTATGACCGGTTATGCTGATATGGATGTGGCAATCAAAGCATTACGTGCTGGCGCCTCTGATTTCATTATGAAACCGTTTCACTTAGAGCAAATGATTACCGCCGTTGACCGCTGTATCGAGAAACGATTGCTAAAGCGTGAAAATTTTATGCTAAGGCGAGAACTATCGCACGGACAGTCATCCACCATTATCGGCAACAGTGAAGCTATACGTGATGTGAAAGAGGTCATTGAACGCATCGCACCGACTAACGCAGTTGTATTAATTGAGGGCGAATCAGGCACAGGTAAAGAGCTGGTGGCCAGACAATTACATCAACAGAGTGGCCGAAGTGGTGCATTTGTCCCAGTAAACTGTGGTGCCATCGCCCCTGAATTGTTAGCCAGTGAGCTATTTGGCCATACAGCGGGCGCATTTACCGGGGCTAAAGGTAATCGTGAAGGGTTATTTAGTTATGCCTCTGGTGGCACGATATTTTTGGACGAAATTGGCGAAATGCCGATGAACATGCAAACCGCTTTACTCAGAGTGCTTGAGCAACGAGCTATTCGTCCTGTAGGAAGTGAAAAAGAAATCGATATTAATGTGCGCGTTGTCGCGGCCACTAATCGTTTATTAATTGATGAAGTTGAAGCGGGTCGTTTCAGACGTGATTTATTTTATCGTCTGAATGTATTAAACATTGTTATTCCATCTTTGCGCTCTCGGCCAGAAGATGTTGTTGAGTTGACTCATTATTTTACCTTGCAGTTGTCACAAGAGCTGGGTATTAAAGATGTTATTTGGAGCCACGAAGACCTACAAGTACTGCAACAGCATGATTGGCCCGGTAACATTCGTGAACTGCGAAATATGATTGAACGTTGCATCTTATTAGGCAAACCGCCTGCGGAATATTGGAAAAAACCAGTGTCAGTTATGGTGAATGATGCGATGGGCTACCCACTAAATTGGCCATTAAAAGAAGTTGAAAAACAACATGTGACCAAAGTGGTCGATAGCCATAGTGGTAATAAATCTGCTGCAGCGCGAGATTTAGGAGTGTCACGAAAAACATTAGATAGAAAATTTAAAGATTGGCTAACCCATGAAAAACAAGGCCTTGAGGAAGAATAATAGTGGTGCATTCTACTGGTATTTTTACACGAGTTTTCGGTATTAGTTGGCTGCAAATGCAAGCCAAAGTGCGTTATCGGATTTTGTTTTTGACATCATTACCCATCTTATTAACCTTAATTAGCTTAGTATTTATTACCATTTATTGGAATGTGATATACACAGGTAAGCAATTGTTTATGAAGGTAAAGGCTGACTTAATTGTCGCTAATAGTACCTTGGTGCAAGTGCAGGGACGCCAACAAGACAAGCTCGACTCGATAAGTGAATCATGGGATTTTCAACATGCATTTAGGCTAATAAAACACAGTGAGCAACAACCTAATCCAAGTGCGATAAGTGCATTAAATATTCTATTGGCACAACAGAAAAAAGAGTTAGGGTTAGACTTTTTACGTTTAATTAGTGTTGCCGATGCCGCTGGAGACCCTGATTTACGTTTGATGTTACATCAAACCAAACAGAAGGTTTTTTCGGGTTTAATGGTATTGCCAGCCAAACGTCTCGAAAGAATTAACTCAGGTTTAGCAAAACAAGCTCAAATTACATTGATCCCGACATTACATGCTAAAAACCCTAAACAAACTATAGAAACCCGAGGTTTATTAAGTCGAACGCTACTGCCAATAGCCGATCAGTCGGGAAATGTATTTTGGTATTTAGATGGTGGGATGTTGTTTAACCACAATACCGACATAGTCGATAATATTCGTGACTTAGTATACGGCAAAGGCACTTTGCCTGAACGTTCAATCGGTACCGTAACCCTTTTTTTGGATAACATTCGCATTAGCACCAACGTGCCTATGGAGTTGTTTCCAAAAGACAGCAATAAATCCAATAGAGCCTTGGGGACCTTAGTGTCTGATGAGGTTTATCAGCAAGTACTCATTGAAGGCGAAACGTGGATAAATCGTGCCTTTGTACTTAATGATTGGTATATCTCGGGTTATCTACCTTTACTCGATGTTCGTGGCAAAAGGGTTGGGATGGTGTATGCCGGTTTTTCTGAGTCGCCTTTTTTACATAATTATTTACTCAATATTATCGAGCTCGGCACTATTTTAGTTTTCGTGTTATTGATTTCAGGTTTTTTAGTTTATCGCGCTGCTAATAGTTTGCTTCAACCTATTGAATATATTCACCAAGTTGTTACCGCAGTACAGTCTGGTCGAAATGTCAGAATTGGTAAATTAGACATCAACGGTGATAACGAGTTGGCGCATTTGGCCGAGCAATTTGACCGGATGTTAGATCAGTTGCAGCGACGTAATACTCAAATTCAAGCGGCAGCAGAGCAGCTGGAAATAAAAGTAGAACAACGTACCCGCAGCTTGCAAGATAAAACAGAAGAGCTCGAACGTAATGTTGCGTTGTTGCATGCCACCAGACAGCAATTAGTGACTAACGAAAAACTCACCGCACTGGGCGAACTGATTGCCGGTATTGCTCATGAAATTAATAATCCTACTGCCGTTATCTTGGGGAACATGGAGCTATTAAAATATGAGCTGGGTGACAATGCTGCGATAGTCGAAGAAGAAATTGAATTGGTTATTCAACAAGTCGGTAGGATAACGACTATCATTCGTAGCCTGCTGCAATATAGCCGTCCTGGTGAATTTAATGCGCCGATAACATTACAACCTGTGACGCCAATTGTTGAAGAGATGCTGTTATTAGCGCGTCACTCTATTGAGCAACAAGAAGTGAAATTGATCAAGGAGTTTACGGCTACAGGTTCAGTAGAAGTCAATCGACCTCAGCTATTACAAGTGCTGATTAACTTAATGGTTAATGCTGCCCATGCGATTGAGAATAAAGGTCGAATTTGGCTACGAACCTACGACTGGCTAGAAGACGGAATCGCTATTGGGGTAAAAATTGAAGTTGAAGATGAAGGGATGGGGATTTCGAAACAAGATTTGAGTCGTATCTTTGATCCATTTTATACCACCCGTAAAGATGGTACTGGTTTAGGGTTATCTCTGAGTTATGGGATTATTAAACGACTTGGCGGTACGATCGAAGTGAATTCGACGGTAGGCACTGGCACTATATTTACCATTGGGCTTTACCATAAAGCCAAAGATGATCAGCAGCTTGGGCCTTATGAAGGCCTACATTTTGGTGACAGTACACAGTAAAATACTTTACTAAATAGGCAAGAAATAGACAAAAAACAGGCAAAAAAAAGCCGGGTGATTAACCCGGCCACAAAGAGTGTGTGAGCAATGTCGTGCTTGCGAACTCTGCAGACTAATTAAAGGTGATGAAGTCTCTATTTAGTAAACCGAGCTTTGGAACGCAAGTTAATAATAATCATTCTCATTTGTATTTGCAAGTGTTTATCGTCATAAATTTCATTTTTATATATAACTTCTTAAAATTATTAGGTTAGTCATTGATTAATAAAGAAAATATCTTTCTCTATTAGCCTTTTGCCATTCTATTTAGATGTGTTTATTAAATGAAACTATTTTTATGTGGATTTAAGCGTTGTTTAGCGTAATGGCAAATGGGTTTGTGCTGTCTGAATATACTATTAGCCTTACTAGAGCTACTGCGCAGAGATATAGAGTGAAGTTCTGTGTAAATCCGCTTTAATCTACACTATTTAGTTATATAGCCTCAGGTGAGAATTAGAACGGAATGTCGTCATCCCAGCTGTCGAAAACATTATAAACGCCGCATCAATGTCGGCATAATTAATTAAGCCGACAGTCGCTTTTATTGATTAACTGCTTATGTAAATCAAGCAATCATTTAAATAAACCTATTATCTAGATTAAACCTATTATCTAGATTAAACGTTTACGCAAATACTATGATGCTCACTTACTTACTTGGATAACAACGTTGTCATTATCGTTGCTGTCATTAAGTAGAATCTTGTCTTGCAGCACTTTTAGTAACACACCATAAGCGGGCAAAAACAAACCTAGGCTCACTATCAGCTTAAAGGCGTAATCCACCGTGGCTATTTCTGGCCAGTGTGTTGCCATAAACGCATCGTTTGAGGCATAAAACGCTACACTGAAAAACACTAAGGTATCAACTAAGTTACCAATTAATGTTGATGCAGCAGGTGCGACCCACCAAGCTTTGGCCTGACGTAATTTTGCAAATACAGTGATATCCATGAGCTGACCAATTAAGTAAGCCACAAAGCTGGCAAAGGCGATGCGAAATACAAAACTATTCCACTCAGCTAAGGCGCTAAAAGCTTGTAATTGACCTTGATGAAAAAATACGCCGACTAAATACGACACGACAAGTGCCGGTATCATGGCTTTGAGGATAATGCCTCTAGCGGCTTGCTGACCAAACACTCTCACGGTTAAATCGGTTGCTAAGTAAACAAATGGAAAGCTAAAAGCACCCCAAGTGGTGTGGTAGCTAAACAGCTGAAATGGCAGTTGGACAAGGTAGTTGCTTGCGCAAATAATTAAGATATGAAAACTGACTAATAGCATCAGTGCTCGGCGATATTTCGCCTGGGTTAACGTCAACATATTGTGGCCTTTTTAATTGGGTTAGCGCGGGGTGAGGGAACCCGCTATTAGTTTGGTTAACAGTATTTACTGGTGTTAACGAGGCTATTTAGCCGCCGTTAAACAGATAAGCTAATGTCTGTTATAGAGATTATTATTATTTTAGTTTATTGGCCGAGTTTACGTTACACACATCCATTAGTTAGGCCATATTGAAGGCAATACCAAGGTGTTGGCAAACGCGGGGGCGAGATAATAGCATGTGCTTTGCACAAGCGAAAGATTTCGTCGAGGATAACGCTATTGGTTTTAGTTCGCTTAGGAAGATTAAAAGTCGATTAAAATAGACAGAACTGTGGCTAACTTATTTTCCAGTTCTTGCCATTCAGCCTCAGGATCTGAGCCTGCAACAATGCCTGCGCCAGCAAATAAATTGATTCTTCTCGGCTCTATCAGTGCACTTCTAATTGCGACTGAAAACTCTGATTCATGATGATTTAAATAACCACAAGCTCCAGCATACCAACCTCTTGCATAACCTTCACGCTGGCGAATAAAGTTCAGTGCAGCCTCGCGCGGTAATCCACCTACGGCGGGAGTTGGGTGCAGTGCGCGTAGTAATTCAAAATCATTAACACCTGGCTTTAACTGCGCTCGAATAGCACGGTGCAAATGTTGAATATGATTAAGCTTGAAAATTTTAGGTTGCTCATCAGCACCTACATATTGGCTTAACGGTGTGAGCACATCGACAATATGTTTTCTGACCAACTGATTTTCATGGCTATTTTTAATGTCATCTAATAATGCCTGTGCCAGTACATTATCTTCTTCTGGATTGAGCCCTCGGACAGTTGTTCCTGCTAATGCTTCGGTAAACAGTTCCTGTTGGCGACGTAAATATAATCGTTCTGGTGAGCAAGAAATAAATGCGCGTTCAGGGCTAAATTGGAATCCAAATTGAAAACTATTCGGATTACGGCCTTGCCAACATGCTAGTACTGTCCACGGGTCAATATTGTCATCTACATCTATTTGGCTGTGGCGTGATAATACGACTTTAGGTGTTGAGTTGATAAAATTTGCTTGAGTGACTTGTTCAACTAACTCTTTCCAACGTGAAAAATTAGGTAAATCACTCCGACCCATTAATGTGAGTTTATTTGGCGGCGACAAAGGACGTGGCTTTTGCACCATTGCGATAGCATTAAGGGCAGATTGTATTTCGTCTTCAGGCTCACCATTTTCAAAATTAAGATTCACTAATACTCTAACGTGATTACCGCTACGGCGTAATTCA
Organism: Shewanella sp. BF02_Schw; assembly: GCF_014596695.2. Lineage (NCBI taxonomy): Bacteria > Pseudomonadati > Pseudomonadota > Gammaproteobacteria > Alteromonadales > Shewanellaceae > Shewanella > Shewanella sp. BF02_Schw. The sequence continues at coordinate 124,189 of NZ_JABKAW020000006.1, forward strand.
ATTCTGGGTAATATAAAGTGCGCACGACCAAATTCAGGCCAACATTCTACAGTGCGATCAAATGCTAAACCGCCATAATAACGAATATCTTGATGATTGGTTTTATTGCGTTGCTGTTGATAAATTTGCGCTAGGGCATTGTCGTCAACTTGGTCGGCAAAATAAAACGTTTTGCATGAGCCTATGGCGGCGACATCTTCGTTTCTATCGCGGCCGTGCCAATAGATTTTTGGGTATAAGGTTTGAGCGCTTAACCAGGATATTAATGGCAGCGCAGCAGTCTCTACAGATAACTGCACGATAGGGTCACAGATCGGCACATTGCGAAGTTGTTCGAGCTTAGTAATTAACTCGCTAAATTGTGATGAAAAAAAGTGACCAGCCAATCTATACCTCTCGTATAACAACATAAGAGTTAACGTTAATAAACCTATTAAATTGTGTCAATTGGCAAGATGAAAGCGTGTGATCTGAATTGCTAATATAACGTACTCTTTACCAGCATCTTTGTACTGTAAATGATGCTGCAGTAAGTTGCTCAATATCATCAACAACAGCTTGATTGTTTCTCGTTGAGGTTTTTTACAAAGATCGTGAACCGGAATGTGACCATGCGGTAATATTTCCCTAAAAAAAGTAGGCGAACGAGCTAAAGTAGTTCAAAATATAGCTAGTATTATGTGAGCTAGATCCCGTTATTAAAGTTCTCTTTCGGAGTAATTGTTACAATGAATGATTCTGTGGAATCAAGCAATGTCATTAAAATCCCCATCGATAAACTTGCTTTAGGCATGTTTGTGACGGCAATAGATCATCAGCAAAGTAAGGTGGCTATTCGTAATCCCGGACAAATCAAACATCGTGATGCAATTTTAAAGCTGAAAAAAAATAACATTCTGCTTGTGTGGGTTGATGTTGATCGATCTTCAGATACTTGCGGGCTAAAAACAGCAGGTAAATCGAGTTCTGCTAGCAGTTTATTGGTACGTAAAGCGACTGTCACTCGAGATGGTCAACAAGTGCAGGCAAAAAAGCTACTTGCTGAAGCAAAAGGCTTAATTCAAAAAGTGATGTCGGAAACCTTCAGCGGTAAAGCCATCGAAGTCAGTCAATTTGAAGATGTCGCCGACAAAATGATTGAGTCTGTTATGGACGATGCGGATGCATTTAAGTGTATTTCTGCACTGCGTAGCAAAGATGCTTATTTGCTTGAACATTCTATTAATGTGGCCTTTTTATTGGTGACTTTTGGTAAACATCTTAAGCTTGATCGCGAACTGCTAAAGCAGATGGCTGTGGGGGGGATTTTGCATGATATTGGCAAAATCCAGGTCGATAACGAAATTTTGCACAAACCAGGTAAGCTAACCCCAGAAGAATTTGAGCACATGAAATTGCATCAGTTTTATGCAATTGAAATCATGAATGAAACAAAAGGCTTATCGCAAGTGAGTAAAGATGTGTGCTTAATGCATCATGAAAAACTCGATGGGCGTGGTTACCCTAATGGTTTAAAAGATGAACAAATTCCTCAACATGGGCGTATGAGCTGTATTGTTGATATTTTTGATGCATTAACTGCTTCGCGTTGCTACAAAGAAGCCATGAGCCCAGCGGCAGCGTTTAAAATTTTGATAAGCTTGACCCCATTTCATCTTGATCAAAAGCTTGTTTATGAGTTCATTCGCTGTGTGGGAATATATCCTGTCGGTTCATTGGTGCAGCTATCGGATGAACGAGTCGGAATAGTATGGGACTCTAAAGGGCGTGATGCGTTGCATCCTATTGTTAAGTGTTTTTATTCGATTAAACATAAGCGCTACACTGAAGTGACTATGGTTGATTTGCTTAAATCAGAATTGCATATTGAACGTGGCGTATCACCAAGTATGCTTGATGTAGATCCCAGCCAGTTTTACTAATCGGTTATCATCATAAACGGTTGCTCAGCTAATGTTCGATAATATCTTGATACAGTGGTGCTAATTTAGCCAGTAATGCATTGCGGGTTGCTAGTGGGATATGCTGTTGTTTAAGTGCTTCGATTAAATGACCCACAACGGCATCAAAGTCAGCTTGGCTAATGTGTAATCCAATATGTGCATCAAACATGGATGCACCTTGGTACACGCATTCTCCGCCACTGATTACACATAAATGCTCAATAAGCCGTTGGCGGAAAATCTGAATATCAGTTTGTTCAAAATGATGCAGAATGCGTTTGTCTTGGGATAAATGGGCTAGAAAGTCATCGGTAATCATACTGACGCCTTTATCTCCTCCCAGTTGCTTATATAGAGTGGTGGATTGGCTTGCACAGGCAACAGACAGTAATAACAACGCGCCAAAAACGACGATATGATGTTTAACAATCTTAACCATTACAGCGTTCCCTCTACAGATAAATACCACCCCTGTTGTTGCTCAAATCCTGCAATGCTGCCTAAATCAACATAAGCGCCCACAACAGAAAGGTGTTTATTGACAAACCAAGCCATAAAAATATCCTGCCAATCATTTTCTTCTGCAAAACCAAGTTGATCAGGCTTTTGTTTGTATTCATAGCCCAGTGCAATATTATCGGTTAATAACACAGCAATAGAGGCTTCAGCTTGCAGTTGGTAATTGTTGTTTGTAGCAGTGCCAAAACCAAGCAAACCGATTTGATTAGCCTTGGTGGCTCTAAGGGTTAAGTTGGTCACCAGGTTGCGGCCCACAATAGCATCAAAATAGACTTTGCTGGCAGCTAAATAGATATCAACTCCCCAGTCATTCCTTGCCCCAACAGCATGTGGTAACGCAAAATCGTCCACCCGTTTATATTGTAGCCCTAAGCTAATTTGTGGCATGGCGGTATATAACACTTCACCGACTAGTTTGTATTTTACGCCAACAATATCTTGGCCCAGTTTGCCGCCTAGAGTGTCTAGATCAAATGTTTGCTTAGCAATACTGAGTTCAAAGCGATTATCAATGCTTAAGGACGCACCAATAGAATGTAAGGTGAAATCGTCAACATAGACGGCAGTATTCATTGCAGTGAAAGACCATTGGTCTGAGCTTGCATAACCATTAATTACTGCCCACGGCACTATTCCTCCGCCAGCACTGCCCTCAATAGTTGTCGCGCCACCAGTAGCAATTACTTTGCTTGTTTCAGCTTGAGCACACACGCTGATTAGGCTTAATAGCACCGCTAATATAATGCACATAGGTTGATACATTAGTGTGGCGTATCCTTACTGAGAGTCTGAATATTAGACTGATTAAATTGTTGGAACCACACAATAAAATCATCTGCTTTTAGCGGCTTAGAATACACATAACCTTGAATTATGTCGCAATTGAGTCCACGTAGAATATTGATCCCTTCTACGGATTCAACGCCTTCAGCCACGACGGATAAATTAAGTCCTTTAATCAGTCTAATGCTGCTATCGACAATCATTAAATCAGTTGCATCAGTATGAATATCTTTAATAAAACTGCGATCAATCTTCACTTCATTAACGGGCAGTAACTTTAAGTAAGCTAATGAAGAGTGCCCGGTACCAAAGTCATCGATGGCAATGGCTAAGCCGATATTTCTAAACTGCTGTAAAACAGCAATCACCGTTTGTGCATCTTTCATCACAGCACCTTCGGTCACCTCTATCGACAGAGCGTTAATCGGTAAATTATTGCTAATCAGTAACTGTTCAATGTCTAACGGCAGCTGAGGATTAGTGAGATCATGGGCAGATAAATTAATCGCCACCGTCAGCGAAATACCTTGTTGCTGCCATTTGGCTAGCTGCTTTATGGTGGTATTTAACACCCAGTCACTGATCATCGAGATATTACCTGAGTTTTCAGCTAAGCGAATGAACTCATCCGGCGGGATAAACCCCAGTTCAGGATGCTGCCAGCGGATCAGGGTTTCTGCGCCATGGCAATGATTGCTCTGAATATTCACTTTAGGTTGAAACACCAAATGCAACTGCCCTTGTGCTAAGGCAATCGGTAAATCACGGATAATCATTAATTCACGTAAATAGCGTTCATCTTCACCTTGTTGATAAGTGGCTATGCCTAGGGATTCCACTCGGGCTTGATTTAATGCAATTTCAGCATGGCGAATTAAAGTATCAATATCATTACAGTCATAGTCACTGGATAAATCAACAATCCCTACCCGCACATTGACACTTATTTTTGAGCCCTGAATAGAAAATGGATGGGTTAATTGCCGTAGATAGTTATCAAGCTTTTCAAGCGGAATACTCGGTTGGAATAGCAACAAAAACGAGTCGCCATCCAAGCGCGATATTAGTTGGGCCGTTGGGGATAAGCTTTCTAAACGGCTGGCAAACAACACCAATAAATCGTCGGCATTGGCAAATCCAATGATGTTATTTAAATGGCGAAAGTTTTTAATGTCTATCATCACTAAGCTGCCATGCATTTTACTCAGCAGCAGGCTGAGTTGTTGTTTAGCGGCCAAGCGATTATATAAACCCGTGAGGTTATCGTGTTGTGATTGATAAACTAAATCGTTTTCGCGCGATTCAATATTTTCACGCATTATCGATAAGGTGTTGGCTAATACTTGTAACTCAGCGGGTGCACCTTTAATCGGCGGAGGGTTTTCACCTTGGCCGACTTTGCGAGCAAAATTAACTAATGCATAAATGGGTTTCGTTAAGCCGCCAGAAAACCAAGCGGCAATCATAAACGCCAGTAAACACGTTATCGCGAATATAATTAACATGTTATTGCGCAGGGCATCGTAATTTTGCTGCCACTTAACATTTGATTGATGTAGTACCGCCCACTGATGACCACTATTTTTATCTAACGCAATGGTGGTCGATAAGTAGTTTGATGGTATGTCATCGCTGACCTTATCCACTGTTTTTGCTAATAGGTTAATACGCGCTAAAACATCTTGTTGTTGAGCTTGGGCTAGGGTCGAGACAATTTCAATTCTGCCAGCGGACTGGTTGATAAAACTGATATCAATTCCGGTAATGGTTTTGGCTTGGTCTGCGACATTCTTGTCCATAGTGAAGCCCATGCCGACCCACGCTATTAATGTTGGCGCTTTGACGGGTTGCAACACAAATTGGTAACTACTGTGGTCATAATTGAAAATTTCGAACGTGGTTGAGCGATTCTTGGTTAATGCAAATAACTCATCTACATTAGCTGCAGTGAGCCCTTGCAAGCTTGATGACAGTAGTTTTCCCTGTGGAGATAATAAAATAGCAGCGCCAGCATTAATGCGCCTGCCATGGTTGGCTAACACTGACGATATTGTATCTTGCTCGCCAGTGGCAACGGCGCGTTTAAAACCAAAGTCCGCACTGAGTAACGACAAACTTTGATTTAGCTGATCGCTTCGGTTCGATAACATTTCGACAAAAATATTGGAACCAATATTAAGGTTTTGAGTTTGCTGTTGGCGAAAATCTCGCTGAGTTGCGCTTAATACAAACAAGGCAGTGGTTAACTGCATTAAGGTCAGTATTAATAGGAAAGCTATTATCAGCCGGTTGCGAAAACTAGTAGGCATGCTATCCCGTGACATCGCTTGCTTGAGGGTAACTACCAAAGCCGCTAGGTGGCGACGATGGTTTATCTTGGTGTTCAACATCAATGCTAAACGTTAACTGATTATCGTCATTGCTTACAATGACCAAAGATGAAGGTGTTGCCGTTATTTGCCAAGGATGCCAAATGTTGACTTGGTATTCGCCTGCAGGTAAATCTGTTAATTGGAGTTTACCTTGTGTATCACTCACCGAAAAATAAGGACTGCTGGCCACATAAATAAAGGCCTGCATGTAATCATGAATATTGCAGCCTATGGCAACTAAACCAGGTTTATCAAATGTAATCGGGTCTTCAGTTGTGCCTACATACAATTTTAACTCAAATTGTTTGGCTTCAGAAAATGAATAAACATGGTGCCGAGTACGATCTAAATTAGGAAAATCAACCTTGGCACCTTGCGGCACGGCCAATACAAAAGGTGAGAACACTCGATTTTGTTGGCGCATTTGGTAAGGAGCTAAGGTCGATGACGTTGTATTAGATGGTGACGTAGAAATTAACTCTACCACGCTATCGCTTAGCATCACGCCTTGCGCATCGGTAACATTAATCGTCAAAGTAGCCGCAGTCACTGCCGCTGAAAAAAAATACGTTAAACACAACAAACATGTCGTAAATGGATTTATTGGCATGTATTGGCCTCATTATTAAGAGTGTAGCAAGAGTGCCGCGTAGTGGTTAATGGTCTACATAATATGGCATCATAACCTACAAGAATCAAAATACAGCATCATCACAGCTTAATGCGACTATTTGTTTCGGTATACATCAGCAAACGAGGTGTTCATGAAAATGTATGTATCCATCAGTTTAGTACTGATATCGTTAATCCTGCTTATTCCCGGGGTGACAGAACCGATGTTAACGATAACAGGCACCATTGAAAAGTCGCATTTAGTGGATACGGGTAAGGATATGTTAATCCAAGATTTAACGGAAGACTCTCGTGCTAATACCCGTGGAATATTGGATATTGCCGCCAGTATGTTAGGGCTAGATACGCTAGAAGGCGAAGTGGAGGTTTTTCGTAATAGCCGCAGTATCATTGATACCATTTCAGCACTATACCAATCACATCATTTCGTCGTTGCCATGTTGGTCGGGTTATTCAGTATTGTGATCCCTGCCGTTAAGTTAATCACCATGCTCATATTACTACTGCCAGTGCCGCCCTTAATTAAGCAAAGATTGAGCAAAATGATCAGTGGTATCGGCAAATGGTCTATGGCCGATGTTTTTGTGGTCGCAATTATTGTGACTTACATGGCAGGTAATGCGTCAGCTGGAATGGGCGACATGCTTAAGACTCAATCTCAGTTTGAAATCGGTTTCTATTATTTTTTAGGCTACTGTATTTTTTCAATCGCTAGCCAGATGATGGTCGACATGACACAAACGCAAAAGTCGCAGAATACCACTCGCTAATATAGACAACCGAGGCTACTAGGTTTGTGAGCTGGCGACATTAAAATTCGACGTTAACGTAAAAAAGGCTTAAATCAGCTTATTATTTTGATGATTCATGGGAATCACGATAACAAGTCATTATGGTTATGGGTAATCGAAGTCGCGATATTTCGCGACTTGTGTTTTGTAATGGTTATAATGGGTCTAAGCACTAGTAACCTTAAGATTGACTATGACTGACTCTACAACCCCTGAATATATTGGCTCCGATCATTTTTTGCCTAAAAATACTCTGTTGCTTAATGCCATGACAGAGGGCGTGTATGGTTTTGATTTAGCCGGTAATGCGGTGTTCATTAACCCCGCAGCAGAGCAAATGACAGGCTGGAAAAGTGCCGAATTAATTGGCCGAAATATTCACGACTGCCATCATCATAGTCATGCAGATGGTAGTCATTATCCTCAACATGACTGCCCCATTTATCGCACCTTACAAGATGCTATTCCTCGGCAAGTGAACGAAGATGTATTTTGGCGTAAAGATGGCAGCAGCTTTCCGGTGTATTACAGCTCAACCCCAGTATATGATCAGCAACAACTTGTCGGTGTTATCGCGATATTTCGTGATGTAAGCATGCAAAAACATACCGAGCAATCATTGAGACAAGCATTAGCGCAAGTGCAGGCTTTGTCAGAACGGTTAGCATCAGAAAATCAATACTTACTCACTGAGCTACAAGGTCAGCAAGGCGCGTCAGGAATATCGGGTAACAGCCAACCTATCAATCAACTCATGCAACAGATCCACTTGGTCGCTAATACCGACAGTACCGTACTCATTTGCGGTGAAAACGGCACCGGCAAAGAGTTAGTTGCGCGTAACTTACACAGGCTAAGTCATCGTAAAGACCAGCCGATGGTGAGTGTTAACTGCGCCGCATTTTCGACCGCATTGCTGGAAAGTGAACTGTTTGGTCATGAAAAAGGCGCATTTACTGGTGCTACAGCGCGTCGCAAAGGCAGATTTGAATTGGCCAATAATGGCACCTTATTTTTAGATGAAATTGCCGAGTTGAGCTTATCGGCACAATCTAAATTGTTACGGGTGATTCAAGAGCAAAGTTTCGAGCGCGTTGGCAGTAGTGAAACCATTAAGGTCAATATTCGCTTAGTGGCCGCCACCCATCACGATTTAACCGCGCGAGTAGAGCAAGGCTTGTTTCGCATGGACTTATATTACCGCTTGAACGTATTTCCAATTACCGTGCCGCCGTTACGAGAGCGCCGCGAAGATATTCCGCAATTAGTCAGTGATTTAGTCGCATCACTGAGTAAAAAACTCGGTAAAAAAATCACTAAGGTGAGTGCTAAAGGGCTGAAGAACTTACAGCAATATGCTTGGCCTGGTAACGTGCGTGAGTTGCAAAACCTAATCGAGCGAGAAATGATTTTATCGCAAAGTGGCCATTTACTGTTTAATACTTTACCCGTAGCGGTTGCAACCCCATTAGCTAGCAGTACGTTAACCATGGCACAAGCCGAAGCTGCGCATATTATTGCGGTATTAAATGCTAGCCACTGGCGTATTTCTGGCCCGTTTGGTGCTGCTGCAATGCTAGATATGCCGGCGAGTACCTTACGATCTCGAATGAAAAAGTTAGCCATTACACGTTAATTTTGATGATTGGTTTTATTAGGTCGCGATATATCGTGTAAAAAGTGATATATCGTGACATTGTTGTATAAGTATTTTATTTTAATCTTTTTAAATCAAATAATTACAATTATATCTAAGTTGGCTTAGTCTTTGCTATAACAGGGCAATATTGTGTTATAGGAATACATTTATGCCCAAATCATCATCTCAAACTCCGGCAGCGACTGTGCCAGTTGATAAAGCTGCCGTTTCACAACGGATTCCAGTGGTGCAAATTGCTACGCCGTCGACAAAAATTCAGGTTCGAGAACAGAAGGGTGTATTTCAACGGCTGCGTCAGCACAGTAATACGTTACTGATTGCGATTTTTTTCCTGATCCCATTTATCAATTACCAAGGCCGGCAAGCCATTCTGTTTGATGTCACCGAACAGCAATTCTTTTTCTTCAATATCACCCTGTGGCCACAAGATTTTACCGTTTTAGCGTGGTTTTTTATGGCCGCGGCTTTTGCATTGTTTTTTGTCACGGTTTACTGGGGCCGAGTTTGGTGTGGTTTTTTGTGTCCGCAAACCGCGTGGACTTTTATATATATGTGGGTAGAAGCCAAGGTAGAGGGCAATCATCATCATCGAGCGGCATTAGACAAAGCCCCATGGTCACTGAGTAAAGTGCGTAAACGAGTGACGAAGCATGCGGTGTGGATGGTGTTTGCCTTGCTAACTGGCTGCGGGTTTATTGGTTATTTTATGCCTGCACGCGAGTTGTATGTTGATATTTTTAGCATGAGTAGTGGTTTTTGGACTGGCACCTGGGTGTGGTTTTTTGCCATATGCACTTATTTAAATGCCGGCTGGATGCGTGAAATGATGTGTTTGCATTGCTGTCCTTACTCGCGTTTTCAAGCGGTGATGTTTGACGCCAACACTAAAACCGTGAGCTATGATGCTGATCGAGGTGAATCTCGTGGGCCACGTAAGCGCTCACAAAAAACGGAGCTAGGTGACTGTGTAGACTGTAATTTATGTGTTGATGTTTGCCCTACTGGGATTGATATTCGTAACGGCTTGCAATACGAATGTATTAACTGCGGTGCCTGTGTTGATGCATGTAATCAAACCATGGAAAAATTTGGCTATGCACCCAATTTAATCAGCTTTACCAGCGAAAATGCCTTAAAAGGACAACCAAAAGCCAGCCTGTTGTCGCTAAAATCACTTGGTTACGCCAGTGCATTACTGATCATGATTGTGCTGATTATTAGCGATTTAAGTCACTTAAGTCATATACAGCTCAATGTAATCCGCGACCGCCAAACCTTGTATCGTCAAGTGGGTATCGATAAAGTTGAAAACAGTTATCAACTTAAAATTCGCAATAAAACTCAACAAATGGCTTTTTATCAAATCAGTATCAGCAATGACGATCCCCAAAAGCAAACATTGCAAATAGTCACTGACAGTTTGATTGCGATAAAACCTGCAGAACAACTGGATTATCCGTTGACCCTCAGTGGCCGCCTGAGTAACCGCACGAGTGATAGCACCCAACAAACAGTGCAATTTAAAGTGACCCAAATTCAAAGCTTGGAAAATCCAACGCCAACAGAACCTGCTAATGAGATCTCGCAAACATCACGCTTCTTTTGGCCATAATCTCAGTATCTCAGTATCTGAGTATCTGAGTATCTCAGTATGGCGGCATAAACGCGTGTCGGCATTATTGGATGCTACGCAGCAAAATGGTTAAGTAACAAAAAGGCTTGTCGCATTATTAATGGGACAAGCCTTTTTTGCTAAACGTTCGCAGTGTTATCGCGATAAACCATTAACGCTGATGTAACGCGTAGTCGCTACCATCTTTAGCAGTAAACACTTTACAGTTGCCTTCAGTTGGCTGACAGCCTGTGTGGATTAAGCTAATCCATTGCTTGTATGGCGTCGGCAAATTCTTAATTGGAATCGCAACTTGAATGTCTTCAATATTAGCCTGGTCTGTGGTGCCCATTTGTCCTTGGCGGTCGAAACAAATCTCAACATGGGTATCATTATTCTTTAATACAACAGATGTTGGTTCACTTTTGTGACCCGTCAATGCCACAAATTGACATGGATTTTGTAAACCACACTGAGAGCCGTCTTTTAAAAATGCCAATAAGTGCGTGTAGTAAACTACATAGCTGCTGACATCTTGGTGCGAGCCTTCAGTTAATGGAAATTGTGCATCCAAAAAGTCTTTGGCGTTTGTGGTGCGATCCTGTTGATTCGTCGTTGCCACAAATTGCTCACCAATGAAGCGGTTAAGGTTTTGGGTGGCTGTTGCGCTTGCTTGAGTAGACATATTCATCGCCTTATTCCTCTTCGTATTGTTGTAGGTCACAAAACCTTTTTCAGTATTGTTTATCATTAAGCCTTGTTCGCAGCTTGATTTTTAGTCTATGCTATTTTTACAAACAATTTCACAATAAAAATTTTACAGTGTGAATTATACAAAATGAGAAATGATAAAAGCTTAATGCGAAAGACCCATTTTTTGGGCACAAAGATAAGAAACTTGCGTAAACGCAATAACTTAACCATGGAAGACTTGTCTGCTCGTTGTATGCGTGTTGACTCAGGTAACTCGCCGTCAGTGTCATACTTATCAATGATCGAGCGCGGAAAACGTGTTCCAAGCGCTGATATGTTGGCGGTAATTGCAGTGGTTTTTCAAAAAGAAGTGGAATGGTTTCTTGATGATGTGCCAGAAGATGAAGCGATTACGCCTGAAAAAGGCAATAAAGGCGGCATAAGTGGTATGCCGCTAGAGCCGAGTTTTTTGTTCTCCAATGACATTTTGCAAATTGCCATCCCTGAAATGTTGTCGCAAACCGGCACCAGTGGCCGCCAATTTGCTCATTTACTGATCCGCGCGCACCAAGAGCATCATCAAAACCATTTTCCTGATTTAGAGCGTGCGGCCGAAGAAGTTGGCTTAAAACGTATGCCGCTTGCCACCGAAGATATTATCGATATTGCCAAGGGCATGGGCTTAAAAATTAAATGGATCGACCGTGCTCCTAAAGAAGTTATCAACGAAATGGGCTTGAGTTCTAAGCAGTTGGTTACCTCATTTTTTGAGCCACCGGGAACCATTTATATCAGTAATATTCTGAAAAATAGACCCAGCAGATTGAGATATGACTTGGCCGTGCACATAGGTCATTGTGTGTTGCACAATAAAGACGGCTTAAAAAGTGTGATGATGTCTGGTCGCCGTGATGACTTTGATGATGCGCTGGTCCCTCAGTCAAACACCTTGAATGCACAAGATATTTTGCATGCGTGGCGTGATTTTGAATCAAGCTTTTTTGCGGGTGCTTTGTTGTGTCCTAAAGTGCCGTATCGGCAGTTACTTGACCGACATGGCTATGAGATTAGCGTGCATAAACAACTGCAGGTGTCAGCGTCTGTTGCTATGCGCCGCATGACGGTAGTGTCGCCTTATCCGCACTGGCATTACTTTGATGCCTACGCACCGGGTAAGCTAAAAGCGGTTTATCGTGGTAATGGTATTCCTTTGCCTTGGGGTAACATGCGCCTGGTAGAAGACCCGTGTCAGCACTGGGCTGTGTTTAGAATGATCAATGAGCCAGTCGACGGTACGTCTGCGCAAATATCGATTTTAAATGTCGGTAATGAACCGCGTATTTATTGTTGTGAATCGATTAAGGTTGATGACTCGGCAGGTAATCCGCATGTGTTATGTGCGGGTATTGATTTAAATCCGGCGATTGAGGCGCAAGGCAAAGATGCGCAGTCGATTGCACATGAATTAAAACAAGCTTGTTCAACGGGTGGCGGTTCAATCATTATCCCCAAACATATCCAAAAAGATCTCATCAGTGTGGCGAAAATCCTTAATATTAACTGGATTGAACGTGGGATTAAAAAAGATGCACAACTAATTTGCTCGCGTGGAGCAGTGTGCCCACGTCAGCCAAGCTGTTATGCCGCAGGGCGTAATTTATGCGAGGGAGATCAAGGCTAAGTTGACCTTTGTTTATGCCGCATCTGCATAAGTTGATGCGGTATAACAGGCGTGATTAAACGGCACCTCAATCCTGTTAAAGAGCAAACTGTACTGTAATGCAAAGCCCGCAGTTATTGACAGGATCGGTTGGCGCTAAGCTAATTTTTGCGTCCATTTGCTGCACAATACTCGCCACAATCGCTAATCCCAACCCTGAGCCATATTCGTTACTGCCCAAGACTCGATAAAAGGGTTCAAACACTTTTTGAGCTTCATCTGTGGCGATACCTGGACCTGTGTCTTTGATGGTCATCTCAATGTATTGATCTGTTTTAGTAATGCTTAAATCAATTTTACCGCCATTTGGGGTATAGCGAATCGCATTGTCGATAAGGTTGTGAATTAAGGTTTTTAAACGAACGGGATTGGCATTGAGTTCGGCGTCGTTCTCTTGGCTAAAGCCCAAATCAATCTCTTTCGCTTCTGCAAGTGGGTACAGATCTTCAATCACCTCAACGAACACCATTTTTAATGATATTGTTTGAGGTTGTTGGACGCTGTTATCTTGTTGACGCGCCATCGACAATAGTTGTTCTAGTAGATGAATACTGCGACCTATTCCGGCTTGTAGTGCATTAAGCTTCTGGCGCGCATCGTCCGTTAACTCTGTCTGCTGAAGACGTTGTGCCTGTAACGACAGCGCAGTTATGGGCGATCTTAATTCATGAGCGGCATCGACAATAAAGCGCTTTTGGCTAGCAATAACCTGGCTATTTTTGCTGAGTAAACGATTAATTGCCTCAACAAATGGCACTATTTCACTCGGTAATTGAGTAGTGGGAATTGACTGTAGGTCGTGCTCAGTTTGACGGTCAACTTCGTGGGCTAAAATACTAATCGGGCCAAGAATTTTACCTAGAATATACCCCAGTAATAACAGTAAAAGCGGAATTAATACTAACAATGGCATCAGAGTATGCAGCGCGGTTTCAAACGCAATATCGTCACGAATAGCAGTATCTTGGGCGATGGCGATACGTTGAGTGGATGACAAGGTGCGAACAAACACCCGCCAAGATTGGGTGGCTAAATCAACCGTATGAAATCCATCGGTTAAATTGCTCGGCAAGGCTAGGGTATTTTGGGCTAAGGCATTACTTGCTGAGTTGCTACCCAATAACTGCACTGAAACCTGAAACTCCAACTGATCTTGGCTTAACGGGGTGAGTGTTCCGTTGTTTAGCGTAAGCGAGTAATGGTCAAACAGCACGGCCATTTGTTGCAATACATCATCTTGGAGCTCATGGGCTTCTTCAAAGGCACTGCTAAAGGTAAAGCTAGCGGCTATGATCGCAACAGACAAAATGGCTGCTGAAATCCAATAAGATAAGCGTGTTTTTAACGAATTACTGGGGCGTTTTTTGACACCATCCATCCTACACCTCTGACATTTTTAATGGTTTCTGTACCCAATTTTTTACGCAAACAATGAATTAAAAACTCTATCGCATTGCTTTCTACCTCTTCACCCCAGCCATAAATTCGTTCTTCTAAATCACTTTTTGAATGAATCGAACCGGGTCGAATAAGCAATGTTTGCAGTAAGACGAACTCGCGGTTAGACAGTAAAATATTATCTTGAGTGAGGGTTTTGGCTTCATGTGTGGCTGGATTTAGCCAAACAATATTATTGGTTAATTCTGATGTATGTTGGTTGGCATTGCGCCTTGTTACTGCACGAATGCGTGCCAGTAGTTCGGTTATATCGAAGGGCTTAACGAGATAATCATCGGCACCTAAATCCAGCCCTTTGACTCGGTCTTCTAGGCTGTCTCTGGCGGTAATAATGATCACCGCCAGTGCGGGATGCTGAGCTCGAATATATTGCATTACTTGCAAACCATCCAGTTTCGGTAAGCCAAGGTCGAGCAACACCACATCATATTGCTGGCAACGTAAACTGTGTAAGGCCGCTTCGCCGTCGCATATCCAATCGACCGCATAGGCGACATCTTTTAAGGCGCTTTGCATGGCATCGCCAATCATTTTATCGTCTTCTACTAATAAAATACGCATAGCACCTCAATCGGACATAATGACACAAAATGAAAAGTCTTGATTAATGATGTGTTGTCGCGGCTTGCTGCTTAAATAGCATTAAACACAACACCATACCAAAGAGTAATGCGGCCGACGCACTAAAGCGACTAAATTCTAATCCACCATGGCTAATGGGTTTATCTAAAAAGTCACCCACCACGGCACCTAAAGGTCTGGTTAAAATAAAGCTTAGCCAAAATAACAGAGTGCGAGATATAGAGCTCCAAAGATAGGCAGCTAATAACACTAATAACAGGCTACCAAAGATTAACGCACTGACATCATAACCAAGGCCTGCACTGTCTACTGTCCAGTCGCCTAGCGCTGTACCTAAGGTTTGTGACAGTAAAATCGTCACCCAATAAAAACATTCGGTTTTGGTATTGTTTATCGACTGATTAGACAGGCTACCTGCGCTGACGTACCAAATTGAAAATGACATACACAACAAGCTCACTAGTAGCAATGTGCCGCCGGTATAGCCAATGCCTAAAGAGCGGTCGGCAAAGTCAGCCATCGTTGTGCCAGCCGTCGTTGTAGCGATAATGGTGGCCCAATAAATACTCGAAGAATAATGTTTACTGCGAATTTGTATTGCTACCGCTATCGCGAATAAACCGATAAAAATAACAGAGCTAACTAAATAGCCGAGGTTAAGCGACATCGATAAAGCATCTCCTGCCGTTTCGCCTAAGGTGGTGGCCAGTATTTTTACCAACCAAAATATTAAGGTGACTTGCGGCACTTTAGTCAGCGCCTGCTTTTGTAGTGTGTCCATATCGATACTCACTTATATTGATAGATTATTGGCTTTTTTGCTGTTTGGCGCGAACGGTTAGGTATGCCACAAGTGCAATAATAATCACTAAAAACACAATGCTGGTGCTGGTGGTACCAAACCCTAGGCCGCCTTTACGAATGGGTTGTGACAGTAAGTCGCCGATAGATGCACCGAGTGGACGAGTTAATATATAAGCTAGCCAAAAGCACAATACGGCATTCGCCTTGAAGCGATAAAAGACTAGGCTTATCAGCGTAATTAACCCACCAAATACGATTGCCGACATGCCATAACCTACATTCATATCTTCCGACACCCAATCGCCCACAGCAGTACCAAGTGCGAAGGTAAATAGAATGGCCAACCAATAAAATAGCTCACGTTTAAGAGTGACAATGGAGTGGATGGATAAGGTGCGTTCTTTACTGAACCAGTATGCAAATGTTGCCGCTAATAATGCGCTAAACACCGCTGTCGATACCGGTAGAGGCACATCGAGTTTGTCTGTGAGAATGTCGGTGACTAAGGTGCCAAAAATACTGATAAGCACCACAACACTCCAATATGCACCTGGGCGATATTGGCTTTGTTTAAGCTGCACCCATAAGGCGAAAAGTAAAAATACTCCCATGATGATGCTGGTATTAATCATGCCTACGTGAAGATGGAAGCTAAGATAATCTGCAGCGGTTTCACCAACGGTGGTCGACATCATTTTTATGACCCAAAAAATCAACGTGATTTCGGGCACTTTGTTGAGCCAACCATGTTGCGGTGTATTGCTGCTACTTGGGGCATGACGGGTTACTGGTGTGATGACTAATGGTTTCATGTGGACTCCTGATCCAATAGTGAAACTTGCTGTAGTCATATAGTGCCGAGCAATACTTAGCCCAAACATAGGGCTAAGTATAGAGCGACTTTTTTCGGTTATTTTTTAGCGATAGCGTTTGGCTAAGTTATTAGACTAAGACATATAGGTAAACCATTTCGTTAAGCACTTACGGAGGTACTTTCATCAAATACTTTTGTGAACCATTACGGCGCATTGATAATTTTTATGCAGTTCTGGGCGCCATATATTGCGCTATAGATTACACCTAATTTTCAACAAAAGTGCTCAGTAAGTAGCTTAAAAAAGAACGGTTCGAGAGTATCTTGCATAGCGTGAGTGTGCGGTGTGTTAGTTACAGGGCACTCATCACCAAAATGACTGATGAGTTGCCCTATTTGCGCGGAATTCCATTCAGGATGAAACTGCAAACCAATAGCCTGTTGGTGGTGATACATTTGCACATTACACTGTGCTGAACGAGCCAGCGACACAATACTGTCAGGTAAGTTAATGGCTTGATAATGCCACTGCGGCACAGCCATTATCGTACCATCAGCAAAGGTTACCTCATGCCAACCCAGTTCAGGATTAGGCATATCAATGACTTGGCCACCAAGTTCAATTGCCAATAACTGCGCGCCCAAACAAATGGCCAATAAAGGGACTTGTTGAGTTAATGCCTGTTTAATTAATCTTGACTCGGTTTGCATCCAAACAGGGTTATCCACCACATTCATCGGCCCACCTAAAATAATTAATCCTCGGTAAGCATCGAGATTTTCGAGCAAAGATTCTGGTGCATAAAAACACTCAAGTTCGATACTGTGTTGTTTAGCCCACAGTGCCATTCTACCGACGCCTTCGGCAGGGTGATGCTGAAATACTGCAATAGTTTTGTGGATCATTTCAGTTCATCCAACTCTATATACACTCTTGAAACCGTAGTCATTGGACTAGTGATGTTTGGCTTTGTGTTTGGGGCCACTAGAGAAGTGTTTTTAGGTGTTGTGTCGGGCAATGCAGCACGAAGTTGGGCTTCATTGTTAAATAAGTTTGCCGTATCAATAGGAATAACAATTTCTGCAGGTAAGCTATTGCCGACATTATCGAGGCGTACAATATGATCGGCATCGGGTCGAGTCGTCAGGCGTTTAACAAGAAACTGCACTTTATCGTTAGGGTTGTTATTAACCTTAAGGTAAGTATTGTTGCTGGTTTTTTGTTGTTCGAACTGAGTATCTAATTCATTGAATACTAACACCCTCGTCACGGTTAGCCCTTGGTTCTTCCATTGCATTTCACCGCCGCGTTCAAAATGGCCTTTAACAATATCCACGTTTAAATGTTCATTATGGCTAGGGTGAGCGGGAGATAGCATCGATAGGTCAAATTGTTGCGGCACTATGGTCCAAATTGGATATCCGCTAGCTGCCGATAACGTTAAGCCGTTGATTACCGCTGTGTTGATCTGAGGATCATCAAAGGTTAGTTGCAACACGACTTGGGCATTATGTGGGAGGTGAAACATCGGTAAATGCGAGGCAAATAGACCATATTCACTGCCAAACAATAGCATGCCGTGAAGTCCAACTCGAACTTGCGCAGTTAACGGACTATCTGTTGGAGTATCAACTTGTGTCGCATTGGCGCTGAGTGGCAGTAGCATCAAGATGGCCAGTAAACCCCGATACAAATCATTGTCAAAGCGACGTATGGATAATGGCGAAAACAGTGTGGTGATATAGCGATTCAGTAACATATTAGCGGCTCTTCTGTGTAGATGGCAGATGGGGCCGTCCCCGATGTGAATACCTGTCGATGAAACATGGTGCATGTCAGGCTGAGGTCGTCCTCAATGGGTTAATCATATCGATTAAATAAAGAATAAACCAGCTGTTATGCGGGGCGGTTCACAATTTGGATTCAGTTCCAAAAGCAAGCTTATGCAGTAATTTTCTTGAAAGTCCTACCTACAATTGATTAGTCGATATTCGCTGTTATTTTCACCAAACATTAACAATAGTTCCCGTTTTGGAATTGATTCCATCGATATGATGAAGCGTCAATAATATAAAAAGGGGTGATAACCTATGAGCAATATAGATCTATTAGGGCGCCGTAAGTTTATTGCAGGTCTAGGTATTGCTGCTGGTGCAGCGATGGTAGCACCAGCAATGGCAGTGTCTGAAAAGGCAGATGGTGTTAAATGGGACAAAGAAGTTGAAATCGTCATTATTGGTTCTGGTTTTGCGGGGTTAGCTGCCGCAATCGAAGCCACCAAACATGGTGCAAAAGACGTTCATATATTTGAAAAAATGTCCTATTTTGGTGGTAACTCGGCGATTAACGGTGGGCTTTTTGCCGCACCAGGCACGCCGATGCAAAAGAAAGAAGGTGTTGAAGACTCGGTAGACAGAATGGTTAATGACCAATTATTGTCTGGCCGTGGCATTGCCGATGAAGGGTTATTGCGTCATGTCGCATCTCATGCGGTTGAAGCGTTACAAATGACCTTAGATGCAGGTTCTGAATACCATCCTTACTTACAACAACTAGGTGGTCACTCGGTTGCACGTACTTACCAAACCTCAGTAAGTTGTGGTGCTGGTATCACCCAACCATTGTACAAAGAGTGTAAACGTATTGGTGTAAACACCCACAATCGTTCAAAATTTGAAGGATTCCTCGTTGGTAATAAAGGCGAAGTTGTTGGTGTTAAAATGCGTCAAAATTATCACTTTGGCGAAGACCAGCCTGGTAAAGTCCTCAATATTCGCGCCAAACGTGGTGTGATTATGGCTACCGGTGGCTTTGCGCAAAACGTTGATTTACGTATGGCGCAAGATCCAACCTTAACTGCAGACGTTGGTTGTACCAACGCACCAGGTGCAACAGGCGAGGGTATGTTCGAAATGTTCCGTTTAGGAGCTATTCCTGTGCATTTGGCTCACATTCAATCAGGCCCTTGGGCTTCACCTGATGAAGGTGGCTTTGGTTATGTGTCTAACTATTCAATTTTCAACTTACCTCATTCAATTGCTGTTAGCCGCACAACCGGTAAGCGTTTCATGAATGAAATTGCCGATCGTAAAACACGTGCTGATGCTGAATTAAGTAACCGTGATGAAAAAGGCAATCCTGTACCACCACTGTTGATTTCAAGCTTTAAAGACTCTAAAGCACATCCAAATACCGAAAAAGTGATTAAGTACAATGTCGGTTGGAAGTTTGAAAGTCTTGAAGAGTTGGCAACACACTTTGGTGTCCCTCTAGCTGGGTTAAAAGCACAAATCGCTGAATACAATGGCTATGTAAAATCTGGCGAAGATAAGCAGTTTGGCAAAGATATGACGTTGGCGAAAAACAAAATGATCGAAGCGCCATTTACTGTCGTTCGCTTGTGGCCAAAAGTGCATTACTGCCAAGGTGGTGTAAAAGTTAATACCAAAGCCGAAGTAACAGATAGCTTTACTGGTAAGTCTATTACTGGTCTTTATGCCGCTGGTGAAGTGTGTGGTGGTATTCATGGCGTTAGCCGTTTAGGCAGTTGTTCTATCCCAGAATGTATGGTGATGGGCATGACTGCTGCTAGAAGTCTCATGAACGTTTAACCAGACCAGTGAACAAGAGGAATCATTAATGAAAAACTTTAATATTATACTTGGGCTGGTACTACTTGGATTAACCAGCTTATCAGTACAGTCAGCAGAGATCCGTGACTACCATAAAGAGGTTATCGGTAAAGACTGTAAAACTTGTCATGATAATGGCATCAAGCAGTTTCCATCTGATCAGTCCTGTTTGCAGTGTCATGATGTTGATGACTTAGCAAAGAAAACCGCCAGAAGTGAAGAAGACAAGTGGCAGAACCCACACAATAACCTTCACTATGGTAAAGATGTACCTTGCCAAGAGTGTCACAGCGAACATAAAACCAAACAACCATTATGCAGCAATTGTCATACGTTTAAGTTTGATAAGCATAAAGGGTAAACTAATTTAAATTGATATTAGTTTTAAAAGCCGCATATTAATGTATTAATATGCGGCTTTTATATTATATGTGATTGTTTTTTCATTATTCATTATTAATTATTAATTTAGATTTTAACTTATTAGGTGTTAAGTTATTAGGTTTTAAGTTATTAGAAATTTAAGGTTGAACGCCTACAGTTTTTTAATCACTTTTTAAGTATTAATTGTATTTTTGTTGTTTATATTTGTTGTAAATATGTTGAATGTAATTTTTTGGAATTAATTCCAAGGGTAATATCCATCCGTCTTAAATAATAAAGAAAGATGGATGATATGAAATATAATACCTTGTTAGTTATGATGTTGTTATCTAGTTCTGCTATGGCAAGTGAAATGCCTAGTTTTTTAGATAAGAACGATGTCGATAATGCTGAGTTCACTTGTTTAGGAGCTGAATCTCAGTACGATAAAAATGATCAAAAATATGTCGATATTTTATGGAATGAAACACTGCAATATTTACAATCTTACGCGGTAGCATTAACCAATAGTGAAAATGGTCCATGTTTAAATTCAGACCAAGCAATATACGATTCTACCGAAGGTGGTAAGAATATGTGCATCATGGATCGCAGAGACATGAAGCTATTAGTTAAAAACATTTATCAAGTTATTAATAATCCAGATAAAGCGAAAAAGTGTTTTGGTGCGCGCCAAGACGTCGATTGGATTTACAGTCCTGGTGGTCAATTAGCTGAAAAATCCCCAGTAGCTAAATGGCTTAAACGTGCAACATTCGATTCCTTTTTTGACACAAAAGTCACTAATAAAGACGTGCGTAAACTCGGCAAAGAGTTTACTAAAAACTTTACTAAAATGGTAACGGGCGATGAAGTGAAAATGCCCTCAGCTTTCCCAACAGATATTAGTGCCAACACATTACCTAACTTATGGGCAGCAGCAGGTTGGTACCCAATGTATGCTGAAGAAAGTAAACGCAATGATAAAAACTTCAACAACATTCGTGGTGGTTATGCCTATGCCGAAATTTTTGGTCACTGGGGACTATTACGCATAGACGAAATTAATGGCGAAAAGGTTGGTGCAGAAGTCGGTATGACAGTGCAATCAGTCGATACCTTATATCCCTATCATAACCATGCAATATCTGAAATTTATTACAACATGCGCGTACCTGCGTGTGCGAATGAGTTTAAGAGCTTTGCCGTGCGTGAAGATTCACCGTTAATTAACACCGTTAAAGAAGACGACAACGTTAGACAAGTTCAGTTTGATGCAGGTCAACACAATGGGCAGACCATGTGGCTGTCGAGCAGTGCTGATATCGATCCGCTAATGTATTTTCATCAAAATACTATCCATGCCTTTGAAGTCGATGGCAGCTGCGAAGCTAAGCCAGAAGAGCGCGCTATAGTGTCTGTTTGGGCAAGAAGTAATGCCAACGACAAGCGTAATGACTATGGCACCACGCTACTTTGTGAGTCAGCTAAAAACCCCGGTACACCTGCTCATAAAAATGAAGTTATTCAATGTGACTTAACAAAAATCAAATGGTAACGGCCAAGTTATTAATTATCGAATTGGGAAATACAATAAAATGAAATTATTAAAGTTATCTTTATTATCTACTTTAGTATCGCTATGCATGGTTTCTTTTTACTCTACAGCACAAGATGTTGAAGATGGAATTAACGTATCCGGTACCTTAAGAGCTAATTATTCATATAAGCAATATAGTGATAGTTCTAAAGATAAATCAGGTGATTTAACCTTTGAGATGGCATCCGTTAAATTCAACGGTAAATTAGATAACTGGGGGTTATCATCTGAATATCGTTTTTATGATGGATGGGAAGCACTACGTTATGGTTATGCCTTTTATGATTACTCAGAACAATTGCAAATTCAATTTGGTATAAATCAAGTACCATTTGGTAACCCGGGTTTTATTTCAAATAGTTTTTGGTTTGGCGTACCGTATTATTTAGGTTTTGAAGATGATTATGATGCAGGTATTAAAACGGTTTATTCAAATAATAGTTGGGGAACTGAGTTTGCGTTTTATAAAGGCGCTGAATATGGTGCCAGTCGTAATGAACGATATTCAACAGACTTATATTCTGGCCAAGTCAACGGCACTGACTATTACAATGAAGAAACTAACCAATTAAATTTACGCCAAACCTATGCGATGGAGTATGAAGGCGGTAAAACCGTGGTGGGTGCTTCGGTCGAGGTAGGGCAGATTTATAATAATAATACTGGCAATAATGGTGACCGATATGCCGTCGCCTTACATCTCGACAGCAGTTATAAAGGTTGGGCGCTGCAGTTACAGGCAATGCAATATGAGTACAATGCTGCTGATGCGTTAGACGATAACAAGCTTGCGGTATCGGCTTACGATTGGCAGTACGAAATTGCGTCTAAAGCGCAAGGTTATAGCATAAACATTGCTAAAACGATCACTACCAGCTGGGGCAGTGCAAAAATCTATAATGACTTCGGCGTGGTAACCCCCGATGTTGACAATGAAGACTATGACAACAGCTATCAAAATGTTACTGGTGTTGCGTTATCTTCAGGACCAACATACACCATGATTGATTTTATTATGGGTAAAAATATGTATGCCTCTACGCGTGATAATGGTCATGTTGGCTTACCTGAAATGGGTGATAGCTGGGACCACCGCATCAATATCAATTTTGGTTACTATTTCTAATCGCTGGTTTTCATCGATAGTTACGTTTCACTTTTATCTCCCCTTAAATGCCAATCATTGATTGGCATTTTTATATTTCTACCCACATTAGCATCTAAGCGAAATTACATCATTGCAAGTTAACTGGCCAATAAACCTGCAGACAAAACACCTCTTTTGGCTTGCAATGCAGTTAATTGATCCACGTCTACATTCGTAAAATCCCAACAGAGTACTATCACGATCTCTAAAGCAGTAATCCCTGCTATTTCATTCAAGACATTTAGGTTTTAAATAGAGTTAACACTATGATGATATTAGAAATAATTATTGTGCTTGGGGCGATTTACCTCGGCGCAAGAATGGGCAGTATAGGGATAGGTTTTGCTGGAGGTGTAGGGGTATTAATTCTTACCGTTGGATTAGGGTTAACGCCAGGTGCTATCCCCATCGATGTAATGCTGATTATTATGTCGGTTATTACCGCCATAGCTGCGATGCAAGAAGCGGGTGGCATGGACTATTTGGTATCTATTGCTGAAAAATTACTGCGTAAGCACCCGAAACACATTACTTTTTTAGCACCAATAGTGACTTACACTATGACCTTATTTGCCGGAACTGGTCATACAGCATTTTCGACGCTGCCTGTGATTGCCGAAGTGGCTAAAGAGCAAGGCATACGACCATCTCGGCCGTTATCTATTGCCGTAGTGGCATCACAAGTGGCGATTACTGCATCGCCTATTTCTGCTGCCGTGGTATTTTTCTCGGGTATTTTAGAGCCGTTTGGGGTGGATTATTTAGTGTTGTTGGCTGTGTGTATTCCATCGACGTTTATTGCTTGTTTAATGGGTGCAGCAGTTGCGTCGATACTCGGCAAACCGTTAGCACAAGATCCTATCTATCAACAGCGTTTAGCCAGCGGATTGGTGAAAACCCGTGGTGAAACTCAAGTCACGTTATTACCGGGTGCTAAGCGATCGGTGGCCATATTCTTGATTGCGATAGTGGCGGTGATGTCTTATGCCACTGCGATATCTGACAAAGTGGGCTTAATTACACATCCAGTGCTGTCGCGCGATGTGGCTATTATGTTGTTTATGCTCTCTGCCGCAGCAGCAATAACGTGGTTTTGCCGTTTAGATGCCAGTAAAATTTCTAACGCATCAACATTTAAGTCTGGCATGTCGGCGTGTATCTGTGTGCTGGGTGTAGCCTGGTTGGGTGACACTTTTGTGTCTAATCATATTGACGAAATTAAAAACGTTGCAGGAACCTTACTTCAAAGTCAGCCTTGGCTGTTATCGGTAGCGTTATTTTTTGCCTCAATGTTGTTGTATTCACAAGGGGCAACCACTAAAGCGTTAATGCCTGCTGCATTGGCGATTGGAGTGAGTCCATTAACGGCAATAGCCTCATTTGCAGCGGTTAGCGCGTTATTTGTATTACCTACTTACCCAACGCTGTTGGCTGCCGTAGAGATGGATGACACTGGCTCAACGCGGATTGGCAAGGCGGTTTTTAACCACCCATTTTTGATTCCTGGCGTGGTGACAATTACGTCGAGTGTGTTATTGGCCTTTTTGTTTGGCAGCCTAATGCTGTAAGGCATAGTGGAAACGAGAGTAGATATGTAGATATGTAGATAGTAGAGCAGGCAGAGCTGGTTGATGTGAGAACTGGCTAGTCGAGTTGATAGCCCTTGTGCTCGACATTGGCTTTAATCAAATTAATCAGCTGTAACGTAGCGTAGGTTTGCGTATCTGGGTTGAGATAAAGCGATTCATTAAACATGGGCAGTATAGGTAATCCATGTTCAATCGGGTCTAGCACCTGCATTTGGTCGGTGATTCTAAATTCGGCTATTGGCGCAATCACTAAGTCGTTCTCGACAGCCATGCATAAGGCTTGTGGTGATGGGGTCGACAGCAATACATTAATGGGCCGCATCGAGAGTCGATGGTTAGCAAACACTTGCGCTCTAATCGGGCAATTTTCTGGATATAAACCCATCAGGATCGTCTTGCGCTTATGAGCGTTGCCTTCGACCGCCGCAACCCACTTAAAGCGACGAGTAAAGAGTAATTCGCCGTTAGTCGGTAGTTGCCAATGGGTTGCGACAATGACGTCAAATTCCCCTTGGTGTAAGCGTTTGTATAAGTTACCACTTACGTCAGTGTCGATAACAAGCTCTATGTTAGTAAATTCGCGGATAAATTCTAATAAACAGCTGCTTAAGTAGCACTTTATAAAGTCGGTGGGTACACCAAGGCGGATCACTTCACGGTTTTGGCAATCTTTTAACTCATCAATAGCTTGTGAATTAAGTTGCATCATTTTATAGGCGTAGTTAAGCAGCGTTTCACCAGACTCGGTCAAGGTCACGCCTTTGTTGTCTCTAATCAGCAAGGTTTGGCCGACACTTTCTTCAAGTTTTTTAACTTGTAGGCTAAGTGTTGATTGGGTTCGGCAAATTTTATCGGCTGCTTTAGACAAGTTGCCACATTCAGCAACAGCAATAAAACTTTCTAATAATTCTATTTTTAACATGGGCTATTGAATAAGTTCATAGTGGTATCAGTATTACTCAATAAAGGGTATCCACAAAGCTTGCTATAGTGTAAATGTGAACTGTTAACGCTTTATTAACCCAAATAAGATGAGGCCCGAAATGAGCAGCTGGGAACAACGTGGCAACTATCTGATAGAAGTATCACAACGTTGTTTAAAAGGGCATAAAACCTTTGATTTATGCCGCTCGCATTTAGTTCAAGCTAGCCAGATATCTAAAGGCACCATCTACAATCACTTTACCTCAGAGGCCGACTTAATTATTGCCGTTGCCTGTGCGGACTACCGCAATTGGCTGATGCAAGCTGAACAAGACACGCAGCAGTATAGCGACCCTTATTTACGGTTTATTTTTCATCATTGCCAACGTTTGTATCGTATTTTGTCTGAGCAAGCATTTGTCATTGCCCGAGTGGTTCCTAACGAGGCCGTTTTATCACAAGCGAGTGATTACTATCGTGAGCGCTTTGATCGCGTGCTTGAGCAATATAAACAGTGGAATGCACAAACCTTAACGGAAATTGGTGAGGTCAGTGGTTTTAACCGTAGTGAGTTACTGTGTGACTATTTACGCGGTGCGATGATCAATAGTGATGATGCGCAAAAGCACTATAACGATGCAGAAATGTACTATCAACATAGTTTTGCTATGACGCAACTTATGGGGCATTCACAAAAGCGTCCACCTAATATTAAGGTGTTTGTACAGTGGTTGGCTGACAAAGAGGCATAAAAAAACCGTGTTTAATAACACGGTTTTTTATTAACTATTAGTAACTTAACGCATAGTAACTTAACGCATAGTAACAAACTCTTCTGCGCCAGTAGGATGTATCGCAACAACTGAGTCAAAGTCTGCTTTGGTTGCGCCCATTTTCATTGCCACGCCAAAACCTTGCAGTATTTCATCCATGCCAAAACCGATACCGTGAATACCGACAACCACTTCATTATCACCCGCACAAACCAGTTTCATTTTGCAGGCTTGGCGATGTGCTGTAACAGCTGAGTACATAGAGGTAAACGTTGAGGCGTAAACCTTAATATTGTCTTGGCCATACTTTTCAGCGGCTTCTGGTTCAGTTAAGCCCATGGTGCCGATGGGTGGATGGCTAAATACCACTGTCGGAATTAAGCTGTAATCCATTTTGGCATCAGGTATGTTGCCGAATAAACGTTCTGACAATAAACGACCCGCTTTAATCGCGACGGGAGTTAATTCAACACCGCCCGCCATAATGTCGCCAACACAATAAACACCTTTCGCGGTGGTATTTTGCTGCTCATCAGTAATGACATAGCCTTTAGCATCTAACTGCACATCGGTATTTTCTAAGCCGATATTGCCCGTTGATGGTGAACGACCAATAGCCCAAATTAGGCAGTCAATCGTTAAGCTTTGGTCATTTTCTAATAGTAACGTCAGACTACCATCAGCATTTTTGGTGACCGATTTAGGTACGCTGTGAGTATGAAGCGTTGGGCCATCGGCGGCCATAGCATCAACTAATGCGTCGGTCAAAATTGGGTCAAAGTTACGTAGTGGTGCATGCTTACGTACTAATAAATGAGTTTCGCTGCCTAGTGCATGTAATACACCCGCCACTTCAACCGCTATATAACCGGCACCCACAACTGCGACACGCTTAGGTTGTTCACGTAATGCGAAGAAACCGTCTGAGTCGATACCGTATTGTGCACCAGGAATGTTAGGAATTGTTGGTGCTCCGCCAGTGGCAACCACAATATGGTCGGCAGTGTAGTGCTCGCCATCAACTTCAATGGTATTGTTATTAATAAAGCGACCATAGCCATTTAATAAGGTGACCTTATTGCTCGCAAATCCACGGCTATAAGCATCATGAATGCGACTAATGTAGGCTTCACGATTGTCGACTAGTGTACTCCAATCGAATTTATTGACGGTAACATCAAAACCATAGTCTTTAGCGTAGAGGTTCAGCGCTTCAGCGACATGAGCGCCATACCACATGACTTTCTTAGGGACACAGCCGACGTTAACGCAAGTGCCGCCAACGTGTTTTGCTTCAATAATTAATACTTTTGCGCCACGCATTGCTGCACGGTTTGCTGAGGCGATGCCGCCACTGCCTGCGCCAAGCGCGATATAGTCAAAATGTTGAGCCATGATGATCTCCACTAGTTTAATGTATCCATTGTAGGGGGGATTGTGTTTGCAATCTAGTCGTTAAACCAATGCATTGTTAACGTTTATGTTGGCATTCACCACGGTCAACGTTATTAGGGCCGCTGGTTGCGCACTTAAGACAGGTCCACTCGCTTTCCCTAATATCAATTTCATCTTGATAATGACTAAATTGACTGTTTTGGGTCTGACGTTGTTTTTTCTGAAGATGTTTTATGCGGTTATTGAGCCAGCGACAACTTGGATCATTGGCGATTGTTTTACTGGCTATAGCCGTGTTGGTTATGGTGGAGTGCTTTGAGATTGATGAGCGCGTGTTGTTTTGTTTGGTTGTTGGTTTTTTGTGGCTTGGTTTAAGGTAAATATCGTCGGCTCGATATTCTAACGCTGAGCGTTGCTCGGTGGGGATAATAATCACATTACCTTGATGATCGGTCGCGTATTGCGACGGGAGTGAGTTGGCATTGTCATTGGTTAATGGGGGGCGTTTATCGGGCTCTTTGATCATCAGTTTGGTGAGCTCGCTGGCAAGTAATGAGGTACTGAGTAGCATCATCAAAACCGCAAATAATACAAATAGCATATTGATAAGTCGAGTTAACATAAGCTTCCTTGCTTGAGTAAAGGTGGCGTCCAGTAGCCCCCTCTAGTCTAGTCTTGGATTGCTAAAATGCTAGCAAAGCTTAAAAACTCAGTTTGAAATGCACCCCTGCATAGGTTTGATCTAAGCTGCCCTGAATATTGTCGGCACTGGCTTGTTGCTTAATGTCCCCCAGGGCAATGCTGTGGCTAATGTGCGCAGACAATGCCATTGAATCATTAAGTTTCTGTTCGGCTTCTAGTCCAAATTGGAAATGGTTAGCACCGTTGTGTTCTTCACTGCTGTATTGAAAATCAAACCCCTGAACAATGTAAGGTGTCAAAGTTAAGTGTTGAGTGATTTCCCATGGACTATGTATGCTCAGTTCAATGAAATAGCCGCCAGCTTCGGTTGCATAAGTGTAGTTAACCGCGGGTACAAACCACGTTAATCCATTAACCGTTAACGCGCCGAAAAATTCATTATCAGAACAGCGCTCATCACCATAAAATTCTAAGCGCTGATAGCCTACTGTGGCATCAATATTATTAGCGAGATGTAAGGTATATTCTAGCCCTAGGTTCCATTCCACATAGTTCACCTGGTCTGCTCGACCTACAATGGCATAAACAGCGAGGTCGTTTTGTTCAATATTGGCCACTGCCCATGCAATACCGCCATGATCTAAATTGTCACGACCTTGAGTGACGTAATTATTTTCCCAAGCAACATCAAACCCCGCAGTCGGCTGGTATTCTGCCGTGGCGAATGCTGACGAGGTTGTCAGTAAACACATCATAATAGCCATTGTACGATAAAAGGCGCGGCTACAATGGTTACGGTTTGATAGGCAAAAATCAAAGGTCATGTTTATTGAACTCATAATAGAATAATGGAACAGTGCTTTTAATAAAGCGAATGGTAGTCCTTTTAACGTGAAAATAAATGATAATCAGTCTCGTTTGGGATCTGCCTGTCAATATTGATTGTGTAAATGAAGTGTAAAGTTAAATTGGGACCTGAGTCACTCTATTTATTGAATAAACCAGCTAGGTAGTAGAGCTGGTTATACATTAAATCAACGATAATATGGTCAAGTTTGGCGATAAGAAGGTCAGATTGTCGCCTCGAAACCGAGGTTATATTTATTAGGATAAATTGTTTTTACGCTTGAAAACGGTAACATTTAACCCAATATAGGCTAAATACTCACGCGACATATTTCGAGGAATCTTTATGAGCAATCCATTGCTAAGTAGCGCAGAATTACCAGAATTTTCAAAAATTAAACCTGAACACATTCAGCCTGCAGTTGAGCAAGCCATTGCCAAATGTCGTGAGACTATTGAAGTACTATTAGCAAAAAATAGCCAATACACTTGGGACAATCTCATTGAGCCTCTTGAAGACGTTGACGATGAGTTAAGCAAAATGTGGTCGCCTGTGTCGCACATGAACTCGGTGATCAGTAGTGATGAATTACGTGATGCTCACGATGCTTGTTTGCCGTTGTTGTCAGATTACGGCACCTATGTTGGCCAGCATCAAGGTTTGTACGAGGCGTATAAATCGATTCATGAATCGACAGACTTTGCCCAGTTAACTCAAGCGCAAAAAATGGTGATAGAGCAGAGCTTACGTGATTTTGAATTGTCGGGTATTGGCTTGGATGACAGTCAAAAAGCGCGCTATGGCGAAATGGTTAAACGCTTATCTGAACTCACCAGTAACTTTTCTAATCAACTGTTAGATGCCACCGAAGCGTGGACTAAGCTTATTACCGACGAAGCAGATTTAGCGGGTTTACCTGAGTCAGCCATCGCCGCAGCTAAAGCTATGGCCGACGCTAAAGAGCAAAAAGGTTGGTTATTCACCTTAGATTTTCCGTCTTATTTGCCTGTGATGACCTATAGCGAAAACCGTGAGTTACGCGAAGAGTGTTATCGTGCATTTGTGACTCGCGCATCTGACCAGGGCCCGAATGCCGGTGAGTTTGATAACACCAATAACATGAATGAAATTGTGGCATTGCGTCATGAGTTAGCCAATTTACTCGGTTTTGCTAGCTACGCAGATAAATCGTTAGCCACCAAAATGGCAGAAAATCCAGCACAAGTATTGGGCTTTTTAAATGAGTTAGGCGAACGGTCTAAAGACCAAGCCTCAACTGAATTAGCCGAACTGCGTGCCTTTGCCAAAGACCATTACAACGTGACCGAAATGGCCTCATGGGATTTGAGTTTTTACGCTGAAAAACTGCAGCAACACAAGTACGAAGTGTCGCAAGAAATATTGCGTCCGTATTTCCCAGAAGACAAAGTCTTGTCAGGCTTGTTCTATACCGTTAATCGCTTATTTGGTTTAACTATTAGCGAACAAAAAGGCGTAGACACTTGGCATAAGGATGTTCGTTTCTTCCATATTCATGACGCCGATAAAGTACATCGTGGCAGCTTCTACCTAGATTTGTATGCTCGTAGCGGTAAACGTGGCGGCGCATGGATGGACGATTGTCGTGGTCGCCGGGTTACCTCTACTGGTTTGCAAAAGCCGGTAGCGTATTTAACCTGTAACTTTAATGGTCCTGTCGATGGCAAACCGGCATTGTTTACCCATGACGAAGTCACCACCATGTTCCATGAGTTTGGCCACGGCATTCACCACATGTTAACCAAAGTGGATGTGGGCGGAGTGTCGGGTATCAATGGTGTACCTTGGGATGCAGTAGAGCTGCCAAGTCAGTTTATGGAAAACTGGTGCTGGCAAGAAGAAGCATTAGCGGAAATTTCTGGCCACTATGAAACGGGCGAACCATTACCAAAAGCATTGTTAGACAAAATGCTAGCGGCGAAAAACTTCCAATCGGGCATGATGATGGTGCGCCAACTTGAGTTTTCACTGTTCGATTTTAGAATGCACCACGAGTTTGACCCCGCTAAAGGCGTCGATATTCAAGGCATTTTAGACCAAGTTCGCAGCCAAATTGCGGTATTAACCCCGCCAAGCTTTAACCGTTTTCAACACGGTTTTGCGCACATTTTTGCGGGTGGTTATGCCGCAGGTTATTACAGCTATAAATGGGCCGAAGTATTATCGGCAGATGCGTTCTCGCGTTTTGAAGCCGAAGGTATTTTTAATGCTGAAACAGGTAAAAGCTTCTTAAATAACATTCTTGAAATGGGGGGAAGTGAAGAGCCAATGGAGCTATTTAAACGCTTCATGGGCCGTGAACCCAATACAGATGCTTTATTGCGTCACTGTGGTATTGCTGTTTAATAGGATTCATTAAAGGAAGAGGAGACGCTGAATAAGTGTCTCCTCTTTTTATATCAGCTGCATATTATTTAACCATAAACGTTCGATAAACGTACATTAATTAAAGTTGGTGACACTTTTTACTTTTAAAAGATATATATCTATTGCCTTAGTGATATTAACGCCATACATTTATGGTTGAAAACTTATAATTACACTTGAATGGATTCTTAACATTGTCAGCCATCCCAAGCCCTATCTTTTTCGAACTAACACCCGGGAAAATTGTTGATTTACAGATCGACCACCCCGTTAAGCTTCGCATAAAAGCGATGTTAGTTGGGTATGATCTCGGTCAATATATTATCTTAAAGCATCCAGCGCCGCATAATATGAGTAACTATGGCGATGTATTTGTTGATGGTAATGTTGTCGTCGTTCGATACCTATTAGAAGGTCAGCAAGGCGAGTGTTATGCGTTTAAATCGACAATTAGGAATATCACAAAGATCCCTGAAAAATTTATCTTTTTACGCTACCCAGATAAAATTGAAAATCGCCAGCTTAGAACTCATCAACGTTTCATTACTCATTTACCTGCATCAATTGTTGCAAAAGAAAATCAAGATGTTAAAAAAGCCGCTCAATTAAAGGGTATGATTTCGGACATATCAGCCAAAGGCTGTGGGTTTGTATTTAAAACGGATAACCCAAAAATCAAAGTGAATCAAAAAGATATCTTCATTATCATACGTTCTCCTAGTGATAAAGAAATAACCATTCCGGCAAAGGTGTGTAATAGCCGTTTTGAAAGTGGGAAAGTCAATGTGGGTATTCAATTTGAAGAAAATGATTTGCAAATTAAGGATCTATTGAATCAGCTTTTCATTGAGTTATAACGGAAAATACCAAAGAAATAATTCGTTAATAGGTTTTTTGTAAGAGTTGATCATTCCATAACATAGCCAATGCTGTTTAAAAATCGACCTTAAGTGTCTAACTAAAACATCTATAGGTTGTATACCAGTAATTTATTAATTTGAATTTTACATTTATTGATTTAGTTTTGTGTTAATCGATAAATATGAAAAATAATTGTAATAATCATGTTGAAAATCTACACTTATTTAATTCTTACAGTTATTAATTGGCGGTATTAAATACTATCGGTCATTTGTTATGCCTTTCGTTCTTGAAGGACTTCTTTAAACGCGAACATGCCATTTAACGCTGCTGGAAAACCGGCATAAATAGACATTTGTAACAGCACTTCTTTTACTTCTTCTTCGCTGCAACCAACATTCAAAGCGGCATTTAGATGGACTTTGAGCTGAGGCCTACAATTGCCTAAAGCGGTTAGTGCCGCAACAGTGGCTATTTCTCGCGACTTTACATCTAAGGCGGGTCGGGTATAGATATCGCCAAACGGATATTCAATGGTAAATCGGGCTAAGTCAGGGCAGATATCTTGCAGGCTTTCGATAACATTATGACCTGCTTCGCCGTCAATTTTTGACAACTGTTCCAGACCTAAAGTGAATCTTGAGTTTGGCATTGATGTACTCCTATCGATAAGTAGAAGCCATACCTTACAAGTTAGAGTTAACTCTAAGTCAACGGACTTTATTGGCTTCATACAAACTAATTTTGTTTTCTAACGCCAGTAAATGATTTTGCTGAAGTTCAAT
Organism: Shewanella sp. BF02_Schw; assembly: GCF_014596695.2. NCBI lineage: Bacteria > Pseudomonadati > Pseudomonadota > Gammaproteobacteria > Alteromonadales > Shewanellaceae > Shewanella > Shewanella sp. BF02_Schw. The sequence continues at coordinate 157,538 of NZ_JABKAW020000006.1, forward strand.
GTGAGCCTGTAACTGGTCTTTGTGACACTCAAGTAGTTGTTGGCGGTCTAACACAGTACCTGGCCCTAATGATCGCAATTGGGCATATTGCTGAATTTTGGTTAAAGCCATCCCCGTGTCTTTAAGGCGTTTGACAAAATTAATCCATTCTAAGTCTTTGGCTGTGTAGACTCGATGGCCACTGCTATTTCGTTGAATGTTGTTGAGTAAACCGACTTTTTCATAATAACGCAGCGTATATGAAGATAATCCGGCTAACGTCGAAAATGCTTTCATATTCATCACTTTACTCCTGAGTTAATGGTTTTTTCTGTTAAACCTTTATAATACAATCAGTTATTAACGATACCCTCATGTGTTATAGATGTAAAACAAAGCTATCAAGTAAAAGTTGTTGAGCATTATCAACAAACTTATGTCATCTATCTCGAGTTAATAGCATAGGCACTTTAATCATTTATTTCGATAGTCATTTATTGTGATTCAAACGGGTGATTTGGCATTCTGACTAATAGGTACATTAGCTTTAATACATTTAAAGTATCGTTTATCGATAATTTATTGCTGATAAAAGGTTTGTGTGTTAACTTTAGTTTAACATTAACCAGCTTAGAATGATCATGGATAGAATTGTCTCGTTAAGTAAATGGATTAAATTGCTGATTGTATTTTTAGCTTTATTACAAGTCACTAGTTATGGCGGCACTATGGTGTTCGGAGAATTCCAAGCGGGTGAATATGTGTTAACCATTGATTGGTGGGGTTGGTTTAGTAGTTATCTAGCTGTCGACTTTGGTACACCTTGGCAAGCTCTCGCTCAAAGCCTTTATGATGCGGGATTTCATCCTGGGATCATTCTGGGCAGTGTTGAAATTCTACCTTACCTGTTTATTTACTCTTTTCTCTACCAACTTTTTGGTCTGTATCAGCAAGGTCATGTGTTTACTCCACGTAACTTCCGCTGCTTGAGCCGTATTGCCTTGGTATTTTTAGTCTGGATTTTACTCAGCCTTTTCTACCCGATGATCATCGCATTTACATTGCACTTTAGTGGTACATCTAGTGCGGTACCTGTTTATTTTAGCCTTGGCAGTCAAGAATTAAAGTATGCACTTTTCGGAATGATTTTTTACTGTGTGGCATGGGTAATGAAGCATGCAACTGAGCTTCAAGAAGAGGCGGAGTTGACAATTTAATGGCCATAATTATTGAGCTGGATGTGATGTTGGCAAGGCGAAAAATGAAGTCCACTGAACTAGCTGAATTGATAGGTATAACCCCTCAAAATTTGTCGGTGCTTAGAAGTGGCCGCGCAAAAGCGATTCGATTTTCGACACTAGACGCTATTTGCCAGCATTTACAATGCTCGCCAGGTGACATTTTAGTCCACAAGGACGATGAATAAATTAAGGACAATAATATGCAAAATTTGCTTAAAAAAATAACCACAGTAGCAATGTTAGGCACCACAATGCTGGTTACTTCAGGGTGTACTATGCGCCTAAGTGAAAGCACCTTTATTGCCAGCGATGAAGTCCCCGCAGCCTTTACCGCTGAGTTTACTCAACAATTACAGCAGGCGATGCCTAATCATTTGATTACCCCAGTCAGCTTAGAGTCAATTGATCACGTTAAGTTAAATGGTTTTTATATCGATAACCCCAATAGCCTTACAACCTTGGTCTTTTATCAAGGCAACGGCATGAAAATCGAACCACATGGCCTGTCGGTACTGACCACATTATCAACGCTCAATACCGATATTTTAGTAATGGATCGTCGTGGATTAGGGGCAAGTGAGGGCCAACCAAGCATTAACAATATTATTGCAGATGCACAGCAACAACTGGATTATTTACATCAGCAATATCAGCCTAAGAAAGTGATATTGCACGGTTACTCATTAGGCAGTTTTATTGCCGCTGATTTAGCAAAAAATAATAAAATAGATGCGCTGGTTTTACACGGTTCAGCAACTAATGCCGACGACTGGGTTGATGAAAAAACACCGTGGTATATGGCACCGTTTATGACTTTGGAAATGTCAGAAGATTTTCGTAAAACAGATAATAAGCAAGTGGTAGCGCAATATTATCAAGGGCCATTATTGGTGATTGCGGCAGAAGATGATGAAGAAGTCCCGCCTAAACTGTCTGAAAAACTGTTTGTCGCTAGTCAGTCAGCCAATAAGCAGTTAATTATGGTGCCCAACGTTGGCCATCAAGGCATGTTAGACGATGCCAGTACCATGAGTCAGTATCAAACGTTTATTACTGCATTGTGATTTAGTTTGTCTCCAAGTTAATTTCACATGGATGTGAACAGATTCATTAAGCCACAATAGTTGCTATTGACCTAAAGGCGGCTGCCATAATTCGACTTTATTACCTTCAGGATCGATGACCCACGCAAACTTGCCGTATTCAGATTCATCTATTTTATCGAGGACATTACAGCCTTCTGCTTTGAGGGCTGCGATGACAGCGTGAAGGTCTTCAACGCGATAGTTGATCATAAATGAGGCTTGGCTTGGGGAGAATTGGTCGCTTTTCTCTGAACTCACCGCCCAGATAGTGGTTCCACCTACGGGCTTGTTATTTGAGTCGCTCCAAGAAAAAGCCGCGCCGCCCCATTCTTGAACATCAATGCCCAGATGACGCTTGTACCAAGCCTGCAATGCAGGTGCATCTTTTGCTTTAAAAAATATGCCGCCGATACCCGTGACTCGATTCATGTGAACCTCCATATATCATGTTTAAAACCATGTTCTGCTATAGGGCTAGCGTCCTAATATTGGTTGCTGAGTAATATGTTAACGTTACAAATATGCTTTTTTTAAAGTGTTATAACCAATTTTTTATGTGGGTTGGAATGAGTCTATGAGCTGCTAATTTGCATAAAATATTCGTGCTGATCTTCACCGGTAATTTCAAACCCTAACCTTTTGTATAGTTGCAACGCAGGGTTCTGTTTCAATACAGTTAACTCAATCAATTTTTGCTTCGAGTCTGTGATAATTTGCTGTAATATTTTTTGGCCAAATCCTTGCCTTTGAAACAATGGATGGATTTGGATCTGCATGATTTCGACTGTAGCTTCACTGACTCGATATTTTAACGTCCCGATTAACTCGTTGGCGTACACGACCAGATAAGAGCATTCATAAGCATCGTTTAATCTATATTCATGTTGCGCATCAGACAAGAACTGCCCAGACTTTTCAAAATGCTCAACCATGGTTAATTTACGTAAATCGAGTAGATAGGTTTTGTCTTTTTCGGTGGCAGAAATAAACTCACATCTCATTTATACCTCGTTGCGCATCGGTTATGACGTTTGACTTGTAATATTGCATTACTATAAGCCAAATCGAGCTTAGTCTATATTTAAGATATTTTTTATAACTTATTAGATGTAAAAAAAGAGACGCCATTTGATAATGCGCCTCTCGTTTTTATTTAATAATGCGTCACTATTGTGACAGCCTATTAATGACTTTGCTCATTACGCCAGCTTTAAATCATACTGGTTACGGTACATCACCATGTCTTCGATGGTGAGTACAGGCATGTTGTGCTTAAGGCCAAAGGCGATAATTTCTGGTGTTTTGGCCATGCTGCCATCTTCGTTGGCCAGTTCGCATAATACGCCAGCTGGCATTAAGCCTGCCATTTGCATTAAGTCGACAGTGCCTTCGGTATGACCGCGACGAGACATCACTCCGCCAGCGCGAGCACGTAATGGGAATACGTGTCCAGGATGAGCCAAGTCAGATGCTTTGGCATCGCGGTTTGCGGCAGTTTTAATGGTGGTCACGCGATCTTGAGCGGAAACGCCAGTGGTAACACCATGCTTTGCTTCAATAGAGATGGTAAACGCAGTTTGGTTGGCGCTGTTGTTATTAATAACCATTGGCGGCAATTGTAACTTGTTGGCGTGTTCGTCGGTTAAGCATAAACACACAATACCGCTGCATTCGCGGATCATTAATGCCATTTGGGCTGTGGTTAAATGCTCGACAGAATAAATAATGTCGCCTTCATTTTCACGATCTTCATCATCGAGTAGTAATACGCCTCGGCCTTCTCTAAGCGCCGCTAATGCGTTTTCTACACGGGTGATTGGATCGCCAAATTCGGCAAGTAGTGATAACTGATTCATGGTTGTACTCCTAAAATGACCAGAATCAGGGCTTGTAAAGAGGGATATAAATCCAAAACAAATTGCATCAACAAGCCGAGGCTAATTGATGTATCTCTATTCTCTCTCATCCGGACTGTAACCGTCGGCTCTGGACTGTTAGACATTACTCATGAGTAAATACCTAAGTCACCAGATCTGCTGACCTCGACGAATCGAGCGCTCGCGGGCTCACTTTTTCAAGTTTACCGCCGGTGGGGAATTGCGCCCCGCCCTGAGAATTATAAACAATGTGTTTGCGCTGATTTGGCTGTAATCGACTCAACGACTACGGCGTTATTGTTAGTAAGTTACGTGAAACTCAGTTAACTCACTGCCAATTTAATCAAAACGCCTCGCTATGTTAATCAGTTAAGCCACAGATGAAAAGGGGGATAAGTCTCAAAAAGAGTAACAAATAAAGTGTAATGCCAATTTTGTGCTACCAAATACAGCTAAAGCCGCTTGCTCGCTGGTATGACCTTTGTTAGCCTGTCGCGCTTACATTAGGAGTAACCGTGCATGAATCTGTATTTTCGTATTATTTTGTTGTTTTTATGGCGAATAGGTCATTGTAAAAGTATTGGTTTTTTAGGCACTAGCCGAATTGATTATCGTGCTTTACCGTTAGATTGCGATATCAATATGCATTTAACTAACTCGCGTTATCCTGCTTTTATGGATTTAGCGCGCACCTATTTGATTGCCGAAATGGGTTTGATGAAACAGTTTCTAAAAAACAAATGGTTACCGATAGTGAATGCGGCAGAGTTTACTTATATCCGCGATATTAAGCCGTTTGAAAAGTTTACCATTGAAACTAAAATCGTTGGTTGGGACGAAAAATACTTTTATATTGAGCATCGTATGGTTACCGCCCGTGGTTTACATTGCATTGCGCATGTTCGTGGTGTGTTTGTATGTCGAGGTAAACAAGTGCCTATTGAAACCTTAATTGCTGCTGCCGGTTACACAGGTGACACACCTGAAATGCCTGCTGAAGTGGTTAAATGGAAACAGTTTTTACAACTTAAAAAAGAACGTAATATATAGCGTTAGTTGTTTTTGGTATCAATGTTAATGTTTAAAGATCAACAAGCCTTTATCTGCCGTATTGGCAGATTATCGATTGGGTTAAAGGAGCTACGCGGTGGCATTAGAAAAGTTCAGTGATATTTGGGCGCGAGCATGTGAGCGTAAAGGCGGGCCGGCGGCAGTTAAGTCATTGCTGCCTGGCACTCTCGATGCCGATGAAATCAGCGAATATACTGATGCGCAGTTATTGTCTGTTATGAGTAAACGCGTGTTTCAAAGTGGCTTTGTGTGGCGAGTGGTTGATAACAAATGGCCAGCTTATGAAAAAGCCTTTTTTGACTTTGAACCAATGAAAGTGCTGATGCTGTCACCCGATCAAATTCAACAGCGGGCAACCGACCCAGTGCTTATTCGGCATCAAAAGAAAACCCAGGCGATTGTTGATAACGCTTATATGATCCAGCAGATTAATGCTGAACACGGCAGTTTTGCGGAATTTATTGCTCATTGGCCAAGCGATGATATTACTGGTTTGTGGCAAGTGCTTAAAAAGCGCGGCACCCGTTTAGGTGGCAATACTGGGCCTTATTTTTTACGTGCAATAGGTAAAGATACCTTTTTATTAAGCCAAGATGTGCAGTCATATTTAACTGCTCATAACGTCGTTGATGCTGGCTTTACATCGCAAACCGCTTTACGCCAAACCCAAGCTGCATTCAATCATTGGCAACAAGAATCTGGCATGAGTTTAGCGCATATCAGCCGTATTATTTCATTCGGTGTGGGTGATAACCGAGTGTAGAGTAGCCAACAATGGACTTATGCCTGATAACGACATAAAAACATGGTAACGATGCTTGCGGCAATGTCATCTTTTTGTTGTTCGTTTAATGGCTCTTCGACTTGAAATATTAATGGCCAAAAACATTGGCCTTTAATCAAGCTTTGCACTTCTGTTTGGGCCAGTTCAACATTTTTCACTGTTAAGCGTCCGTCCAGCGTTGCTGCTTTTATCCAGCGCAAAATAGCCGTTTCTTCTTTAATTACCTTTTGTAATTCTTCTTGCATTTCAGTGGTATAAAACAGATGGCCAATCACCATTCGCGATACTTCAACGTGCTCTTCTGATTGAATATAATCCATATCAAAACGCACCAACTGTTGCAGTTGTTCAGCCAAAGGTTGATGTGAGTCATATACCACAGAGGGTTGAGATAATGCTTGTTGCCATAAATCAGTCATCAAGGTCATCACCAAAGCTTCTTTGGTGGCAAAGTGGTTGTACACTGTTCGCTTAGACACTCCAGCTACTTCGGCTAATTTATCCATACTCGTTGCCGCAACCCCTAATTCTTTAAAGGTTGTTCTAGCTGCTTCAATAATCGCGGCGCGTTTAATCTGGCTGCGTGTTTGCTTTTCTGTGTTCATTGGTTTCATCTAATCAATCTTATTGTAATATTTTACACTGAGTAGTTTACTTTTCAATAAGGGATTATTAAACTACACCGTGTAGTTTACTTTTGGAAGCGATAGATGAAAATATTAATGAGTCTTTTAGTCGCGCTTAGTGCATTGATTGTGATTATTTTGATCAATAAATATTGGTCTGAATCGCGTGGACATAAGACACAAATCTTCAGCAATACCGATAAAGTCTATCAAGCGGGTATTAGCAGCTTATGGCCAATTGCCAAAGCCTATTGGTCGACAAAGCGTCAAGCGCCCATTCCCCAAGGTGTGATCCCATTAGAAGCATTAACCCCAGAGATATTGGCTCAATCGACACAAGATACCGTTTATCGTTTGGGTCATTCGACGTTATTGATGCGTCTTGATGGCGAATATTTATTGATTGATCCGGTATTTAGCGAGCGAGCATCACCGGTGCAGTGGGCAGGACCGAAACGTTTTCATCAATCGCCAATCAGTATTGCTGATTTACCCGCAATAAAGGCGGTGATTATTAGCCATGATCATTACGATCACCTCGATAGCGCTGCCATTGAGCAATTGGCTACCAAGGTGCAACATTTTGTTACCCCACTTAAAGTGGGTAAGTACTTAACGGCTTGGGGCGTTGATCCTATTCAAGTGACCGAACTGGAATGGTGGCAGTCTGTTGAATTAAATGGCTTGAGTATTACCGCGACACCAGCGCAACATTTTTCAGGCCGTGGCTTGCTTGATCGGAACCAAACCTTATGGGCGAGTTGGGTTATTCAAGGTTTACAACATAAGGTGTTTTTTAGCGGAGACAGCGGCTATTTTAATGGATTTAAAGAAATTGGTGAGCGTTATGGGCCATTTGATCTCAGCATGATTGAAACGGGCGCCTATAATGAATTGTGGAGTGATATTCATATGTTGCCAGAGCAAAGCCTACAGGCGCATATTGATGTTAAAGCAAAGGCAATGATGCCAGTACACAATGGCACTTTTGATTTAGCGTTACATGATTGGTTTGAGCCTTTTGAACGTATCAACCTGTTAGCTAAACAGCAAAATGTCACCTTGTTAACGCCAAAATTTGGTCAAGCGGTGATGTTAGCCAATCCGCAAGCTAGCGAGTTGTGGTGGCGTGCCATTATGCTTGAGCCACAAAAAACAGATGAATTAAATAAGGTTGTCATCAACAATAACTAAGTTAATGTATTAACAGTGTACGTAGGCATGGATAGTTAATCCATAAATTGACTTTACCAGCATGTTACCAGGTAGTGTATTTAATGACTTAATAGGTAATGTTTGTTTGATTACCTGCGTATCGATTACAGTTTGATAACATATTCAATATATTTAACTGAAACTTATTATTTATTTACAATTTATTCGCATTAGCTTAGTTGTTTGAATTTTATACCTATGCGATAAAGTACACAGAAAATTTAACAGTTTAATTTTAGCTATTTTCAAATGAAATTCCTCAAGACTGAGGTGTCATATTGAAAATAAATTGGAGTAGGAGCACTCATGCACAAAGCATTGAAAGTCGCCGCAGTTATTTCTGCTGCATTATGGATTACCGCATGTGGTCAAGGGGATGAAAATGCCCAGTCACAGCAACCGCGACCACCTACACCCGTTGGCGTGATGACAGTTGAAGCAATTTCGCAAGCGATTAAGGTTGAATTACCGGGTCGAAGCCGTGCCTTTTTAGAAGCTGAAGTGCGTCCACAAGTGTCAGGTATTATCACTAAGCGTGCTTTTACCGAAGGCACCGAAGTTAAACAAGGTCAATCTCTGTATCAAATTGATGCAGCCACTTATAAAGCGGCATTAGTGAGTGCAGAAGCCGATCTTGCTAGCGCAAATGCGGGTTTAGCCTCAGCAAAAGCCAAAGCGGCGCGTTATGCCAAATTAGTCAAAACCAATGCAGTCAGTAAGCAAGATTTTGACGAGACGGAAGCGTTATTTAAAGAAGCACAAGCTTCAGTAGCGGTAGCGAAAGCCGCTATTAATACCGCGACCATCAACACCGAATATACTGAAGTTAAAGCACCGATCTCTGGTCGTATTGGTAAGTCATCTGTTACTGCTGGCGCGTTAGTGACCGCTAATCAAAGTAATACCTTAGCGACAATTCAACAGCTTGATCCGATTAACATCGACATCGTTCAGTCAAGTGCACAATTATTGCGTTTAAAAGCCAATTTACGTTCAGGCCAGTTATTGAAAAGTGACAATGCTAAAGTGACCTTAATTCTTGAAGACGGCAGAACATACGATCAACAAGGTATATTACAATTTGCTGAAGTGAATGTAGACGAAACTACCGGTTCAGTGACGTTACGTGCCGAGTTCCCTAACCCTGACGGTACCTTGTTACCCGGTATGTATGTGCGTGCGCTATTAAATGCTGGCCAAGACCCACAAGCTATTTTAGTGCCTCAACGTGCTATTACCCGTAATTCCAAAGGCCAAGCGGTTGCAATGATAGTAAACCAAGACAGTAATGTTGAAATGCGCGTGGTACAAACCGCTGAAGTGATTGGTCATCAATGGCGTATTGTCGATGGTTTGTCTGTTGGCGATAAGTTAATTGTCGAAGGATTACAAAAAATCCGCCCTGGTGCACCGGTTTCTGCACAGGTGTTAACGGCTGACCAACCACAAAAGTAGGGAATCATTATGGCTCGTTTTTTTATTGATCGCCCTATTTTTGCGTGGGTGATTGCACTATTAATTATGCTTGCAGGTGTGTTAGCCATTAGAGGCTTACCCATTGCGCAGTATCCAAGTATTGCACCGCCAACCGTAGTGATCAGTGCTTTCTATCCTGGTGCGTCTGCCAAAACCATGGAAGACACAGTCACTCAGGTGATTGAGCAGCGCATGACTGGGCTTGATCACTTACGCTATATTTCTTCAACCAGTGACAGTTTTGGTAATGCGAAGATTACCCTAACGTTTAATGCAGAGGCTGATCCAGATATTGCTCAAGTACAAGTTCAGAATAAGCTGCAAGCGGCTACGCCATTGTTGCCTACTGAAGTTCAACAGCAAGGTGTACAAGTTAACAAGTCCAGTTCTGGATTTTTAATGGTACTTGGTTTTGTGTCTTCTGACGGTTCGATGGGCAAAAGCGATATTTCTGATTATGTTGCTGCCAACGTTCAAGACCCAATGAGCCGTGTACCTGGTGTGGGTGAACTCACGCTTTTTGGTGCGCAGTATGCGATGCGTATTTGGTTAGACCCGTTTAAGTTAACTCAATACAAATTAACCAGTATTGATATTATTGCGGCAATACGTGAGCAAAATGCCCAGATATCAGCAGGACAATTAGGTGGTGCCCCCTCGGTTGCAGGTCAAGAACTTAACGCGACCGTATCAGCACAGAGCCGCTTACAAACCCTTGAGCAATTTAAGCAAATCATTGTTAAATCTGACTCATCAGGTGCCAATGTTTATTTAGGCGATGTCGCCAGAGTTGAGTTAGGTGCAGAAAGCTACGCAGTAGACTCATATTACAATGGTAAACCAGCGTCGGGCCTTGCATTCAAGCTGGCTACAGGCGCGAATGCGTTAGACACGGCAGAAGGCATTAAAGCCAAAGTTAATGAGATGAAAGAGTTTTTTCCTCAGGGACTTGAAGTCGTTTATCCCTATGATACAACGCCATTCGTAGAGCAATCGATAGAAGGTGTTGTGCACACATTGATAGAAGCCATTGTGTTGGTATTCTTGATTATGTATCTGTTCTTACAAAATTTTAGAGCAACGCTTATTCCTACCATCGCTGTACCAGTAGTATTGCTAGGTACGTTTGCGGTGCTATCAGCAGCAGGTTTCACCATCAACACCTTAACCATGTTTGCCATGGTGTTGGCCATTGGTTTGCTGGTGGACGATGCGATTGTGGTGGTGGAAAACGTCGAACGCGTGATGTCGGAAGAAGGCTTAAGTCCGCTGGAAGCCACCCGTAAATCGATGGACCAAATTACCAGTGCGTTAGTGGGTATTGGTTTGACCCTGTCAGCTGTATTTGTACCAATGGCATTTATGTCTGGGTCGACAGGGGTTATTTATCGTCAGTTCTCGATCACCATTGTATCGGCTATGGCCTTGTCGGTGTTTGTGGCAATTGTACTAACGCCTGCGTTATGTGCCACCATGCTAAAGCCTGTTAAAAAAGGCCATACTCATGCAGATACCGGTTTCTTCGGTTGGTTTAACCGTAAATTTGATGCCATGACATCACGTTATGAATCAAGTGTTGGCAGTATTTTAAAGCGTTCATTCCGTGTCATGTTGATCTACGTTGGTTTGGTTATCGCAGTGGCCTGGATTTTCTTACGCATGCCAACTGCATTTTTACCCGATGAAGACCAAGGTATCTTGTTTACCCAAGCTATTTTGCCAACCAACTCAACCCAAGAAAGCACGGTTAAGGTCTTAAAAGAGGTATCCGACTATTACCTTACCGAAGAGAAAGACCTCGTAAATTCAGTGTTTACTGTGGCGGGCTTTAGTTTTGCGGGTTCTGGTCAAAACATGGGTATTGCGTTTGTGAGCCTAAAAGATTGGTCCACACGTGAAGCGCCGGGTGAAGATGTTAAGTCGTTAGCGGGTCGAGCTATGGGTCGCTTTATGCAAATTAAAGAAGCCTTAGTGTTTGCCTTTGTGCCGCCATCAGTGATTGAACTTGGTACCGCAAATGGTTTTGACGTTTACTTAAAAGACTTAAACGGTCAAGGACATGCCAAGTTAATTGAGGCGCGTAATCAATTATTGGGCATGGCTGCGCAAAACGCTAATCTTGTAGGGGTTCGTCCAAATGGACAAGAAGATGCGCCTATCTATAAAATTAATGTTAATCACGCCAAATTACGTGCTTTAGACATTGATATTAATAGTGTGAACAGTGTCTTGGGTACCGCGTGGGGTGGGTCGTATGTGAATGACTTTATCGACCGTGGCCGAGTTAAGAAAGTTTATGTTCAGGGTGAGGCTAAATACCGTATGCAACCTGGCGACTTAGACTCTTGGTATGTGCGTAACAATAATGGTGAAATGGTGCCGTTTTCGGCATTCGCATCAGGTTCCTGGGAGTTTGGTTCACCTCAGTTACAACGTTTTAACGGTGTGCCTGCGGTTAACATTCAGGGCGCTACAGTCCCGGGCTACAGTACCGGTGCGGCGATGGATGCACTTGAAAAAATGGCTGAGAAGCTTCCACCTGGCTATGGCTTAGAGTGGAATGGTTTGTCGTACGAAGAACGTTTATCGGGTAACCAAGCGCCTAGCTTATATGCGTTATCTATTTTAATCGTATTTTTAGTGTTAGCGGCATTGTATGAAAGCTGGTCGGTACCATTATCGGTCATTTTAGTTGTTCCACTCGGGATTATTGGTGCCTTACTGGCAATGAGTGCCCGTGGTCTGCCTAATGACGTATTTTTCCAAGTAGGCTTGCTAACCACGGTGGGCTTGGCGACTAAAAATGCCATTCTAATTGTCGAGTTTGCTAAGGAATACTACGAGAAAGGCTCAGGCTTAATTGAGGCAACCTTGCATGCTGTTAGAGTACGTTTACGCCCAATTCTAATGACCTCTTTAGCATTTGGTCTAGGTGTTGTGCCATTAGCGATTAGCTCAGGAGTAGGCTCTGGTAGCCAAAATGCCATCGGTACTGCGGTATTGGGCGGTATGATGACCTCCACCTTCTTAGGTATCTTCTTTGTGCCGTTATTCTTTGTGGTGGTTGAACGCATTTTCAGTAAGCGTGAAAAACCGACTGAAGAGGAAAATGAAAAAGTGGATAATGATAGAAAAGATATTTAATTTTTTACATTATTGATTGTCAAAAGCCCAGTTTTGCTGGGCTTTTTTGTGACTATTGTTTCTCGATAGATGCAGCTGCTAATAAATAGCCTTAATGGTGTTAAGTCAGCATTATTAAACGATATTTTAATTATTTGTGCAGGGGAAACTGTAAATGTGTTTAAAAAACACTCTTGTGCGAATGGTTTTAGGTAGTTGATAAAACTAAAGATTAAAATTTTAACTGTACAGTATTCAACCGTGCTAGTACTATTTTTTGTGTTATAGTTAAGATCTGAATCAAAACAGTTTATTAACATCTATTGGTGTTTGGCTTACTCTTTTGTGGTTTATTTTTAGTAAAGGTATCGCCAATAAAGATGAACTTTTGATTAAATAATGATTATGATAGTGAATAACAATAATAAAGGATGTCACCATGCAGGCGCTGTTTATAAGCCTCACTTTAGCCGCTATTCTGGCTTATCTTTGGTATGCCAGTTTACTTAAAAAACGCACTTCAGCCATTGAAGCGCTGAAAGTGATCGACTCAAAAATTGATAAAAGACTGACATTGTTTACCGAGCTATGTCAGGAAAAACCATCTTATCCACGCCCTTTAACAGATGACCAACAAGCCCAGTTGGAGCAACTAAAACTGTTACAGCCCGAACATGATTGGGAACAACCGATTGAAGAGTCAAATATGGCTGGTGGCTCTTTGTCGGTATCGATAGCCGCTTGGCAGCAGATTGATCAAGGTTTAGAAGCGCTATTAGCTACAGTGAATAAAGACAAACTGAGTGCGGATCAGCTCGCTGAATATATACAGCTAGAGCTCGACTTTGTCCACGCAGAAGACTTTTACCGTAAAGCCGTAGATGAGTTAAACAGTGGGGTTAAAATTTTCCCAGGTTCGGCGGTGGCAAAATTCGCCCGTATCGCGCCGATGCCTATATTCGATCAAGTGCAGGAATAGTCACATGACATGGCGTAATCGGCAGACGCTATTGGGTATCGCTACCTTGTTGGCTTGTGTTTGCATACCTGTGCAGGTACAAGCCAAGCAAGTGGTTTATCCTGCCGTGGAAGACGTTGAAAAGCCGCAAATCAAAGCTAAGTATATTCCTCAGCAAGCCGCAGCAAAAAAGCAGTTATCGTTACAGCAATCTCAAACTACCACAGCTGAAAATCACCCAGCGCCGACTATAGAAACATATAACGTGTTGAGTCGCCGCAACACTAAGCCTGCCGATGAGCAATCAATTAATGATCAGCTGTCGTTGAATGCAGGCTATGTAGGAAACAAACAGAAACCGCGTACCTTAACCAATAATTATGCGTTAACGAAAGCGGGCACAGTATCGAGTAAGCCTCGTGTTAAAGCCAGTTACTCCGAAAATGGTATTGTCAGTGATTTAGGCGTTGAAAAGCGTAAAGTGTTTCAATACAAACAAACCAATGGGGTGATGGTGTTTAGCGACCAACAACCGCTGGATGCAGACTATCAAGTGTTATTGTATGAATGTTTTGCATGCCGGGTCGATTCGGTTATCGATTGGTATAAGATCCCATTATTTACCTCACATTTCGCCGCAGACGTCGCTTTAGCCGCGCGGCAGTATCAGCTTGATCCTGCACTTATTCGAGCAGTGATCCATGCAGAATCAGCGTTTAAAATTGGCGCATTATCCAAAGCAGGTGCCAAAGGCCTAATGCAATTAATGCCAGGTACTGCTAGCGATATGGACGTCGATGATCCTTTCAATGCTCAACAGAATATTCGTGGTGGCAGTCGTTATCTTGCGCAGCTATTAAGCCAATTTAACGGCGACATTGACCTTGCTTGTGCGGCATACAATGCCGGCCCAACGACGGTGATGCAATACCGCGGTATACCGCCCTATCCTGAAACACAAGATTATGTGAAGCGCGTAAAAATATTATTAAAACGCTACCAAAAAGCATTAGCCAGTTAATTTAAGGTATTTATTAATGAACCATGTAATTCATAAAGTACAACCTAAGCGGGTCAAACTCAGTCGTAACAACGGTTATTGTTTAGTGGGTATGGCCGGGTTGCTAATATTGGGTGCTGTAACCGTGCCAGCATTTGCTGCCGACAAATCAACGTTTGTTGCCCCATCACAAGAAGATGTGCGTTTATACGACATCGCTACCGCACCGCAAGCTAAGCGGATTGAACAAGATATTCGCACCTTAGTTGGCTTCGGGACCCGTCATACTTTGTCTAATACCACATCTGACACCCAAGGTATCGGTGCTGCTAGGCGCTGGATTGAAGCTGAGTTTAATCGTATATCAAAAGAATGTGGTGGCTGTTTAGAAGTGGTGACGGTTGGCGACACTGTTCAAGGTAAACGAATCGAAAATCCAACTGAAGTGGTTAACGTTATCGCGATTCAGCGTGGTAAAACGGATCCTAAGCGTGTGGTGATGATGAGTGGCGACATTGATTCTCGCGTTAGCGATGTGTTGGATGCTACCTCAATTTCTCCTGGTGCTAACGACAATGCATCGGGTGTGGCAGGGGCGCTAGAAGCTGCGCGAGTATTATCAAAATATCAATTTAACGGCACTATCGTTTATGCTGCATTGTCGGGCGAAGAGCAAGGTTTGTATGGCGGCAATATTTTAGCTGATTATGCTAAAGCGCAAAATTGGCAGGTTCAAGCAGTATTAAATAATGACATGATTGGCAATATATCTGGCATTAATGGCGTGGTGAATAACAGCAGTGTACGGGTGTTTTCTGAAGGCGTACGTTTTGCCGAAACCGCAGATGAAGCCAAAGAACGCTATTTTAGTGGCGGCGAAAATGATTCTGCTTCACGCAATTTAGCTCGTAAAATTAAATCGCTAGCCGACCAGTACATGACTAATTTAGAGGTGATGTTGGTGTATCGACTCGATCGTTTTGGTCGTGGTGGGCATCATTTACCGTTTAATCAGGCTGGTTTGCCTGCCGTGCGGATTATGGAAACCAACGAGAACTATAATCGTCAGCATCAAGATATACGGGTAGAAAATGGTATTGCGTATGGTGATGTGATTGAAGGTGTTGATTTTGGATTTACCGCCAAACTGACTGCACTTAATGCGCTAAGTTTAGCGTCACAAGCATGGGCACCCGCGCCACCAACCAAGGTGACCATTGCAGGGCAAGTATCGCCGAGTACCACCTTAAGTTGGGCCAGTAGTGACGACAAAACCGTTGTCGGTTATCGCGTATATTGGCGCTCAACAACGGTAGCGGAATGGACTCATAGCCGCTATGTCGGCAAGGTTAATCAGTTCACGTTAGATAATATGGTTATCGACAATTATTTGTATGGTGTCGCGAGTGTCGCCGCGAATGGCAATGTTAGCCCGGTGGTGTTTCCGGGTGCAGCAGGTGCATTCTTTAATTAATGCTCAGTCATACGTCAATAAATAACATCAAGGTCGTGGCGCTTCGCCCACACCCGACCAAGAAGGGGAAAACTGCTTCCCCCTCTTGGATCTCCCCCGCAGCTCCGACAAAGTGTTGATCCTCATAGCATAATAAAAATCGCCTAACGGCTCAGATGGTACATCCATGTACCCCTGAGCCTGTGCCATCATCCATGATGTCACTACGGCATTTTCATCACGCTATTTCGGACACTTCGGACGGAGAACCATTGAGCCTGCAGGTTAATTCCATTTGAAATTTGTGTGTTATTTCAATAAAGATAGTTAGGATCTGATACGACAATAAACTCACATCTTTTGCGGGTAGAAAGTCTTACTCGCCTACTTCCCACTTTACGCTAATGCTTCCGTCGGCACCGCCTAGTAAAGGCGCTAAGTAATCTAATGCCTCTTTAGCCAATACATCCATTTGCCAAGGTGGGTTAATTACCCACAAACCCGCAGCTGTCATACCAAACTCGTCACTGTCGGCGCTAATGCCTTGCTCAATACGCAGTTGTTTCTTAATGCCACTATTTTTTAGTAGCGTTAACATAGCTTCTGTTTGCTCACGTTTAACCACCGGATACCATAAAAGAAATGTCCCGGTAGCAAAGCGTTTGTGGGCTTTAATGATGGCTTGAGCAACATCTTGATAGTCAGTTTTCATTTCATAGCTAGGGTCGATTAATATCACCCCACGACGTTCTAATGGCGGTACCGCGGCAATTAAACCCTGTAAACCATCACCTTTAATGACTTTGACTTGTTTGTCTTCCACAAAATAATCTGCTAGTAACTCATGGTCAGTACCGTGGAGTTCGTGTAACACCATACGATCTTGCGGACGAAGCTCAACATCTACAATAGCCGGTGAGCCAGGGTACACGGTTAACTCGCCATCAAACTCAGCGTTAAAGTGCTGCACAGTTTCAACATAGTTGGCCAATGCAGTGGGTAAATTAGCGTGGTCCCATAGTTTGGCAACACCCTCTAAATACTCTCCGGTTTTTTGGGCGAACTCATCGGTTAATGAGTAGGCACCAGCGCCTGCATGAGTATCGATATACACATAAGGTTTATCTTTTTTCTGCATGGCTTTTAATACTTGAATAAGCATAGAGTGCTTAAGTACATCGGCATAATTGCCTGCATGATAACCGTGGCGATAACTGAGCATGGGCATTTCCATTTACTAAATGAGACAGCAAAAACTGTGTAATAGCGACATTATAAGTTTTCTAGCGCGCGAGGTATAGGTGTTCACTGGTGATGGCTTTTGGCATAATGGCGTAGTTTCTTACATTGACATGGTAATCATCTTGTTGCAGACACCTATCTTCTTTAATCAGCAGTATCCCTCATTAGTCGATATAGCCCAGCGCTGGCAGTTGGTGTGGGACAAAGACGCCGCTTTTGAATTGCGTTTCGAGCAAAACTGCTTGAGTTTGCATAAGCGAGATGAGCCTAAGCTTGACGGCATTAGCGTTGACTTTGTGTCTGGTGCTGTGGCGCATCGACGTAAGTTTGGTGGTGGACGCGGTCAATCTATTGCTAAAGCTGTCGGGCTAAAGCAAGGCGTAACGCCCACCGTAGTTGATGGCACCGCAGGGCTTGGCAGAGATGCTTTTGTGCTGGCCAGCCTTGGCTGTAAAGTGATTATGGTTGAACGTCATCCTGTAGTGGCGGCATTGCTTGAAGATGGTTTACGCCGCGCTTATGAAGACGCTGAAATAGGCGAGTGGATGCGCGATTTGATGAGCTTATTTCACGGCTCAAGTATCAGTGCGTTAGCCGACGCCGCGAAGTCGTCTGGCACTGAGATCGATGTTGTTTATCTTGATCCTATGTACCCACACCGTGAAAAATCAGCCCTGGTTAAAAAAGAAATGCGCGTGTTTCAAACTCTTGTCGGCGCAGACTTAGATGCAGATGGACTGTTAGCACCCGCTATGGCACTCGCCACTAAGCGCGTGGTAGTAAAGCGTCCAGATTATGCCGGCGATCTTGATGGGGTAAAACCCAGCATGATCATCGCAAGTAAGAAAAATCGTTTTGATGTGTATGTCCGTGCTGCAATGAAATAGCTTCTATTTTGATGTCAGAAATTAGTGTGACACTCGTGTCGCTGAACCCATATATAGAGCATGACGCTTATGTAGCACTTCGTTATGCGAAATAAATAGAAAATCAATAACATCATGATATTAAATATTTTTGTAATAACAAATAAACAGTAGCGTAAAGTGATGTTTATTATTTTGGGTTAAGTAGTTATGATGTTGAAATGCTAAATTATCGTTAAAGGAATAACATGTATCACCTTCTTCTTATCACTCTGATCGCTGGACTTTTAGCTGCTTGTTCATCGACATCTAGCAATAATGACAAAACCGAAACAGATACGAATCTTCATAACAGTGATGATCAATTACGTTTAGCAGAGTCGTATCATAAGAACAATCAGCCAGAAAAAGCATTAACACTTTATCAGCAAGCTGCAAATGACGGTAATGCTAGAGCTCAGGGTGAATTAGGGCTGATTTATGACCTAGGTGCTTTAGGGGTTAAAGAAGATAATGCTCTTGCATTCCATTGGTATAATAAAGCCGCGAAACAAAATGACCCTCAATCCTTTGTTAATTTGGCTTCTTTTTATCGTGAAGGTGAATTTGTAGAAAAAGATCTTGATAAAGCGATTTTCTATTATCAAAAAGCACTTAATCAAAAATTTGCCATGGCAAATTGCGAGTTAGGTTACCTGTATCTAGATGAACCAAGTTATCAAGATTTACACAAAGCCGAGGCTAATTTCCTTATTGGGGCGGAGTCAGAACAAGTATCTTGTTATTTGGGGCTAGCTTATTTTTATGACTTTGAAAAAAATGATCAACAGCAAGCTTTTAGATGGTACAAATTGGCGGCTGATAGTGATTCAGCAATTGCGCAGTATAACCTTGCTCTCATGTATATTAATGGTGCTGGAGCTGACAAAAACATCCAACTTGGGCATGAATATTTAGCCATTGCTGTAGAGCATAATTATCCTTTTGCTGTTGGTTATCTTGCTAAAACATATGATTTTGGCTGGAATGTTGGTGAGGATAAATTAGCTGCTGTAGAGCTTTATCATAAAGCCGCAGAGCTTGGTGACGCAGACTCGCAAGTCAATTTGGGTATGTTCTATGAAAATGGTGAGTATGTTTCCCAAAACATTCAAACAGCTTTACAACTCTATAAGATGGCTGCCGATCAAGGTAATGCGCTCGCGTTAAATAATATTGCAGTACTTTATTTAAATGGTGAAAAAGTAGAGACAGATTTATCTACTGCTGTACCGCTTTTTTATAAAGCAGCTGCATTAGGTAATCCAAATGCACTTACAAACTTAGGTGTAATGTATCGCTTCGGCAATGGTGTGCAACAAGATGATAAGCAATCATTTTCTTACCTTAAGCAAGCTGCAGATTTAGGCTTTAAAGCCGCTTATAAGCATCTGGGTATTAGTTATCATTTAGGTAAAGGGACTGAGAAGAATGATAAGTTAGCGTTATCATATCTATTGGATTCAGTTAACCATAGTGCTAACTCAGCTTATTATAGTGGGGTTATTTATTCGCAAAGTTCCGAGGTTACTCATGATTTTGACAAAGCCATTACTTACTTTGAAAAAGCATATGAGCTAGGGCGTCAACAGACTGGTTCGAATATTGGTTGGATATATGAAACTGCAAGTCCAGAACATCATAATATTCAAAAGGCCATTAACTGGTATCAACAAAGTCTTTCAAGTTCTTATTCATGTATTAGGCTAGCCAAGTTATATCTAAAAGGTGAGGGTGTAGCCAAAGATCTCGATAAGGGGTTTGAGCTTTACCGTGAATATGCACGAATAGAAAAGGCCGATGCAGATGCGCTTATTGGTAATCTATACTTTTTCGGCGATGTAGTTGAACAAGATTATAAAAAAGCTAAGTTACACTTTGAAAGGGCTATCGCCAATAAGCAGCTCACTGCTGCTAATAACTTGGGCGAAATGTATCGCTTAGGAACGGGTGTGCCACAAGATATACACAAAGCTATTTCACTCTATGAAGCCTCTATAGACTGGGGGGGAATAATTGCCATGGTGAATCTTAGTGAAATTTATTTGAATGGCGAAGGGGTAGCGGTTAACGAAAAGCTCGGTTTGAGTTGGTTGACTAAAGCCGCTGAGCTTGGACAGAACGATGCTCAATATGCTTTGGGAAAGCGATTGATTGGCAACCAAGATCAAGTTGAAGGTGATAAATGGATAAAGCAAAGTGCTGAATTAGGTAATGAAAAAGCGCTTAAATATCTCAACCGAAGTCTTTAATGTTTTCCAATAGCAAATCGGCTATCACGATTTCGAAGTAGCCGATTTGTGGTTTTTTATCAGTTAACCGACTTATGTAATGTGGTGTTTCTGCCGCCACCTAAACCACATAGTGCACACAGCACACCAGCAATCGCACATAACCATAATGGCGCATCCCAACTGCCTGTTGAAGTGTGCAACGCGCCCGCCACCATAGGCCCAACGGCTGCCAGTAAATAGCCCACACTTTGTGACATACCAGAAAGCGATGCGGCTTGGTGCGGATCATCGGTGCGTAAACTAATAAACGATAGTCCCAAAATAAAACAGGCCCCAGAGCAAAACCCCAGCATTAGTGTCCATACAAAAGCAAAGTGAGGCATGTAAAGCAGCCCAAGTGCACTGCCTGCACTGAGTAGTGCCAAAATAAAACTTAGCGCGCTTTGATCTTTTAATTTAGCCAGTAACGGAATTAATATTAAGCCAGGAAGTGCTGTCGCAATTTGAAAGGCACCATGATACGCCCCCGCTTCAACGGCCGAGTGGCCGGTGTCGGTCAATATGCTTGGTAACCACGTAATGATGATGTAATTCAGAAATGAGTTTAGGCCTAATAACAAGCTAATTTGCCAGGCTAGTAGATAGCGCCATACACTTTTCGAGGGTGCCGATTGATGTGCAGAATAAGTTGGTTTCGTGTGTTTACCCAGCTGAGCGCTCCACACAATTAAGCTGGCAACTGTGATGATGGCTGCCGAGCCCAGTGCCAGTTGCCAGCCTAAGCCATTGAGTTGACTAAGCGGAAATACCAGAGCCGAAAACCCACCTGATACCACTCCCATCGTGAGCACGTAGGCTGAGGTCATGAGCGCAATTTTAGTGGCAAAATCTCGTTTTATCAGACTGGGTAGTAACACGTTTGCAATTGCGATACCGACGCCAATAATGGCAGTACCAATGAGTAACATGGCTGATGAGTCGACAAATCGAGCTCCAATACCGAGCAATATCAGTATTAGCGCGGCAAACAAGGCATGTTCTAATCCTTGTTTTCGGGCAAAAAAAGCCGCCATAGGTGAAACAATCGCAAAGGCAATTAGTGGCAGAGTGGTTAAAAATCCAGCTTGAGATCCGCTTAGGCCAAAGTGACTAATAATTTGCTCCAGCACAGGAGCAATGCCGGTAAAAGGCGCGCGTAAATTAGCTGCAATAAGCAAAATTCCTATTACGAGTAATGCGCCAGAGAATCGAGACTGTGGTTTAGTATTGTCAGTTTGTAACGTCATTAGCTGCTTTAGATTTCACTTAATAATGGTTGCTAGTATAAAGATTTGTCGAACGATATAATTTAGAGATAGTGACATTAAATAACGAAAAACTGACAAAATTATGTTTGAAGTAATTGGCTGGGATGAAATAAAGAATTTTGAATATATGCCGCAACCCATTATTGCCAAGATAGAGCACGCCTGTGCCAGCCATGAGATCCCTTTACACACTCACCCTAAAGGCCAGTTAATTTTAGCTTTGCATGGTTATGTTACCTGTGAGGTATCGGCAAAAATGTGGATGGTGCCAACCCATAGCGCTATCTGGATCCCTGCAAATAAAGATCACAGTAATCGCGCCTCAGATAATGCTGAGCTCTGTCATGTATTTATTGATGGCAGCATGCAAGGAATGCCGCAAAATACCTGTACATTGGCTATTACGCCTTTAGTTAAAGAGTTGATGTGCGCGCTTGCTGGTATCGATCAGCATTATCGTGTAGACAGTAAAACCGCACGGCTTGCACAGGTACTATTTGAGCAACTCATTGAGATGCCTATTCAACATTTAGACTTTGTTCTGTCTAAAAATGTGGTGATTCAAGCGATGAGCCAACAATTGATAAATCAGCCTAACGATAGAAAAACACTGCCGCAATGGGCCAAGCAATTTGCCTTAACAGAGCGTACATTGGCGCGACTGATCATAAAAGAAACCGGGATGACATTTGGAAAATGGCGCACTCAACTGCATATCATTATTTCACTACAAGCGCTTTCAGATAAACAGAGTGTGCAACAGGTGTCTGAGTTATTAGGCTATGAGTCGGTAAGCGCATTTATTACCATGTTTAAAAAAGTAATGAAAATATCACCGATGAAATACATGAACGAGTTAAATGCTTACTGATAATAAGTATGCACAAGTTGGCTAGGTGATTGTTATTTTGTGTTTAGCTATGTCGGTATTTATCTACATCTACATTTACTCCTTAACCAACAACGGTCGTCATACGACAACTTCAGTCGATTTTTTGAGCAAGGTTATCAATGTGTAATTTTTCAGTTGCATTAAGTGTCTTTTTTTCCGTTTTTTGCGTGATCTAGATGCCAGTTTTGTCATTTAGAAATACCTGCTAACGACAGTCATATATTATTTCTGATAATTGACCGAATGACGTCTTCTCTTATATCAATATTACCTGCTGAATAAGATAGGTGATGCGCCACTCTCGGTAATCACTGATCATTTTTATTGGAGATATCATCGTGAAACAAGTTGCATTTCGTTGGATAGATAAGTATTTAATTAACGTAAAATTACATGAAAATTTTCTTGTTCTTTTTTTTACTGCTGTGCTCGCCGTTGTTGTCATGGGTGTTTGTTTCGTCGATGCGGCGTCTTCACAAAGAACAGTAGAAGCACAAAAACAAGTGGATGTGATTGCCAAATTAGCATCGGCTACTCAGCTATCTGCATCTGATTTGGCGCCCTTACTGCAAAATACAGCGATTAATATTGGCCGTAATACAGATATATCCGCGCAGGTTTCAGGGCTGGACTATTCATTGAGTTATGTTGATGACACTAGTTTTCTGACTGGGTTAGGTTTATGGCACATCACTGCCATTAGCTTGAGTTTATTGTTGATGTTTGTTTGCTCTTATTATGTAAATACCTTCATCGGTGGCAGTCTATTCGATATTTATGGAGCATTGAGAAGGTTAGCCGAGGGTGACCTTGCGTCTCGCATTGGTTACACACCTGCTCGTAATGAATTTAATTTGATTGCAAGAACCGTTGATAGAGTCACAGAACGTGAACATCTGTTGGTGAAAACCACCCAGGAAGCGGTTGCTTTGATCCAACAAATTAGTGCTCAGTTACGTGTTCGTAGTGATGAAAATACTCAGTTAGCCAGCGTGCAGCAAGACCGTATTGATTCGTTAGCGAGCGCAACGGAAGAGATGGCGGTATCGATTCGAGAAGTGGCTAGCCATGCGCAAGAATCATCTACACAAATATCGCGCGCCACTGAGAAAACCACACAAGGCCAGGCTCAGATTAAAAAAACCTTGGTTGAGATTAATCAATTAGCAGGGGAAGTACGTGGTACCTCAGTTGCTGTTGCAGAACTTGATTCTAGCGCGACTGAAATTGGTGAGGTAATAGCAACAATTAATGCCATCTCTGATCAAACCAACTTGCTCGCCCTTAATGCCGCGATTGAAGCGGCAAGAGCCGGTGAGCAGGGGCGTGGATTCTCAGTGGTTGCAGATGAAGTAAGAACCTTAGCGGGTAGAACTCAAGCTGCTACGGTTGAAATTCAAAAAATTATTGAAACGCTGCAGACCAATAGTCGTGGTGTGATGAACGTAATGGCTAAAACGGTAAAAGAAGCCGAATCAAGTGAACAGCTAATGACAAGCGCAAGTCAAAATATTAATGAAATCGCAGAGCAAAACCAGCATATTTCGGATAGAAGCTTGGAAATTGCAGCGGCTGCCGAGGAACAAGGGGCTGTGGCTGATAATATTGCCAATGATGTCGACTCTGTTAGAAGTAGCTCTATTCAAGTGATGGAGCTAGTGAATATGACGGCAAAGGAAATCGAGAGTTTGAGCCGTCAGGCAGATGTGCTGGAAGAGTTGATGAAGGATTTGATTGTTTAACGTTTATTGGGCGGTGTTATTTAGATTGGCTGCATGCATGTGTGTTGCTAATCTTACCGTGGCTGTAGTGGCCATCTAAATCTGCTCGGCGGCAATTCCGTTTCTATTAATCATTGATGAAAGAGCTGGATGTCCTCGTTTCGATAACCATTAAGACCATCAATACGATCATCAATACGATCATCAACAAAACAAAGCCTCAACATTAATGTTGAGGCTTTGTTGGTTTACAACATGCTGACTATTATTCAGTTAAAACTAAAGACATCCATCTTAGCAACCTTGCTCGATTAGAAGGTGTAACCGACATCTAAGCTCAGTGATCGTCCTGATGCAGGCACTCGTCCTGCAGGAGACACATCTA
This sequence comes from Shewanella sp. BF02_Schw, assembly GCF_014596695.2. NCBI lineage: Bacteria > Pseudomonadati > Pseudomonadota > Gammaproteobacteria > Alteromonadales > Shewanellaceae > Shewanella > Shewanella sp. BF02_Schw. Next base: position 182,112 of record NZ_JABKAW020000006.1, read on the forward strand.
AGCCTCTAAAGTAGTATTCGTTATCAAATAGATTATTGACGGATAATCCCACTTTTAGGCCGTGATTATCTTGCTTGAAAAACTCAGTCCCAATATTGAAGTTAACCACGGTATACGCAGGCACTTCACCCGATGTACCAGATATATTCTCTTCAACACTATTAGCAAGATCAGCGAATGATTTGCTGTAATAAAATGCCATTAATCCTAAATCGACATCCTTAATACTGTATAAAGCACTGGCAGAAAGTTGATGTTTAGACACATAAGCCAATTCGTTACCGGCAAATTCTCCATCAAGTTGTTCAGTATCTAAATAGTTGTAGGCACCCGTTAGAACAAGATCTGGTAGCGACATCGGTGAGTAAGTGCCTTCTAGCTCAATACCTTGATTACGAGTTTGGCCAATATTGACGAATAGACTAACGTCACCGTCGTACTCGATTTTATTTTCAAAATCGATACGGTAAGCGGCAATACTTAAGTTACTGCGTTCTGTTGGGGTAAAGCGTACGCCTGCTTCATAGTTCCAAGATAGCTCTGATTCTAGAGTTTGATCTTTAGGCCATAATTGCGAAATCTGCGGGGTTCTCAATGAGCGTTGAGCATTAGTATACGCAAACCAATTTGAACTGAACTCATAACCCAAGGTGATGCCAGGAAGCCACTCGGTTACGTGATTATCTTGGCTATAATCTTGGCCAACATTGGTGAAGGTCATGCGCACATCTTCATATCTTATGCCAGGGGTAACCGATAGTGTGTCGTCAAAGAATCCTACCTTATTACTCACATAATAGGCCATGGCATTGGTATCCATTTGCCAGTCACGCGGACGAGTTGCTGTTTGAGTCGATTTTTCTATGTGGTTGAGTTGGTAGCTAATATCTTCATTAATATAACGAGCGCCGGCGATAATGTGCTGACTAATATCACCATCAATAAGCAAGCTTGCTGTTGGCTCAATGCCAAACACGGTAAAGTCGCGTGGAGAGTTACGCAGATGAGTAGCATCCTGGGTGGTATCACTCCAGCTAGTACCTAAATTACCGTCGGTGTCTTTGCTTGAGTCATAAAAATCCCACTGAAAATTACGTGAACTTTTATTACCAAATACTCTGAGATCAATCTCACCATAATCGATAACTTTCGAGTCATCGAGAACATGGCTGTATTTCAATGACACTCGTTTAGTATTGGCATTAAATTCATCATTAGGGCGTAGAGATTGCTCTCGATCAGCTTCATATGCGGCGGTATTTAAGGCACCTGGTAACTCAGAAAAAGCATCGTAATATTGCAGCGTGGCATCTAAGCTGTTTTGCCCATCGATATTCCATAGGGTCTTTAACATTAGGTTTTTAATGTCGGTTTCGGAGTGTTCACGAAACGATTCCCCTTTGGTGATGTTGCCATCAAAACGCATCGAAAAATCTTCATTTACTGCGCCGCCAGTGCTGATGTTGGTATCAAATAAGGTATTACTGTCACCAAAGAAGGTCATGCGTTCATTAACGCTAGTTTCCCAGTCGGTTGGGATTGACTTTGAAATGAGGTTAATCACGCCGCCAACGTTGTTAGGACCGTACTGAATCGATGCTCCGCCGCGTGCTACATCAATTCTATCTATCATGAATAAGGTGGCAGGGAATAATGACTGGCCGGTGTGCCCATATGGCGCAAGTGTCATTGGGATCCCATCGAGTAAGAGCTGGGCGTAGCCACTGCGGCTGCTGTCTAGGCCTCGTACTGATATATTAGGTAAAACCCCTGTTCCGGTTTCATCTTTAATTTTAATGCCAGGGACTTGCTGTAATGCGGTGTCAATTGACCTCGCTGCAGTACGCTCTATTTGATCAGAGGTAATGATTGAGCGGTTACCGGTATACGTTTTTAAATCTGCAACTTCAGAATTGCCTAATAAGCTCCCCGTCACCACAATGACTTCAGGTTTGGCTTCAGTCTGACTTTTGTCGTCAGCAAATGCTGCCGAGCTAGCAAAACTGGCTGCAATGGCCACAGCAATGGTGGTCAAAGTGAATCTGGACTTTTCAGTTAACATGCATATTCCCTATGTTTCGTTTGGTCTGTTTTAAAGTGATAAGTTGGCTGTAAACGTGTTAAAGACCATTCCCCCGATCTTCAGTAATCTCGATCGTCAGCAATCAAAGATGCTTTGGTGTAAACAAGTGCGATGTTTAAGCGTTTTATCGATGGCGCAATATGGAATGTTTTTTGGCGGGGGGAGAAAGGGCTGAATTTACGATTCCAAAAATAGTGTCTTGGTTACTTGGTGCTAACTTCAATGAGCTGGAGGTAAACATAATGGTCAAAACATATTTTTGGTATTGATTTTGATAATTATTCTCATTTGAGCTTTGGCCGTCAAGGTGTGCACCAGTACTTATGGGGTTATTACTGTAGAACTCTCTGTTTCAATAAAGTTATTAAGGTATATTTTTTTAATTTAATCAATGTGATGGGGTATTTTCTATTAGTTGCTTTTGTGAGTGTAAACTTTTAGTAAATAGTCAGTCAGTGTGAACTTGGCGTACTAAATATCATTGATAGCAGGGCAATTCACTCATACTCGTTTTTATCCTAAATATAGGGGATTCTCATCGGCCTGTGTTTAAATAAATAATTGTATTTAAAGGTTATTAGATATTGAGGCTACAATTATTCTATTTGCTGTGACCTTAATCAATAACCTGTAAATGTAATGTATAACAACACGGTCGTTTTCGCTCTCCTTGTGTGCTATTTGGATATATCAATAGATTAAAATGTTATAGCTGCTAATGAGATTTATTGATGAATACTTGTGCAAAATTTTGGCGTTCTGATATCGTTCGCGAAATAGAGCATAGGGTTGTGTACCAAGACATTTTGCCGCAATAACCGCTCTGAAACTTGCATATTAACGCTGTATTTTTTAGGTAGCCTATTATGGTTAGCTTACTGAGTTGTCGTACTTCGGTCTCATCTCACACTGTAAAAAAAGCGCTAACGCGTTTGTCGTTAGCCATGGCCGCAGGGCTTTGTTTTAATCTTGCTGCACAAGAACCCACTCCGCCTATTATTACACCCACATCGCCAAGTGTGACTATACCGCTGCAAACTTATGCAGATGAACAATCGACCGTTAAATCAGCTAATAATCTGAATACAGAAACCAAAGTACGTTTTGCCAAAACAGCTAACTTTGATTCTGATTCTGTGGTTAAGATTGCCCGCCGATTAGCGCAAAAACCGTATGTGGAACTTAAAGACCCATTACCGCCTGGGTTGGCTAAAATTTCCTACGATGAATACCGCGACATTCGCTTTAAGCCAGAAGCTTCTATTTGGAAAGCTGAAGGTTTGCCGTATCAAATGCAGCTCTTTCATCGGGGTTTTTATTTCCAAGACTTGATTGAAATTGCCCTAGTTGAAGGTAAGCAAGCTAACCATTTAGCCTATAACTCAGAGTTCTTTACTGCAGGTGATGTGTTAAGTCAGCGTTTACCGACCCAAGATATTGGCTATTCTGGTTTACGTATCCATTATCCACTCAATAACCCTGCATATTTTGACGAGCTTATGGTATTCCAAGGAGCGAGTTATTTCCGTGCTTTGGGTAAAGGCAGCGATTACGGCTTGTCTTCAAGGGGCTTAGCATTAAATACCGCTGAACCAGAAGGCGAAGAGTTTCCGATATTTCGTGCCTTTTGGGTTGAATGCCCAAACACCGACAGTAACTTAATTGTGGTGCACGCCTTGCTAGACAGCCCTAGCGTATCAGGAGCATATCGATTTTCTGTTAGACCCGGCGATAACACCCATATCGATGTGGAAGCGACCCTATTTCCACGCGTGGACTTAGTTAAAGTCGGCTTAGCGCCTAGCACTAGTATGTTTTTACATTCAATGAATGGTCGCCAAAACACCGATGATTTTAGACCCGAAGTGCATGATTCTGATGCGTTATTGATCTTAAATGGTCGCGGTGAACGATTATGGCGTCCGCTAGCTAATCCAAAGCAATTGCAAGTCAGTGCCTTTATGGACAACTCGCCTCAAGGGTTTGGCTTAATTCAGCGTGAACGTAGTTTTGATGCGTATCAAGATCTCGAAGCCCATTATGAGCGTCGCCCAAGTTTATGGGTTGAACCGGTCGGAAATTGGGGCGCGGGTGAGGTGGTGTTAACCGAAATTCCAACAGACTCTGAAATTCATGACAACATCGTCAGTTACTGGAAACCTAAACAACCTATCGCAGCCGGTAGCGAGTTTCATTTTACTTATCGGTTAATTTGGGGCAGCGAGCCCGAAGTTGATGATGGCACTGTGATTGTGGCCCGTACCGCCAGTGGCCGGGCTGAGATTGCTAAAGCCACACCGAGACGCTTGTTTGTTATCGACTATCAAGTTAAAGAAGGTAATAACGACGAAATCCCGGTCGCCAAAGTGCAGAGTTCTGCTGGGGCAGTAACCAATGTGGTGGTGTCTCGTCAGCCTAAAACCAATGGCTATCGTTTGGCGTTTGAAATGGATCCACAAGATGCTGAATTGATCGAGCTACGTGCTGAGCTGAAGTTTACTGGCCCACGCGATGTCGAAACCTGGCTTTATCGTTGGACGCTTTAAGCATGAACATGATGCAGCCTGATGCTGATATTAGTGCCGTCGACCCTATGTTGGTCGGTGGTGCAGCAATGCCGTTAGAGCGACCAGGCCCAATGGAACCGCAAAGTTTACGTGCGTTGTCCGAAGGCATGCCACGTAAAAGTATTATTGCCAATGGCGTAAAGTCAGACGGATTACGCCGTCTGTTAGTGGTTGGCAGCGCTTTTATCATGTCGGTTATGGCTATTTACGAGATGGTATCGGTGTTTAATGTCGGCGGAGTCACGCCACTTGAATACATCGTTTTAGTGTTGTTTGCGGTTAACTTTTGCTGGATTGCATTGGCATTTAGCGGCGGTATAGCCGGCTTTATTATGCTACTCAAAAAGCCCACGACAGAAACCGCCGAAAGCATAAAGCTGCATACCCGCACCGCGATATTAATGCCGACTTATAACGAATCACCTGATCGCGTTTTTGCTGCAGTTGAAGTGATGGCAATGGCATTGGTTGCATCCGGCGAAAGCCATGCGTTTGATTGGTTTATATTAAGTGACACGACCGACCCTGATATTGCGTTGGCAGAAGAGCAGGCATTTTTAATATTGCGCCATCAAGTGAGCAAAGATGCGCGGGTATATTACCGCCGTCGGCGTAAAAATGATGCCCGCAAAGCCGGTAATGTGGCCGACTTTTGTAAACGCTGGGGCGCCCGATACGATCACTTATTGGTGTTAGACGCCGACAGTTTAATGGAAACCCACACTATCGTCAGTTTGGCGAGACGGATGCAGGCAGACCCTGATGCCGGGCTTATCCAAACTATTCCGTATTTAATCAATGGCAATACCTTAATGGCGCGACTACAGCAATTTGCTGCGCGAATTTATGGTCCGGTAATTGGTACAGGTTTGTCTTGGTGGACCCACAAAGAAGGTAACTTTTGGGGCCACAATGCCATTATCCGCACCCAAGCTTTTATGAGCGCCGCAGGGTTACCCAACCTTGCAGGTAGACCGCCATTTGGTGGTCATATTATGAGCCACGACTTTGTCGAGGCCGCGCTCATTCGACGTGCTGGTTGGAGCGTGGTAATTGCCGCAGATCTTCCAGGGTCTTATGAAGAATGCCCACCGTCTATTGTCGATTTAGCGGTGCGCGATCGCCGTTGGTGCCAAGGTAATTTACAACACTCACGAGTGTTGTTTAGTAAAGGATTACATTGGGTTAGCCGCTTACATTTACTCACGGGGATAATGGCTTATTTGTCATCGCCTTTTTGGTTAATGTTAATTTTGTCGGGTTTAATGCTGGCATTACAAGCACACTTTATTCGCCCAGAGTATTTTACTGATCAATTCTCTTTATTTCCCACCTGGCCAGTAATGGACTCAGACCGTGCACTACGGTTGTTTTATATCACCATGGGCATACTGTTTGGTCCTAAAATCCTTGGGATCATATTGTTACTGAAAAATAACATCATGAGCAAACAGTTGGGTGGCAGAGGCAAAGCCATTATTAGCGTGGTAGTTGAAGTGATATTGTCGGCACTGATTGCGCCAATAATGATGCTTATCCACTGCGGTGCGGTGATGTCTATTTTAGCCGGACGCGACAGCGGTTGGGCGCCACAACGACGTGACGACGGCAGTTTACCTTGGCTAACCCTGATTTATCGTCATCGTTGGCACATGTTAATTGGTGCGTTATTAGGTTACGCCGCAGTGCTTGATTCGCTTACCTTGTTGGCGTGGATGAGCCCAGCGCTAATTGGTTTATGGCTTGCGGTACCACTTTCTGCCATGACAGGCTCAGAGCGATTTGGCTTATGGGTCAAGCACCTAAAAATATTGGCAACCCCGGAAGAGGTGTGTGCGCCGAAGCTTAGCCTGGATTCACAACAACGCCGTAACGAATACGTTAACGCGATTGCAGAGCCGTGGACCTTATCAAGGCTATTGAAAGACTCAGAGCTAATGGATTTACATTTAGCCATTATTGACAAAAAGCCGCATCGTTTGCCAGGTTCAGCGGTTGAATCACTCGAAGCCATTACTCGGGTTAAAGTACAAGAAGCACAATGCCAGCATGACATTGTAAAGCTGTTTACCCGTCAAGAATTGGCATATTTACTGGGCAATCCTTTACTGCTAAAACAATTACAAAAGCTCCCTGAGGAGTTTGTTATCGAGGGCTTAGTGTCTTTTTGTTAGGTGGGTTTCATTTATTGTAGATGTGCAAAAGCCCTGTCGGTTTATATCGACAGGGCTTTTGTGTTAAAGGGGCTTATTCCAGCACAGTGCGCACATAAGCTTACAATCACAATAGCGGATTATGTGATCGCTATAGATTGTTAGCTGGGCACTTATCAGCCATACTTTTAAACATTAACATTAACATTAACGTTAACTTGAAACGTCAATTTGTGGCGTTAATCCGTGGCGTAAACCCATATCCTTAATCTGTTACTTATCAATGGCGTGCATTCATACCTCTTATGGCTTTAGAACCTTCATCTAGCAGCACTAATTCTTGTTCACGCAGTCGTGATAGATTGTCGTGGCTACGGTGTACCTTGCGCCGCAGCCAGCAAGAGGCGGTTGCATCGTCAACCATGACGGCCACCAGTGATAACTTTTTTAATGCTTATGCCATATTCTTAGGGGCTAGTTTAGGCCAAATGGGTTGGGTAACTGGCTTACCTCAATTGTTTGGCTCACTGGCGCAACTGTTGTCTGTGTGGTTAGCAAGCCACTTTAGCCGTCGGCAATTTATTGTGGCATGTGCAGTGTTACAAGCCGTAGTCGTGTTAGGTATGGGCGCGTTAGCGGCATTTAGACCAGATAATGCAGTGTGGTTATTTATTGGCTTAGCGGTGTTGTATCAAGGGTTTATCAACCTAATCCAACCGCATTGGCGTGCCTGGATGGGCATGATTGTACCGCAACGCCGACGAGGTGCTTTTTTTGCTTCACGTACTCGATTAACCATGATGGCCTCGCTGAGTGTGTTCTTTGTCGGAGGCGGTATTTTAACCTTAACCGACTCAATGCAAATGGCGTGGTTGGGTTTTAGCTTACTGTTTTCGATTGCGGCAATGGGCCGGTTTACTTCAGCTTGGTTATTACTGCAAATGCACGACCCCGAACCTAGGCTCGCCAAAGCGTCTGGGGTGTTTAAACAAACATTTGGTAATTTCCGCGAAGCCTGGAAAGACAAAACTTTTCGCCATTACAGTTTATTTGTTGCGGGTATGCAGTGCATGGTTGCCATTTCGGCACCTTTTTTTGCAGTATATACTCAAGTGAATTCAAACTGCAGGTTTTAATTTCTGAAAGTTATCATTAATTGTATCACCGAGTGTATCGGCAATATCGGGGAGGGTGATGCTAAAAAAGTCAGTGATTTTTCGTCGGAATTCTTTTGTCGTTGCGAAGTATTGCCCATTCCTCGCATGCTTATTCATTACCTTCCACAATCGTTCTATTGGGTTTAAATTTGGACTATAAGGCGGCAGGTAATGCAATGTTATATTCAGATGTTCAGCCTCTTTAACTACTAAGGCATTTCGATGGTATCCAGCGCCATCAAGCACCAAATGGATAACACCACTTGTTGAGTAACGCGCTCTAATTTGGTTTAAAAAATCGATGATGGATGCACCGTTAACCGTTTTGCTATATTGCTCAATGACCGCTTCTGTTAAGTGACCAAGTCGGATTGCACCAACCACGTTAATACGGGTTCGGCTTCCCGTCGTTTCTATCGGTTTATCAACGCCTTTTTTTATCCAGCCTGCGGTGATTTTTGTGGCTTGGGTCGGATGAACCGCATCCATAAATAATAACGGTTCATCAGGGGTTAACGAGGATTTTAGTTGCTCATAATATTCAATGAAAGCCGTTTGTTTGTCTTCATCAAATTTGTGAGGAACCCCTTTAGGGTTTTTATAGCTGAACTGATGTTTATGCAGCCATTTATTGAGGCCTGACACTGTGTACTTAATCTGAAATTGTTCTGAGATATAAGCGACTATTTGATGGCTATGCAAGTAGGTCACCTCACACAGGTGTGCAATCAATAGTTCAGTTTGCTCTTGACTCAGATAACTTAAGGAGCCGCCACTATTACACGTGAGTTTTTGGTCGTGAGCATAGGCATCAATGTATCGAACTACGGTCGTTTCGTGAATACGTAACGCTTGGGCAATCATTGGCGTTGGCCAATTTTCATCGCGTAGTAAAATGGCTTTAATGCGATCACACTCACGCCTATCACTCGAGCTTTTATGTCGAGTTTCCAATGCTACTTTTTGTTCTGGCGAGAGTGTAATTTGTTTCATGGGGCTATGATGATCCCATTTGGGACAAAATCAAGCATTTTCAATGATCACGGGTATATGCACGTAGTATGTTCTAGTTGTTTCTTCACTTGCATGGCCAAGTAGTTTACTAAGACCAGTTAGATCGTGGTTAAGTAAATAATGATATGTCCCAAAAGTGTGTCTTAAAAGATGCGGGTGAGCTTTAACTCCAATGTGCTTACTGGTTTTTCTAAATAGTTTTTGAACCCAGTTAATGCTTAATGGTTGTCCATCTAGGGTGATAAATAATGTAAGGCAATCTTTCGGATCTATGTGTGTAATAGCATCGATTTTTTTTTCTCTGTCTATGTCTACATACTCCCAAATTTGGTAAAGTAAATCATTAGGTATTAATATCACTCTTGCCTTTCCGCCTTTTCCAATAACTCTAGCTGGCGTAAATTTCCCTCGACTATTAACTTCTGGCAGATCACGAAGAGGAAAGTTACAGGCTTCAGATACTCTTAATCCCGTCTGGAGCATAAATGATGTCAACAATACATTTCTTTTTTTCACTAGCGCATTTCTTTTGCCTGAGATCTTTCCGACTGAAGAGACAAATCTTAAGGCATCCTCTAATAGCATGAACTTTATAGGTTCTGAAACAGCTTGAGAGTGATGCCCTTTAGATTGATATCGCTGACTCAAAGATAGTTTTAAACCTTGTATTTCCTGTGGATTAAGGTAAGGGGACAATCCCTTTTCATATGACCAAATAAGATAGCGGTAAGCACCTGCTACTCTAGAATTAATTGTATTCCAAGAGAGTCTTTCTCCATTATTTTTTGTGTATTCACACAATGCATCAATGTAAAAGTCGAATGTATCGTCTGTTATTGAACCAATGTTATTCAAGGATGAATTAGCCCAAAGCAGAAATTCTTTAAGATGCTCAGCGTTTGTTTGTAAGCTCTTGGGCTTATTTTTTAAAGCTAATTGTCTCAGATACTGATTTACTTCGACACATGGTGAAGTGTCATTATTGAACATCTGTGGAATGTCACCCTTCAATCTTGCCAATTTTGAACGTTTTGACGTTGTGAAATTACAGTACACAATGTTCATTTTATAATCTCTTTTTTACCATGTGTATCAGTAGACTAGCCAAAGACATACTGATTTTAACTGAATTAGATATAGTAGCTAATTTACCGTTGTGTTACTTAATTCACTTCAATTGTATAGCATAGAAATCTTTATAAGTTAAATAAATATAGTTTATATATGGTCATTACTACAAGTTAGATGGGGTGAGGAATTGTAAAGTTTAAACATATATGCACATCAAATATAGGTACTACTAACGTGGCAGGCCAATAATAAACACTTTATTTGCCTGTTCATTTGCCACAGTGGGTTTAGGCAAAGCGGCTTTAGGCTTAGCGGCTTGTGGTGATGTCGATACTTCAGTCAGCTTGGATGTCATTAATTACAGTCGCATAGGGTTATAGAAATTAAAGGTTATAGAGACAGTAAACGATTATACCGAAATGCCTGCCAAGGTGTTATCGAGCTTGCTAATGGGAGCCATGAGGCAATTAATCATTCTATTCGCCTCATTTGGTGAGGTGAATAAATTGCTATTTGCCTCATGTTGTAAGTAGAATAGCTTGGTATGTGCATCAATACAGTATTTTAGTCAGCTAAACAGGGGTTAATATGTGGATTTGGCAACAGCAAGAATGGCCAGAGTTTGTATGGGATAATGCTCGTATAAGTGCACTATTGAGGCAAATTCAATTTAACCAGGGTTTGCTGCTGGGTAAAATAGGTTCTGAATCCGCTAGTCAATGGACACTCGATACCATGCTGGCCAATATCGTTTATTCAAGTGCTATTGAAGGAGAAAAGCTTAACGCATTTTCTGTACGTTCCTCTTTGGCGAATAAGCTTGGCGTGAGTGAAGAAAAACCTTATCCCACCACGACGCAAACTGATGGTTTAGCTGATATCACCTTAGATGCGCTACAAAACTGGCAACAGCCACTTAGCCTAACGCGTATTTTAGATTGGCATGCTCTGTTGTTTCCGAGTAACCAAGCCGTGTTTAATCCTGTTATTGGCGGTAAGCTACGCGGCGATGAGCCTATGCAAGTAGTATCTGGCCGTTTAGACAAACCGACAGTGCATTTTGAAGCGCCTCCTCGAGATACGCTAGACCAAAGTTTAACGCAGTTTATTGAGTGGTTTAATCAATCACGAAAACAGGCTGACCTTGATCCGCTAGTACGAGCAGCCATCACTCATTTGTGGTTTGTCACCTTGCACCCGCTTGATGATGGTAATGGACGTATAACGCGTTTACTCACCGACTTAGCACTCGCGCAAGCTGAGCATCGTTCTATTCATTTTTACACAATGTCAGTTAGTATTCTTGAGCGACGCAAAGCCTATTACGCAATATTAGAGTCTACCCAGCAAGGTGGCTTAGATATCACACCTTGGCTGCTGTGGTTTTTAGACACCTTAAATGACGCTATTCAACACACGCTCAATAGCATTGAGCAAACTACTGCTAAAACCCAATTTTGGCGTCGAGTGGACCAACGCTTACTCACTCCAGCGTTAACCACAGAACACGTGAAAGTGCTAAATAGATTACTTGATGGTGACTTTAATGATGGGATCAGTAGTAGCCAGTATCAAAAAGTCGCTAAAGTCAGCCGCGCCACCGCCACCCGACATTTGGCTCAATTAGTTGAGCAGCAATGTTTGGTCAAAACCGGCGCGGGCGGTAGAAGCACAAGGTATGTGTTGGTGCGCTAATTTAATCGTTGTTCTGTAAGCATTTTATTGATAAATAATATTATTCTTAGTCGTAATATGCACTTATTGCTATGGTATATTCTTAGTGTTTTCACTTTCAAAAGGCCTATCTGACATGGAACAAGTTGGTATTTATGAAAAGCTTATTACTCAACTGATAGATAAAAGCATCAATCGTGATGTGTTCTATTTAGGTGAGCGGCCATTAGAAAGCGCTGAGGCCAGTGTTTGGCTATCGAGGTTTTTGACCAAGATAATGGAGAGTGCCATTGGTGCAATCCCTAGCGGAGACAATCAACTCACAGAGCAAATCGGTTTGGCAAATAAGTTAGTGCTTTGGTTGAAAGATCATGTTCAAGATGATCAATTGATTACTGAAAACTTACTCGATAGTAAAGGCCGTATATTAACAGCGCTATTTGATAAAAAAAATCCCATATCGACGGACTTTCCTGCGTTTACTAAAGCCATTTATCCGCTAACAGGATTAAGCCAAAGTGAACTTTTTTGTGGTAGCAACGCCGGAATTTCTTTAGACACAGAGTTAAAGCGCGAGATCCGCTCAGCAGACAAAATTTATTGGTTAGTGTCTTTTATTAAGTGGGCTGGCATTCGGATTTTTAAAAATGAACTTGAAGAGTTCACTCGAAGTGGCAAGACCCTGCGGATCATTACGACATCTTATATGGGGGCGACAGATGCTAAAGCAGTCGAGTTTTTAGCAAGCCTGCCAAATACTGAAGTTAAATTGAGTTACAACACTAAGCGCGAGCGTTTGCATGCGAAATCTTATTTGTTTTTGCGCAATACAGGATTTCATACCGGTTATATTGGGTCATCGAATTTATCGCATTCTGCGTTGACCAGTGGTCTTGAATGGAATTTAAAAATAACCACCCAAGAAATTCCTCATATAATCGATAAATCCCTCAACACCTTTGAGTCATATTGGCAATCCAGTGAATTTGAATTATTTGATGGCAATATTGAAGCTAAAAACAAACTTCATGAAGCATTGCGTGAGGCTAAAGGTAGTTATAGCGAAAGCAGCACCTTTCATTTTGATATAAAACCTTTTGCACATCAGCGAGAGATTCTTGAGCAGTTAAATGTTGAGCGTAGTATTCATCAGCGGTATAAAAATCTAGTAGTTGCAGCTACGGGCACTGGTAAAACGCTTATTTCAGCGTTTGATTTTGCCCGTTTTTATAAACTGCATCCAGAAGCTAATTTCTTATTCGTGGCTCATCGACAAGAAATTCTTAAGCAAGCATTGTCTGCGTACCGTGGTGTATTGAAGAATAATCAGTTTGGTGAATTGTGGGTTGCTGAGCACAAGCCTAATAGCTACCGGCACTTGTTTGCTTCGATACAAAGCTTAAACCTGCAATTATCAAGCTTACCGCTCACCACTGATTTTTATGATTATATTGTGATAGATGAAGTTCATCACATTGCAGCCAGTAGTTATCGAGGATTATTAGCGCATTTCTCATCCAAGATTTTATTGGGGTTAACAGCCACGCCAGAGCGTCATGATGGGCAAAACATTCTGGATGACTTTTGTGGCGTAATAGCTGCAGAAATTCGTTTGCCCGAAGCAATCAATCAGCGCTATTTATGTCCTTTCCAATACTTTGCTATTGATGATGATACCGACCTTCGCAAAATTAAATGGCATCAAGGGCGATATGATATTGCAGAGCTAAGTCATTTATATACTCATAATGAACAAAGAGTTGTGCGCATTATTAGAAGCCTTAATGACACGGTCACTGACATTCGTCAGATAAAAGCTTTGGCGTTTTGTGTCAGCAAAGAACATGCAGAATACATGGCGAAGAAGTTCAACTTAGCCGGTATTAGTGCGGATGTGCTCACCAGTGATAATAGTCATGAGCGGCAACAAAAACGCCAGAGTTTAATCAGCGGTCATGTACACATTTTGTGTGTGGTGGATATTTTTAATGAAGGTGTCGATATTCCAGACGTTGATACATTATTGTTTTTACGTCCAACCGAAAGCTTAACCATTTTTTTACAGCAGCTAGGACGAGGATTGCGTCTAACCGATGATAAACAGTGCTGTACAGTATTGGATTTTGTGGGTAATTCTCGTGATGAATACGACTTTTCACAAAAGTTTCGCGCGCTGGTTGGTAAAACGAATCAATCGATTAAAGATGAGATAACCAATGACTTTCCTCATTTGCCATTAGGTTGTCGAATCGAGTTAGAAGAACAGACTCAGGCAATGATTTTACGAAATATTAGCCGTGCAACGATGAATGTTAGCAGGTTGCGACAGCTGATCAATAATTTCGAGCACCAAAGTACGCTTACCTTAAGCTTGGTTAATTTTTTACGTTTTAACCCAAATGTTAATTTAGAAGATATTTATAAGCTAAAAATGAGTTGGCTAGAACTCGTTGAGAGCGCAAATAGAAATCAAATAAATGAGCCAAATTTAGATACGAGTCTGGCTAAAGCCTACTATCGCGCGATAAATAATCATTTGTTCGCTTGCAGTTCTATCTCATATTTACAGTTTTTAAAGCAGCTAATTATCGATAATTTCAGCTTCGACGATACCAATGCAACTCAGCGCCAATTTGCATTAGCGTGCCATTATAACTTTTGGGATAAGTCGGGTGCCGAGCTAGGTTTTGCCAGCCTTAAGCAAAGTGTTGCGGCATTGAGACATGCTCGATTACAAGCTGAACTCCTTGATGTCATATCGTTACTTATTGAGCGTATACATCATAATGAACTTGAAATGCATATACCTGCAATATCTTCTTTAAAAGTGCATTCAAGATATACCAGGGAGCAAATACTCGCTGCTAGTGGCGCAAGTTCTTTTGACAGAAAATCAACCGCAAGAGAAGGCGTTTTAGTCCTTAACGAACTTAATGTTGAATTACTGTTTGTGACCTTGAAAAAGTCAGTCAAACAATTTTCACCAACCACCATGTACCATGATTACGCGATCAATGAATCGCTATTCCATTGGCAATCTCAAAATAGCGCAAGACCCGAATATGGCAGAGGCTTAGGCTATATAGATCATGAAAAAGAGGGCCGTAAATTGATTTTGTTTGTGCGCGAGCAAGCAAAAGATGAAAACGGCCGCACCATGGGTTTTGTCAATTTTGGTCTTGTGAAATATGTTAAACACTCAGGTTCACAACCGATGAATATAACCTGGAAGTTAATGACGCCTATGCCAGATGCAATGTGGCGTGAAGCCGCGAAATTAGCGGTAGGATAAGCTAACCTTATCGTCCTTTTCTACTGTTGAAAATAGGATGTTTTCGTCAAGCTCCATGGATAGGTTTACGGCTGTCTCTTGATCAGATCTCATAAGCTCTCGCCATCAGCAATCATTTCTTTCGCGACTCGGTAGCCTACAACATGAGACTGTAATGTACTCCAACCTTCCCAAACCGCCGTCCAGCTTGCGATCCCTGTTCGTTTGGTATCGGTGAAACCACCCAGCTTTGCGATTGATTGATACGCCCATTTCAGACTCGGCGCTCCTTTATCTTTATGCCCTCTAGGCTTATTAAACCGCATTAGCACCTTCCATTCATCTTCTTCGAGTACCGTGTCACAGCGTTGAGCCTCCACTGCTTTGGCCTCCTCAACCAGCCCTTTTTTACGTAAATAATAAGGGATGGTGATGGCTTCTCTGAGTTGCAGTAAACGGACGCCGATAAAAGCTAAGATTGAAACCGCTCTTTCTAAGTTCTTAGGCTCTGTCATTCTTTGGCGCTCAGCTCCTGCACCCGTTTTCCATGCTTTATGAAAATCCTCAATTCGCCATCTTGCGGTGTAAATATCAATAATATGAAGTGCTTGAATTAACGTATCGATTGGCTCTGTTGTTAATAGCACCCAGCGCAACGGCTCAGTAACGCTTTTTGATGTTTTTTCTTGAGCGTACACCACGTTTACTGGCTTAGTCTCACCTTTCGTTTTGAACGTAACCTGTGCCACTTTAATTGTTAGCTTGGCTTTTCTTGCCACGCGGTTTACAGGCTTCCCTTTACTATTTTTTGTCCCTTTCTGGGCGATATCGATAGTGTATTCACCCAGTTCGGCTTGTGATTCAAGATGTTCAAATAACGTAGCGTCAGTCTCTATCAGCGCTCTAGAATGTTTCGCTCGAACAACGAAACGTTCATTATGCTGCTGTTTATCTTGAATATAACTCAGTATGTCTGCTTCTCTATCACACACTGAAATTACCCGTGACATGATGTCTCCCAAGCGTTGACGGCAGAAATAGGAGGCTTCTGACCACTTACCACTTTCTTTTTCGTCAGCATCTTCAGGATTATTAGGACGAAGCCAGTATTCTTGATGAATGAGCCCGATAGTCTGAGTCGTGAAGCTGTCTAATAGCAGGGTTGAATGAACCCACCAACCACGTGATTTATCTGTTGTTGTCCCCAGTTTGCCAAGCTCTTCTGCTACTTGATGTTTGTAACTCAACGCAGTGGTGTCATCAATGGCTAATATCTCAGCATAGGGCTGGGCAAGCTCTGCAGTATGTTGAAAACCAGAAGCTCTAATCACTTCTGGAGAAATGTTGTCATTACGGATCAATCGATAAGCCCCTTCAAGTTTAGCTTCATTACCTCGACATGATAAAGCGATTGACTTACCGCTACAACGCGCCATGTCGGCAGCGACTTCGATGACACGGTCAGTGCGACGTGAGTCACCAAATGAACCGTTTTTAAAGTGATTGTATGACCATTGCTCTGGGTTAAAAATTGACATCATTAATCTGCAAGTTGATTGAGTTACCAGATCTGATCATCGATTTGTCACAAAGTTCATTTTTGCTTCAGATTTGTGTAGAAGAGTCAGGGTTTACGGTGTATCGTTTTAGGAAACATGTTGATAATTGGGATATTTCGTATTAATAACTTCAATAGTATTTAAGTCGTATTAACTTTAGAGTGAAGATATTTGGGGGTTATTATTTGGGGTGTATTCAGGAATGCTTCGTCATTATTGAAGTATTATATACTCAAATGTAATCCTGTCGTATCCTATTTAAATTAAAGTGGGTTTGCAAATTATATGTAAATAGTTAGTACAAAAGGAATTGATGATGTCTATATATAAGTCTTCAAATAGAGTTGAAAATCAAACTCTGAGTTTATCGCACCTTAGAGCTATTTGGAAAAGTGAACACAATGTGAACGATAAACTATTAAGTGAAGTGGCTGAAGAGTTGAATTATAACGTTAATAAGTGTCAACTTAATACAGAATTAAGAATGTGTCACTTTATCGCTCAAGTAATGCATGAAGTTGGAGGTAAATTCAACTTAGAGGAGAATCTTAATTACAACGAAATGGCTTTGATATCTATATTCTCACATTATGGACGAACTCCTTCTGATGCAAAAGATCACGCATATAACAAGGCTACTAATAAAAAAGCGGATATCGAAGCTATTGCAAATCATGCATATGCGAATCGAATGGGTAATGGCAGTGTAGAGTCTGGTGACGGCTGGAAATATAGAGGTAGAGGTATACTTCAATTAACCGGGAAATCAAATTATATTTCAATGAAAACAAAGCATAATAACTTGTGGAGTGCAAGTGTCGATTTTGTCGCAACCCCCGATTTATTACTACAATCCAAATTTGCAGTAAGATCTGCTCTAATATTCTGGCTGGAACATCAGCTTTATAGAAAAGCAGATATAGGGGAAAGTCGAATGGTTACGGATAGTATTACTAAAGTCATTAATAGTAAGACAACAAGTTACAATGAACGTCATGATAATTTAACTGATTTATTAAGAAGAAAGGTATTTAAAGATGTTTTTTAATAAAGGCTTCTATTTTTTTATAGTATTTTTAACTTCATTTTCACTAAATGCAAATGAGTTCAGATTATCTGAGTGGACTGATCAAGAGTATTTGTTATATTCTCCCTCTGAAGGTGCTGCTGAAGTAATTATAAACCGTCAGGCGTCAAATGACTTACAGTTAATTGCTGTTATACATGCTAGGTGCGAAGGAATAGATTACAGAGTTCCAGTAATTAGGGGGTACTTTGAAACAGGAGTGAGTAGTGCGGAATATTTGGAGTATGTCATCTTCAAATATGAAGATAAGATATATTCACCAATAAAATCAATTAGTTCATATTATGTTATTCCAAGTGATAAAAGTGAGTCTGTAAAACCTCATTTTTTAGAGTTTGAAACACAAAATACGACAGGCGGTTTTTGTAAGTATATAAATAACAAGACCGAATATGACAATCCTATTTATATTCAAAGTGATAAATGACATTTTCAGCGTTTTTGATTCAAACTAATACTCAACGGCTCAACTTTTGTGGGGATGTTTGACATTAAATTCAGTATTGCTTTGAAGCAGACTTGTTCTAGCCTAGATATTTTCGCTTTTGCGATTGATCAGACAAGATCTTTTCTCCAAGTCTCATGGATGGATTTTTGCGTGTTGCAGATGGCGATATGGTGGGCGGATTAACCCATGAACCTGTCGTTAACTCATCAGATAATTGTAGTTTTCTAGGTCTTCGTTTTTAGTTCATTGGTCTTTAGGTTCTCAATGATTAAACACAAAAATGGCAGCCACTTTGGCTGCCATTTTTATTGATGCTAGTAACTTATTTGGGTCAATTCACTAGCGGTTTATCACTTTAGTTCTTAGCTCAAAGCCAAAGCGCTAGCTAGGGCTAGTTAATAGCCATCGATATAAAGTAACCCACAAATGTTGCGGTTACTACGCCAATAAAGCCTGGAATAATAAAGCTGTGGTTGAGTACGTATTTACCAATGTGGGTGGTGCCGGTTCTGTCAAAACTAATTGCCGCTAAATCGCTTGGGTAGAATGGGAAGAAGAAGTAGGCATAACACGCTGGCAGTACACCAATTAATACTGGTGCTGGGATGCCGAGTGAATACCCCAATGGCAGCATTATAGTTAATACCGCAGCCTGGCTTTTTAAGAAGATAGACGACACAAACATCGCGATAGCAAATGTCCATGGATACACGCTGACAATGTCGCTTACCGCGCTCACCAAATAGGTTTTATGGTGCTCAATAATGGTGTCACTCATCCATGCAATACCAAAAATGATAATGACCGCAGTCATACCGGCGGTAAACACGTTACTGGTGACAATTTTTTTCGGGGAGATGTTGGTGGCGAGTAAAATTACTCCACCGACTGACAGCATCATAAATTGAATCGCTACCGACATGCTGACGCCAGCAGGCAGTATTTGCTTACTAAACATCGCCACCATGATAACGGCAAATATACCCAGTAAAAATACTGTTAAACCTTTCTTTGCTGTCGATTCGGCCTGGGGTGTTTGCACCTCATCTGCTTTTGGGTCGGTTAATGCTTCACGAAACTCATCATCTGTTAAACGTGCCTGAAACTCTTCATCTTTATCTAAATCTTTACCGCGCTTTAAGCTCCAAGTACACGCTACTAGTAAGCCTGTTAGTGTGGCGGGAATGGTCACCATGAGTACATCAAGTAAGTTAATATCTAGATTGTTATCAACGGCAGTGGCAAGCACTACTGCGGCAGCTGCGGCAATTGGGCTGGCTGTAATACCCATTTGTGATGCTACAGTTGCCATGGCTAATGGACGTTCTGGGCGGATGCCTTTTTTGTACGCCACATCGTAAATTACAGGAAGAAGGGGATAAACAGAATGACCCGTACCAACCAGAACGGTTAATGAATAGGTACATAGCGGGCCTAAAAAGACGATATGCTCAGGATGTTTACGTAATAGTTTTTCAGCAAACTTTACCAACAGCTTTAAACCGCCAGTGGCCTCTAACGTCGCCGAAGCGGCCACTACGGCTAGAATAATTAACATTACACTGATAGGTGGCGCACCTGGTGCAACGCCAAATACAAATGCGAGTACCGAAACACCTAACCCGCCCAATAAACCAAAGGCGATACCGCCATGGCGAATACCAACAAATATCACCGCTAATAACAGCAGCATGTGTATATAAAACATCGTGTTTTCTCCCCGCGTAGGTTTTTATGTAGGTTATTATTATTTTTAGCCTTTTGAAGGTATCCCACTACATCTTTGGGGTTAGTGACGTAACTCAAGCTATTGAATTGGATGTGGTAATAAATGTTTAAAACGTGAACAACATTACATACCGCTGCATATATTGTGTTGCGTCACTTTTGTAGGGGAGGGGAAACTGTATTCGAAGTACAGAATATGCAGTTAACTACTCTGTTGACTTGCTTTGAGTAACATTTTGGCAATCGTTTTATCGTTACATTGTATTAGCTGCCAACGCTGGCAGTTGTTGAATCTGCAGTAGTGATTAATGGCCTCGATTAACGCAGAAACAAAATGCGCCTTATCATTTAATTCATCATGTTGGTTGGTTAATGTTTGCGTTTCAATGTGCAGGTTTTGCAGTAACAAACATTGGTTTTTACGGTCGGCTTTTACATCCACGCGGCCAACAAAACCGTCACGCCATAGAATGGGCAGTGAATAATAGCCGAATTGGCGTTTAGCCTCAGGCACATACACTTCTATTTGATAATCAAACCCAAACCATTGCCTAAGCTTTTGGCGTTGAATGACTAAATTATCAAACGGATTAAGTAGCCAGACTTTATTGGGAATAGCAGTGGGTAAGTTGAGCGTAGGTTGGTAGAAGTAAACGTGTTGTGTATTGGAACTGGAGTCAGTAAAACTGGCGATATCACCTTGTTCGCACAGTTGCGCTAATGTTTGGCTGAGTAGAGGTTTGAGGCCTTTGCGTAAATATTGTATTTGCTGCAAATTACCAAAACCATGCGCCGATAAATAACGCTGAATCAAGTGTTGGGCAAATTCTGTATCGCTAGGCACTGTGGTGTCGATGTGCTTGGGTAGTACTCGCTCGGTTAAGTCGTAAACTTTTTGAAACTTGTCGCGCCTAGCAACCATTAACTCGCCTTGCATAAACAACTGTTCAAGCGCTTTTTTAGCTGGTTTCCAATCCCACCAAGTGCCATTTTTAGTGTCTGATTTATGGGTAAACTGACTGGCTTTTAATGGACCTTCGGCACTAATACGGGCTTTAACTTCGCGCATGACTTTATGTTCGGGCTCAAACCAATGCTTACCACCTTGTTGTAATTGCTGTTTGCGATACAGGCTAAAACGGTAGTCTTCAATAGGCAGATAAGCAGCCGCATGGGACCAGTACTCAAACACGGTTTTATCGCTCATTGCTGCATCTAACATGGTGGCAGAATATTCGGGCAGACGACTGTGTAATACATGATGATGCGCGCGTTCAACCACATTAATAGAGTCAATTTGCACATAACTTAATTGCTGGATAAGCTTTGGCAATGACTCCAAAGGTTGTAATAAACCTTGTTGTTGCATATTGAGTTGGAGCCACTGTTTAGCTGAGTAGGGATTGGTCATTAAGCGCCCTATATTGAATGGGTAAACAAATTAAAACACGAGGATAAGTGCCATTGTAGGTCGAATTTTATAGTAGTGTACATCTCGCTGTTTATGATAGGTCTCTATAAATGACGGCGAGAGAATGTTGATATGTTTCACACGCTTTAGCGAGTAAATCTCACCTTAACGGTTACAGCGTGTAAGTTGTATTTTAACGCTTACAGCATGTAAGCCTGAGCTGTTTACTCATTAACATATTCAGCATTGGCTGAAAAATCCAAACCTAAAATCCAAAAAATTAAGCCCAGCAAATGCTGGGCTTAATGTTACTACGTCCAAGCTTTAAGCTTACTCAACATTTTGGATCTGCTCGCGCATTTGCTCAATCAATACTTTTAATTCAACTGCAGCAGAAGTGATTTCTGCGCTGATTGATTTTGAGGCTAGGGTATTTGATTCGCGGTTAAACTCTTGCATCATAAAGTCTAGACGGCGGCCTTCGCTGCCCCCTTTTTTAAGGATGCGGCGAGCTTCAGCTACGTGAGCTTCAAGGCGGTCCATTTCTTCGGCAACATCTTGCTTTTGCGCTAATAACACCATTTCTTGCTCGATACGGGCAGGGTCTAATTCACCAGCAATATCGGCTAAGCGGTTAGTTAATTTGTCTCGTTGATACTGCATTACCGTTGGCATGTGTTCACGCACAACCTTCACTTGCTCCATTACGCCGTCTAAACGGGTCAGTAGCATGTCTTTAATCGCTTCACCTTCACGGCCGCGAGCTTCGATAAACTGATCGATGGCACTGTCGAACGCGATCATTAAATCGGCACCTACACTATCCATATCTTGCTCTGCTGCGGATAGCACGCCAGGCCAGCGCAGTATATCTGTTAGGCTGAGTTCGCCTTGTCCGGCTTCTTGTTTTAACCAGTTTGCTGCACTTAATAGCTGTTTGGCTAAATCTTGATTCAGTTGTAATTCATTACTGCTGTTGTCGGCGAGTTCATAACGTAAATTAACTTCGATTTTGCCGCGATTAAGGCGTTTACGTAAGCGGTCGCGTAAGACAGGTTCAAAGCTGCGAAACTGCTCAGGTAGGCGCAGGTAGGTTTCTAAGTAGCGCTGGTTGACTGAACGGATTTCCCATGAGGCGGTGCCCCATTGTGCTTTGTGCTCGATACGAGCGTAGGCTGTCATGCTTTGGATCATGAAGTGTCCTGTTATGTTATTTACGCGAATGTGAGTTGATTATAGCCGTTTTAGCGGATGGGATTAAAGGATTAGTCGATAGATTTGTGGCTTATCGCTGCTTACCATGGCATCTAACGGCGTGAAGCTCTATAATATGGGCTCAAATATGATATGAATTCGACTACAGGACTTTTCATGCGCCCAAGTAACCGTACACCAGCTCAAACTCGCCCTATCACTATTACGCGTTCTTTTACTGCACATGCTGAAGGCTCTGTTTTAGTTGAGTTTGGCGACACAAAAGTATTATGTACAGCAAGTTTCACTGAAGGCGTGCCGCGCTTTCTTAAAGGCCAAGGCCAAGGTTGGGTAACTGCTGAATACGGTATGTTACCGCGTTCAACTCACAGCCGCATGGACCGTGAAGCGGCTCGTGGTAAGCAGTCTGGCCGTACTCAAGAAATTCAACGTTTAATTGGCCGTGCATTACGTGCAGCTGTAGACATGAAGTTGTTAGGTGAAAACACTATCGTTATCGATTGTGATGTGATTCAAGCCGATGGCGGTACGCGTACTGCGGCTATTACTGGTGCTTGTGTGGCGTTAGTTGATGCGCTTAACTGGGCTCGCGGTAAAGGCATTATTAAAGCTAACCCACTTAAGTTTTTAATTGCTGCTGTGAGTGTTGGTATTTACAAAGGCGAAGCGATCAGTGATTTAGAATACATTGAAGACAGTGCTGCTGAAACTGACATGAACGTTGTGATGACAGAAACCGGTAAGATTATTGAAATTCAAGGAACTGCAGAAGGCGAACCATTTAGCCATGAAGAGTTGCTTGAGTTGTTAGTGTTAGCTAAAAACAGTATTCGCGAAATTGTCGATGTGCAAAAAGCGGCTTTAAGTTAATATGCTGTTGAAAAATGAGGACCGATTACGGTCCTTTTTTTTAATCTAAAATTTGATGAAAGAGGAATAACCGTGAAAGCCTATCAACGCGAATTTATTGAGTTTGCTTTAGCCCGCCAAGTATTACGTTTTGGTGAGTTTACCCTTAAATCTGGCCGTACGAGCCCGTACTTTTTCAATGCTGGATTGTTCAATACGGGTAAAGACTTAGCGCGTTTAGGTCGCTTTTATGCTGCGGCGTTAATGGACTCGGGTATTGAGTTCGATTTGTTATTTGGCCCAGCGTATAAAGGTATTCCGATTGCGACAACCACAGCTGTTGCCTTGTGCGATCATCACGATGTGGATATTCCTTACTGCTTTAACCGTAAAGAAGCCAAAACCCACGGTGAAGGTGGCAGTTTGGTGGGCAGCGAGTTAAAAGGCAAAGTCATGCTGGTGGACGATGTTATCACCGCTGGTACCGCTATTCGCGAATCGATGGAAATTATTAATGCCCACAATGCTCAACTTGCGGGTGTGTTGATTGCATTAGATCGCCAAGAAAAAGGCAAAGGCGAGTTGTCGGCAATTCAAGAAGTGGAACGCGATTTTGGCTGTCAAATTGTGTCGATTATTAAGCTTGCTGATTTAATCAGTTACTTGTCTGAAAAGCCGGGTATGGAAGCAGAACTTGCTTCAGTTAGCGCGTATCGTGAGCAATACGGCATTTAATCTTATTCAGATTTAAACAAAAATGCAGCCCCTATATTATGAAATTAGGTGGCTGCATTTTTATTTGCGTGTTATTTACACACATTATTTTACTTGGTGTAAAAACTCGGCGCGGGTGGCTGGGTTTGATTTAAAAATACCGCCAAGTGCTGTAGTGGTAGTTGAACTGGTTGAGTCCATGACACCGCGAGATTTAACGCAGTAATGCACCGCATCCATTTTTACCGCAACGTCTTTGGTTTCAAGTAGGGTTTGCAGTGCCACTAACACTTGTTGGGTTAGGCGCTCTTGTACTTGTGGGCGTTGGGAAAAGAAGCGCACGATACGATTGATTTTAGACAAGCCAATAATTTTTGTGCGTGGCAAATAGGCCACCGTTGCGAAGCCATCTATGGTCACTAAATGGTGTTCGCAGGTGCTGGTAAGACTGATGTCTTGTACACGCACCATTTCATCAACACCCATTTTGTTTTCGATAACCGTGATCTTAGGGAAGTTTTCGTAATCAAGCCCTGAGAAGATTTCGTCGACATACATTTTTGCAATGCGGCGTGGAGTATCAGCCAAGCTGTCGTCGGTTAGGTCGAGTGACATTAAGGTCAAAATTTCACGCATATGATGTTCAATTTTGACTTTACGTTGTTCAGGCGTGGAAGTTTTTGGCAACATCGGGGTTTCTAGCCCACGGTCTTTTAGTGCTGCTTGTACTTTTATTGCGGCTTCACTGAGTGCCATATATCCTCCAACTACTCGATATCACTGTTTATATGAGTGTACGTTAATACCCACTTGGGCGCCCGTTAAGGGACGAGGAGAATAACGCGATTTGCGCTAAATTAATACTGTAGGTAACAAAAAAGCCGACCCCGTTAGTCGGGTATCGGCTTTTTGTGGTTAAACGTCTAAGCGATATCTACTTTACGTTTAGGTTCTCTTTGATGAACTTAAGCATTTTGTCATAATACTCAGCCCGATTTTCATCGTTGTAGAAGCCATGACCTTCATCGTCTAATATCATTTTTTCAAATGGGTACTCATAAGCTTTCAGCTTTCTCTCTAGTGCTTCATATTGCTCAATTGGCGCTCGTTCATCTTCACCGCCATGTACAATTAATAGCTTAGCTTTTAGCTTGTCGATATTTTCTGATGGTGACATAGCTTTCAGGATAGCGGCATCTTGACCAAGTGCTTTTTTCAAATAACTTAAGCCCATCCGGCGATCTGAAACATCACCTTTATGGAACATTAATGCTAGATCATATACACCAGCAAAACCTACTGCGCATTTGAATAAATCAGGTGCAAGAATCGAACTCTGGAGTGCGCTGTATCCACCAAAACTACCACCGACAATACAGATACGATCTTTATCGACTATGCCTTGTTCAATGACATAGTTAGTGGCATCAATAATATCGTATTGTATTTCAGCACCCCATTTCTTATATCCGGAAAATTCAAAGTCATCTCCATAACCACCAGAGCCACGGAAATTGACTTGTAAAACAGCAATACCTTCTTTTGCAAGCATTTGGTTTTGTGGATCAAATTGCCACCAATCTCGAATGCCATGTGGACCACCATGGGGGTTTACCACTAGAGGTAAGTTTTTAGCGTCTTTGCCTTTTGGCAACGTCAGATAACCGTGAATAGTTTGTCCGTCTCGACTAGTAAATTTAATCGGCTTAACTTCAGCCATATCATCTGGTGTTAACCATTCTCTTGCTGAAACTAAATATCCAAGTTTCATTGTTTCAGCATCGAAAGTGTAATAATCGCCTGGATTGCGATCATTAAAGGCAAACACTATCCACTTATTACCATTGCGAGTTTGACTGACTAAATGCACTTGATGGCCGGGAAGGGCTACTATTAAATCTTTTAGAATTTTTGCTTGTTGATTGTCTGGATTAACAAAGGCATAAGTTGGGTATTCTGCTTCATATTCAACCGCATAAAGTTCTTTTGATACTTCACTAATCCAAAGCTGACTAGGATCGACTAATTCATCTTTTATTAGCGATTTCTTGTCACCGGTGGTGAGGTTAACAGTATAAATACCCAGTGTTTGGTTGTTAACTCGCCCCGCGGCATAGATTATGTTTGGATCCTTGGTAAATGCTACTGGAGTAAAATCGTCTAGACCGAGATTAAGCTGATCAATATTAATCCAGTCGCCTGATTTATAATAAAAAGATTGTTCAATATCGTCTTTGTTTGTACCTTTAACAAGCCTAACTTCGCCATCGTGATCAGTAATAAATTGTGAATAGCTAATAGGCGCGTAGGTAATTTTTCGGCGTGTGCCTCTATAGACATCAACTTTAAAAACAATATGAAGGTTATCTGCTGTTGAAGTACTTCCAGCCCCCCAAGGCAGCGCTTGGACAAGCATGTATCTGTCATCATCTTGTAAAGGATCTAAAATAAATGCTGTACCGCGGTAAGGAGTTTTTTTCTTAATGCTTGAGCCAGTTTGCTGTTCGTTATTTTCGTAGCCAAAAAGATATTCAGCTTGAGAACCATCAGCGTTTACGGCCATTAGTTCACCGTAATACTGAGGATGATCATCCCAACCCTTTAAGTACTCTTTTTCAAATACAATACGATCATCGTTTACCCATACATAATTTCCGACTTGGGCATTAGTACCAAATTGAATAGCATGGACAATTTTTAAGGTTTTTGCGTCTAAAATAATTAAAATACGTTTATCGTCATTGATTGTTTTTGCACTGATATATACTCAAGTGAATTCAAACTGCAGGTTTTAATTTCTGAAAGTTATCATTAATTGTATCACCGAGTGTATCGGCAATATCGGGGAGGGTGATGCTAAAAAAGTCAGTGATTTTTCGTCGGAATTCTTTTGTCGTTGCGAAGTATTGCCCATTCCTCGCATGTTTATTCATTACCTTCCACAATCGTTCTATTGGGTTTAAATTTGGACTATAAGGCGGCAGGTAATGCAATGTTATATTCAGATTTTAGCCTCTTAACTACTAAGGCATTTCGATGGTATCCAGCGCCATCAAGCACAAATGGATACACCACTTGTTGAGTAACGCGCTCTAATTTGGTTTAAAATCGATGATGGATGCACCGTTAACCGTTTGCTATATTGCTCAATGACGCTTCTGTTAAGTGACCGTCGGATTGCACCAACCACGTTAATACGGGTTCGGCTTCCGTCGTTTCTATCGGTTTATCAACGCCTTTTTATCCAGCCTGCGGTGATTTTTGTGGCTTGGGTCGGATGAACCGCATCCATAAATAATAACGGTTCATCAGGGGTTAACGAGGATTTTAGTTGCTCATAATATTCAATGAAAGCCGTTTGTTTGTCTTCATCAAATTTGTGAGGAACCCTTTAGGGTTTTATAGCTGAACTGATGTTTATGCAGCCATTTATTGAGGCCTGACACTGTGTACTTAATCTGAAATTGTTCTGAGATATAGCGACTATTTGATGGCTATAGTAGGTCACCTCACACAGGTGTGCAATCAATAGTTCAGTTTGCTCTTGACTCAGATAACTTAAGGGCCGCCACTATTACGTGAGTTTTGGTCGTGAGCATAGGCATCAATGTATCGAACTACGGTCGTTTCGTGAATACGTAACGCTTGGGCAATCATTGGCGTTGGCCAATTTTCATCGCGTAGTAAAATGGCTTTAATGCGATCACACTCACGCCTATCACTCGAGCTTTTATGTCGAGTTTCCAATGCTACTTTTTGTTCTGGCGAGAGTGTAATTTGTTTCATGGGGCTATGATGATCCCATTTGGGACAAAATCAAGCATTTTCAATGATCACGGGTATAGTCACCACTAGGTGAATATTTAACATTGCTGTATTCAGACGATTTACTAAACAATTTTGCAGTTGTTAGTGTGTCAGATGCAAAAGATGATGTTATGAAGGCAGGGTAAAGTAATAAAGCCAAAGCGATAAGCTTGGATAGTTTCATTGTACATCCTTGTGGTTTGTTGTGTTTTTGTTTTTATTGTTGCCTATTTGTTTCTGGCGCAATTTTAAAATAAAAGAGTATTTATTTCAATCAAAGAAAGATTAAGTTGTATCAGTATTTTTATTCAGAAGAAACAACATGTGAGGTATAAAATGCGCAGCATAAATACAGTCCGTGTAATTAATGTTAAAAATGTAACGGTATTGTATTTAATTCAAGTGGTCGGAGCAATACGTACTCATTATTTATTCATTGAGATGAGGTGGAAATATGGACGTATATTACGACTTCCAATTTATGTTGATACCCGTTTGGTTGGCCTCTTTGCGCGGTTGAATTTGCTTGAAAGTCATAACGCAGGTACAAAAAAAGCCGACCCCCGTTTGCCGGGTATCGGCTTGTTGATATAATATTTTTTAGCTCATTAGCTCATTAGCTCATTAGCTCATTAGCTCATTACGATTTAATGTTTAGGTTCTTTTTAAGAAATAGAAGCATTTTTTCATAATATTGGGCACGATTGTCATCATTGTAGAAACCATGGCCTTCATCATCCATCACCAGTTTTTCATAGGGATAATCATGTGCTTTAAGGGCTTTTTCTAGTGATTCTAGTTGTTCAATGGGCGCTCGTTCATCGTCACCGCCATGCACTAGAAGCAAGTTTGCTTTCAGCTTATCTACATTTTCTGAGGGAGACATCGCCCTTAGTACTTCACTATTTTGACCTAAAACATTTTTAAGGTAACTAGTACCCGAAGCACTATTTGCAATATCTCCTTCATCGAACATCAGTTCTAAATTATAAATCCCTGCAAAACCGATAGCGCATTTGAACAGATCGGGTTCAAGTATTGCGCTTTGCAATGCACTATAACCACCAAAACTACCACCAGAAATACAGATACGGTTTTTATCTACATAACCTTGCTCAATGACATAATGAGTGGCATCGAGAATGTCATATTGTATTTCTGAACCCCATTTTTGGAATCCAGCTTGTTCAAAGTTTTGTCCAAAACCACCTGAACCACGAAAATTGACTTGTAATACAGCCATCCCTTGATTTGCTAGCATTTGGTTTTGAGTATTAAACCCCCATTCATCTCTTACTCCATGCGGACCACCATGGGGATTGACTACAAGAGGGAGGTTTTTCGCTTCTTTATCATAAGGTAATGTTAAATAGCCGCTAATGACTTTACCGTCTCGGCTGGTAAAACTAATTGGCTTCACTTCTGACATTCGCGCTGGGTCGAGCCATTTCTTGGCAGAGGCTAAGTGTTGGAGTGTGATGGCCTTGGTATCAAATATATAATAATCACCGGGATTTCGATCGTTAAATGCCACCACGATGAGTTTTTCTGAATGACGAGTTTCGCTAACAATACGAACTTGATGGCCAGGTAATGATGCGAGCAACTGCTTTAGCAATTTTGAATGACTGTCTTCTGGATTGACGAAAGCGTAAGACGGATAACCATTTTCAAATTCAACTGCATAGAGTTTTTTGGTAGCTTGGTTTATCCAGTAATTACTGGGATCACTTTTGTCATCTTTAATAATTTGCGTTTTTTCACCTGTTTCTAGATTGATTTCATAAATCCCTAAGGTTTCGCCTTTTACCCGAGCCGCTGCATAAATACTGTTTTTATTTTCGGCAAAAGATATTGGGTAGAAATCATCCAAATTGAGTTTGAGGTTATCGGTGTTAAGCCATTCGCGGTCTTGACGATAAAATACTTTTGTTATGTTGTTTTCATCTTCGCCTGCAACAAAGCGTACTTCACCATCGTGATCGGTTAAAAATCGAGAGTAACCTATAGGCGAAGTGGTGACTTTTCTGCGGAACCCTTTGTATAAATCTACACGGTATACAGTCTGTGATAATTCATAGTTTAAAGAATTAGACTCATTCCATGGGATTGCATTGACGAGCATATAGCGGTCGTCATCGGGAAGGGGATCTAAAATAAATGCCGTTGCTCTTATGGGGGTATTTTTCTTTAGATGTGAACCAGTTTGTTGCTCGCCGCTATTAAAACCAAAAAGGTAAGTTGCTCTTGAGCCATCGGCATTAACAGCCATTAGCTCACCATAATACAGCGGTACGTCACTCCAACCTTTTAAATATTCTTTTTGCAGTACGATTCTTTCATTATTGACCCAAGCGTAATTACCTACTTGGGCATTGCCAGGGAAAAATATCGCGTGATGTATTTGTTTTGTTTTTGCATTTAATATTAGTAGCTTGTCTTTACCATTATGTTTGGTTATTGCACTAATATAGTCGCCTGTTGGAGATATTTTTACATTGCTAAATTCAGCCCCTCGGCTAAATAGTCGTGCAGTAGAAAGGCTTTCTGCTGCAAATGCATGGGTGAATAGGCCACCACAGACAAGTAACATAATGGTTAGGTATTTGGTGAAAATCATGAGACATCCTTGTTTAATCGTTCGTTCTTACTTCGTTTTTATGTGGTATAAATATTCGATCTGATACGGTTTAAGGGTAAAGGAAGAGTAAGTAGCATTGGCAGCAAAAGGACCGAACTAGCATCCTTTATTGATGCGATATTAACTTCTTAACAATTGCTGTTGAATAAACGTCCACTGTTCATCAAAGTGTTGTGTTGGCTTTTGTTTAAACTCACTGCGGACAAATTGTGAAATACGTCCTTCTGCAAAGGCTAGCAACAAGTTAGCTAAAATAGCTTCATCGATATTAAAGCCTACGCCTTCACGCAAGGTTTTTTCACGTAGAATTTGTTTGATGTGTGTTTCTATTTTGGCAAATAATACGTCAATTCTACTGCGTAAACGCTCGTTTTCACCTAGCAAGGCATCGCCATTAAGCACCCTTGAGATGCCTGGGTTACGTTCAGAAAATACTAATAGCAGGTGTAATACCAACTGGCAGCGGGTCATGGTGTCTTTTTCTTCGTCCATGATGATGTTTAAGCGTGATAAAATCGCATCTTCAATAAATTCGATTAAGCCTTCGAACATCCGCGCTTTACTGGGGAAGTGTCTGTACAGTGCAGCTTCTGACACGCCCACTTCGGCGGCGAGCTTTGCTGTTGTTATACGTTGACCTGGGCTGGTTTCGAGCATTTGTGCTAAGCATTGTAAAATATGCTCACGACGATTTATTTTAGGGCTTTCAGCCATTATCTGTTCCTTGGCTCAGTGACTACTTGAAAAGGTTATTTGGTGCCTGAATGACCAAAACCGCCTTCTCCACGATCTGAGCTATTAAACTCATCCACTACGGTAAACGTTGCCTGTACAACGGGTACAAACATCAATTGGGCTAATCGATCGCCAATTTCGAGAGTAAATGGTTTATCACTTCTGTTCCAACATGACACCATTAACTGTCCTTGGTAATCGGAGTCAATTAAGCCGACTAGATTACCCAAAACAATGCCATGTTTATGGCCCATGCCTGAGCGCGGTAAAATCACAGCGGCAAGGCCTGGGTCTGCCACATGAATGGCGATACCTGTTGGAATCAATACAGTTTGATTTGGCTCAATGACCATTGCGCTGTCGATCATGGCACGTAAATCCATGCCTGCGCTACCGGGTGTCGCAT
The DNA here is from genome assembly GCF_014596695.2 of Shewanella sp. BF02_Schw. NCBI lineage: Bacteria > Pseudomonadati > Pseudomonadota > Gammaproteobacteria > Alteromonadales > Shewanellaceae > Shewanella > Shewanella sp. BF02_Schw. The sequence goes on from NZ_JABKAW020000006.1 coordinate 213,702, forward strand.
AAGCTGGCAATGGGAATTCACTGCCTATACGTGAGTCGATAATTTTTAGTTCAATGGGTGTTTTCATGATTTTTTTAATTGTTTTTCTATCAATGTAAGTAATTGGCGCGCCAGTGTCAGTTTGTCTGTTGTGGGCAGTTGTTGGCTGCCGTCTTGCCAAAATACCTGTAGTGCATTGCTATCGGCATTAAAGCCTAAGCCTTGAATAGAAACATCATTGGCGGCAATCATATCAAGCTTTTTGCGTTGAAGTTTGCCACGGGCGTATTGCTCTACATCGTTGGTTTCTGCTGCAAAGCCTACAGTAAATGGACGAGGAGTGTGCTGAGCTACCGTGGCTAAGATATCAGGATTCCGCACTAGCGCAAGTTGCATTTGTTCAGCCGATTTTTTTATTTTTTGATCCGCAACGTCAGCAATCCGATAATCAGCTACTGCGGCGCAACCAATAAAAATATCATGTTGTTCAACCTGTTCCATCACAGCATCAAGCATTTGTTGTGCTGAACTCACATCAATGCGTGTAACACCTGCTGGGGTGGCCAGATTAACCGGACCTGAGACTAATGTGACGGTTGCGCCCATTTCCGCAGCTGCTTGGGCTATAGAGAAACCCATTTTTCCTGAGCTGTGGTTGGAGATATAGCGCACTGGGTCAATCGCTTCACGCGTTGGCCCTGCGGTAATGAGTAACTGATGACCTTGTAATATCTTGGTGCCAAAAAATTGTATCAGTTGTTCTGCCATAACCACGGGTTCTTGCATTCTGCCAGGGCCGACTTCACCGCATGCTTGATTACCTGAGGCGGGTTGCCAAATGGTAAAGCCTTTACGGGCTAAATTAGCCATGTTTTCTTGGGTCGCAATATTTTGGTACATTTGCTGGTTCATTGCAGGGCAAACAATGACGGGGGCGCTGGTCGCTAAACAGGTGGTTGTTAACAAGTCATCTGCCATGCCGGCATTAATACGTGCCATTAAATTTGCCGTAGCAGGTGCAAGCAATACAACATCAGCCCAACGAGCGAGTTCGATATGACCCATAGCCGCCTCTGCTGCGGGATCGAGCAAATCTGAGGCTACTGGATGGCCTGAGAGCGCTTGTATGGTTAATGGGGTGATAAACTCCATCGCGCTCTGAGTCATGATGACACGCACGTCTGCGCCACGCTCTTTTAATCGGCGGATCAAGTCTGCACTTTTATATGCGGCAATACCGCCACCAATTCCGAGTAATACTTTTTTATTTGTCAGCATGATGCACATTATCCGACTCAAACCTAATTGCGGCTAACAATATCACAAACCTATGACAATTTGCGCAGATCCAATCTCAAAAATATCGACCATACTGTGTAATACCAATCCTATTAAATATGTGATCTTTCAGCGGGAGTTCAAAGTGCTGTAGGCAAGGCAGATGATTGAAGCGAATAGTGATTCTATTTTGAAAACATCTAACGAAGCATAAAGTACTTTGAAACCCGCCAGAAAGGAGTCTCTCAGGTATTCCACTTCTGTGTTGCATCGATTTAAAAGGGAACAGCCATTTCTACATCAATGCGCCTTGAATTAAAAAACCTGAGAGACTCTGAACTGATCAGATATTTAATGAGATTGGTATAAGCAATTCGAACTCTATTTTTGAAAAAGACAACAATTCGTTATTGGTACTGTGCTTGCTGATTCTGTGTTGTTTTTGTTATTCAGAGTCGACTTAATGCGTTTAATGGCATCGCCACATTGAATATAAGGGACATTCATGGGAATTAAAGATTGGCCACAAGGAGAAGGACCGCGAGAAAAATTATTGCTCAAAGGTGCAGGGCATCTTTCGGATGCAGAATTGCTTGCGGTGATATTACGTAATGGTCTGGCAGGGCAAAATGCGGTCGATTTAGCCCGAAACATGATTAATCAGTTTGGTGGTTTGCGCAGTTTACTGAGCGCACCTAAAAGCCAAGTATGTAAATTAGCCGGTGTTGGGCCGGTAAAATATGCTCAATTACAGGCTGCAGCGGAAATTTCTAAGCGAATTGCCCATGAAAATCTACAAAGAGGGCAAATTTTGACAAATCCTGATTTAACTCGGGACTATTTAATGAGACAATTGGCAGACCGATCCTATGAAGTGTTCGCCTTACTATTGTTGGATACCCAACATAGAGTCATTCAATTTGTAGAATTATTTCGTGGCACCATCGATTCTGCTTCTGTTTATCCTCGCGAGGTTGTAAGCCTTGTTTTGGAGAAAAAAGCGGCAGCGGTAATTGTGTGTCACAATCACCCGTCTGGCATTGCAGAGCCAAGTCAGGCTGATCGGCGAATAACTGAGCGAATAAAAAATGCATTGGCAACCATAGATGTTTCTTTGTTAGATCATATGGTTGTAGGTGATCAGGAGATAGTCTCCTTTGCCGAGCGTGGGTGGATTGTATAAACACTGCTTGATCTTCTATGGTCAATCGTGTATAAAATGCGCCCTCTTTGTGCCTCGGGCGACGGCCATACGAGGCACATTAATGCTCGAGCGTTAAAAATTTGTTTTGGAGAAGATTGACATGTCAAGAGTATGCCAAGTAACTGGCAAGAAGCCAATGGTTGGTAACAACCGTTCGCACGCAAAAAATTCGACTCGTCGTCGTTTTTTACCTAACCTACAAAACCACCGTTTTTGGTTAGAAGAAGAAAAGCGTTTCGTGCAATTACGTGTATCTACTAAAGGTATCCGTATTATCGACAAGAAAGGTATTGAAGTGATTGTTAAAGAACTTCGTGCCCGTGGCGAGAAGGTATAATAGAAAATGGCTAAATCTAAAGGTAATCGTGAGAAGATCAAATTAGTATCTAGTGCTAAAACTGGTCACTTCTACACTACTGAAAAGAACAAGCGTAACATGCCTGAAAAAATGGAAATCAAGAAATTTGATCCAGTCATTCGTCAGCACGTTATGTACAAAGAAGCTAAAATCAAGTAATTGATTTTTGATTCTTAAAAAAGCCCCTTAATTGGGGCTTTTTTTATGCCTGTTTGAAAATAGTCTATACTGAATCGAACAATAATCAGCTGAGTAAACACCGTTAGTCAGGTTCTGAATTTAGTCTATACAGCAGCTGTTTATGTCTCGAGGTACATGGCTAATGTCATTGGATTTTATTGAGCCATTTCCGCATGGTGATATCGCCATTATGTTGAAATATTGCTATACAGATGTGATGCAAATATCATAATTAAATGCGTAAAGTATTATTAACGACTAAAACAAGCTAACTTTTTGGCTGTAATGATTTTTTCATAATAAATTGAGACACTGTGTTTTACTTAAAGTGAAATAAAATGCTTTAAAAGTGAATTAAAATGCAATACCATTCTTTTTTGATACAGCAAACCGTCATGTGGCATTTATTGTCATCGTCATTAATGAACATCAAACCTATACCGAGGTGAATTTGCCCGTGAGAACCACTGAATTAGTTGATGGATTTCGTCATTCTGCACCCTATGTTAATGCTCATAGAGGTAAAACTTTTGTCGTTATGTTGGGTGGCGAAGCATTAGCGCACCCACAATTCCGCGGTATTTTAAATGATGTGGCTTTGTTGCATTCACTTGGGATTGAGGTGGTATTAGTTTATGGAGCAAGACCACAGATTGATGCAGGTTTAAAGGCGGCTGGAATTGAACCGGCATATCACAATGGTATTCGTATTACCGATGATGAAACCCTGAAGATTATCAAGCAGGTTGCTGGGGCGACTCAATTTGATATTACTGCTAGGTTGTCGATGAGCTTAGGCAATACGCCAATGCAAAATGCGCAAATAAACCTTGTGAGTGGTAATTTTGTTATTGCACAACCATTAGGTGTAGATGACGGTGTCGATTTTTGTTTAAGTGGCAAAGTGCGTCGTATTGATGCGCAAGGCTTACGTCGTCAATTAGACAATAACGGTATTGTGTTAATGGGGCCAATTGCCGCTTCTGTTACAGGTGAAAGCTTTAACCTGACCGCTGAAGAAGTTGCGACCCAAGTAGCGATTAAGTTAAAGGCCGATAAGATTATTGGTTTTAGTGATACCAACGGCCTTATCGGTAAAAATGGTGAAGTGATTGCCGAGCTGATGCCGGACGATATTGAAGAAATGCTCAAGACGATGGCTGTAGATGACCATACTTCAGTTGGCACCGTTGCATTCTTAAAAGCCAGTATTGAAGCATGCCGCCGAGGTGTACCTCGTTGTCACTTAGTCAGTTATTTAGAAGATGGTGCGTTACTGCAAGAGTTGTTTTCACGCGAAGGGATCGGTACCCAAATTGTTACCCAAAGCGCCGAACGTTTACGTAGAGCGACTATTAGCGACATAGGCGGTATCTTAAACCTTATTCGCCCATTGGAAGAACAAGGCATTTTGGTGCGTCGCTCACGCGAGCAACTCGAGATGGAAATTGAACAGTTTATGCTGGTTGAGCGCGACAACTTAGTGATTGGTTGTGCAGCTTTGTATCCGTTTGAAGAAGACAATGCGGGTGAGTTTGCGTGTTTAGTGGTTCATCCTGATTATCGCGATGCTGATCGTGGTAGCATTTTGCTTAATAACATTATTGGCCAAGCTCGCGTGCGTGGTTATTCACGTCTATTTGCGTTAACGACCCGTAGTATCCATTGGTTTTTAGAGCATGGCTTTAATATTGTTGATGTTGAAGAACTGCCGAATAAGAAAAAACAGCTGTATAACTATCAGCGTCGTTCAAAAATTCTTGCGTTAGATTTGTAGAAGTAACAAGGCCGTTAACACATAAAAAAGCCGGATGAGTATAAAATCATTCGGCTTTTTTGTGGGTGAAGCATCAGTGCTTTGAGTGACTTCATCTTGCCATTGTAGAGCTTATTATGCTGACGCTTTGGCTAAGGCGTTACGTCGTTGACGTTGCAATATCATGTCGCCAACAAAGATAACTAACGCGCCCCAAATAAATCCAAAGGTAATGCCTTTTTCGATATCAAACGGTTCATTAAACAGTTTTACCGCCAAGATGAACATGATACTTGGGCCAATATATTGGAAAAAACCTAAAATCGAAAATGGAATTCTGACAGCGGAACCAGCAAAACACAGTAACGGAATCGTTGTGACAATACCCGCAGCGACTAGGAGTAAATTGAGGTCGAGAGTGTTGGTTAGCATGCTCGTTGTCGAACTGTCTAAGGTGATGAATAGATAACCCAGAGCGATAGGTAACAAGATTGCAGTTTCGACTAATAAACCTGATTTTGCGTCAATATTAACTTTTTTGCGCAGTAAACCATAAAACCCAAAGCTGGCTGCCAAGGCTAATGATAAAAGCGGAATAGAGCCAAAAGAGATCAACTGCACTAGTACCCCTATACTGGCCAACGCCACTGCAACCCATTGCAATTTTCGCAAGCGCTCACCCAGAAATACCATTCCTAATAAGACGTTAAACAACGGGTTGATAAAATAGCCTAGGCTAGCATCGAGCATGTGGTCGTTGTTGACTGCCCAAATAAAAATCAGCCAATTAGCGGCAATTAATATAGAGGTGATCAGCAATATTAGTAATTGCTTGGGCTGTTTTAAAATTAAACGTAAACGGCTAAATCCACCAATAAATTGCATCAAAATAACCATGAATATAAATGACCAAATGACACGGTGCATTAATATTTCGGTGGCAGGGACATGATGTAATAACTTGAAATAAAGCGGGGCAATACCCCAGATGGTGTAGGCGCAAATGGCGAGAAGCACCCCTTTACGATATTCTAAATCAGGCATAGTCAGTCAACAGTGGGGAGAACTAAAAGAGAGGGCGATTGTAGGTCGCCCCCTAGAATGACACAAGTGCTTAAGCGATTTCTTTTATCGCTAGAGTGTCAGTTATATATTGCGATAATGACCGTTTAGCCCACCATATATGTGCCAGTTCCAAATGCGATGTGAACACCTTGTTCATTGTGTAATTCCATCCGGCAAACGGATACACGATTACCAGAGCGAATAACCGTGCCAGTGCCAGTGAAGATTTCACCCCGACCGGGACGTAAAAAGTCGACCCGCATATCAATAGTGCCTAAGGTGGTTAAGCGTTGTTGTAATTCTTCAAGAGTCCAATCTTCTCTACTGGCAACTAGCCCAGCAAATACCGTCAGTCCGCCGACAACATCAAGTAATGTCGCAGTGACACCACCATGAAGAATATTTTGATGAATATTGCCGATAAGTTCGGGTTTCATTTTTATCACCACTTCAACCCCATTGATGTCGTAGTGTTTGATATCTAAACCGAGTAAATTATGAAATGGAACATGTTGATCAAAAATATCAGCAACTTGCTGTAAAGCTTGAGTTTGAATAGATGTGGTCATGAGCAATCCTTGTCGTTTTATTCTTATTATCGTTGTTATTTATAGGGGAGACTTACTGCCATAGAGTATTTAATCTAACCCTAAAGTGGCGTCGACTCAATCATCTATCTTGGATGAAAACAACGCAAAGGTGTTTTGGTTCAAGACATCTGTGGCTCAGTGCTTTAAAATGAGTGCCCTTTGAATGATGATGTTGTTAATGGATACTCCGATTTCGACCAATATTGCGTCCTCAGATGTGTTGACGACAGAGCAAGATGTACTTGCAGCGAGCTTGCAGCAAGTTTTTGGTTATCGTGCCTTTCGTGAAGGGCAGCGAGAAGTCATTGAGCAAAGTTTACAGGGCCAAGATACCTTAGTGATTATGCCTACCGGTGGCGGCAAAAGTATGTGCTATCAATTGCCTGCTATTGTGTTGCCTGGTGTGACCGTGGTGGTGTCGCCATTAATTTCGTTAATGAAAGACCAAGTCGACAGTTTACTGCAAAGTGGTGTGTCAGCTGCTTATCTCAATTCATCTTTACCGCGTGAGCAAAGTGCTGAGGTGTTACGTAAATTACATGCTGGTGAGATTAAATTGTTGTATGTCTCTCCAGAGCGACTTTTGCGTCCTGATTTTATTGAGCGTCTGCAATCGGTTGATGTTTCAATGTTTGCAGTTGATGAAGCCCATTGTATTAGCCAATGGGGCCATGATTTTAGACCTGAATATGCGGCATTAGGGCAGTTAAAAGAATATTTTCCTTACTTACCTTTAATGGCCTTAACTGCAACCGCAGATCATGCCACGCGTTTGAGTATTTGCGAGCGCTTAGGGGTAACCCCTTATACCTTGTTGTCGAGTTTTGACCGTCCAAATATCCGTTATACCGTGGCTGAAAAGCTTAATGCGGCTAATCAATTACGTCAGTTTCTAACTATTCAAAATGGCACTAGTGGGATTGTGTATTGCAGCAGTCGTCGTCGAGTTGATGAGGTGGCCGAGCGTTTACGCTTACAAGGATTTAATGCTCAAGCATACCATGCCGGTTTGAGCCAGGAAGAGCGTGGTAACGTTCAAGATAAATTTCTAAAAGATCAAATCGATATTGTGGTGGCTACGGTGGCCTTTGGCATGGGGATTAATAAATCTAACGTACGCTTTGTGGTGCATTACGATATTCCTAAAAGCATTGAAGCTTATTACCAAGAAACAGGCCGTGCAGGCCGCGATGGTTTAGATGCAGAAGCTTATATGTTATTTGATCCTGCCGATATAGGCCGGGTTAGGCATTTGATTGAGCAATCTGAACCTGGGCCTCAACAACAAGTCGAATTTCATAAATTGCATACCATGGCAGCATTTGCTGAAGCGCAAACGTGTCGTCGCCAAGTGTTGTTAAACTACTTTGATGAAGTGGCATCAAAACCTTGTGGTAACTGTGATATCTGTCTTGATCCACCCAAGCGATATGATGGTACTGAAGATGCGCAAAAAGTACTGTCTTGTATTTATCGTTTACAGCAACGTTTTGGTATCCACCATGTAATTGAAGTATTGCGCGGTTCAAAAGCGGCCAACATAGTGGATAGAGGCCATGATAAGTTATCGACATGGGGCATTGGTAAAGATAAATCAACTGAGTTTTGGCTCAGTGTTATCCGCCAATTAATTCATTTAGGTTTGATGAGTCAGGATATTACCCGCGGCTCTGCAATTAAGCTTAACCCTGCCGCAAGACCAATCCTTAAAGCTGAGTTATCGCTAATGTTAGCGGAACCTCGGATTCAATTGATTGATGTAAAGCGCAAACCCAATGGACGTGCACCGCAACAGTATGATCGTAAGTTGTTTGCTCGATTAAAATTACTGCGTCGCGAACTAGCTGAGAAAAATGACATTCCACCCTATTTAGTCTTTAACGACGCAACACTCGCAGAGATGTGTGCGATGCTGCCCACAAGCCCTGGCGAGATGCTCGCGGTAAATGGTGTTGGGCAGATTAAGCTTGACCGATTTGGTGGCGAATTTTTAGATGAAATTTCTGATTATTTGACCAAAGGTTAGTGATTTAGTTTTCATCATTAGAACTGTTTTTCTCTTGAGATTTTATTTTATTTAATTGATTTAATACTGCTTTTTTAACGAGTACTTCAAAAGTATCAAGTTGTTGTAAACTCGCCATACCAATATTTACTTTGAGCTCGGATTTCCATTCACCAAGTACTTGCTCTATTTGGGTTATGACTCTTGCCGCCCCCACTGACGATGCGTGTGGCAAGATAATAATGAGTTCATTAGTATTATGCCGAAACAATTGGTCTTGCTCTCTAAGTGTATTTTTGAGCCGCGGAATAATAAAGGGTATATCCTCAATATTGTTATTACTGATATTAATCAGTAGCATACTTAATTGATAGTGCCCTTGTTTGGCATTATCTAACATATTGTCTATACGGTGCTGCTGGCTTTCTTCTTGAGCATTCACATTATTGAGTCGCTGTGGTTTACGGGCCAAAAATAGGACTAATCCAACAGACAGTAACAAAATCATCAAGGCGGTAATGGTTAAATTTTGATTGATGTTGCTGACAGGTTTCTCTGGTGGTGTACTGGCTTCACTTTGTGCTGTTATTCTGGCTTTATACTGCATAAAGTGGGCATTGTTTAACTTGGCCGCAGCTTGTTTAGCGGCACCAAAACGCTGCACCTGAAATTGATAAGCCGATTCAAATTGATTTTGTTCAGCGTAATATTGACTGATTATCTGGTTAAACTCCTCTAAATCCGAAAATTGCTCAAGTTCAGTGGCTTGCTCAATAATTTCATTTAGCAGTGACAAGGCTTGGTTGTCTTTATGTTGTGCAAAATACACTTTGGCTAATGTACGCTTGATGCGCATGACGTAAATAGGCTCTTGGTATTTAGTGAATAGTTCTATGCTTGATAATGCGAGTTTTTCGGCGATGGTGTAATCACCAACATACAAATGAATTATCGCAAGCAAAGCATATTGGTTTGCCAAATCTCTTTCAGAGTCTATATTTGCACTGACACTTTCTGCTTTATTTAAAAAATATAGTACTTTGGCTTTATCATTTAGCGCTATGTTTATAAGCGCTAAATTGAGAGTTACTGTAGATTTTATTTTTCCAAAAAAAGAAATATCTTTATAAGCTGCTTCGGAAAAATGCAGTGCCTCTACATAATCACCCATAGAGAAAAATACATTAGATATTTCTGATTGTATAAATGAAAGCGGCAACAAGTACCAATGCTGAAATTGGTTTTGTGCTTCATCATAAATATCTAAGGCAAAACGCAAGTCTTCAATGGCCGAATTATAATTTTCTAGGCTAGTATTTTGTCTACTTCTGGCATAAAGGCTGTTTACAATCGCTTGTTTTTCAGAATAACGCTTGGCTAATCGTAACGCTTCTTCGGTGAGTTGTTGTTCTTGTAGCGTGTTGCCAAGGCTTTGGTGTGCATCGGCTTGGCACTGTATAAAGTAAGGGCGAGCGGTATCGTATTTAAACTGTCTGGCCTTCATTTCCCCTTGTTTTGCCAAGGTGATTGCCTGATTAAACTCACCAAATTCCAGCAAATTAAAGCAATGAAGTAGTGTTAAGCGCAGAGCATTTATATCGGTTAGTGGTTGTTTAGCGTGTTGTTGCTCGAGTGAATCAATGAGTATTTTGGCGTTTGCAGATCTTTGAGTATTAATATTGCTGATCACATCGAGTTGTTCTCGAGCGCTCAGTTGTTGAGTTTCGGCAATGATATCGGCTGAGAGTAATAAACGTTGCGATGGTTGAGCCAAAACTGCCGTAGTCGCTAAATATAGTGTGAGGCCAAAGATTAAAGCAAAAATGCGACTAAAGTTATATTCAATACTCTTTTTCGACAACATCATCGTCATATATCTACTTAACATGGGGTGATAGCAGTATACGATTATTTATATCCAGATACATAAAAATATAATCGATGCAGCAACTTAGATTGATGTTTATTTGCACTTTGAGAGGTAAGTTCATTAATTGAAAGCGAATCAATATTGGCTGATAATGTCGCTGGTTAACTGTAATGAAGCACTAGTACGCTATCATCTTTTTCACGTTGACCAAATTAGGGTTGACACAGAAGGCTGGTCGCGTTACATATTAGGCATAGACATATTTTGTACGTCAATCATTTAGCATAATTAGTTATTAAAAGTGAATACTAACGTCATGAATACACAATCAGCTTTACTCGGACTCCTTCTCCTCTCACGCACATCCTGCGCGGAGTCCTTTGTGTTACATGTAAAATAATTCATTAAACATACACAAACCCCGCGCTAATTGTCGCGGGGTTTTTTTTTAGCCCTTTTGAAATGAAGCCGTTGTGTACCTCGCAGCTAATTCAAATAAACATGATGGTCGATGGAGAAATTCGATGTCCAATAGAGTCATAATCTTTGATACTACCTTACGTGATGGTGAGCAAGCATTAGCAGCCAGTTTAACCGTTAAAGAAAAGCTACAAATTGCGTTGGCTCTAGAGCGTTTAGGTGTAGATGTAATGGAAGTGGGTTTTCCTGTTTCTTCTCCGGGCGATTTTAAATCGGTGCAGACCATTGCTAAAACCATTAAAAACAGCCGTGTGTGTGCGCTATCTCGTGCACTTGAAAAAGACATCGATGCTGCAGCCCAGGCTTTGTCGGTTGCCGATCAATTTCGAATTCATACCTTTATCTCTACTTCGACCATTCATGTTGAAAGTAAATTGAAGCGCTCTTTTGATGATGTATTAGAGATGGCCGTTAATGCGGTTAAATACGCCAGACGATTTACAGATGACGTTGAGTTTTCATGTGAAGATGCTGGTCGCACACCAATCGATAATTTATGTCGTATGGTTGAGGCGGCGATTAAAGCCGGTGCTCGTACCATTAATATTCCTGATACCGTAGGTTATACAGTGCCAAGCGAGTTTGGTGGCATTATCCAAACCTTATTTAATCGGGTTCCTAATATCGATCAAGCCGTTATCTCGGTTCATTGTCATGATGATTTAGGCTTGTCGGTGGCCAATTCAATTGCTGCAGTTGAAATGGGCGCCCGCCAAGTTGAATGTACTATTAATGGTATTGGTGAACGTGCCGGTAACTGTTCGTTAGAAGAAATCGCCATGATTCTTGCAACTCGCAAAGATTTGTTAGATTTAGACTGTGGTATTAATGCCAAAGAAATTCACCGCACCTCATCGCTAGTGAGTCAATTATGTAATATGCCGATCCAAGCCAATAAAGCGATTGTGGGAACCAATGCATTCTCTCATTCATCGGGCATTCATCAAGACGGTATGCTTAAAGCCAAAAATACTTACGAGATCATGACACCAGAAAGTATTGGCTTAAACCGTAATAATTTGAACATGACTTCACGCTCTGGTCGCCATGTGATTAAACATCGCATGGAAGAAATGGGTTACCAACAAACTGACTATGACATGGACAGTCTTTACGAGCAGTTTTTGACCTTAGCAGATAAAAAAGGCCAAGTGTTCGATTATGATTTAGAAGCATTGGTATTCATGGAGTCGCAAGCGCAAGATGACGATAAGTACCAGCTTCAGCACATGATGGTGCATTCTGATTCGACTGAAGGTGTCGCCACTGCCACGGTACGTATTGCGGTTGATGGCAACGATATTACTGAGGCTGCTACGGGCAATGGTCCTGTTGATGCAGCTTATAATGCCATTGCACGCGCAACAGAGCGTAAAATTAATATCACTAATTACAAGTTAAGCGCGAAAGGCGAAGGTCAAAATGCGCTTGGGCAAGTTGATATTACCGCAAAATATAATGAACAAATGTTCCACGGCGTTGGCTTAGCCACAGACGTCGTCGAAGCATCAGCTCAAGCGTTAGTACATGTGATGAACTTAGTGTACCGCGCAGATAAAGTGGCTGACTTTAAACAACAGATCCATAAAGAAAGGGAGTTAGGCGGCGTATGAGTTATCAAATAGCAGTTTTGTCGGGTGATGGTATTGGTCCTGAAGTGATGGCTGAAGCGCGTAAAGTGCTCAGTGCTGTTGAGACACGTTTTGGGCTGGATATTCAATACACCGAATTTGATGTCGGCGGTATTGCCATTGATAACCATGGCTGTCCTTTACCTGACGCGACTTTAAAAGGCTGCGAAGCCGCGGATGCGATTTTATTCGGCAGTGTCGGTGGCCCTAAGTGGGAAAATTTGCCACCAAACGATCAACCTGAACGCGGCGCATTATTGCCATTGCGCGGACACTTTGAGCTATTTTGTAATTTACGCCCAGCCAAATTACATGACGGCTTAGAGCATATGTCACCGCTTCGTAGTGATATATCAGCCCGTGGTTTTGACGTGTTGTGTGTCCGTGAATTAACTGGTGGTATTTACTTTGGTAAGCCGAAAGGGCGCCAAGGTGAAGGAGATGATGAAGAAGCCTTTGATACCATGCGTTATAGCCGTCGCGAAATTAGTCGTATTGCTCGTATTGCTTTTGAAGCCGCGCGTGGACGTAAAAATAAGGTGACTTCGGTAGACAAGGCCAACGTATTAGCCTGTTCAGTATTATGGCGCCAAGTGGTAGAGGAAGTTGCTAAAGACTTTCCGGATGTCACTTTAGAACACATCTATATTGATAACGCGACTATGCAGCTATTACGTCGTCCTGATGAGTTTGATGTGATGTTATGTTCTAACTTGTTTGGTGATATTTTATCAGACGAAATTGCCATGTTAACTGGCTCTATGGGGTTATTGTCTTCGGCAAGCATGAATAGCTCTGGTTTTGGCTTATTTGAACCTGCCGGTGGCAGTGCGCCAGATATTGCTGGCCAAGGTATTGCTAATCCGGTAGCACAAATTTTATCTGCTGCATTAATGTTACGTCACAGCCTAAAGCAAGAAGAGGCGGCAAGCGCTATTGAACGTGCAGTGACAAAAGCATTGGCAAGTGGTTATCTAACCGGTGAATTATTGGCTGCAGACAAACGCAGCGAAGCTAAGTCGACAGCGCAAATGGGTGACTTTATCACCCAGGCAATAAAGGAAGGTGTGTAATGGCCCAAGTGACAAGTAAAACCTTATATGAAAAAGTGTGGGACTCACACATTGTTGCCAGCCCAGAAGGTGAAGCGCCAGTTGTGTATGTTGATCGTCATTTAGTCCATGAAGTCACATCACCACAAGCATTTAGCGGTTTAAAAGTGGCAGGGCGTAAACTCCGCGCGCCACAAAAAACCTTTGCCACGATGGATCACAACACCTCAACGCGCAGCGCCAGTTTAGATGCGTTAAGCCCAATGGCGCGTACTCAAGTTGAAACACTGGCACAGAATTGTAAAGAGTTTGGCGTGCGCTTGTATGACATTCATCATCCTAATCAAGGCATTGTTCATGTAATGGGGCCAGAGCTGGGGATTACCTTACCCGGTACTGTGATTGTGTGTGGTGATTCTCACACCGCGACCCATGGTGCGTTTGGTGCGTTAGCATTTGGTATTGGCACATCAGAAGTTGAGCATGTGTTGGCAACCCAGACACTACGTCAGTTAAAAGCCAAGAATATGAAAGTTGAAGTGCGTGGCAAAGTAACCGATGGCGTGACGGCTAAAGATATCGTGTTAGCGATTATCGGTAAGCTTGGCATGGATGGTGGTACAGGTTTCGTGGTTGAGTTTTGTGGTGAAGCCATTGAAGCATTAACCATGGAAGGCCGCATGACCTTATGTAATATGGCCATTGAAATGGGCGCTAAAGCTGGCATGGTTGCGCCTGATGAAACCACATTTAACTATCTTAAAGGTCGTGAATTTGCGCCTAAAGATGCAATGTGGGAACAAGCTGTTGCAGCATGGTCTGAGCTTAAATCTGACGCAGATGCTGTGTTTGATGTCGAAGTGGTATTAGATGCCAACGATATTGCGCCGCAGTTAACCTGGGGCACTAACCCTGGTCAAGTCGTTGCGATTGATGGTGTAGTACCTAATCCAGAAACTGAAACCAACAGCACCAATCGCACCAGTATGATTAAAGCCTTAGAGTATATCGGCCTGACGCCTGGCACTAAGATGACTGACATTAGCATCAATAAAGTGTTTATTGGCTCTTGTACTAACTCGCGTATTGAAGATTTACGATCCGCTGCTGTGCACGCTAAAAACCGTAAAGTTGCAGAGGGTGTTGTGGCGATTGTGGTACCTGGTTCTGGCCAAGTGAAGTTACAGGCAGAGGCAGAAGGTTTAGATAAAATCTTTATTGAAGCTGGTTTTGAATGGCGTTTACCAGGTTGCTCGATGTGTTTAGCGATGAATGATGACCGTTTAGAAGCTGGCGATCGTTGTGCATCAACCAGTAACCGTAACTTCGAAGGCCGTCAAGGTCGTGGTAGTCGTACTCATTTGGTGAGCCCTGCTATGGCAGCCGCTGCAGCAGTAGCTGGTCACTTTGTTGATATTCGCAAACCTTACTAAACCGAGAGAGGAGATAAACATGCAAGCATTTACTGCCCATACCGGTTTAGCGGTAGCCATTGATAGCGCTAATGTCGATACCGATCAGATTATTCCTAAGCAATTTTTGTCTAAAGTCACCCGTGACGGTTTTGGTGTGCACTTATTTCATGATTGGCGTTACTTGGATGACGTTGGCGATCAGCCTAATCCTGATTTTGTACTTAATCAGCCACGTTTTAAAGGCGCTTCTATTTTATTAGCACAAGAAAACTTTGGTTGTGGATCGTCGCGCGAGCATGCGCCATGGGCACTAGCTGATTTTGGCTTTAGAGTGATCATCGCGCCGACGTTTGCCGATATTTTTTACGGTAATTCGATTAATAACGGTCTGTTACCCGTTAAATTAACATCGGCACAAGTACAACAATTAATGGATGAAGTGGCAGCCAATGAGGGAGCAAAAATTACCGTTGATTTACAAGCTCTCACAGTTACGTCACCTTCAGGAAGCGTGTTTGATTTCACTATAGTGGAGTCTGCTCGACATAAGTTATTGAATGGTCTTGATGCGATTGGTTTGACGTTGTCATTTGAACAACAAATCAGTGATTATGAAACTCACATACCTGCCTGGTTCGCATAATCGGCTATTTCGGAATGTTTGAGAGTACCGTTTAAATAGCATGAACTATAAATTAACAGCCTCTTGATGATGTCATCAAGAGGTTTTTTTGTTTTTAATTGTAAACGTTTTTATGTCACTATTTTGTAATATAAGTACTGGGTGGACTTATTTTAGATGAATATCGTTAATTATTTAAGCTCACTAGTGTGCCATATAAAGTTATTTAACCTAATGTTTTTAAATGATAAAAAATAACTTTTCCTTATGTGATGTTAAATCAGTTTACAGCTATACCGCTTTTAGTTTCTTTTTTATAGCTGAAAATTAAAAGTTTGATCATGATCACAATTTTAAATTCAATCACTCACTTCTTGTTCCGTCTCTTTACGCAGTTGCAAAGCTTTTTTGGATCAGTACACTGGCGGCTTCATTTAAATCGAGTTTTTGCTCTATAAAAGTCGATTTATGCAGTTTGAAACTAAGACACAGAGAATCATAATGAAAAAAACAGTGTTAACACTGGCGATTAGCGCCATTGTATTTGGGGCAACAACTCAAGTGAACGCGGCAGGTTTTCAACTTGCAGAATATTCAGCAACAGGTTTAGGCCGTGCATTTGCTGGTGAAGCGGCTATTGCAGACAATGCGTCAACTCAAGCGCGTAATCCAGCCATGCTAGCTTATCTAGAAGGCCGCCAAGTATCAGCGGGTGGCATTTATGTTATGCCAAATGTTGATGTGGTTGGTGATGTCGGCATTTCTTCACCGTTATTAGGCTCAGAGCCATTAGTGATTGGTGCTGACGCATATGATGTTGCTGATAATGCATTTGTGCCAAACTTTTATTATTCAAACCAGTTGAATGATCAATGGACTTGGGGTCTAGCGGTTAATTCAAATTATGGTTTAGCAACAGATATTCCGGTAGCGGATGCAGCGGCTATTTTTGGCAGTAAAACCTCAATTACCACTGTCGAGTTTAATCCCAATGTTGCTTTCCGCATTGATGACTCATTCACTGTAGGTGCTGGCTTACGTGTTGTGTACGGTGAAGGTGAAGTTAGTGCAACCGCTCCAGGTTGGATTGATGCGATTAAAGCTAATCCTAATTTACCTGCAAGCATCAATGCACGCTTACCTTCAGGTGGTACAAATTTAAAGTCAATGGAAGGTGATGATGTTGGTTATGGGTGGAAAGCGGGCGCGAGCTGGCAAATTAACTCAGCTAACCGTATCGGTTTGGCTTATCACAGTAGTGTCGATCTTAAATTAGACGGTCATGTATCTGGTGTGGCTTATAACGGTGGTCAAAATATTGAAATCGAAGGCTACTTACCTATTGAGTTACCTGCATTTGCAGAACTTGCTTCTTATCACCAGTTAACCGAAAACTGGGCAATGCATGCCAGTGTTAATTGGACCGAATGGAGTGTGTTTGAGCAACTAGTGGCGTATTTCCCTGGTGATGTTAAGCCAGTAGGTGGCTTAGAGTCAGACGTAGTAAAAGAAGAGAACTTTAAAGATAACTGGCGTTATGCGCTTGGTACCACCTATACCCTTAATGACCAGTGGACATTACGTGCAGGTATGGCATTAGATACAACTGCGGTTGATGATCAGCATCGCACCACGACCATTCCAGATTCTGACCGTTTATGGTTCAGTGTGGGTACCGGTTATCAAGTCTCTAAAAATTTGAATGTTGATGTGGGTGTGACTTACATTCGCACTTATGGTGACGCACCCATTACAGAGACTCAGGGCCTACAAGATCTTGCAGCAGTTAGCTTCACTGGTGAAGCCACCGGTGATGTATGGTTAACAGGTGTGCAGTTAAGCTATAAGATGTAATAAGCTCTGCTAGTGTTGATATTTAAGGCCTCGCAGTTGCGAGGCCTTTTTATTTCTGATCTACAGTAAAATGATGAGGTTTTCTGTGAACGGGTGACAATTACTTGCATTAATTTTATATGTCGATGTACGATGTCACATTGGCTTATTAAGCAGATAAATCATATAAAAATAATAATGACAAAATGATATAGGAAATCAGATGGTTGCAAAAAAATACATTGTCGCGTTAGATCAAGGCACTACAAGTTCTCGTGCCATTGTGTTTGATCATCAAGCGAATATTGTCGCCGTGGCACATCGTGAATTTACTCAACATTATCCGCAAGCGGGGTGGGTAGAGCATGATCCGATGGAGATATGGTCTTCACAAAGTTCAGTTTTGGTTGAAGTGCTAACTCGCGCGGGCATTAGCCGTCATGATGTTGCCGCGATAGGGATTACTAATCAACGCGAAACCACGATTGTCTGGAACAAGCACACAGGTAAGCCGGTATGTAATGCAATTGTATGGCAATGTCGCCGCAGCCAGGCAATATGCCAACATCATAAAGCACAAGGTGCTGAAGATATGGTGCGCCAGAAAACTGGGCTGGTACTAGATCCATATTTTTCGGCGTCAAAAGTTGAGTGGATTTTAAACAATGTTGAAGGCGCTCGTGAACAAGCCGAAGCAGGTGATTTATTGTTTGGCACTGTTGATACTTGGTTGGTGTGGAAACTCACACAAGGTGAAGTCCATGTGACCGAACCGACTAATGCATCTCGGACCATGTTATTTAACATTCATGACCAGCAGTGGGACCAAGAGTTGCTTGATCTGTTTAACATCCCTCGGGCAATGTTACCTGACGTGAAACCGTCTTGCGCAATATACGGCTATACCGAATTGGCTGGCAATCATGTTCCAGTGGCGGGCATGGCTGGCGATCAACAATCGGCGTTATTTGGCCAATTGTGCATTGAGCCTGGGATGGCTAAAAATACTTATGGCACAGGGTGTTTTTTGTTAATGAACACGGGTGACAAAGCGGTAGAGTCTACCCATGGGTTATTAACGACCATTGCTATTGGCGCTGATACAAAGGTGAATTATGCCCTAGAAGGCTCGGTATTTATGGGCGGCGCGGTCATTCAGTGGTTGCGTGATGAGTTAGGTCTTATTGCCGATGCTTGTGACACCCAATATTTTGCCGACAAAGTAGATGACACTAATGGCGTTTACTTGGTGCCTGCATTTGTGGGTTTAGGTGCGCCTTATTGGGATGCCGATGCCCGAGGTGCCATTATTGGTTTAACCCGGGGAGCCAATCGGAATCATATTATTCGCGCAGCATTAGAAGCAATTGCATACCAGTCTCGTGATGTGCTTGATGCTATGAGCAAAGACTCTAATGTACCGCTAACACAAATTCGAGTGGATGGTGGTGCGGTAGCGAATGACTTTTTAATGCAATTTCAAGCCGACATTACTGGGGTAACGGTTATTCGTCCGCAAGTAACAGAAACCACTGCGATGGGAGCTGCATTCCTCGCTGGCTTGGCTGTTGGTGTATGGAAGTCGACCGATGAATTAAAAACCATGCTGTCTACCGAGCGGGAGTTTACCTCAACAATGGATATAGAGACTCGTGCAACCTTATATAAGGGCTGGCAGAAAGCTGTATCTCAAGTGAGCCCTAATGGTGAAGTTGGGTAAACGAAGTAAATATTACACTTCAATATCAATAAGCTGACTAGCGGTTTCTCCCCGAGTGGAGAATCGCTTATCCGTTTTCATTCGCCTCATTCGGCTACCTAGATTTTTTTTCTCATTAACCGTTCTAGGTTTGGCGCGTCTTTCTTGACGTGGCGCTTCCTGCCGTTGAATCGGCATTTTATGAGTAATGCTGGGGGGTAATTGTGACTGAGGCGCCTCGTGGCTGTCTGCACTTATCGCACTGGTATGTTTGACTTGTTCAACAATCCTCTTACGCTCACTCACTGCCTGTACAGGTCTAGCTAGCATGGCATAAATGCTGTCGATACTCATGTTGCTCTCCTGTGATGGTGAAATGAAGTTGGATGTTTATCATCATAACTGTTTATCGGCTTAATTTGATTAAAATTTAATCTTATTTAGATTTTGGATCGTTTAATTACCTCTTTCATACTCTTGGTTGACTGGCTCCCTGTTGGTATGGGTGTTATCAATTATGCTCATTTCATTATTTTTATCAGTTATTCAATGATGTACCAAGGGCAATAGAATAACGTTAACGTCGCGATGTTTTCCCATTTACGACCTCTAAAGGCATATTTCCGCGTCAATAGCTTATCTATTGCCTATTAATGCAACGAAGTTAACAGGACACAGCGTTGAGCAGATCGATATCGCTGTAGCGTAATTCCTTAAGTGATAACACTGCTTTTAACTGTTTATTGTTGAGTCATCATCACAGTACATCCCATTAAGGCATTAAGAATAATTAACTGTGATTGCGAGATGAATTGATAAAATGCCTGCCCTCAACATGCAGGGTTAATGTTATACATCGTGATGTTCTGCAATCGATTTTTGGTCGTTAATACTTAGGCATTGATGCTTAGTAATCGATGTTTAGCAGTTGATGTTTAGCAGTAATCTAATGATCAAAAGTTGTTTTAGCAGTGTTATTTAGCAGTGTTATTTAGATAGGCAATTTACCTGAGCAATACGATACAGAAGGTGAATAGAGAGGTGTTTTCGCCTCAATAATACTGATATTGAAGATGCTCGACAGGCATAAGCATAAAATAAAGAGCTTTTTTAAACGTAGAAAATCGACTCAGTCGACTATTTGTTGATTTTTAATGTGCTTAAAATTGAGCTGTTGAGCAATATTACGAGGTAAAGATGGAGCATTCGAACGATTAAATAACATTAATTAAAAAGATCGCGAGTCTATTTTAGCCGATAAAGTGACCGTTATGTCTCTGGTTTAACTCATTTACCCTGATTTTTAGCTGTTTTCCTATGACAGCTCTGTCATTCATCCCGCTTGATATTAATTTGCTGCTAACCCGCTTGGGGTCTGGATTTAATATATCTGTCCATTGCTTGACAACACTTGCATAGAGTCCCTAAACTTAGCATTTGTGGGAAGAAGTGGATCATTGTGGATCAAATGACAACATTAAGGGCTAAATAACGTGTTTCGTGGTGCCAGTGCAATCAACATGGATGCTAAAGGGCGGATCGCTATTCCAGCGAGATACCGTGATGCGTTACGTGTGGAGCATGCCGGTACTGTGATTATGACCGTTGATATTGACGCTGCTTGTTTGTTGATTTATCCGTTACATGAATGGGAGCAGATTGAAGCAAAGCTAAGATTGCTTTCTGATACCGATCCACTTGAGCGTTCCTTTAAACGAAAATTACTAGGTCACGCACAAGATTGTGAACTAGACAGCCACGGACGTATTGTGATTCCGCCGGCATTGCGAAGTTTCGCCAGTTTAGAAAAGAAAACCATGCTGGTGGGCTTACTGAATAAATTTGAATTATGGGAAGAGAGTGCTTGGCAGCAACAAATGGATGATGGCAATGCGCTCATTCAAAGCCAAGATTTAGCCAGCAATGAACGTCTGGCACACTTTTCACTGTAATGACCAAAAAGGTTAGAAGAACCCAATGAGCCAAGAGTTTGCCCATTTATCAGTATTATTGAATGAGACCGTTGATGGTCTCAATATCCAAAGTGATGGCATCTACATTGATGGCACGTTTGGCCGAGGTGGGCATTCGCGTCATGTATTAAGCCATTTAGGCGAAAATGGTCGTTTAATTGCAATTGATCGTGATCCGCAAGCCATTGAAGCTGCAAAACAGTTTGCAGATGATCCACGTTTTCAAATCGTACACGGTGGCTTTGGCCAATTAGCCGAGTATGTAGAGGAGCTTGGATTAACCGGTAAGATCAACGGCGTATTGCTTGATCTTGGCGTGTCATCACCACAGCTAGACGATGCAGAGCGTGGCTTTAGTTTTTTACGTGATGGTCCACTCGATATGCGCATGGACAATAGCCAGGGTCAAACTGCAGCTCAGTGGATAGCGCGTGCTGAAATTGAAGACATGGCATGGGTATTTAAAACCTACGGTGAAGAAAAAAATTCGCGTCACATTGCACGTTGTATCGCTGCCGATCGCGAAAAAACACCTTTTTTGCGTACCAAAGATTTAGCCGATTTAATCGCGCGCATCACTAAAAACAAAGAGCGTAATAAGCATCCTGCAACACGGGTGTTCCAGGCTATTCGTATTTATATTAACAGTGAATTAGAACAAATCGATCAAGCACTTGAAGGCGCATTAGCGGTATTAGCACCTCAAGGACGTCTATCGGTGATCAGTTTTCATTCGTTAGAAGACCGTATGGTTAAGCGTTTCATTCGCCGCCATAGCCAAGCTGAAAGCGTGCCATATGGATTGCCTATCATGGAAGCAGAGCTTAATAAATCGCGCAAATTAAAGGCGGTTAGTAAGGCACTAAAGCCTTCTGATGCAGAATTAGAGCAAAATCCACGTGCGCGTAGCTCAGTATTACGAGTTGCCGAACGTCTGGATTATTAACCACTGAGGGTAATGTGAGCCAATCACCATTAAATTTGCCTCGGATTGTGTTACATGACATTTGGCACCACAAGTGGGTATTGCTGTTGAGTATTTTGGTTGTGATGAATGGCGTAGCCGTCGTTTATACCAGCCATGTAACACGTAAGTTGATTACTCAATGGGATCAACTTCTACAAGAGCAAGATCGCTTAGATATTGAATGGCGAAACCTATTATTAGAAGAACAATCGCAATCAGAGCACAGTCGTGTGACTCGGATGGCAACCAAAGAATTAAATATGTCTCGGCCGCTTCCTAAGGAGGAAGTTATCATTCGAGTCCAGTGAGCATAGGGAATATGGCTAGACAAGCAAAGCAAAAATTAGGTCACGAACTTATTCCATGGCGTTTATACGTTGTGGTGGGGTTCGTTTTGTTATTATTTTGCAGTCTAGTTGCACGTGCGGCCTATATTCAAATTATTGAGCCAGATAAACTGCGTCACGAAAGTGATATGCGCACATTACGCACAACCAGCAATCAAGTTCAGCGAGGCTTAATCACCGATCGTAATGGCGAT
The DNA here is from genome assembly GCF_014596695.2 of Shewanella sp. BF02_Schw. Classification (NCBI taxonomy): domain Bacteria; kingdom Pseudomonadati; phylum Pseudomonadota; class Gammaproteobacteria; order Alteromonadales; family Shewanellaceae; genus Shewanella; species Shewanella sp. BF02_Schw. The sequence continues at coordinate 236,200 of NZ_JABKAW020000006.1, forward strand.
ATGCTCGCGGTTAGTGTTCCTGTGCGGGCTGTGTGGGCTGATCCTAAACATGCTCATGATCAAGATGCATTTAAAGACATGCGACGTTGGCAAGCCCTTGCTGATGTTCTGCAGGAACCTGTCGATGTATTGGTCAGAAAAGTCAAAAACAATCCTAAAAAGCGCTTTGTATATCTTAAACGTCAAGTGACCTCTGCTGTTGCTGACTATATTGAGCAGCTTAAAATTGGTGGTATTTACCTTAAATCAGAATCCCGTCGTTACTATCCTGCTGGTGAAACGGCTGCACAGTTAATTGGTATCACTAATATCGATGATGTGGGCATTGAAGGCATCGAAAATACTTATAATACTTGGTTAACAGGAACACCTTCTAAGCAAAAAGTACGTAAAGCCCGTGATGGCAGTGTGGTTGAGCGTTTAGATATCGTGCAAGAAGGCGAAAGCTCTAACGATTTAGTGCTCAGTATCGATCAACGTATTCAGCAGTTGGCATATCGTGAATTGAAACGTGCGACAGAAGTATACCAAGCGACTTCAGGGTCTGTGGTGGTCATCGATGTGACCACTGGCGAAGTGCTAGCGATGGTAAATACGCCTTCATATAATCCCAATGCCCGAGATAATTTACAGCCTCACCGTATGCGTAATCGTGCCTTAACTGACACATTTGAACCCGGGTCTACTATTAAACCTTTTGTTGTTGCAGCGGCTCTAGATTCCGGCACAGTGAAAGTAAATGAATTGATCTCGACATCACCAGGGTGGATGCGGATTGGTGGACGTCAAGTTCGCGATTCGAATAACTATGGTGACATGACGTTAGCCAAAATTTTGGTTAAATCGAGTAACGTGGGCATTAGTAAGCTGTCCTTGTCTATGCCTGTTGAACAATTACTCGGTACATACCAATCCATGGGATTAGGTAATTATTCGGGGATTAATTTAACCGGTGAAAGTGCCGGATTAATTCATAATCGCCATCGTTGGTCTGACTTTGAACGTGCCACCTTGTCTTTTGGTTATGGCTTTACCGCGACACCATTACAAATTGCACGTATGTACGCCACGCTAGGCAGTGGTGGAATACTTTATCCAGTATCGATTTTAAAACTGAGACAACCACCTAAAGGCGAGCAAGTTATTTCAAATAAGGTCGCCTATGACGTAATGGAAATGCTCGTTGGGGTGACTGAAACGGGAGGCACAGGAACCAAAGCACACATTGATGGTTACCCCGTTGCAGGTAAATCAGGTACAAGCCGTAAAGCCGTTGCTGGGGGGTATGGCGATGATTATGTTGCTTTATTTGCTGGTGTAGCTCCGGTTCATAAACCACGCTTGGCTATTTCAGTTGTGATTAATGAACCCAAAGGTGACAAATATTACGGTGGCGATGTTGCCGGCCCTGCTTTTGCTAAAATTATGTCAGGTGCCTTGCAAATGCTTAATGTAGAACCAATTTCAGAGCAGGAGGCTGTTCATTTGGCCACTGCGCGAGGAGCGCAGAATAATGTTATTAAATGATTTATTAGCGCCGTGGTTCCATTACTCTGGCCGCGAATCCATTAATGGGTTAACACTAGACAGCCGTGACGTAGAACGTGGCGGTTTATTTGTGGCGTTACCTGGTCATAAAGTCGATGGTCGAGTATTCATTCCTCAAGCGATTAACGCAGGAGCAACGGCGATACTGATCCATACCGATAATCCAGATGAACATGGCATCGTCGATCGTCTTCAATATACTGTGCCATTAGTGTTTTTTTGCCAACTAGGCCGCCAATTGTCGGCCGTTGCTGCTCAGTTTTACTTATCCAATAACCAATCGTTATCTTTGATTGGAATAACCGGTACCAATGGCAAAACTTCTGTAAGCCAAATTATTGCTCAAATTGTCCATTTACTTGGCCATCAAGCCGCTGTGATGGGCACATTAGGTAATGGTTTGTGGGGCCAACTTGTGGATAGTGGCAATACGACTGCTGATGCCATAACGGTTATGCGCCAGCTTAGTGAGTTTGCTGCTAAAGGCGCTGAACTGTGTGCTATGGAAGTGTCTAGCCATGGTTTAGTACAAGGACGAGTAGAAGCGGCACCATTTGAGATAGCAGTGTTTACTAATTTAAGCCGTGATCATCTAGATTATCACGGTGATATGGATTCTTACGCTGCGGCTAAAAAACGCTTATTTCAATTTCCTAGTGTAAAACATGGTGTGATTAATATTGATGATGCCGTGGGCGAGAAATGGTTGACCCAACTTGCGAATGAAAAGAATAAATCATTCAGCATTCAAGGTAATTCTGCTGCCGACTTTTACTGTGATGCCATTGAATATCATGATGCAGGTGTCACCGCGACATTGCATTTTGTCGAGATTAATAGTGGGCTTCCTGTAAGTGTGCAGCTTAACTCGCCGCTATTAGGTGCATTTAACTTGTCTAACCTCGTGGCAGCAATAGCTGTGCTGTATTTACAGGGCAAGCCAATGGCATCTATTTTGGCGGTGCTGCCGTTGTTGGTTCCTGTTGCGGGTCGTATGGAGCGTTTTTCATCTACTAACAGCGCGACTTTGGTTGTTGACTATGCCCATACTCCAGATGCAATTGAGCAAGCGTTAAAAGCATTAAGATTGCACTGCAAAGGAACTCTGTGGTGTGTATTCGGCTGCGGTGGCGATCGTGACAAAGGCAAACGTCCTTTGATGGCACAAGCCGCTGAGCAATATGCAGATAAAGTGATGATCACAAGTGACAATGCCCGTAGTGAAGATCCACAAACCATTATTAACGATATTTTACAGGGTATTAGTCAGCCTCAAAATGTGCTTACTCAAGTAGACCGTATTGAAGCCATTACCCATGTTGTTGCATTGGCACACGTTGACGATATTGTACTGCTTGCTGGCAAGGGGCATGAAACCTATCAAGAAGTGGCAGGACAACGTATTGATTATGATGAACGCGCCTTAGCATTCAAGTTGTCTCAGGAGGCATCATGATTAGTGTCACTATGTCGGTATTAGCCCAGCATCTTAATGGCACCCTACACGGCCAAGACGGAGTGATTACGAGTGTCAGTACTGACAGTTGCAACATTCCAGCTCAATGTTTATTTATCGCGTTAAAAGGCGAGCGTTTTGATGGCCATGACTTTGTTGATACTGCGATTAAAAATGGTGCAGTAGCACTGTTGGTCGATCATCTATTAGTCGACCATCCTTTTGCCGCCGATATTGCGCAAATTGTAGTTGCCGATACCCAAAAGGCTATGGGCAAGATGGGAGCGTTTGTGCGCCAAACCGTGGCGCCTATTTGCGTCGCGTTAACGGGGTCAAACGGCAAAACCAGCGTTAAAGAAATGCTGGCCACTATTTTATCTCAACATCACCAAGTGTTATTTACCGCCGGCAATTTTAACAACGAAATTGGTGTGCCGTTAACTTTGCTACGGTTAAGTAAAGGTGATGAATATGGGGTATTTGAACTTGGCGCAAATCATCGTGGTGAGATCGATTACACCTCGTCGTTAGTGCTGCCTCAAGTCGCGTTAGTGAATAATGTCGGCAATGCTCATCTTGAAGGATTTGGTTCGCTGGAAGGTGTTGCTCAGGCTAAATCTGAAATTTTTAATCATCTTGCTCCAGATGGCACGGCGATTATTAATGCTGACGACAAGTTTGCAGACTTTATGCTGCAACAGTCGCAAGGGCACAAACACCTGCGTTTTAGCCGTGAAATGAATGTCGATGCCGATGTTACCGCAACAGACATAGTGGCAGATGCCAATGGTTGTTATCGGTTTACATTAACCTTTGATGGACAGCAAGAAGTGGTGCAATTGCCATTGGCGGGTCTGCATCAAGTGAGTAATGCTCTGGCTGCAGCATCTATGTGTATTGCTTTAGATATATCGCTTTACGACATCGCACAAGGCTTTGCTTTGCTTAAACCGGTAAAGGGTCGTATGCAGCCCCATGAGCTTGGTCGAGTGTTATTAATTGATGATAGCTATAACGCTAATCCAACGTCAGTAAGTGCGGCGATTAATTGGTTACAGCAACGTGATGGATATCGTTGTTTAGTGCTGGGAGATTTAGGCGAATTAGGCGACAATGCTGCCCCTTTGCACGCCAGCATTGGATTACAGGTTAAAAATGCAGCCATAGAGTCGCTATTTTGTTGCGGCCAGTTGTCGGCAAATACCAGTGAAGCATTTGGCAGTGAACACTTTTGTGCTCAAGAGCCATTAATCGTGGCATTGCAAAAACAGTTAATAAGTACCACAGGTAATATCACCGTTTTAGTTAAAGGTTCCCGCAGCGCCGCTATGGAGCGAGTTGTGGACAGTTTATTAGATGCCTTTGGGCGTGGGGAGTTAGTGTAGATGCTGGTTTATCTAGCCGAGTATTTAACCCAATTTTATAGCGGGTTTAACGTTTTTTCATATGTAACGTTCCGGGCTATTTTAGGCTTGTTAACTGCATTGGTGTTTAGTTTGTGGTGGGGGCCGATTTTAATTAAGCACCTGCAAACGCTGCAAATTGGTCAAGTCGTTCGTGATGACGGTCCAGAATCACATTTCAGTAAGCGTGGAACACCGACAATGGGCGGAATTCTTATCCTTGCGGGCATTTTTATCAGTGTGCTGCTGTGGGGCGACTTATCTAATCGTTATGTATTAGTCACTTTATTTGTACTAGCCAGTTTTGGTGTCATTGGTTTTATTGATGATTACCGTAAAGTGGTTAAGAAAGATTCTAAAGGCCTAATTGCACGTTGGAAATACGCACTGCAGTCAATTGCCGCTTTAGTGGTTGCAGTGTATTTGTATAGCTCATCAACCATGGTTGGCGAAACACAATTAGTTGTGCCGTTTTTTAAAGATATTATGCCGCAACTGGGCTTTATGTTTATTTTATTAGCTTACTTCACCATTGTGGGTGCCAGTAACGCAGTGAACTTAACCGACGGCTTAGATGGTTTGGCGATTATGCCAACCGTAATGGTTGCGGCTGCGTTTGCATTAATCGCTTACTTATCTGGTCATGCACAATTTGCCAGTTATTTGCACCTACCTCATTTACCGTTAGCCGGTGAATTGGTGATTGTGTGTACGGCTATGGTCGGTGCAGGTTTAGGTTTTTTATGGTTCAACACCTACCCAGCACAAGTGTTTATGGGCGATGTAGGCTCATTAGCGTTGGGTGCTGCATTAGGTGTGATTGCTATTTTGGTTCGCCAAGAGATTTTATTAGTGATCATGGGTGGCGTGTTTGTGATGGAAACGGTATCGGTGATATTGCAGGTGGGTTCGTATAAGTTACGTGGTCAACGAATTTTCCGTATGGCACCTATTCATCATCACTATGAGTTAAAAGGGTGGCCAGAGCCGCGTGTAATCGTGCGTTTTTGGATTATCTCGTTGTTTTTAGTGTTACTGGGTCTCGCGACTCTAAAATTACGCTAAGTAATTAATCAAGGTCAGTATTATGCAAACTCAATATACGCACATTGTTTTAGGCTTAGGGGCAACAGGGCTCTCGGTCGTGCGTTTTTTAGTGTCTAAAGGCATTAAACCTTTAGTGATGGACAGTCGTCGTCATCCGCCGGGTGCAGATACGTTGGCACAAGAGTTTGCCGATATTGAATTATTGGCTGGCGGGTTTGATTGTCGTTATTTAGTTCAGTCTAGCCAAATTATCATCAGCCCTGGTGTGCCAATCGATACGCCTGAAGTGCGTGCAGCATTGGACATGGGAATTGAAGTGATTGGTGATGTCGAGTTATTTGCTCGAGAAATAGCAGACAAAAAACCTTGCGTTGTCGGTATCACTGGATCAAATGGTAAATCTACGGTGACGACATTAGTGTACGAAATGCTGTTAGCTGCCGGAAAATCGGTGGCGATTGGCGGTAATATTGGTACACCAGCGCTGGATTTATTACCTCAGAATGCAGACTTTTACGTACTTGAACTATCGAGTTTTCAACTTGAAACAACTCATTCATTAAATTGTATTGCGGCAACGTGTCTCAATGTTAGCGAAGATCATATGGATCGCTATAGTGACTTAAATACTTACCGCGAAGCAAAATTACGCTTATACCCACAAAGTCGCTTTGTGATGTACAACCGTGATGACGAGTTAACTTATCCGTTAGAGCCAATGAATCAAAATAATTTTGGTTTGGATGTGCCAGAAGGCGATGCATGGGGATTAAGTGATGGCAAGATTTTCCATGGTGACAGTGAAATTATTAATTTAATTGATGTGACCTTAATTGGTAGCCATAACCATGCAAACTTATTAGCTGCAATGGCATTAGCCGATGCTTGTGGTGTCGGTAAAGAGGCCATGATAGAAGTGGCTAAAACCTTTGTTGGTTTAAGCCATCGTTGCGAACTGATTGCCGTTAAGCAAGGTGTGTCGTATATCAATGACTCTAAAGCGACCAATGTTGGCGCGACAGTTGCCGCGCTAGAGGGACTTAATTCACACTTAGGTGATTTGTATTTGATCGCCGGTGGAGACGGTAAAGGCAGTGATTTTAGTCCGCTTATAGAACCGTTGAGCAATATTACCCAGCTTATTACCTTGGGGCGAGATGGACGCAAAATTGCCAAATTAAAACCAGGCACTATTGAAGTGACAACGATGGCAGAGGCCGTCGCCAAAGCCGCTGAATTAACATCGTCTGGTGACATAGTATTATTGTCGCCAGCATGTGCAAGTTTAGATATGTATAAGAACTTTATGGCTCGCGGTGATGATTTTAGACAGTGTGTGGAGTCGTTAGCCGATGGCGAATAACGAGCAGCAACTTAGCTTGTTTAAACGGGGCCTTAATTGGACTTTGCCCTCGTTATTATCAGATGACCATACACCGGGTATGCCGTTATACGACCGTAGCTTTCTAGTCGCGATTGTCGGCTTAATGTGTTTTGGCTTTGTTATGGTGATGTCTGCTTCAATGCCTGAAGCGACCAAACTGACTGGCGACCCGTTTTATTTTATGTATCGCCATGTGCTTTACCTTGTTGGCTGCGTAGTGATTGCTTTCGTGGTACTGAAGTTTGAAGTCAGCTATTGGGAAAAAAACAGCGGCATGCTGATGCTAGCGGTGTTGGTATTATTGATAGCAGTACTGTTTATCGGTACTTCGGTTAACGGTGCTCGTCGTTGGTTGTCTATCGGTCCTATTAGGATCCAAGTCGCCGAAATGGCCAAGTTTATATTTATTGTATACATGGCAGGTTACCTAGTACGTCGTCATGGTGAATTACGCGAAAACCGTAAAGGCTTCTATAAACCGATTGGGGTTTACGGTTTGTTCGCAGTATTGATTTTGTTACAGCCTGACCTAGGCACCGTGGTGGTGTTGTTTGTGTGTACGGTAAGCTTGTTGTTTCTGGCTGGCGCGCGCATTACAGACTTTATGGTGTTGATATTACTTGGCGTAGCGACCTTCGTATTACTGGTGCTATTCGAACCCTACCGTATGCGACGTGTGACCTCGTTTATGGATCCGTGGGAAGACCCATTTGGCAGTGGTTATCAGTTGACGCAGTCCTTAATGGCTTATGGCCGAGGCGATTGGTTTGGTCAGGGTTTAGGTAACAGTATTCAGAAGCTGGCTTATTTACCTGAGGCACACACTGATTTTATCTTTGCTGTTATCGGTGAGGAGCTGGGGTTTACCGGTATTATGGTGGTGTTATGCACATTATTTTTTATTGCTATACGTGCGATTAGATTGGGTAATTTATGTTTAAAAATGCAGCGCCCTTTTGAAAGTTATGTCGCCTATGGTGTTGGTATTTGGATTTGTTTTCAGACCGTAGTTAACGTAGGGGCCAGTATTGGTATGTTACCAACCAAAGGGTTAACCCTACCGTTTATTAGCTATGGTGGCAGTAGTTTGTGGATTATGACTGCTGCGGTGATGTTGCTTGTTAGGATAGATCATGAACGTCGAGTTAGTTTGGTGCAAGCCGTACAAGGGAGAACTAGTTAATGAACAGTAATATTAGTCGTTCTCCTAAGATATTAATTATGGCTGGCGGCACTGGTGGCCATGTTTTTCCTGCACTTGCAGTGGCGAAATATTTAGCTGAAAAAGGTTGGCAAATACGTTGGTTAGGTACTGCCGACCGAATGGAAGCGCGTTTAGTGCCTCAACACGGATTTGATATTGAATTTATCGATATTAAAGGTGTGCGTGGTAATGGGCTTATACGTAAGTTAGCGGCGCCATTTAAAATTATCCGTTCAATTATTCAAGCTAAAGCGGTAATTGATGATTTTCAACCCGATGTGATTTTAGGCATGGGCGGTTTTGCCAGCGGCCCAGGCGGAGTGGCCGGAAAATTGTCAGGTATTCCTGTCGTGTTACATGAGCAAAATGCGATTCCAGGATTAACCAATAAGTTGTTATCTAAGATTGCCAAAAAAGTGTTGTGTGCATTCCCCAATACCTTTACCAGTAGCGTCACTAATGTTGAGGTTGTGGGTAATCCCATCCGCCAAGAGCTGATTGAGTTAGGCGCACAAATTAAAACACCGCAAGCCGATGCGTTAAGAGTATTGGTGGTAGGTGGTAGTTTAGGTGCCAAAGTATTGAATGATGTCATGCCTGCTGTGGTGGCTCATCTGAGTAAATATCATTCTCTGACAGTTTGGCACCAAGTGGGCAAAAATAACCAAACAACAGTAAAGTCGAGTTATCAACAACTTGGCCAATCAGACAGTGTCAATGTTGCAGAATTTATTGATGATATGGAAGCCGCTTATCGTTGGGCCGATGTAGTGGTTTGCCGCTCGGGTGCCCTTACAGTGTCCGAACTGGCAGCCGTGGGTTTACCGAGTATTTTAGTGCCGTATCCTCATGCAGTGGATGATCATCAAACAGTGAATGCATCAGTACTTGTTGATGCTGGCGCAGGATTTTTATTACCACAAACCATTTTAAATGCAGATAACCTTGCTGAGAAATTGCAGTTATTTGCTGAAAATAGACAAGAACTAGCCCAAATGGGTCATAAGGCAAGAGGCGTAGCGGTATTAGATGCGACTCAACGAGTAGCAGATATTTGTGCCTCATTTGCGAGAAAGGGTTGAAATGACTAAGACAGAAAGATACGCACAGCTTCGTAGCATGATCCCTGAAATGAGACGGATTAAGCGCATTCATTTTGTTGGCATCGGTGGTGCCGGCATGGGTGGTATTGCGGAAGTGCTTGTGAACGAAGGTTATCAAATAAGCGGCTCAGATATCGCTATCAATAGCGTAACTGAGCGTTTGGCGAGTCTTGGCGCAAAAATCATTATTGGCCATCAGGCCCAAAGCGTTGAACAGGTTGATGTTGTTGTCGTTTCGACTGCCATTAACCCGCAAAATCCTGAGATTATTGCCGCTAAAGAATTACGTATTCCGATTGTACGCCGTGCAGAGATGCTGGCTGAGTTAATGCGCTATCGTCATGGTGTTGCGATTGCCGGCACTCATGGTAAAACCACCACGACGAGCTTAATTGCCAGTGTCTATGGTCAAGCTGGCCGTGATCCAACATTTGTGATTGGTGGTTTACTTAATAGCGCAGGTACCAATGCACGCCTAGGCACCAGTCGTTACCTTATTGCTGAAGCAGATGAAAGCGATGCAAGCTTTTTGCATTTGCAGCCAATGGTCAGTGTGATCACCAATATCGAAGCCGATCACATGGATACATATGGTGGCGACTTTGAGAAACTGAAAACCACTTTTATCGATTTTTTACATAATCTGCCGTTTTATGGCGTCGCAGTAATGTGTATTGATGATGAAGTGATCCGCGAAATTATGCCACGTATTGGCCGCCAAGTTGTGACCTATGGTTTCAGTGAAGAGGCTGATGTCCAGGCGATTAATTTTGCACAAAATGGTCACCAGTCAAGTTTTACGGTTAAGCGTCATGGCAAAGATAATGTTGATATTGTACTTAATTTGCCAGGTGAACATAACGTTCTTAACGCTTTAGCCGCGATTGCTGTCGCCAGTGAAGATGACATCGATGATAGTGCGATTGTACAAGCACTTGCAGAGTTTGAAGGTATAGGTCGTCGTTTTCAGCATTTAGGTGAATTTGAAACACCTAATGGCAGTGTCATGCTCGTGGACGACTACGGCCATCATCCAAGTGAAGTATTAGCAACGATTAAAGCAGCGCGAGCAGGTTGGCCAGACAAGCGTTTAGTGATGGCATATCAACCGCATCGTTACAGCCGTACGCGCGACTTATATGAAGACTTTGTCGATGTATTGTCGCAGGTAGATTGTTTATTATTATTAGATGTTTATGCAGCGGGTGAAGCTCCTATCCCGGGTGCCGATGGGCGCGCTTTATGCCGTTCAATTAGATTACGAGGTCAAATAGACCCTATTTTTGTCGCCAGTCCAGATCAACTAGCGGCAGTTTTACCTGATGTGTTGCAACATGGGGATTTATTTATGACCCAGGGTGCGGGTAATATTGGTGCTTTATCGAAAGAATTAGCTCAGAATAATTTGGGTTGTAAAGTGCTTGTAGAAGAGCAATAAAGTGATTGATTTTTCACCAATTATTGTGTGTGAAAATCGAGCTTTAAACCTTATGAATTGGTCTATATAATGACCGATCTTTTGGAGTTAACTCCGGAACAACGTCAGAGGCGGATTTAAGGTGTCGTGGAGCGATAAAGGGCGGCAACTAAAACATAAATTAGCTCGTGTTAATTGGTATTTTTGCACTGGTGTAGTGTTTTTATGCAGTGTGCTTGGCACCGTTGTTTGGGGTTGTGTGCAACTACACGAGTTGTTAAACGATGCTGATGCATTGCCTATTGAAGCGGTTGCTATTAAAGGTGAGCGAATTTATACCACCGATGACGAAATTAAAAATGCATTACAGTCATTAATGCAAAGTAGTTTTTTTAGCGCAGATGTGGTGGATGTACAAAAAGCATTAGAAGCATTGCCGTGGGTTTATCATGCATCAGTAAGACGAGAATGGCCGGCAAAGTTTAAGGTTACCTTACAAGAACAACAAGCTGTAGCGCATTGGAACGAAGTGTCTTGGCTTAATATTAACGGTGAGGTTTTTGATGCGTTTGCGCATTCAGAACATGATGCCTTACCCAAGTTATCTGGCCCAGAAGGGACAGAAATAGAAGTATTGACCAGCTACCAGCAGTTAGATGATTTATTGACAATAAACGAGTTTAAGTTGGTCAGTTTACGCTTAAGTCCTCGCCATGCGTGGCATGCTGTACTGGCTAACGGAATTGAAATAGAGCTTGGGCGAGAAGATAAAATGTCACGGATACAACGCTTTATTAATGTGTATCCAACTTTGAAGCAAAGTGAGAAACCAATTGCGACCGTTGATTTACGTTACGATACCGGGTTCGCCGTAGGTTGGGATGATTCAAAAAAGAGAGTCGACAATAAATGACCAAAAATCAGGAAAGAAACCTCATCGTGGGGTTAGATATAGGGACATCCAAGGTCGCAGTGATCATTGGTGAAGTATTACCTGATGGTGAGATTAGTGTCATTGGTTTAGGTAATCATCCTTCTCGCGGCATGGATAAAGGCGGCGTGAATGATCTCGACTCTATAGTGCGCAGTGTGCAACGGGCGTTAGATCAAGCCGAGTTAATGGCTGATTGCCAGGTTTCATCGGTGTACTTAAGTATTTCGGGTAAACATATTGCCTGCCAAAATGAAAATGGCATGGTGTCGATTAACGACGAAGAAGTCACCCAAGAAGACGTCGATAATGTAATCCATACCGCACGCTCGGTTAAGATCCCGACAGAACGTCGTATTTTGCATGTATTGCCGCAAGAGTATTCAATTGACGTTCAAGACGGCATTAAGAGCCCAATTGGTATGTCGGGCATGCGTATGGAAGCCAAAGCTCATATTGTTACTTGTGCTAATGATATGGCCAAAAACATTACTAAGAGTGTCGAGCGTTGCGGTTTAAAAGTAGATGATTTGGTATTTTCGGGCATCGCTTCTGCAGACTCTGTGCTCACAAATGATGAGAAAGATTTAGGCGTGTGTATTGTTGATATTGGTGGTGGCACAACCGATATTGCTGTATATACCAACGGCGCATTACGTCATTGTGCAGTTATTCCGGTAGCGGGTAACCAAGTCACAAGTGACATCGCCAAGATATTCAGAACACCGTTAACGCATGCTGAACAAATAAAAGTGCAGTTTGCCAGTGCCAGAAGTTCTACGGTAAGCCGTGAAGACAGTATTGAAGTACCGTCAGTGGGTGGTCGTCCTTCACGTAGCATGTCACGCCATACTCTGGCAGAAGTGGTAGAGCCAAGATATCAAGAATTGTTTGAGCTTGTTCTCAAGCAGTTACAAGATAGCGGTCTAGAAGATCAAATTGCAGCAGGGATTGTGCTTACTGGAGGAACGTCCTCGATATCGGGTGCCGTTGATATTGCTGAAGCAACCTTTGGTATGCCAGTTCGTGTCGCATCACCGCTACCAGTAAAAGGGTTATACGAATATGTTGATCAACCTATTTATTCAACAGGAATAGGGTTGCTTCATTATGGCGCAAGACGAGTCATCGAACGACAGTTCGAACGACCTGAGCGCCAAGGGGTTACCAGCTTTTTGAATCGGGTCAAAAGTTGGTTTAAGGGTGAATTTTAATAACGCAGACAAATGGAGATCAGACAATGTTTGAGATCATGGACACACATTCAGACGAAGCGGTGATTAAAGTCATCGGCGTCGGTGGCGGCGGCGGAAACGCGGTCGAACATATGGTAAAACACAGCATCGAAGGTGTTGAATTTATCGTTACCAATACAGATGCACAAGCACTACGTAAATCAAGTGCTGGTTCAACTATTCAGCTTGGTCGTGACGTGACTAAAGGTCTCGGTGCGGGCGCAAACCCAGATGTGGGCCGTCAAGCCGCTGAAGAAGATCGCGAGAATATTCGTGCAGCAATTAAAGGATCTGACATGATCTTTATCGCTGCCGGCATGGGTGGTGGTACCGGTACTGGTGCTGCTCCTGTTGTGGCAGAAATTGCCCGTGAAGAAGGTATTCTAACCGTTGCAGTTGTGACCAAGCCTTTTCCTTTTGAAGGTAAAAAGCGCATGGCCTATGCAGAACTTGGTATTGCCGAGTTAGCTAAACATGTGGATTCGTTAATTACGATCCCCAATGAAAAGCTATTAAAAGTATTGGGTCGTGGTACTTCATTGCTTGATGCTTTTGCTGCAGCTAACAATGTATTACTTGGTGCTGTTCAAGGTATTGCTGAGCTAATTACTCGTCCTGGTCTAATCAACGTCGATTTCGCCGACGTGAAAACCGTTATGTCCGAAATGGGTAATGCCATGATGGGTACCGGTGTTGCTCGTGGTGATGATCGCGCTGAAGAAGCTGCAGAAGCTGCGGTGGCTAGCCCATTACTTGAAGATATCGACTTAGCCGGTGCTCGCGGTGTGTTAGTTAACATCACAGCAGGTATGGATATCACTATCGAAGAGCTTGAAACTGTGGGTAACCACGTTAAAGCTTATGCATCAGACAATGCCACTGTTGTAGTTGGTGCTGTCATTGATCCAGAAATGAGTGATGAGTTACGTGTAACTGTTGTTGCTACAGGTATCGGTGCAGAGAAAAAGCCAGACATTCAATTAGTGTCTAAGCCTGTTGCTCGTCCAGAACCTGTTGTAATAGAGCCGCGTCCAGAACCTGTTGATGAAGTGATGACACAACAAAGTTACGCTGCGCCAAAAGGTAATGCTGTTCCGCAGCCTCAACCTGTACAGCGTACTGATGCTGACTATCTTGATATTCCAGCATTTTTGCGTAAGCAAGCTGATTAATACACGGATAAAACGTTATGTTTTTGCGTGATTAATGAGCGAAGTGTGCGAAAAAGGTTATTTTGCAAGCAGGTTTATACATTTACTCTGTGTTTGGCGTTTTTTTTGTGAAAAGCTAAATTTATGGTAGCATGTTGTACCAGTTATGCATGATAGCCTAAGGCTATTTTTGCAACTATTTGTTTAATATTGATATTTATGGGCGACTGAATGATTTTTCAAAGAACTGTTCAAAAAATGGTGAAGAGCACTGGGGTCGGATTACATTCCGGCAACAAAGTGACTCTATGCATTATGCCCGCACCAGTGAATACAGGGATTGTACTAAAACGTACCGATCTTAGCCCTGCTGTGTCTATCCCAGCCAAAGCTGATATGGTTCGTGAAACAACAATGTGTACCGCCCTTGTAAACGATGCTGGGATTAGAATATCAACCATTGAGCATTTGTTTGCGGCACTTGCCGGCTTAGGCATCGATAATGCAATTATCGAAGTCGATGCACCAGAAATCCCGATTATGGATGGCAGTGCAAGCCCATTTGTGTTCTTACTGCAAAGTGCAGGAATTAAAGAACAAGCTGCAGCTAAAAAATACCTAAAAATCATCAAACCTGTGCGTGTTGAAGATGGCGATAAATGGGCTGAGTTAAAACCTTTTAAAGGCTTTAGAGTTGATTTTAGAATTGACTTTGATCATCCAGAAATTGCTCGTAGTCAACAACACATGGTGATGGACTTTTCGACATCAGCGTTTGTGAAAGACATTAGTCGTGCCAGAACATTTGGTTTTATGCGAGATATTGAATACCTACGTGCGAATAATCTAGCACTAGGTGGCAGCATGGAAAATGCCGTTGTACTTGACGAATATCGTGTATTAAACCCTGATGGTCTGCGTTATGAAGACGAATTCGTTAAGCATAAAATCCTCGATGCATTTGGTGACTTATATGTTGCTGGTCATGCCATCGTCGGCGAATTTTCAGCTTATAAAACTGGTCATGCGTTAAACAACCAACTTGTGCGTGCATTACTTGCTCAGCAAGATGCGTGGGAGTTGGTAAGCTTTGATAAAGAGGCTGATGTGCCTGTCAGCTTCATGGTTCCAGGTGCGTTAGCGCACGTTTAATCAGTTAAGATTGCCTATTACGGCTGGCTAATGCAGCCAGCCGTTTTAGTTTTTCACCTAAAGAACCATCAACATGTGCAGCTAATGCTTCAATATGTTGTGCTGCAGTGGTGCTGATCACATTTTGATTAGGTTGAGATTGTGGTTTTGCTAAGGCAAGCCCAGGATTGACTTTCACCTCTATAGCGGTAAGCATCGGAAGTGTGTCAGTTTGAAGTTGTTTTAATAGCTTCTGCTTTTGAAAGTTTATTCTTGCAGCCCATGCTGCAGATGTCGTTTCAATAACAAGAACACCCTGGCGGATATTAGCAACTTTTAGCTGCTCTGCCACAGGACCATTTAACGTCTGTTTGACATAACGATTCAGATTATTAAGTAGTTCTGCTTTCTCGGCCAGTTCAGGCAGTCTCCCAGACAAATGAACTAAATTGCTGAGATCTTGAGGGGGCTTTTTCATATGATAATAAGATGGCTGAATTAGGCTATGAGTGTAACAGTTTTTATCCAAGGTCGAAATGGTGTAACGCGCTGGCAACCTAGTAAGCGTTGGTTACTCCTACCTATTATTCTGATGGCCACTGGCACAGGAATATATCAATATAGCACTGAGCGTTTTGCTAACCAACAAGCGAAAGTTGATGAAAATAAACAGCTTCGCCAACAGCAAAAGCAACAAGTGGTAGAACTCAAAACTGCAACAGAAACCCAGCTGGCAACCTTGGTTGCTCACGTGGCAAAAATGCAGGCCAAAATCACCCGACTTGAAGCCCTAGGGCAGCAAGTAGCGCAAAATAACCTCCTTGATGACCAGTTTGATTTCTCTACAGAAGTTGGTATCGGCGGGTTAAGCGAAATCGGCAATGGTGTCGAATTAAGCCAACTTATCGATGAAATGAATAAGTTGGCGTCTAGAATTGATAATAATAACGTTCAGCTGTCACTACTTGAAACAGTAGCATCTAATCTCCATATAGATGAAGAGCGTTATATATCAGGGCGGCCAATCGATAAAGGTTGGTTATCTTCGCCCTATGGTTTACGAAATGACCCTTTTAGTGGCCGACGAACAATGCATAAAGGTATTGATTTTGCCGGCAAAGAAGGGGCAGATGTTACAACTACTGCTGCAGGCGTTGTAACGTGGTCAGGAAGCATGCTTGGATATGGCGAGTTAGTCGAAATAGATCATGGTAATGGTCTTCGCACTCGCTATGGACATAATAAATCTCTGTCAGTAAACGTAGGTGACGTCGTTGCCAAAGGCGATAAAATTGCCAGTATGGGAAGCACAGGCCGTTCAACCGGCCCCCATGTGCATTACGAAGTGCTGCGTGGTAAACAACAAATAGATCCACAGAAATACGTTTACCGCAAAGCAAGTTAATAATATTAACGGTTAATGCGCTCAAATGAGCCAAACCTACAACAGATAAGTGATTAAGATGTTAGGCAAACTACTGACAAAAGTATTCGGAAGTCGCAACGACCGCACCCTGAAAAATCTTGGAAAAATTGTTATTCAAATTAATGCATTAGAAGCTGATTACGAAAAGCTTTCTGATGAAGAACTCAAAGCAAAAACGACAGAGTTCCGCACACGTTTAGAAAATGGCGAAACCTTAGATAACATCATGGCAGAAGCATTTGCTGTTGTACGTGAAGCATCAAAGCGTGTGTTCGACATGCGTCCGTTTGATGTTCAATTACTCGGCGGCATGGTTTTAGACAGCAATCGTATTGCTGAAATGCGAACCGGTGAAGGTAAAACTCTAACGGCAACTTTGCCAGCTTACCTTAACGGCATAACGGGCAAAGGTGTTCACATCATTACTGTGAACGATTACTTAGCTACACGTGATGCTGAGAATAACCGTCCATTATTTGAGTTTTTAGGTTTAAGTGTCGGAATTAACATTGCTGGCTTAGGTTCATTCGAAAAGAAAGAAGCCTACAACGCAGATATTACCTACGGTACTAATAATGAATTTGGTTTTGACTACCTTCGCGACAACATGGCGTTTTCTCCACAAGAGCGCGTTCAGCGACCATTGCACTATGCCCTTATTGATGAAGTCGATTCAATTCTAATTGATGAAGCCCGTACACCATTGATTATTTCTGGTGCGGCAGAAGACAGCTCTGAATTATACGCCAAAATTAATTTATTGATCCCAAGTCTCATCGCTCAAGACAAAGAAGACACCGAAGACTATGTTGGTGAAGGTGACTATAGTATTGACGAAAAGGGTAAACAGGTTCATTTAACTGAACGTGGTCAAGAAAAAGTTGAACAGCTATTAATTGAAAAAGGCATGTTAGCCGAAGGTGACTCGCTCTATTCTGCGACGAACATTTCGTTATTGCATCATGTTCATGCGGCACTTCGCGCCCATACCTTGTTTGAAAAAGATATCGACTATATTGTACAAGACGATGAAGTTATTATTGTCGACGAACATACAGGACGTACTATGCCTGGTCGTAGATGGTCAGAAGGCTTGCATCAAGCTGTCGAAGCCAAAGAAGGCGCTAAAATCCAGAATGAAAACCAAACTCTGGCTTCTATCACTTTCCAAAATTATTTCAGACAGTATGAAAAGCTTGCCGGTATGACAGGTACAGCAGATACCGAAGCATTCGAATTTCAACATATCTATGGTTTAGATACCGTTGTTGTTCCTACAAATCGCCCAATGGTTCGTAAAGATATGGCCGACTTGGTCTATCTTACCGCGCCAGAAAAATATGCAGCGATTATTAAAGATATCGAAGGTTGTCGTGAACGTGGCCAACCAGTATTAGTGGGTACTGTCTCTATTGAACAATCAGAACTACTTAACTCTTTATTGAAAAAAGCTAACATTCCGCATAGCGTGCTCAATGCTAAGTTCCATGAAAAAGAAGCAGAGATTGTTGCTCAAGCCGGTAGTTTAGGTGCTGTGACTATTGCAACTAACATGGCTGGCCGTGGTACAGATATCGTATTAGGCGGTAACTGGAACATGGAAATTGAAGCGCTAGATAATCCAACGGCAGAACAGAAAGCTAAGATTAAAGCTGACTGGAAAATACGTCATGATGAAGTGCTTGCTGCAGGTGGTTTGCACATCCTAGGTACAGAACGTCACGAATCTCGTCGTATCGATAATCAGTTACGCGGTCGTGCCGGTCGTCAAGGTGATGCGGGTTCTTCACGTTTTTACTTGTCGATGGAAGATAGCTTAATGCGTATCTTCGCTTCAGATCGAGTATCTGGCATGATGAAAAAGCTCGGTATGGAAGAGGGTGAGGCTATTGAGCATCCTTGGGTATCACGTGCTATTGAAAACGCTCAACGTAAAGTTGAAGCTCGTAACTTTGATATCCGTAAGCAATTGCTCGAATATGATGATGTCGCTAACGATCAACGTCAAGTTGTCTATGCACAGCGTAACGAGCTAATGGATGCTGAAAGTATTCAAGACACTATCCAGAATATCGAACAAGATGTGATAAGTGGAATTGTCGATCAATATATTCCACCGCAATCACTTGAAGAACTTTGGGATGTACCGGGGCTTGAACAACGCCTTGGTAATGAATTTGGCCTGAAGCTAACAATTCAAGAATGGTTAGATCAAGATGATAATCTGCATGAAGAAACGTTACGCGAACGGATTCTAACGTCATGGAGTGAATTATATAAAGCTAAAGAAGAGATGGTCGGTGCACAAGTATTACGTCAATTTGAAAAAGCGGTAATGCTGCAAACACTAGATGGACTCTGGAAAGAGCACTTAGCTGCCATGGATCACTTACGCCAAGGTATTCATTTACGCGGTTATGCACAGAAAAATCCAAAGCAAGAATATAAGCGTGAATCGTTTGAATTATTCCAACAATTGCTTGAAACACTGAAAAATGACGTGATAAGCGTACTGTCTAAAGTACAAGTTCAAGCGCAGTCAGATGTTGATGAAATGGAGCAGCGTCGCCGTGATGAAGATGCAAAGATTAAACTGGCTTATCAACACGCAGCAGCAGAAGCATTAAGTGATACAGCAGAGCAACAAATAGAAGCGCCTAAAACAGTCATCCGTGAAGGTGAGAAAATAGGCCGTAACGATCCGTGCCCATGTGGTTCAGGACAAAAGTACAAACAATGTCACGGTAAACTCAGTTAACTCTCTGTTCACTATTGATGTTAGATAAAAAAGGTAGCGATTATTCGCTACCTTTTTTGTTTCTGGGATAATAAAACTGACTGATAAATTCACCCTTTGTGGATAACTTTGGGGGTAAATAGTGGGTATCATGTAGTTAAGTGCTCAAATGAATAAAAGATCATAAAAAGATCATTTTTTTGCACAAAAGCGCTTGCACTAAATCTTAAGCTGCCTATAATGCGCATCCACTGACACGGCATACAGCGAAAGCGAAAACCGGTTAGCGTTATTAACAACTAATTAGTGGTGTTAGTAACAGGCGAAAAGAAGTTTGAAAAAACACTTGACGCAATAAAGGGAATGCGTAGAATACGCAGCCCAAGCCAACGACCTAGCGTCTGACGGCGATGTCTGAAAAATCGACATCAA
>NZ_JABKAW020000007.1:0-224069 GCF_014596695.2 Shewanella sp. BF02_Schw
GGCTAATTCGGTGAAACCTAAAGTAGCAGCAGAACTTTTTAGTGTATGCAGCATAGGTGCAAAGTCTGCCGGAATGTTCGGTGAAGCCATGGTTTGTTGGATATACAAGGTTAAGTCATTAATCAACAGCTGAACAGACTTAAAATAGGTGGCTTTATTGCCGCTAAAACGATTAACAGCCTGATGATATTCAAGCTGATGTTCTGCGCAAAATAGCGTGATACGTCGTTCAGTATTACTCATGTTCATTTCAAACTCATCTAATTAGTCTACCTGTATTGCCTATGAGTGTTTCAACAGCCTCTCAATAACGATAACTCAATTGTCTATCTGAATATGGTCGCGCTAGTATGTAGGCAGATATTAAGATGCACGTTGGATACATGCTGTGCAAATATATTACTTAACGAAACTGTGTACCATTTTTGTGTTTATGTCGTTTTCGCGTATTCATATCTTTTATGATCAAGCACATTTGGTATCGACTAAGTTAACATAATGTACTTATTATGTAGGTGTTGTTTTCATTAAATTAAGGTAGTGGGTTACGTTGCTGCCTATTATTGATAGACGTAAAAAAATTAAGCTATTATAAATGTATGTTGGTTACAGATAACCTTAAGATTAAATGGATGTTATCTAGCTGAAAATAAGGGAGTTATTTTTCTATGTTGTTATCGGGTTTATCCAATACTGTTTATAAAATTCTGATTATTGACGATAATATTCAAAATATATTTATGCTGGAAGATATTTTGTCGCCTCTTGGTAATATCTTTTTTTCAGAGTCTGGCACTAATGCACTCGCGTTAGTGGATAAAATTAAGCCTGATGTCATTTTACTCGATATTGAGATGCCTGACATGGATGGATGGGAAGTGTGTCGTGCACTCAAAGCTAATCCATTATTTAGCGATATTCCAATTATTTTTATTACCGGCCACACCGAGCCTGAATTTGAAAGGTTGGCGCTAGAAAGTGGTGGGGTCGATTTTATTACTAAACCTTTTAACGCTTCTATTTGTTGTTTACGAGTCCATACACAACTTAAATTTAGGCAGCAAAACCAATTAATTATTAAAGCTAAAGAAGAGCTACAACAATTAGTTAATCAAGTCCCAATGCTTATTACCTATTGGGATGATTTAGGTCAGAATTTATTTAGTAATGACAACACTGGTTTGTGGTTTGATAGCTTGGTCGGTGATGTTAAAAACAAGCATATTTCGACTATTTTTCCTGAAGCGCTCAGTAATGCAATTTTAAATCATCACCGTCATATTACCTCAGATGCATTAAAGTACATTGTCACAGTCCCTAACCGTGACGGTATGAGCTTTTATGAAGTCTTTCAGTCCAAAATGAAATCAAGTGCTGGAGTCGATGGTTACTTGGTTACTGTTGTTGACGTCTCTGAAGTAAAGCATGCTAAGCAAGCGCTGTACTCTGAAAAGGAGCGTCTTCGAGTAACACTCAATTCTATTGGTGATGCTGTTATTGCGACTGACACAAGAGGGCTTATTACTTTTATGAACCCAATTGCGGAGCGCATGACGGGTTGGCGGTTAAAAGAGGCATTACATCAAAAAATTGAAAATGTGATGCATTTGAAAGATTCTGATACTCAGCAGCCATTATTGAACCCGTTATATTTAGCTCTTCGCGAGCAGCGCATTGTGGCAATGGCGCTAAACAGCCTACTTACGTCACGTGGAGGGCATGTTTTTTATGTGGAGGATTCAGCCGCGCCAATCCGTAATGAAAATGGTGAAATGATTGGCGCCATTATGGTGTTTCATGATGTGAGTGAAGCGATGGCGATGGCGATGAAAATGAGCCATTTAGCCAACCATGATCAGTTAACTGATTTACCAAACAGGATATTACTCCAGGACAGACTGAGCGTAGCGTGTTCTACAGCAAGATCTTATGGCACCAAAGCAGCTGCACTATTAATCGATATTGATCATTTTAAATACCTTAATGATTCCTTAGGCCACCAATATGGTGATGAGCTCATTTGTATGATGGCAAGACGAATACGCTCGTTAATACCTGCATCGTATACATTAGCGAGATTAGGTGGTGACGAATTTGTGATTTTAATGAGCGAGACTCGCTCTGTTGAGGCCTCTTCGCAATTAGCATCTACATTAGTTGAAGCGATGCATGAACCTTTTATTCTTGATAATCAGAAGTTTAATGTGTCGATAAGTATTGGTGTTAGTGTGTTCCCAAATGATGCTTTAGATGCCGAGGAATTAATGAGACATGCGGACGTGGCAATGTACCGTGCCAAACAGGAAGGCCGAAATCGCTTCTGCTTTTTCTCGCATGATTTAGAAAGTTCGCTTATGGAGCGCCATCATTTAGAGACTCGTTTAAGAAAAGCATTAATTAATGATGAACTTTTTGTGCATTATCAACCTAAAATTGATTTACAGACAAACATTATTATTGGTGCTGAGGCTCTTGTTAGACTGGCCAATGATGAGGGTGAGCTTATCTCTCCCGCAGAGTTTATTCCATTAGCGGAAGAGTCCGGTTTAATTATTATGCTAGGTAAACAAGTGCTTAATAAGGCCTGTGCTGAAGCTAAACGTTGGTTAGAAATGGGCTATACGATTCCTATTTCGGTAAATGTGGCTGCGGCACAGTTTGCTGATCCCGACTTAGCCGATATGATCAAGAAAGCACTATTGGAGCATAATTTACCGGCACATTTACTTGAATTGGAAATTACCGAAACTGCATTGATGATTGATGCAGCGGACATGCAAAACAAGTTGAGTGAGTTAATATCATTAGGGATTAAGATTGCTATTGACGATTTTGGTACTGGTTATTCCAGCTTGGCCTATTTGAAAAAGTTTAATGTTGATGTAATGAAAATTGATATGTCGTTTGTGAAAGATATGCTCAACAATAAACATGATTATGAAATTGTGAAGACGATTATTTCGTTGGGTAAGTCGATGGGGTTAGTGCTAATTGCCGAAGGTGTTGAAACTGAAGCGCAAAGCCACGCATTAGTTGAATTAGGATGTTTTATGGGTCAAGGTTATTTGTTTAGTCGCCCACTCAATAGCACTGATTTTGAAGCCTTCATATCGCAGAGCAGTAAATATCTTAAAGGTGTAAATTCCGTCGATGAATAAGCGGTGGCTTATTCAGTTAAGCTTAAGCTGTTTTTGAGTTAATAGAAATGAAAAAGCCCCATTGCATCCTTTGCGTTGGGGCTTTTGTTTGCATTGTCTGTGGTTATATTTATGCCACTGGGGTATCCAACACTCCAATGCGATCAACCTGTACCCATTGATGCTCCAGAGTGTTATCAAGCTCGTGATTATTATTGTTTTGAGCTTGTCAGCCAGAGGCTGGAATAAAAATGACGTTATTGGATTATAGAGTCTGGGGACCCAATAACGCCTGAACTGTTATGTTAGCTGTCTTCTTGACTACTAACGGTAGAGCGATAAAGCGGCAAGGATGCAAGATATTTTGCGCTTATTATTAGAATGTTTGTTGCTGTACGTTATCAACTTGCTTGGGGACGCGTTGATAACATGGTCAAACATCCTTGCCAAAACGGTTTTGATATTTAGATCCGTAAAACACCTTAATAAAAATGACGTTATTGGATTATAGAGTCTGGGGACCCAATAACGCCTGAACTGTTGTGTTAGCTGCCTTCCTTAACGGCTAACGGTAGAGCGATAAAGCGGCAAGGATGCAAGATAGTTTGCGCTTATTATTATTAGAATGTTTGTTGCTGTGCGTTATCAACTTGCTGGGGGACGAGTTGTTAACACGGTCAAACATCCTTGCCAAAACGGTTTTGATATTTAGATCTGTAAAACACCTTAATAAAAATGACGTTATTAGATTAATAGAGTCTGGGGACCCAATAACGCCTGAACTGTTATGTTAGCTGCCTTCCTTAACGGCTAACGGTAGAGCGATAAAGCGACAAGGATGCAAGATAGTTTGCGCTTATTTTTATTAGAATGTTTGTTGCTGTGCGTTATCAACTTGCTGGGGGACGAGTTGTTAACACGGTCAAACATCCTTGCCAAAACGGTTTTGATATTTAGATCCGTAAAACACCTTAATAAAAATGACGTTATTGGATTATAGAGTCTGGGGACCCAATAACGCCTGAACTGTTATGTTAGCTGCCTTCCTTAACGGCTAACGGTAGAGCGATAAAGCGGCAAGGATGCAAGATAGTTTGCGCTTATTTTTTATTAGAATGTTTGTTGCTGTGTTATCAACTTGCTGGGGGACGAGTTGTTAACACGGTCAAACATCCTTGCCAAAACGGTTTTGATATTTAGATCTGTAAAACACCTTAATAAAAATGACGTTATTAGATTCATAGAGTCTGGGGACCCAATAACGCCTGAACTGTTATGTTAGCTGCCTTCCTTAACGGCTAACGGTAGAGCTATAAAGCGGCAAGGATGCAAGATAGTTTGCGCTTATTTTTTATTAGAATGTTTGTTGCTGTGTTATCAACTTGCTGGGGGACGAGTTGTTAATACGATCAAACATCCTTGCCAAAACAGTTAATGTTACTAACTTGCCATTGTTTGTAATTGTTGACTTAACTGGGCAATCTTTTGTTGTAAATAGGCTATTTCTGATACGATCGCGCCCTTGCTTTCAGTTTGGCGACTATCGTTACTTCTCACCCATTGATAAACCGTTTTAGCCGACACGCCATATTGTTTTGCTACGTCGGATAATAATCGATTATGGTTTTTGACTTCATTAATCACTTGTCTTTGTAAGTCGATTGGATACTGTCTTGCATTTGACATATTCATCAAATAATTTCCTTCCGATTTATCTATGTTTACCTGAGCGAGTTTCAACTTCATCCCACTGACTGCAACCGAGATGTGCTAAGAAAAAAATGTTTTGGCGGCATTGTGCAATGACATTATTGACCATGACATTTATCGATATAATGCTACGTGTTACGGTTATTTTATTCATCGCTATCTCCTACAATTACAATGGACTGCTTAAAAAATAAACTACTACTTAGTAGGTGCATATTTCTTATATGGAAAGCTTGTGCCAACTTTGATAAATATTTTTAGTTGTTATTTATCAGTATATTACCTGTTACCTGTAGTTTTGTTATTTTTGCGTCGCCAACCAGATTGGTGCAATTGCACTAATGTGGTGAGCATGTGCTGCCGGCAACACATTACGGTTGTGATTGTCGTAGCGCAGTATGGATGACAAATATGGCAAAAAAAGGTCACCTTAATGACAAGATGAAGGCAAGGTTTTCACCGAATGAGTTGTTGCCAGTTGATGGTTTGAAAAACGTTAACAAAGTGAGGCTGCAGACATAGCTGCAAAAGTGATCAGAGTACTAAGCGCTTGGTAAATGAGCTTATGTGTGAAAAAGACTTATGTGTATAGAGACGCCGCCGACGTCCGTAAAATTGCACTAGATAGTGCAATTTCGTTGGACGACATGATATGTACGATTTAAATCAATGATTTAGTGCATTAAAAATAATGTAGCTAGGCCCAAAAATGCAAATAAGCCAACGACATCTGTTACCGTCGTTAACACCATACCCCCCGCCAACGCAGGATCGATATTTAGCTTTTTTAACATTATGGGGATAGTGGCGCCAGCAAAGCCTGCTACCGTCATATTAATCAGCATGGCACTGCCAATTAATCCACCTAATGCGATGTCGTCTTTCCAAAGCCATACCGCAAAAAAGACCAATACAGACCACATTAAACCGTTCAATAATCCGATGCTTAATTCCTTACCAATTAACCAGCGTGAGTTACTTTGGCCAATATGCCCAAGTGCAATCCCGCGGATGACGAGTGCTAGGGTTTGATTACCCGCAACGCCTCCCATACTCGGTACAATGGTCATTAAAATTGCGATGGTGGCGAATTGCTCTAAGGTACCTTCAAACATGTTACTGACAGATGAGGCTAGTAATGCTGCAAATAGATTGATGGTTAGCCATAGAGAGCGTCTCAGAGTGCTTTTAAGCACAGGGCCAAAGGTATCTTCATCATCATCCATCCCTGCCATTCCCATCATTGAATGTTCGGCATCCTCGCGGATGACATCAATAACGTCATCGATAGTAATTCGACCAAGCAATTTTGCTTGGCTGTCGACGACTGGGGCAGATATCCAATCCATCCGTTCAAATTTTTGCGCCACATCTTTATCGGACATCTCTACAGGAATACTTTCTAATTCTGTGTCCATAATACTGCGGACCGTTACACTTGGATCGCATGTGAGTAAATCAGCTAATCTTACTCCGCCTAAAACATGATCATGGCGATCCACAACATATAAAGTATCAGTCGTATCAGGTAAATTTCCCCGTTGACGTAAATAGCGTAATACCACTTCGATATTGACATCTGGTCTTAGGGTGACGGTATCAGTATTCATGATACTGCCGGCAGTATCATCTGGGTAACGCAATGCTTGCTCTACTCTATCCCGGTCTTGGCTTCGCATTGATTTGAGCACTTTCTTGTAAACATTATCGGGTAAACTGCGAAGAATATAGGCCATGTCATCTGTATCCATGCCTATTGTGGCCTGGGCAAGCTTCTCTGGTGTCATGCTGCTAATAAGTGAATCTTTAAGTTCTTCACCTAATTCGTCAAGAATTTCCCCAGCATATTGTTGGTCAATGAGTTGCCATAACACCTGACGATTTTTGGGCGGTGATGATTCGAGAATAAGGGCGACATCGTTAGGTGACATGGTATGTAGCATGTTACGGGCATGGACAAACAGACCACTGTCTAGTGCTTGAACGAGTTGATTGAGACGTTGTTCTGTTATCTCATTGTCTAGGTACTCTTTACCCATATATCTACTTCCTATTCGTCATACTTATATTATTCAGTATGTCATTATTCTGGGTTTCTCAGGTTGTACAGTTCAAGGCGTATAAATGCAGAAATAGCTGTCTTTACGTAAGACAATGAAATGCAGAAATAAAATACTTAAATGACTTCTGCGGTGAAATTCTGCAGCAGCCAATGCTGCTTTACATACTATAGACGTACCACGTCACGGAAACAGAGTTGCACTGGATCCGTTGCTAGAAGCGGTAATGTCTTTATCATGTTAAACGCTAACTCCCGCAGAATGAACTGATACTAATGAGATTGGTATCAACTGCGAGAGATAAACCTAAGGGCTAATATTTTTGAGGGACTGATGTCTACTGGTGATCATCAATGTCGTGACAGTTTGGTTAGTATGGCCTAGTCATTTAGAGGCCGCATAAAATAAGGATGACGGTGGCTTAAAGCATGAGTAACTTGCAGCTATTCACACATTACAGGCTATTTATAAATTTAATGCGATTAAAAAATTAACAAGATTCATCAAATTTAGCATTAATGAGATCACACACTGCGTTTAATGCTACTTCAGCATCTGGGCCTTGAGCTGTCACCCTAATCATTTTACCGATACCACTTTCAAGCATTAATAGCCCAAGTACGCTAGCTGCGCTGGCGTTTTTTTCGCCTTGAGTTAAGGTGATGTTAGCATCAAAATCCGCCGCTAACATCGCGAGTTTTGTGGCGGCACGGGCGTGTAACCCCAATTTATTTGAAATGGTCACTTGGCGTTCAAGTTTGATCATTGACGCGATCCTATGCTCACTTAGTTATTAGTATCACTGATATTTAATTCTCTGTGGCGAGCATTAACCGTGTGTTTACTGCCTTGTCGAAATCGTTTTGCTAATTGATCTGCAATATATACCGAACGGTGCTGACCACCAGTACAACCAATCGCGATGGTAAGGTAACTGCGATTGTTACGTTCTAAATGCGGCATCCAAGTTTCAAATAGGTTTTCAATTTGCCAAATAAATTTATTAACTAATGGCTGACGACCTAAAAATTCTTGTACGGGCTCGTCTAAACCCGTAAATGGACGCAGTTCTATTTCCCAATGTGGGTTGGGTAAAAAGCGTACATCAAACATAAAATCTGCTTCTGTCGGCATGCCGTGTTTAAAGCCAAAAGATTCAAAGTTAATCACTAACTCTTTATCAACACTGCCTAATAATATTTGCCTAACTTGGTCGCTTAATTCGTAGATGTTTAGCGCAGAAGTGTCGATATAGTGATCAACAATTTTTGCGATAGGCTCAAGTAAACGGCCTTCTAGTTTTATCGCTTCTTGCAGTGAAATATGATTTTTAGATAACGGGTGTAATCGACGTGTTTCGCTGTAACGTTTAAGCAATACTTTGTCATTGGAATTTAAAAAGAAACTGATAATTTCAGTGTCATTTTGAAGTAGTGCCAATTGGTCTTGAAGCACTTTACCTTGTTCTGCAATGTTACGAACATCAACGCTAATCGCAACCAAATCATTACTGCCTTTAAGCTGGGCTAATAATGTGCCAATGAGTGGTAAAGGCAAATTATCAACACAATAATATCCTAGGTCTTCTAATACTCTCAGGGCAACGGATTTCCCTGAGCCTGAACGTCCCGATACTATAACTAGTTTCATGCAGTAATAACCTGATAAAGTTCTGTTGCGTCGTGAGTTTTACGAAGCTGTTTCAATATTTGCTTATCGCTTAACTTTTGGGCCATGCTCGATAACGTGCCTAAATGTTGTTGGCACTGGTCTGCAGGGACTAACAAAGCAAATAAAAGATCCACGGGTTGCTTATCGATTGCATCAAAGGCAATGGCTTCTTCACATTTAATAAATATCGCGATAGGGTGATCGATGGTCGTTAATCTACCATGAGGTATCGCAATGCCATTTCCTATACCTGTGCTACCCATTTTCTCTCTCGCTAACAGGCTTTCAAAAACCTCTTGCGAAGACAGGGTTGGGTACTGGGCAGCGACTAAATTGCTGATGAGTTCCAGTACTTTTTTCTTACTGCCCGGTGTGGCACAGGTAGTGCATTCCGGCTGCAGAATGGTACAAAGTTCCATCGTTAGTGTTTTGTATTCTTCTCTTTGTGTTTAATTACCTGACGGTCGAGTTTATCGATCAGGGCGTCTATTGCAGCATACATATCAGTACTTTCTGACATTGCAAAAATTTCTGCGCCATTAATGTTGATTTTGGCTTCTGCTTTTTGTTGTAATTTTTCTACATTGAGCACAACGTGTACATTATGGATCTGATCGAAGTGTCGTTCAAGCTTTGAAAATTTACTGTGGATGTATTCACGTAAAGATTCTGTTATTTCGACATGACGCCCAGTCAGACTTATTTGCATAAAAAATCCTCCATTGCCTAGTAGGTTATAAACTCTTACGTTGGTTTGAGGGCGGGATCATCATTGCTTCACGGTATTTTGCTATCGTACGACGAGCAACGTTTATGCCCTGTTCTGCCAGAAGCTGAGCCATTTTACTGTCACTCAGTGGTTTTTTCTGGTTTTCTGCGGCAACCAGCTTTTTGATAAAAGCACGAATGGCCGTTGATGAGCATTCCCCGCCATCGTCAGTACTGACATGGCTAGAGAAGAAGTATTTTAGTTCAAATAAGCCCCGAGGGGTGTGCATATATTTTTGTGTGGTGACTCGTGAAATGGTCGATTCATGCATTTCTACAGCTTCAGCGATATCATTGAGCACCATAGGCTTCATGGCTTCTTCGCCATATTCAAAAAAGCCTTGCTGAAATTGCACAATGCAATTTGCCACTTTAAGTAAAGTATCATTACGGCTTTCAATACTTTTAATAAACCATTTAGCCTCTTGCAGATGGCCTCGAATAAATTGACTATCCGACGGGTTTTTACTGCCTCTAGCCATGGCTGCATATTGCTGATTAACACCAATTTTAGGCATGTTGTCTGGGTTTAACTCTACTACCCAACGGCCATTTTTCTTTAATACTGTGACATCGGGAATCACGTATTCATCATCCATGGGGGTAATTAATAAGCCCGGACGAGGATTGAGTGTCTGGATTAAAGTGATTGCGTCACGTAACTCATTTTCTTTTAGTTTTGTTTTACGCATCAATAATCTGAAATCACGGCCAGCAATTAACTCTAAATAGCCTTTGATTAACAATCGTGCATTATCGATATGGGGTGTGTCGTTAGAGTATTGCGCTAATTGAATAAATAGGCATTCGCTTAAATCACGTGCTGCAACACCCACAGGGTCAAAGTGTTGAACGCGTTTTAATACCGCTTCAACCTCATCGAGTTCCACATTTTCATCACCCATGGCTTCGAGAATATCTTCGGTACTTTGGGTTAAATAACCGCGTTCATCAATGGCATCAATAATGGCGGTGGCAATGGCGAGATCTGTGTCTGAAAATGGAGTGAGATTTTTTTGCCATTCTAAGTGTTCGTACAAACCTTCAGTAGTTTCACCTTGAAAGGGCATGTCGTCATCGCGCATGCTTGCACTGCCCGAACCTGACATAGGTGAGGCTGTGTATACTTCATCCCATGTGGTATCCATGGCTAAATCATCCATGGTTTCTTTGGTCATGGATTCTGCTATGTCGACGGTGGAAGTGTCTTTTTCGACATTAACAATACTGTTGTCACTAAAGTCGGTATCCGCTTGGTCGCGGTTTTCTTTTAAGGAGTTTTTTGCTTCAGAAAACTCATCTTCTATTTCAAGCAATGGATTTGAATCTAATGCTTGTTGGATTTCCTGCTGTAGCTCCAATGACGATAATTGCAGTAAGCGAATGGCTTGCTGCAATTGTGGGGTCATGGTTAAGTGTTGACCCATTTTAAGTTGGAGTGACGCTTTCATTTACCGCTTATCCCTAGATGATTTTCCATAAAAATGACAATCTCGAACTGTAATGGATTGCCATAAACATCAATGACATTTAACGTTGTTTAGGTATCGTTCAATGAAATGAGTTAGCTAGACTAAAAGGCCAGTAAAGTAACTATAGCTTGAATTGTTCACCTAAGTACACAGCTCGAACTTGTTGATTACTTAATATCTCATCAGGTGTGCCTTCGGCAATTAAATTACCCTGGCTGACGATATAGGCTCGCTCACAAACGTCTAGCGTTTCACGTACGTTATGGTCGGTAATTAATACCCCTAAACCGCGATTTTTAAGTTGTTGGATGATTTTTTTAATGTCGATGACCGAAATAGGATCAACACCAGCAAAGGGCTCATCAAGCAAAATAAATTTTGGATTAGCAGCTAAAGCGCGCGCAATTTCAACACGACGACGTTCACCACCCGATAACGACATGCCTTGGCTGTCGCGTATGTGAGTAATGTGGAACTCTTCGAGTAGATGCTCAAGCTGTTCAATACGTTGGTCTGTGCTGAGCTCTTTGCGAGTTTGCAGTACGGCCATTATGTTGTCGTAAACGGTAAGCTTGCGGAAAATACTGGCTTCTTGTGGTAAGTAACCTATACCTTTGCGGGCGCGCAAATGCATTGGATCGGCAGTAAGGTCGTCATCGTCAATCAATATTCGGCCTTTATCGCTTTTTACTAAGCCGACAACCATATAAAAGGTGGTGGTTTTACCTGCACCATTGGGGCCTAAAAGACCGACAATTTGGCCTGTTTTAACCGTTAAACTCACATCTTTAACAACTTGACGAGCTTTATAGCTTTTAGCTAGATTTTCAGCGGTTAAGGTAATTTGGGTCATGGTTTGATCTGCTTGTTAACAGGAATTTCAGGGAGTTTTTGCTTTGGCGCCGACTCGTCTTGGAAATTCTCTGGTTGAATGATGGTGATTACCCGATCTTGCCCTGTACCAGTACTTTCGGCAATCAGCTCTTGAGCACTGATGTTGTACTTGATTTTATTACCGGTAACCTGGCTACCTGATTGATCCAATTTGGCGTTGCCAGTCAATGTGAGTGTAGTGGTGGCAAGGTCATAGCTAATTTCGTTAGCACTTGCGGTACCAATTTTACCGTCATCTAATTCTTGTGAAAATGTAGCCGGGGTGCCAGTAGCAATTAATCTCTTACTGGTGGTGTTTTCAGGGGTAAACGCCCGTAACTGATCTGCATTGATATTAATCGTGCCTTGGACAATCGTTACCGGACCATTAAAAACAATTTGATTATTCTTAATGTCGGCAGACTGACTGACTGAAGCGATTTTCAATTCTTGTTTCAGATCCCCTTGTTTCGCTATGGCAGGCAAACTCAATATACAAAGTATGCTACTTAATAACATAACATTGGCGCGAGTGTGGAGACGATTAATGTGGCTCATATGTTCCTTCTACCTGGCTTAGTAGCGATAATTTTTGCGAATTCAAGTCAGCATGTAGGCCTAAACCTTGAATAATAAACCCTTTACCTTTGATGTACACCATCTCTTGTGAGGATCCTATCATAGTGGTTAAATCCACCGTAATAGCTTGGGTACTCAGTGACTGCAGGGGTTCTTCTATATCAATGGCATCAATAATAACATTATTTTCTAATGTGACTTTGCTGGTATTTTTATTCAATTGCCCACGGTCTGCACTTAATTGCCATTGTGCTTTACCGTTTTCAGGGTAAATGAGGTAAATAGGTTTGGTAAAGTGAGTGATGTCACTTGAGGCGTAATGCTCCATGTGTTCGGCGCTGACTCGACTTTCGACGAAACCTAGTTGGTTGAATTCTGTAGTGCGTAGGTTATCTGCAACAAAATCTGGGCGCTCAATACCGCGTATTTGTACCGCGTCCATTTCACTGCGTTTTACTTGTGCTTGCCAGTACAATATAAAAGCAAGCCCAAAAAAAGCAATAATACCTAGCGTGACTCTACTCATATACTCATACCATGAGCACTGGCAAATTTATCTTGGCTTAATAGTAATAAATCGGTGAGTTCACGCAGTGCGCCGTGGCCACCATTGAGGGTGGTTGTCATATGGCACTGTTGTTTGACAAACGGATGACCATCACCGACACAAACGGCTAGTCCTACGGCTTTCATTACAGGTAGGTCTACCATGTCATCGCCAATGTAAGCCACTTCATCAGCAGTCACATTATAGAGCGACAATAATTGCTCAAAAGGCTCAAATTTATTATCAATACCTTGATAAATATGTGTTACACCTAATGCCGTCATGCGGTTTTCAACAATCTTGGATTTACGTCCTGTTATCACGGCAACATGGATACCACTGGTAAGCAAAGAACGCACACCATAACCGTCACGAGTGTGGAACGCTTTGAGTTCTTCACCTGCATTACTGAGGTAAATACGTCCATCTGAAAATACTCCATCGACATCACAGATTAACAGTTTGATTTTTTGAGCTCGTTGCCAAATATCATTGCTGACAGGGCCGTAAAATCCTTGGTGAAACGAGGTTGATTCTGACATGATTAAATGACTCCAGCTTTAACCATATCGAGCATGTTTAATGCTCCGATCGGTTGATGTTTTTCATTAACGACAATCAGTCCGTTGATGCTCTTTTCATCCATGATTTGCAGTGCTTGTGCGGCTAAAATCCCCGCAGGGCAGGTCACACAATTTTCGGTCATAACCTGGGCAATAGGAGTGATTCGAAGATTCACGTCTGCATCGATAACCCGGCGTAAATCACCATCGGTAAAAATGCCCACAAGTTTATTGGCATGGTCGACTACTGCCGTCATGCCAAGGCCCTTTTTAGATATTTCATAAAGTGCCTCAGTAATACAAATATCATCATTGACGATCGGTAAATCATCGTCTTTATGCATGACATCGTCGACTTTTAGAAGTAATTTTCTTCCAAGAGAGCCACCTGGGTGTGATAAGGCAAAGTCATCACGAGTAAAACCTTTTGCTTGTAATAAAGCAATGGCTAATGCATCGCCCATAGCAAGTGTTGCAGTGGTGCTGGAAGTGGGTGCTAATCCTAATGGACATGCTTCTTCTTGCACTTGAATGCATAAATGGATTTTGGATAAACGCGCCATATTAGAGTCTGGTTTACCGGTCACCGCAATCACTGGTACACCCATACGTTGGATAACAGGCATTAATGTCAGTATTTCGCTTGATTCACCAGAGTTGGAAATGGCGAGTACAATGTCATTTTTGGCTAATGCGCCCAAATCACCATGACTGGCTTCACCAGGGTGAACAAAAAATGCCGGTGTGCCGGTACTGGCAAAGGTCGCGGATATTTTGTTACCAATATGACCTGATTTGCCCATCCCCATGACAATCACTTTACCTTTACACTGCATGATCAATTGACATGCTTGGTCAAACTCAACCGAGTCTACATATTGATATAAATTATCTAAGGCAGCTTTTTCTATATCAATGACTTTACGACCCCATTGACGAAATTGAGTGTGATTTACCATACGACTCTCTCTGTTAGCTTAATACTTTACCTTCATGCTCCAATCTAATGCGACTGAAAGACAACAATTTGGTACGCAATAAAGGTGATTAATAATAGTGCGCCATGCCAGCGAGTAAGTTGTTGCTTAGCGCCACTGGATAATACTAAAACGGCTAATGCTGCACTGGTGCCTAATACCATATAGAAGTCTCTTCCACTGGCTGAAGCATCTATTTCACCAGGGGAGATCAATCCTGGTAGTGCCAGTACCGCAAGAATGTTAAACAAGTTAGACCCAACAATGTTACCAATGACAAGGTCGTGTTCTTTTTTTAATACTCCAGCAATACAGGCCGCTAATTCTGGTAGGCTGGTTCCTACTGCGATAATGGTTAAGCCAATCACCAGATCTGACAACCCATAAAACGTTGCAATACCTACAGCGCCATCGACCATCCAACTTGCTGATAGGGGGAGCAATATAATACCGACAACCAGCCAAATGATAGCATGAAAGGTTGGCACATTTTTAGGGATCTCAGATTCAAGTTTATCATCTAAGCTGTCTGGGGTTTTGTCATGAGTAGCTTGCCAAATGAAATATCCCATCAACAACAAAAGTAATGCAATAAGCATGATACCTTCTGTTTGTGTCAACACATTATCATGCAAGGTGTAACCGGCAAATACCGTAGCAGCAAGCATGATAGGTATTTCGCGTTTTAAGGTCTTCGAATCTAAGCTAATGGCACCTAGTAAGGCTGTTAATCCTAAAATTAAGGTAATGTTAGCAATGTTTGAGCCCAATACGTTACCAATGGCGGTATCACGCATGCCATCCATTGATGCGGTGGCCGCAACAAACATTTCAGGTGCAGAGCTACCCATAGCAACAATGGTGAGTCCAATTAACATCGGAGGTAAGCCTAAGTTGCGGGCAAATGCCGCCGCTCCATAGACAAATCTATCCGCACTCCAAACTAAAACAGCAAGGCCAACAACTAACATTAGGATATTAACTAGCATGTGATTCCGATAGTAGTATTTAATTAACGACTATTTTCGCTGGATTTTTATCAAATTGAAAGCATTGCACAGTAATTGCTCCGGTAATGAAGCGTGTTGATATGGATATAGTTGTCGCTTAATCGACAATTACAGTACAATTTGCGCTTCAACTTAAAGCAAGGAAGGCTGTTATCTCCTCAACGCCAATGTCTGATATGAGCAAATCAAGTAATAAACCTTTGGTCGAAGTTAACCATTTAGCGTTTAGCCATGGTTCACATGTGATTTATGAAGATATTTCTTTGTCGATTCCCAAAGGTAAAGTAACCGCTATCATGGGTCCCAGCGGTATCGGTAAAACCACCCTATTAAAATTGATTGGCGGACAGTTAACCCCCAACAGTGGGCAAGTTTTATTCGATGGCCATGATATACATAAGCTTAAACGCAAAGATCTGTTTGAATTGCGTAAGCGCATGAGTATGCTATTTCAAAGTGGTGCAATGTTTACTGACCTTAATGTTTTCGATAATGTCGCGTTTGCATTAAGAGAGCATTCTGGATTACCTGAAGAGATTATTCGCACCATTGTATTGATGAAACTTCAAGCTGTCGGACTTCGCGGTGCCGCATATATGATGCCTAATGAGTTATCTGGTGGTATGCAGCGTCGAGCAGCATTGGCGCGAGCGATTGCACTTGAACCTGAGATGGTGCTGTACGATGAGCCCTTTGCCGGACAAGATCCTATTTCAATGGGCATGCTAGTAAAACTTATTCGTGAGTTGTCGGATTCATTAAAACTCACTTCAGTAGTGGTTTCTCATGATGTAGATGAAGTATTAGGTATTGCAGATTATGTCTATGTGATAGCCGATAAAAAAGTCATTGCACATGGAACACCAGAGCAATTACGTCAATCTGACAATCCACAACTGGTCCAGTTTATCAAAGGCGCGCCAGATGGCCCTGTGCCATTCCATTATCCTGCAGAGGATTATCAAGAGGAGCTACTTCGTGGGCGTAATTGATTATATTGCCGACACCGGCAAATATGCACTGAGATTGGTGCAGGGTTATGGTCGAGCGGGCATCATGTTATGGCGCGCAATTGCGCATTTTCCTAACATCAAAAAAGGCACGCCATTACTGATTAAGCAAGTTTATGTGCTTGGTGTTCGTTCAATGGTCATCATTTTAGTGTCCGGTTTGTTTATTGGCATGGTATTGGCTCTGCAGGGATATAATATTTTAGTTGGGTTTGGCACTGAAGAAAGCTTAGGCCCAATGGTAGCGTTAAGCTTATTACGCGAACTTGGGCCTGTCGTTGCTGCATTATTATTTGCCGGACGAGCAGGTTCTGCGTTAACCGCCGAAATAGGCTTAATGAAATCGACAGAGCAATTGTCGAGTTTAGAGATGATGGCGATAGACCCATTAAGGCAAATCATCGCACCGCGTTTTTGGGCGGGTGTCATTAGCATGCCATTACTGGCGTTAATGTTTAGTCTAGTGGGTATTTTAGGTGGGCACTTAGTCGGTGTTGAATGGAAGGGCATTGATAGTGGTGCGTTTTGGTCTATTCTTCAAGCATCGGTTGAGTGGCGACAAGATATTGTTAACTGTTTGATAAAAAGTGCTATTTTTGGTGTGGTGGTGACATGGATAGCCTTGTACCGAGGTTATGAAGTTCAACCCAATCCAGAAGGCATCAGTCGTGCGACAACCTCAACGGTTGTGCAGGCAAGCTTAGCTGTTTTAGCGCTGGACTTTTTGCTTACGGCAATCATGTTTGGAAATTAAGATTTTTTCATTGTTTAGATTAATTTAAGTGGTTTAATAGTATGTTGACACGGAAAATAGAGTTATTAGTAGGTGTATTTTTATTGTCAGGTTTGTTGGCATTTTGCGTATTAGTATTCAACGTTGCTAATGTGAAAGTAAAATCCAATGCCCAGACTTATACCTTGGTGGCTGAGTTTAATAATATCGGTGGCCTAAAAGTACGTTCGCCGGTAAAAGTTGGCGGAGTCGTTGTCGGACGCGTGACTGATGTTACCCTTGATAGCCATAAATTAGTGCCTGTTGTGACGTTAACAATGGATAAGCGCTTTGATAAATTCCCCGAAACCAGCAGTTTGGCCATTTTGACTTCAGGGTTACTTGGGGAGCAGTTCATTGGTCTAACACCTGGATTTATGGACGATGATATTTCGATGC
Source organism: Shewanella sp. BF02_Schw (assembly GCF_014596695.2). Classification (NCBI taxonomy): domain Bacteria; kingdom Pseudomonadati; phylum Pseudomonadota; class Gammaproteobacteria; order Alteromonadales; family Shewanellaceae; genus Shewanella; species Shewanella sp. BF02_Schw. The sequence goes on from NZ_JABKAW020000007.1 coordinate 17,549, forward strand.
TTGCCGATGGCGATAAAGTACATGACACGCGTGGTGCATTGATTTTAGAAGATTTAATTGGTCAGCTGTTATACAGCATGTCATCTAAAGATAAATAGGATCCCTATTATGAAAACGTTTTTTAGTCGTGTTATAGCTTTATGCCTAGTGGGTAGCGCTGTTATCAGCCAAGGTGCTACGGCTGCTAATGATGAGGTGAATACTAGTGATCCTTATGAGATGATCAAACAAGTAGCCAATATGACCTTTGATCGGTTTAAATCAGATAAAGAATTAATTAATGCCGATTTAAGTCATTTAAAAGTGATTGTACGTGAAGAGCTTATGCCTTACGTCGATTATAAATACGCTGCATATAAAGTCATGGGGCAGTATTTAAGTGATACCACCGTAGATCAACGTAACCGTTTTGTTGAGGCTTTCGAAGGCTATTTGGTCGCAACTTATGCTCAAGCATTAACAGAATATACCGATCAAAAAGTGGCCTTTGATCCGCCGAGTGATTTTAGCGACGAAAAAATAGTTGAAGTGAACGTGCAGATTATCGAAAAAGGTCGTCCACCGATTAAAATTCAATTTAAGGCGCGTCGTCTGAAAGATAACACTTGGAAAGCATTTGATTTAGTGGCAGAAGGGGTGAGTTTACTCGCCTCTAAACAGTCTGAAATTTCAAACTTAATCCGTCAGCAAGGTATTGAAGCGGTGATTACAATGTTGAATGATAAAACCCAACAGAATATTGATCGCCAACCAGCAAAAGAAGCAGCCGCTGCGTGATTACCTTTAATCAACAAGAGCAACGTTGCATTGTCAGCGGTCGGTTAACACAAGATGATGTAAAACAATTGTGGCCTAAACGCCATGAATTGTTTACTGCATCTACTCAAGTGGTAGACTTATCAGCATTGGAATACGTCGACAGTGCAGGTGTTGCATTGTTATTAGCGTTTATCAAACTACATGCTTCAAGTAGCCAAGAAACAAGTGTGTCACGTCAATTGGTTAATCCAAGTGATCAGCTCAAGAAAATGATTGAGCTTTATGATTTAGATGCTTTTTTTCAGCCAAATATAGTCTCAAATAGTAAAGGTAATTGATTTCATGGAATGCAAGGTTATTGAACAGATTTTAACAGAGGCGTTGTCGCTAACAGAAGCACATGTGACCTCTGATGGCAGCCATTACAAAGTGGTCGCCGTGGGTGAATGCTTTGAAGGCATGAGCCGTGTAAAACAGCAGCAGGCGATTTATACTCCTTTAGCTGAGCAAATTGCCAGTGGTGAATTGCACGCGTTAACGATTAAAACTTTTACGCCTACCCAGTGGAAGCGTGAAAAACTTTTCAATATGTAACAACTGAGACTCACAGTGGATAAATTAACTATTAAAGCCAGCAACCCTTTAGCTGGCGAAGTCGTGATCTCTGGTGCAAAAAACGCAGCATTGCCAATTTTAATGGCTGGCGTATTAGCTGAAACAGATTTTATTGTCTCAAATGTGCCTAACTTACGTGACGTGATCACCAGCTGTGAACTACTACGCTGTTTAGGTGCAGAGGTTGAAGACTTAGGCGGTAGCCGCATTCGTATTTCAACCACCAATTTAAATGAATACTGCGCCCCTTATGATTTAGTCAAAACAATGCGCGCTTCTATTCTTATTTTAGGTCCATTGCTTGCCCGTTATGGTACTGCAGATGTTTCTTTGCCTGGCGGTTGTGCTATTGGCGCACGTCCGGTGAATCTGCATTTACATGGTTTAGAGTTAATGGGAGCTAAGATTGAAGTCAAAGAAGGCTACATCAAAGCGCGCGTAGATGGTCGTTTAAAAGGCGCACATATCTTTATGGATATGGTCAGTGTCGGCGCAACTGAAAACTTGCTTATGGCCGCTGCGTTAGCTGATGGCACCACAGTGATTGAAAATGCTGCCCGTGAGCCTGAAGTCACTGATTTAGCACATTGCTTAATTGCTATGGGTGCAAAGATTACTGGTGTAGGCACTGCGACCTTAAAGATTGAAGGGGTTGAGCGTTTATCGGGTTGCGAATATCGTGTTATGCCTGATCGCATCGAGACCGGTTCCTTCCTGGTTGCCGCAGCTGTAACACGTGGCAAAATTCGCTGTGTATCTGCAGACCCTAGTGCATTAGAAGCGGTATTATCAAAGCTTGAAGATGCCGGTGCTGAGATCACGACCGGCGAGGACTGGATTGAGCTTGATATGAAAGGCCAACGTCCAAAATCAGTCAATATTAAAACTGCACCTTATCCTGCGTTTCCAACCGATATGCAAGCGCAATTTTGTGTGTTGAATGCTCTTGCTGAAGGCACTGGCCGTGTTACAGAGACGATTTTCGAGAATCGTTTTATGCATGTACCAGAGCTGAGCCGCATGGGTGCTAATCTAGAGCTTGAAGGCAACACTTGCATTATTCATGGTATTGAACGGTTAAATGGCGCCCAAGTTATGGCGACAGATTTACGTGCATCTGCCAGCTTAGTCATTGCAGGCTTAATGGCTGAAGGAACGACAACAGTAGATCGTATCTACCATTTAGATCGTGGTTACGAGCACATTGAAGCTAAGTTCCAAGGCTTAGGTGCTGAAGTCGTCAGGGTTAAATAGCTGGTGTGAAATAGCTGGTGTGAAATAGATCAAGTGCAGTCGTCATAAACATTACTGCTGACGCATAAAAAAAACCATTCATTTGAATGGTTTTTTTGTCGAAATACATTGTGAATATTTGCGTCTGCTACTCTGCTGCAGTGATCTTTTCTGAAATAATCACCGGTAGTGTTTGCTTTTTACCTTCACGAATAATGGTCATGTTGACTTTAGTACCCGGGGTAGTTTCTGCAATTCTGTCCATTAACATTTCAACACCTGGAACATCTTCGTCATTATATTGAGTAATAACATCTCTAGGAGATAAACGTGCACGTGCTGCTGGTCCGCCAGGATCAATACCTGTAACCAACACACCTTTTAAATCAGGTAAGTTGAGTATCTGGGCCATTACGGGATTAAGTGGTTCACCAGAAATACCTAATGCACCGCGGATAACTCGACCATGCTTAATCAATTTGTCCATGATACTGTGAGCTAACTTTATCGGAATCGCGAAACTAATCCCATTACCCCCATTATCACCACCCACTTGGAATGCGGCAGTATTGATACCAATTAATTCACCACTGGTGTCGATTAATGCTCCACCAGAATTGCCAGCATTGATGGCGGCATCAGTTTGTAGGAAGTCTAAGTAACCTGAACTTAAGCCGTTACGTCCTGTTGCACTGATAATCCCTTGGGTAATGGTTTGGCCAATATTATAAGGATTGCCAATGGCCAATACCACATCGCCTACTTGGGCGAGCTTATTAAGATTAATCGGTACGATAGGTAAAGTGTCACCTTCAATTTTGAGTACTGCTAAATCAGTTTCGGGATCAGAACCAACCACTTCGGCGGTAAATTTACGCCCATCTTGCAGCGCAATCACAATCTCATCGGCTTTTTTTATCACATGGTAATTGGTTAATACGTAACCTTCTTTACTCATTATTACTCCAGAGCCGAGACCTTGAAGTGAACTTGAATTGAGCGGATTATGTTGATCAATACTAAGGCTATAAATATTAGCAACAGCAGGGGCTGCACGGCGGACCGCTTTAGCAAAAGATAATTCTGAGCCATTATTGCTGACATTCGTTAAGCTATGGTTGAGCGAGGAGTTTTGGAGCAAGGAGGTTATGGCTAAAAAAACTGCTGCCATGATCAGACCAAATACCACAGCTTTAGTTATATAGATGCAAGTGTCTTTTAGGTTCATGGCATGAATAATTGTTAAAAAAAATGGCTGTTATATTAACATAGCTCAAAAAATTAAGCATCGACCAAACGGTTGTCGATGCTTAATTCCTTAACTGAAGTCACACTCAATAAACTCATGGTTGTTATCGAGTGCGATTCTAGTGGTTTGACAATATTAACGTAAAACTAGGTAGAGCAAGTTATTGTCACGTAATATTTTTAGCGCTACAGAGCTTTGATTGTCTTTCAACATTTCTTTTAATGTTTTAAGACTGGTCACTTTGTTGCGGTTAAGTCCCACAATTAAGTCTCCTTTTTGCAAACCGCTCATTGCAGCTGGTGAGCCTTGAGCAATCTCAGTGATCTGGATGCCTTTCTTGCTGTCTTCTAAGGTTGCGCCTTGTAACATAGGGTGTACGTTACCCGCTTCTGCCTCGACTTTATCCGCTTCACCTAAAGTTGCTTTGATGGTCTTTTTATCACCGTCACGAATAATCCCAAACTCTACTTCTGCACCCGCGCCCATAGTGGCAACTTTTGCGCGCAGTTCTTGGAAAGTCTTAATGCTGCGGCCATTCAGGCTGGTAATAATGTCACCCGCTTTTAGTCCGGCTTTGTCAGCTGAACTTTTTGGCATAACTTCATTCACAAAGCCACCATGCTGAGTGTCTAAACCAAAGGCTTTAGCAAGTTCATTGTCAAGGTCTCGTCCTGATACTCCGAGTACGCCACGTCTTACTTCACCGTGTTCAATAATTTGATCAACAAGGTTATTAACCATATTGGCAGGAATCGCGAAACCAATACCGACGTTACCACCATTAGGGGCCACGATTGCGGTGTTAATTCCGATGAGTTCACCTTTTAAGTTAACTAATGCACCGCCCGAGTTACCACTATTTATAGCGGCATCGGTTTGGATAAAGTTTTCTAGCATTTCAATGCCTAAACCACTGCGGCCTAGCGCGCTGACTATCCCTGACGTGACGGTTTGTCCAAGACCAAATGGGTTACCAATGGCCACAGCAAAATCACCGACGCGAATTTCGTCAGAATCAGTTTGTTTAATAGCAATTAAGTTTTTTGCTTCAATTTGAAGCAGGGCAATGTCTGATTCTTTATCTGCACCGATTAGCTTAGCTGTAACTTCACGACCGTCGTGTAAGCCTATTTGAATGTCGTCAGCGCCATTAATGACATGATTATTGGTTATGATGTAGCCTTTGTCGGCATCAATAATAACCCCTGAACCTAAACCTCTAAAAGGACGTTCCTGAACTTGTTCTTGTGGTGCATTTGGACCGAAGAAGTAACGAAACACATCTGGTACGCGTTGCTTGGAAACTTGGGTACCCGATACTGCTACCGACACAACAGCTGGCGTTGTCCGTTCTAACATTGGTGCTAAGCTAGGAATGGCTTGCCCGTCGACAGCTTGTGGAATGGCAGCAAATGATAGCGTGGGTGTCATGGCTAACGATGCAGTTAATAACGCGGCAGAAAGTAAGCTTAATTTGGTTTTCATCTATGGATAGCTCCTGTATGCATTCAAGCTTGATAACATAAAATATGTGGCTTGATGGCATGATTTCAAAGTTAAATATCGTTAATCATTTTTGTTAGTGTGTTGTCGTGAGCTTGTTTAATGATGTTCTACAATGGCGAGCAAGTCAGCACAATGATAAGCAAACAATTAGCAAATTTACGTTAATCAATCAGAGTAACGATCATCGTGTTAGTTCCATTTTTATTAACAAAGGTTAATTTGATCCGTTGAAGCCATTACTCGTATTTATTATTTAATGTTATTATTCGCAGCAATTATTTGATGCAAGAGAGTCGTAATCGTGTCGCAGTTAACCCCTTGGCAGCATTATCAGCAAGACCTTACCCGAGATGATTTTTCACATGATGCCGCACAAGAACAAGCGGTTAAGTCACTACAGCGAGTCTATGATGAATTGATTGTCGCTGCTAAACCCGCATCTGGCGTCAGTAAATTGTTTAGCGCAATAGGGATTAAGTCTACACCTCCACCAGTAAAAGGTTTGTATCTTTGGGGGGGGGTTGGCCGGGGTAAAACCTATCTAATGGACACCTTTTTTGATGCATTGCCTACAGAGCTAAAATTACGCGCTCATTTCCATCGATTCATGCATCAAATTCACCATGACTTAGGTGAACTCAAAGGCGTACAAGATCCTCTGCTTACTATCGCTAAAAAGATGGCGTCACAATATCAAATCATCTGTTTCGATGAATTCTTTGTGTCAGATATCACCGATGCCATGCTGTTAGGGACGTTATTTCAAGCATTATTTAAAGAAGGGGTTGCCCTCGTGGCCACCTCAAACATCATTCCTGATGAATTATATAAAAATGGCTTACAACGAGTGCGTTTTTTACCTGCCATTGCCTTGATTAATCAGCACTGTGAAGTCTTAAATGTCGATTCTGGAATTGATTACCGTTTGCGAACTTTAGAGCAGGCGGAGATTTATCATTATCCCCTCGATGAACAAGCTGACATCAATCTAATACATTATTTTGACCAACTTGCGCCGGAATCTGAAAAGCTTACCACTTCTATAGAAGTTGATGGGCGTGCAATTCGTATTCGTCAACAGTCACAAGGAGTACTATTAATAAACTTCCGTGATTTATGTGATGGGCCTCGCTCGCAACGTGACTACATGGAAATGGCTTGCCTCTATCATACCGTGCTGGTGAGTGGTTTAGAGCAAATGGGATCGCAGCAAACGGGTGATGATATTGCCAGACGCTTCTTAGCCATGGTCGATGAATTCTACGAAAGAAATGTCAAATTGATTATTTCAGCCCAAGTCGAATTGGAACATATTTATACCGATGGCCAGCTAAATTTTGAGTTCAGACGCTGTCGTTCAAGGCTGATTGAAATGCAATCAAGAGAGTATCTGGCGCTGGAACATTTACCTTAAGCCTGCAAACGGTACTTTTTGAAAACTCGGGCATATTTTGTTCAGCACTCATTGAGTAGTTTATTTGAAATATTATCAGAAAGCAGGTGATCTTTGCTGTGGCTTTGCGTATAATCTGCGACCTGCCCGCGTTAATCCGCCAATTTGGGCGGAAGTTGTAAGCCAATATTCATGTTCGAAGGGGCAAGAATCGGTAATTTTGTGTTGATTGCAACCTGCAGTCAGCATGTGAGACAGAAAATTAACTTTGGGTTTTTGTAATAATGAAGACTTTTACTGCTACACCAGAAACTGTAACTCGTGACTGGTTTGTTGTTGACGCTGAAGGCAAAACTTTAGGCCGTATCGCAACTGAAATCGCAACTCGCTTACGTGGCAAGCATAAGCCAGAATACACTCCACACGTTGACACTGGTGATTATATCATCGTTATCAATGCTGAAAAAGTGACTGTAACTGGTAATAAAGCTGCTGGTAAGATTTACTACTCTCATTCAGGCTTCATTGGTGGCATTAAGCAAATCAGCTTTGAGAAGCTTCAAGCTCATAAGCCTGAAATGATCATCGAGAAAGCAGTTAAGGGTATGTTACCAAAAGGTCCTTTGGGCCGTGCCATGTTCCGTAAGCTTAAAGTTTACGCTGGCACAGAACATAACCACGCTGCACAACAACCACAAGTTCTTGATATCTAAACGGGAGGAGTAAGCAAATGTCTGCAACTCAGTACTACGGCACTGGCCGTCGCAAAACATCTACAGCTCGCGTTTTCGCTAAAGCAGGTAGTGGCAATATCGTTGTAAACCAACGTCCTTTGGATGTATATTTTGGTCGTGAAACTGCTCGTATGGTTGTTCGTCAACCATTAGAATTAGTTGAAATGACTGATAAGTTAGACATCTATGTAACTGTAAAGGGCGGTGGTACTACTGGCCAAGCTGGTGCAATTCGTCACGGTATTACCCGTGCATTATTGCAACTAGATGAAGCTTTACGTCCTACTCTACGTAGCGCTGGTTTTGTTACCCGTGATGCACGTAAAGTTGAACGTAAGAAAGTTGGTCTACGTAAAGCACGTCGTAAGCCACAGTTCTCTAAGCGTTAATTCGTTTTTTGGATTCAAAAAACCCAGCATTTGCTGGGTTTTTTATTGTCTAAAATTTATCGTGTAAAATGTGCAGTGTGGGTTAATGATGTTGTATAGCATCAATGTGAATAGGCCAGAAACATCGGCTGAAAGGTACATAGCCTGAACTTGAGATAACAAACGCCTCGCAAGCAGTCCTTTGTCTTGCTAACTGCGTTATTCTTTATACAAGCAGGCTTGCAATAGGCCAGCTATTGACGCGTCAATTTGCCTTGTTAGTAAAATAAATGACAAGTTTGATAGTGGCTAATGACTAAGCTTTAATTTTTATAATGATGTAACCTCATTTATATGCCGAGTTGAGGTTACATAATTAATGGAATTGGTATCAGTTAAAAAGAGGCTAAAACATGAATTTACCATTGTTAATGACCGCATTTGGCTTAGTTTTAATTATTGAAGGGCTTGGTCCGTTACTTTTTCCTAACAAGTGGCAAAAATATTTATTAGAGCTTTCTACACAAAAGCAAAATGTTCTCAGACGCTTAGGTGGATGTTTAGTTACTGCAGGAATTGTTTTATTGATCATTTTTCAATAAAACACTTGCCTATAACCCCCTAAAATCTGTTAAAATTCTATTTTATACCACAAGACGTTGCAGCTAATAATGGGCAAAAATGTAGTCGTACTCGGCACTCAATGGGGTGACGAAGGCAAAGGTAAGATTGTCGACCTTTTAACAGAACAGGCAAAATACGTAGTTCGTTACCAAGGCGGTCATAATGCTGGTCATACTTTGGTAATTGATGGTGAAAAAACCGTTCTTCATCTTATTCCGTCAGGCATTTTACGTGATAACGTAAAATGTATTATCGGTAATGGTGTGGTTGTTGCTCCTGATGCGTTGATGAAAGAAATCAACATGCTAAAAGGACGCGGCGTACCTGTCGAAGAGCGTTTATTAATTTCTGAAGCATGTCCGCTTATCCTTCCATTCCATTGTGCATTGGATGTTGCTCGCGAGAAAGCTCGCGGTAATAAAGCCATTGGTACAACTGGTCGTGGTATTGGTCCTGCATATGAAGACAAAGTTTCTCGTCGCGGTTTACGCATCGGTGATTTGTTTAATGCAGAACTTTTTGCGACTAAGTTACAAGAAGTGATGAAATATCATAACTTCATGCTAACTGAGTACTACAAAGTTGAAGCCGTTGATTACCAGCAAACACTTGATGATGCATTAGCGATTGCTGATTATCTAAAAAGCATGTGTACTGATGTTAGCGAAATGCTTGATGTTGCTCGTAAAGCGGGTGAGCCAATTCTTTTTGAAGGCGCTCAAGGCACATTATTGGATATCGACCACGGTACTTATCCATTTGTGACTTCATCAAACACGACAGCTGGTGGTGTTGCGACCGGTTCAGGTTTTGGTCCTCGTCATTTAGACTATGTTTTAGGCATCATGAAAGCTTATACGACTCGTGTCGGTGCTGGTCCTTTCCCAACAGAATTAGCCAATGAAATTGGTGATTATATTGGTGAGAAAGGCCAAGAGTTTGGTGCAACAACTGGTCGTAAGCGTCGTCCAGGTTGGTTAGATGCTGTGGCAATGCGCCGCGCAGTTCAAATCAACAGTGTTAGTGGTTTTTGTTTAACTAAATTAGACGTTTTAGACGGCCTAAAAGAAGTTAAAATTTGTGTTGGCTATCAATATGCTGATGGAACAGTTTCAAAGGTTACGCCTTTGGCTGCAGAAGGTTATGATTTAGTTACCCCAATATACGAAACCATGCCTGGTTGGAGTGAAACCACTTTTGGTGCCACAACAATCGAGCAATTGCCTCCAGCGGCAATAAATTATATCAAGCGTATCGAAGAGTTATTAGAAACGCCTATTGATATTATCTCTACAGGGCCGGACAGAAATGAAACCATGATTTTGGTGAGTCCGTTCAAGTAAACCAAAAAGGCCGCGATAAGCGGCCTTTTTAATGGATGCTATTAACGGTTGTAACAGTTTCTATTCAAGAAATACGCTATACTGCCGATGGATAAGTCATGAAAGTGCCATTGAGAATCCTTATGTTGCGTATCTGTTTATTGTTGTTGAGTGTGGTTTCGATCAATGTATTTGCGGTGACAGAAGCCGTCGATATCTATAGCGATCAACAATTGATTTCGCTCATCCGCTCAAATCAATATTTACAACGCGTAAAAGCAGACGACTGTCAGCTGGTTCAAGACATTGAAGCCCGTGCTGAAGTATTACAGCAACCCATGTACCAATTTTTATGGGCTGAAATGCTTAATAACGGTGTTTGTGTCAAGGCTCATCCTTCTCGCGGCATGGCGCTGCTGCAAACCTCTGCTGAGCAGGGTAGCGCTGAAGCGATGGTAAAATTGGCAGATTATTATTATCGCGGTAAACTAGTGGTTAAAGATCCCAATCGTGCAGTGCAATATGTATTGCCTGCGGCAGCTAATGGGGATTTAACCGCAAGAATGACACTGGTTCATTTATTTGGTGAAGGCTACGGAAGTCCTGCCGATTATGAACTGGGCTATCATTGGTTATATAACAGTATATTTGATGACGACGCCCAACAGAAAAAGGCCTCGTCTTTACTGCAGATGCTCGCTGCAAAAATGCCCGCCAGTATTGTGGCCAGGGCACAGCAGCCTCAGCTGTACACACGTTAAAGGCTCCAAAATATGGAGCGAATTATTTGGAAATTGAATGATCAACGATCCTCATTTTGAGAGAGAACAAGACAAGTACGACAATCCTATTCCTAGCCGTGAGTATATTTTAGAATACTTGCGCGCCCAAAAGTCTCCTGTTTCCCGCGATAAAATAGCTGAAGCATTATCCATTACAGATGAAGTGCCATTAGAAGCCCTCCGCCGTCGTTTACGTGCAATGGAGCGTGATGGCCAGCTAGTCTTTACCCGCGGACAAAGCTATGGCTTACCTGAACGGATGGATTTATTGTCTGGTACCGTTTTAGGCCATCGCGATGGATTCGGCTTTTTTAAGCCAGATGAAGGCGGTGACGATTTATTTATTAATAATCGCGATATGCTGATGTATTTCCATGGCGATAAAGTGCTTGCTCAAAAAGCAGGTACTGATCGTCGTGGTCGTCGCGAAGCACGAATTGTGCGCTTAGTTCATGAGCGAACAGCTGCATTAGTTGGCCGTTATCACGTCGACGGCGGCATGGGTTTTGTTATTGCTGATGACAGACGCATCACCCAAGAAATATTAATTGCCAGCGAAGATACACTAGGCGCGCGCGCCGGTGATGTTGTCGTGGTTGAGTTAACCCGTCGCCCTGGTCGTTTTGTTAAAGCGGCAGCGAAAGTGACCGAAGTCTTGGGTAAGACAATGGCACCGGGTATGGAAATTGAAATTGCGTTACGTAATTATGATTTACCACATACTTGGTCAGCGATTATTGAGAAAAAACTCAAACGTATTCCTGACGAAGTCACCGAAGAAGATAAATTAGGTCGCGTCGATTTACGTCATTTACCGTTAGTCACTATTGATGGCGAAGATGCCCGTGATTTTGATGACGCGGTGTATGCTGAAGCAAAACCAAGTGGTGGCTGGCGTTTATGGGTAGCAATTGCTGATGTGAGTCATTATGTACGCACTGATTCAGCATTAGATACTGAAGCGCGCTCACGTGGTAACTCGGTATATTTCCCATCGCAAGTTATCCCAATGTTGCCTGAGAAAATATCTAATGGCTTGTGTTCATTAAAGCCAAAAGTCGACCGTTTATGTATGGTTGCTGAAATGACCATTTCTGCAGCGGGTAAGTTATCGGGTACTAAGTTTTATCCCGCGGTAATGCACTCTCATGCACGTTTTACCTACACCCAAGTTGCCGACATGCTAGAAGGTGGTGCAATTGCCCCTGAGCATGAAGCATTATTCCCGCATTTATTGTGTTTGCAGTCGTTATATCTGATCTTAGATGAGCGCCGTGCAGAGCGTGGGGCGATTGCTTTTGAAACGCTAGAAACGCAATTCATTTTTAATGAACAACGTAAAATTGATAAAATTGTCCCTAGAGGTCGCAATCAAGCGCATAAAATCATTGAAGAATGTATGATTTTAGCCAACGTGGCGTCGGCGAAATTTGTTAAAAAGCACAAAGGTGAAGTGCTATATCGTGTTCACGAAGCACCATCAGAGCAAAAACTGGCTAATTTTAAAGAGTTTCTTGCTGAGCGTGGTTTAAGCATGGATGGCGGATTAGAGCCGACCCCGACTGACTATCAAAATCTGATGTTAAAAATTGCTGACCGTCCTGACTTTGAGTTAATTCAGGTGATGTTATTGCGCTCAATGCGCCAGGCCGTTTACAGCCCAGACAACGAAGGTCACTTTGGTTTGGCATTAGAAGCTTATTCGCATTTTACGTCGCCAATTCGTCGTTATCCTGACTTAGTTTTGCATCGAGTGATTAAATATTTACTCGCAAAAGAGCAGGACAATGTTAACGATAAATGGACTCAAGATGGTGGTTATCTCTACCAGATTGAAGAGTTAGATGCATTAGGTGAAGAATGTTCCACCACTGAGCGTCGTGCAGATGAAGCAACTCGTGATGTGAGTGATTGGCTTAAATGTGAATATATGCAAGATCACGTCGGCGACACTTTCGATGCGGTTATTGCCTCAGTCACTAGCTTTGGGTTATTTGTCAGATTAAACGAATTATTTATTGATGGGCTGGTACATATTTCAAGTCTTGCCAGTGACTATTATCAATTTGATCCAATGCGCCAACGGTTAATTGGTGAAAATTCTCGCCAAGTATATCAAGTAGGCGATCCTGTGACGGTTAAAGTTGCGGCGGTGAATCTTGATGATCGTCAAATTGATTTATTGATGGTGGGTGACAACACTAAAGGTGCGGGTAAAACAGCGCGTAAAGGCAGTAAGCCAACAACAGCGCGCCAACGAGTGAATGCTGAAGGCGCTAAGTCAGCACGAGGTAAGTCATCTGCAAAGTCTGACAAACCTAAATCAGATAAGCCTAAGTCTGATAAATCAAAGTCTGACAAACCAAAGTCTGATAAGCCTAAAGCCAGCAAGCGTCGTTCAAGCGGAAAAGCTTCATCTCCAGCAGCAAAACCAGCGGCGGTGAAAAAATCTTCTGCAGTTGCACAAAAAACGGATGCAGCAAAACCAGATTCTAGCGTTAAGAAAAACCCTGCCAAGCGCAGCAAGAGAAAGTAATTAAATGAAAAAACAAGATACCATTTTTGGCATTCACGCCGTTCAAGCTTTGTTAGATAACAGCCCTGAACGTGTCATTGAACTTTGGCTACTACAAGGCCGTGATGACGAACGCTTAACCCCGTTAATTAATCTAGCGTCAACCTTTGGTACAACACTACAACGTGCAGCACGTAAAGTGTTAGATGATAAAGCGGGTAGCTCACAACACCAAGGTATTGTGGCTCGCGTTAAGGCTGTTAAGCCGTTGACTGAAAAAGATTTAGATGAGTTACTTGATAAAACTGCAGTGCCTTTCTTATTAATTTTAGACGGTGTAACTGATCCACATAACCTTGGCGCATGTTTACGTAATGCTGATGCTGCTGGGGTACATGCGGTTATCGTACCAAAAGATAACTCAGTAGGGTTAACCTCAACCGTAAGCAAAGTTGCTTGTGGCGCAGCAGAAACCATACCGTTATTTCAAGTGACTAACCTTGCTCGTACTATGCGTCACTTGCAAGATAAAGGTGTTTGGATTGTAGGTACTGCAGGCGAAGCCGAAGGTAATGTATACCAAGCAGACCTCAAAGGGCCGCTAGCGATTGCTATGGGCGCGGAAGATAAAGGTTTACGTCGTTTATCACGCGAAGGTTGTGATTCACTTGTATCGATTCCAATGTCTGGAAGCGTGTCGAGTCTCAACGTGTCTGTTGCCACTGGTGTTTGCTTATTTGAAGCGGTTAGACAGCGTTTAGGTTAATCACCTATCCATTAGCGTTGTTGCTAGCGAAAATAGCAAAGAATACGATCAAAAAACGGCGATATTAATCGCCGTTTTTTATTATCTCGAGCTCAGGATATTGAGTGTTTTACATACTGCTTTAACGTTTTTATTAATTCAAAACGGCTAATGCGCTCAGTTTAAACAAGTGCACTTTAAATAAATACACTTTATATATGCAATTTATGACATCAATTAACGTCTACCGATCTCATTATCGACATCTTCGTCATCCAATTCCTCATGCCCCAAACTATCATCGTTTACTACGCTAGCATAAGCAGTATTATAACCGGCTTGCTCATCGGCATCTTCAAGCTCATCGTCGGTTGAATCTGGCACGCTATCAAATGCATCCTCGGCAGGATTGATCATTTGCTCGTTGACCATTTCTATATCCACACGTGGATCGAATGATGCTGCCAACGGCGAGCTGACTAAATCACCACCTGCCATTATGTAATCTCCAGTGGCAGTCTGTTCGGCTTTTTGGCGTAAATTAATCCACAGTAGTCTTACTAATAAGGTAAACGAACAGATTGCCATAAACCCATACAGCATTTGGTCACCTAAGACCTGCATTAAACCAGAAGCAACTAAGGGGCCAATACTTGCTCCGATACCGAAGGTCACTAATATAGTGGCAGACAGTCCAACTCGTTCGTGTTGGTCTACGCGTGAGTTTGCTAAGGCAGTTGCTAATGGGTATAAGGTGAACGCTAAAATACCAAATAAACTGGTTAATATTAATGAATACACTGAATGGAATGGAACGACAGTAATAATTAATACAATAACCCCCAATAACGTACAGTTAATGCGAATTAATAAGCTACGAGAAATAATGTCAGATAATTTACCCATTGGCCATTGGGCTAACAACCCGGCAAAAATGGTACAAGACATGTAGAGTGCAACATGTTCAGGATCAATACCTTTGGCAGTCGCATAAGATGGCGCTAAACCATAAAAACAACCTACAATCATGCTTCCTAACGCTATTGTCGTTAAGGCTTGAGGGGCTCGTTTCCAATACAGACCCATTTGTAATGGTGCCGGCGTTAACGGTTCTGGGTGAATTCTTCGAGTGATTGAAATAGGCACAATGCATAATGCAAAACATATGGCGATTAACAGCAGTGGTTCTATGCCCAAATCAGGATATAAGCTAATGGCTCCCTGGCCAGCCATTAACCCTAAATAAGATACAATCATGTAACTGGCAAATACGGTGCCGCGTTGATTATTTTCGGCCTGTTCATTGAGCCAGCTTTCTAACACCATATATTGGCACATCATTCCCATACCAACGGCAAGGCGCAATACTAACCATATGGTTAAGTTGTCGATGAGGGCATGACCCAGTGCTGATGCGGTGACGATTCCAGCACAGGCAACAAAAGCACGAATATGGCCAACTTGAGCGATAAGTTTATGGCCAACTTTGGAACCGCACACAAGACCAATATAGTAGGCAGACATCATGCCACCAATCCATATTTGTGGCACTTGCATGGTGGTCAGGCTTAAGCCCAGGTAGGTTGTCAGTAGACCTGCAGCAAGTACCATTAAAAAAGTGGTGCTATATAAGGATGCAAAACTGCGAAGCGGGCTGTCCATAACTGCGCCTTTATTGGTTCAGTAAGGCTACGTTAGCCCTACTGATTGATTGTCTTGTTACGCTTCATTTACGATCAATAATTATTGAAACGTGTACAACAAGTTGAATGTGGTGACTGTATCAGTGTTTTTACTTTCATCAGGCACCACTTCAGTGTACTTGATGTTCATACCGATTTTAAATGCCCAATCTTGAATAAATGTATTTTTATAACTCATATCAAGGGTTAACGTGTTGTTGTCTAAACCTGTTTCGGCTGTTACGTCGGCGTTGAAGCTAGTATATTCTTGCAATTTTACCGTATATTTAGCCGCTGAACGTAATATTACATCACGATTTTCATCAGGGTTTGGCTCAGCAATACTGGCTTGCGGTTGGTCGTAACGATAACCTGGGCCGGCTTCAAGGCTCAATTTGGTTTTATAGTTTTTAATTAAGTCAAAACCGTAACCAGTAGAAATAGTAGAAATACGGGTATAAGAACCAAACTCGTTCCAGGTAAATTCACCACGACCAAATACATAACCACGCTCTAATTTATAGTTAGACTGTAAAAACAATTCGTACTTTTCCGCAGTAGACTCATTTCCATCAGAGGCATAATAAGCCTTTAATGTCGCTTCTTGTTTGGTGCTTGGCGAGTCGTAAGTTAAATAAGTACGGCCGTTAAAGTTTTTAGTTTCGTTGTTACCACTGTTTAGCTGTAAACCAGCTTCAACTTCAGCATTAAAATTACTAGGCGGTTCTTGATAATCTGGTGGTACTAACGCCCATGCCGGAGCAGACAATAAAAAGAGGCAGCATGTTGTGACTATGTTTTTCATGGTTATCATTAGACTGTTTTATTCTTGACGGCGTAAACGCGGTATTTTGGACTGTCGCCATCATACCTGTATTCAAGATTGCTGAAAAGAGTGAGTTAGTGCTTGAGTTTATAGCGCACTTTATGTATCATCGCGCGCTCAAATCAGTCACTTTAATTCGTTCCTTGCCTCCACATTGGTCTGACTGAGCCAGAAAAGAGGCTACTTAACCGTAAGGAGCAATAAATGCGTCATTATGAAATCGTATTTATGGTTCACCCAGATCAAAGTGAACAAGTCCCTGGTATGATTGAGCGTTACACCGGTGTTATCACCGCTGCTAATGGTACAGTCCACCGTTTAGAAGATTGGGGCCGTCGTCAATTGGCTTACCCGATCCAAGACCTACATAAAGCTCACTATGTTCTTTTGAACGTAGAAGCATCTGCAGAGTCTATCGAAGAACTAGAAACAGCTTTCCGTTTCAACGACGCTGTTCTGCGTAACATGGTAATGCGCACTAAAGCTGCAGTTACTGAAGCTTCTCCTATGGCAAAAGCAAGAGACGAACGTGATTCACGTCGTTCACCTTCTGATGACCGTAATGTAGAAGAAAGCGCTGAAGAAAACGCTGAATAATTTTTTGTGAATAATCACTTAATGTTGTCTGGAACGATAACTCGTTCAAGACGATTAGATAGCCCTAGCGGTATAGCCCATGTGGTCATAACGGTAGAGCATAAATCACAACGACAAGAAGTAGAAATGTTGAGAAACGTCTACTGTTTGATTCAAGTGGTATTAAGTGGTCCGCGCTTTGATAGCGTAGCAAATAAATTACAAGCAGGTGTGCAAGTTGATGTTGAAGGGTTTCTTTCACTACAACAAGGGCGAAATGGACAAAACCGTTTAGTCTTGCATGCTGAAAATGTCGAATTGAAAACTTAGGAGACTGTCAAAATGGCACGTTATTTCCGTCGTCGCAAGTTCTGTCGCTTCACCGCTGAAGGTGTTGTCGAGATTGATTACAAAGATATCGTTACTTTAAAGAACTACATCACTGAAAGCGGCAAGATTGTTCCTAGCCGTATCACTGGTACCAGTGCTAGATATCAACGCCAACTAGCTCGCGCTATCAAGCGTGCTCGTTATCTTTCTCTACTGCCATATACTGATTTACATCAGTAATATTGCAGTATTAATTATTCCTAACAGAATATTGAGGATTTGATAATGAACGTTATTTTGCTAGATAAAGTTGCAAACTTAGGTAGCTTAGGCGACCAAGTTTCTGTTAAAGCTGGTTATGCTCGTAACTTCCTTTTACCTTATGGTAAAGCAGTTGTAGCAAACACAGCAAACACTGAAGTATTTGAAGCTCGTCGTGCTGAATTAGAAGCTAAATTAGCTGCTGAATTAGCTACTGCGACAGCTCGTGCTGATAAATTAACTGCATTAGAAGCTGTTGTTATTGCTTCTAAAGCAGGTGATGAAGGTAAATTATTCGGATCAATTGGCAACCGTGATATCGCTGATGCAGTTACTGCAGCTGGCGTAACACTTGCTAAATCTGAAGTTCGTTTACCTTTAGGTGCTTTACGCACTACTGGTAGCTTCGAAATTGAAGTTCAAGTACACGCTGAAGTTAAAGCTGTAGTTAAGATTGCTATTGTAGCAGAAGCTTAATTACTGTTTAGCTCCATAAAAAACACCGCCTCCGGGCGGTGTTTTTTTATGTCTGCGATTTAATCACTAGCCTTGTTAACACCATCTGTTTAGGCCGCATGGCCAGCTGTTTAGGATCTTTCAATGCCAGAGAATATTCCAGTGAACCTCTATTTGATGGTCACTGGAATATTGTTTACCAGGGCTAGTTTGGTTCTTTTTTAGCCGCTGCTTCAGGCGCTACTACAACAGTCGCTTTGGCCGGTGCTTTGGTTGCAACTCCGGCAGCTGCTTCAGGGGCTACTACAACTGCCGTTTTGGCTTGTACTTTGGTTGTAACTTCTGCAGTGGCTTCTGGTACGACTACAACTCCGGCTTTAGCAGATGCTTTGGTTGCAACTTCGGCAGCTGCTTCAGGGGCTACTACAACGGCCGCTTTGGCTTGTACTTTGGTTGTAACTTCTGCAGCGGCTTCTGGTACGACTACAACTCCGGCTTTAGCAGATGCTTTGGTTGTAACTTCGGCAGATGCTTCTGGTGTTACTGCAACCACTGCATTGGTAGGAACTTCAGTCGCTGCTTTTATTGCAACATCGGGTGCAACATCGGGTGCAACTTCAATTGCCGCTTCTGCAGGTATTTCAGTTGCAGTTTCTATTGCAACATCAGGCGCTACTTCAGTTACCGCTTTGGCTGGTGCCTCAGTTGCCACTTTGGCTGGTGTCTCAGTTGCCACTTTGGCTGGTGTCTCAGTTGCCACTTCGGGTGTGACGACTGTTACTGCTTCAGTTGCAATTTCAGGCAATATTTCGGTTGTTGCTATGGCAGTAACTTCAGTTGCTACCTTTGCTTCTCCTTCAGTCTTGGTCACTAAGGTTAACTCTTTTATCAAATTATCAGCGTGATCGACCTTGTCCATCATCCACAAAATGTAGCGAATATCGACATGTACGGCACGGGTAATCGTTGGGTTAAAGAACCAGTCTTTAGTGATGGCTTCATAAGTTGAGTCGAAGTTAAGACCAACTAACTCACCTTTACCATTTAACACTGGTGAGCCTGAGTTACCACCAGTAGTGTCAGCACTTGATAAAAAGTTAACCGGTACAGAGTTAAAATCGGCGGGCTTGTCTAAACAAGACATAAATTGACAACTGCTTTGCTGCTTATATACCGATGTGACGCGATGTTTACCTAAGTCGTCAGCTTTAATTGCCGCTAACAGTTTCGCGGGAGCATTATACGGTGCTTCACCGGTGTTTTTGGCTAGGATGCCAGCTAAGCGAGTAAATGGCTGCTTGTATAATGCATCTTTAGATTGATAGCCATCAACCATACCGTAGGTAATACGTAATGTGCGGTTAGCATCAGGGTATACAGGCCAGTTATTTGATTTGTAATAATCAATAATCGCCTTCATATATTCAGGACGAACAGATGACAATTTACCTGCAAGTAGCTTTTCGCTCTTTTCCAATGCCATATTGGTGTCATGAATGGCCACCGCTAAACGAATAAATGGGTCATCGCTAATCTCAAAATCTTCAGCTCTTTTACTCATCCACGCTAGGCGTTTAGTTTGGTCGGTGAGCTCTGTTAATGCATACAAACCTTCCACTTTAGACTCTAGCTGTTCAAAATTGTCTGAGCTGCTTAAGGCGTTATCAAACACTTCAGTTTTTAACGGTTGTCTTACATAGGCTTGTAAGTCTTGTAACCATAAAATTTTATCGACCACGGGATCGAAGCTGCTATCGATACGTTTAAGTGCTGCTTTAAACATTTTCATATCACGCAGCTGAAACCCTGACTCACGTTGGTCATTGGGTTTCTTCCTTTCTTTAGCTAAACGGTACAGTTTGCTAGCAGCCTGAAGCATTTCGCTTGATTGGGCATTTTTAAAGAAATAATTGGTTTGCATTTGCTGATGTTTTTCAGCAAGTAGTGCTTCAAGATCACTGATGAGATTTTGGTTAGCACCAGGATCTTTTTTAAGCCAAGCGAGAAAGTCATTCTCACGTTGCTGTTTAATACCAACAATATCAGTGGCGTTAAAGCCATCTAATAAGCCATTAAGCTTTTTCATCCGGTTAGCCATTGAGGCCATAGTGCCGGCATATTTAAGCGCGATATCTTTATCTACATCGCCCATTAAGGTAATGGTATCAATTTGCAACTGGTAGCGTTTTGCGTAGGTTGGATATATCCAATCACTGGCAAACTGTAACTCACTGGTTAAGTTGTAACGGCTGGTAGAGCCTGGATAACCGGCCACAAAAATACCATCGCCTGCTTTTACACCGTCTGCGTTCACTTTTAAGTAGCTTTTAGGCTGATATGGCACATTGCCTTTCTTAAACGTTGCAGGCTTACCGTCTTTACCCACATAGGCGCGTAAAAAGGTAAAATCGCCAGAATGACGAGGGTATTCATAATTGTCGATATCGCCGCCAAAGCCGCCAATACTTTTAGGTGGCGCATACACCAAGCGTACATCTCGAATGATTAACTGTTTCGTCAGATAATATTCTAAGCCGTGGTGAAAACTGTTAACTGAGCAACGGTAGTTGTCATCTGATTCGCAGATTTTAATTAATGCTTTTTTATTCGCTTGGATATCTTCAAAGCGTACCAAAGGTTCGGTGCTTAAGTTAGCCATAACGCTATCGGTCACGTTGGTAACTTCCTCGGTAATGTATAAGCGTTCGTTTGGCCCAGCAGAAGGTTCTTCCGCTTGGGTGTTTGCTAAAAAGCCATCTGCGAGGTAATTATGTTCTTTTTTGCTGTTATATTGTATGCCGCGATAAGCACAATGATGGTTTGTGACAACTAGGCCTTGGGGGGATACAAAACTGGCGGTACAATACCCCAAACTGACGACAGCATTCATTGGGTACTGTCCCAAATCTGCCAGTTGTGATGCGGGAATATCAATACCACGTTGCAGGAGTTTGTCGGCAATGGATGGCATTTGATACGGTTGCCACTGGCCTTCATCGGCAAAGGCAAAACCAGATGTCAGCACAAGTGCTGCAACAAGTGCTATACGCATGTATTTTCCTTAAATAATTATTTTATTTCCGTTTGACGGAGCTGTTATTCTAATCGGTCATGACGGCAAATTAAGCTAGACCACGGTGTTATACCATATTTTATAAAGACGTTGGAAATTGGGAGTGTTAATGTCACAGCAAGGTGCTTTTAAAGCAAGAAACAGGCAAAGAGATGTAGAAGTTAATGCATTAAAATTGCCTCCTCATTCAATAGAAGCAGAACAATCCGTTTTAGGTGGATTGATGCTAGATGCTGAAGCGTGGGATCGTGTTTCTGAAGCGGTTGTGCCAGAAGATTTTTATTCTCGTTCTCATCGAATGATTTTCACGGCTATGCAACGTTTAATGGAATCGGGCCAACCGCTGGATTTAATTACCGTATCCGAACAGCTCGAAATTGAAGATCAATTAGACGATGCTGGCGGCTTTGCTTACTTAGGCGAAATTGCCAAAAATACCCCCAGCGCCGGTAATATTTTATCTTACGCAGACATTGTGCGTGAACGTGCCGTAGTACGTGACATGATTGCCGTTGCCCACGAAATTGCCGATGCGGGTTATAACCCAGAAGGCCGTGATTCAAGTGCATTATTAGACTTGGCTGAAACCAAAGTCTTTAAAATCGCAGAAATGCGTACCAATGCCAATGAAGGCCCGGAAAACATTAAAAGCATTCTTGAAAAAACCGTCGATAGAATTGAGCAGCTTTATAACAATCCCCATAACGGTGTGACAGGTGTTTCAAGTGGTTTTAATGATTTAGATAAAATGACCGCAGGTTTTCAGTCTGGCGACTTAATTATTGTAGCCGCGCGTCCTTCTATGGGTAAAACCACCTTCGCGATGAACTTGTGTGAACAAGCCGCCATGAATGAAGACAAGCCAGTGCTTATTTTCAGTCTCGAGATGCCGTCAGAACAGATTATGATGCGTATGTTAGCCTCGCTTGGCCGTGTAGACCAAACCAAAATTCGTACAGGTCAATTAGACGATGAAGATTGGGCGCGCGTGTCTTCAACCATGGGTATCATGCTTGAACAAGGTAAAATGTACATCGATGATGGCTCAGGGTTAACCCCAACCGAAGTGCGCAGTCGTGCCAGACGTATTGCGCGTGAGCATGGCGGGTTATCAATGATCATGATCGATTACCTGCAATTAATGCAGGTACCGTCGTTAAAAGATAATCGTACCTTAGAAATTTCAGAGATCTCTCGTTCATTAAAAGCCTTAGCCAAAGAATTAGAAGTACCTGTTATTGCATTGTCGCAGCTTAACCGCTCGCTAGAGCAACGAGCCGATAAACGCCCAATTAACTCTGACTTACGTGAATCGGGTGCGATTGAGCAGGATGCCGATTTAATTATGTTCATCTATCGCGACGAAGTGTATAACGACAGCTCCGAAGATAAAGGCACCGCAGAAATCATTATCGGTAAGCAACGTAACGGACCTATTGGGCGTATTCGTCTGGTATTCCAAGGTCAATTCTCTCGCTTTGATAACTATGCTGGGCCGCAATTTGAAGAAGATTAATCATTGATTAGACTGTATTTGTGTTTTTAGTATCGTTATTTATGATATTAGTTTATCTCTGTTAATGAGGTTGCATTCATGGCCCTAAACCTCTTAACAGACAGCAAGCCGCGCCATGTTATTTATTGTTAATTAAGGCAACCTATTGAAACCTTTTCCTCGTGCAGAAATCAGTCGTTACGCATTGCAAAGTAACTTGGCACAATTGCGCCTTATTGCGCCCAATAGCAAAATTATGGCAGTGGTTAAAGCCAATGGTTATGGCCATGGGTTATTAAATGTGGCTGAAAGTGTCGGCTTATTAAATTATGTAGAAAGTGTCGGCAAGTATCATGGCGGCGCAGATGGGTTTGGTTTGGCAAGGCTTGAAGAAGCATTGCAACTCAGAGAAGGCGGCGTAAAAGGTAAGCTTTTATTATTAGAGGGTTTTTTCCGTCAGTCAGATTTACCCACACTAGTTAGTCATAATATCGATACTGTGGTTCATCATGAATCGCAATTGCAAATGCTTGAAACTATCACGCTAGATAAGCCTGTCACCGTATGGATAAAAATTGATACTGGCATGCATCGTATTGGCTTTAGTCTTGAGCAGTTCGACAGTATTTATCAGCGTTTGCTGGCTTGTCCGCAAGTGGCTAAGCCGATTCATTTAATGACTCACTTTGCCTGCGCCGACGAACCCGATAATATCCTTACTCAAACGCAAATGAATGCCTTTGAGCAATTGATTAGTGGCTTAGAAGGCGATCGCACCTTAGCAAATTCTGCAGGTACCTTATTTTGGCCAACAAGCCAAGCCGACTGGATAAGACCCGGCATTGCGCTTTATGGTGTATCTCCGGTAGTAGGTGATAGGGGCGTTAATCATCGATTAATTCCGGCGATGGAATTAGTATCCAATCTGATAGCTGTGCGCGAACATAAAGCCGGCGATAGTGTCGGCTACGGTGCAACTTGGACCGCTAAAAAAGACACTCGCTTAGGGGTTGTTGCCATTGGTTATGGTGATGGTTACCCACGTAATGCCCCAGAAGGCACACCGGTATGGATTAACGGCCGCCGAGTACCGATAGTTGGTCGAGTGTCTATGGACATGTTAACCGTAGACCTAGGTGCCGATGCACAAGATAACGTCGGCGATAGTGTTCAGCTGTGGGGTAAAGCGCTTGCAGTAGAAGAAGTGGCCGAACACATTGGTACCATTGCTTATGAATTAGTCACTAAGCTTACGCCACGAGTGTTGGTTGAACTGCTCGATTGAGCATGAGATTGATATAAACAATGCCCAATACGTAGATAACGTGTTGGGCATTGTTGTTTTAGATACTTTTTTAGGTGCTGTAGTTTTAGATACTTTTTTAGGTGCTGTAGTTTTAGATACTGTTGTTTTAGGTGCTGTAGTTTTGAGGCTCTGTTTTTTTAAGAATTGGGTGCCAGCGTTAGATTCAGTTTTTCACTTTGGCGTTAACTTCTAATGTTTGATTAAGAATCCTCAAAGCAAATTTCAATAAAAGCGTTACCGAATTCGTGGCTAAAAGGCATCATGATTTTTTTACCGCGCGCTTTATGAGAAATAGTATGGTTTTTACCAGACACCACAGCCGGTGTTGCCATATCAAAGTCGTAACCTTTTTCGCTGAGTAAGTTTTTGGCACCGCCAGTCACCATGTTAGTTATTTCACCCACTAAATCAGTTACTTCATCATTAATAACCCCCGGTTTTTCACCAAGCATTTTATTCATAATTTCAAGGATAAGTGATTGCTCAAAAGTAATCGACAGCGAACCGCGAGTTTTAGGACCCACCATACCAATCAAGCCAGATACGTCACCTTTTGCAAGGTCATGGTTTTTTAATTGAGGTTTACCAGGCTTAAGATCCATTGTTGCCATGGTAGAGATTACATTGATTAAAGACACAAGAAATGGGTTGATGAATTCAACGTTCATAGGCAAAGCAATCCTTCTACATTTTAAAGGGTGGCATAGTATATAGAGAGGGCATAAAGAGTGCGTAACGCTACACGGCCCTATCATTATAGTAGCTGACTAACACAAATACTGACTATATCAGCAAAGTAAAATACAGGTTTAAGCTTAGAGCACAAAAAGGAAATTGATAGTGGCATTAACGGTAAAAATATTTTTATACAGTTAATTCATGTAACAAAAATCTAGAATGAGCCATTAATTTACTATGGTCGGTCTAACGCTACAAGGGCTGAGCTGAGCATCAATTGATTGCGCTACTGACTAAGGTGGTTTCTAGTTGGAGCTAATATTGATTACCCATGCACTTAAAAGTAATTAGCGCGACAGCGAAGACTGCAAACGTTGATTATCCAATGATGATAAATTCGGTTAATGCCACATCAAAGCGAGGCTCACCAACGGATAAGCACAGCAATAGCTATGCTCGTGCGCTTCTTTTCCATTATACCGATGTTGGATAGTTCATTATGTTAAGTCGCTGACTGTAATTGTAATGATTCAGTTTGGAATTTCTATTAGCTAGTTCATGTTTTTAACGCTGTGTTGGTTACCTGAAAAGCTAAGATGATTTAATCGCTTTACATCAATAAGATGGCAAATGTAGGATAAATCAATAACGCAATGACTAAACGTCATGTACCACAAGGATCGAGCAAGTGTCGAAATCTGTAGCAATCACAATAAATGATCAATTTTCACGAGTTGATTTTCTGAAACATAGAACGCCAGAAACCACTAATGAACAAGCAAAAAATGCTTTTGCGCTATTATCTGAATATAGAGACGGTGGAATATATATCGCTCATTATTCCGGTTTTAGTGAGTGGGAGAAACACCCAAAAGGTGATGAGTTCGTTCAGATTTTAGGTGGAGAAACGACATTAGTCCTTCTAGTTGATAACGTAGAGCAACGTTACCCTTTATCGACGGGGCAAATGTTGGTTATCCCCCAAGATGTTTGGCACCGTTTTGAATCACCAGAAGGTGTTAAAATTATGACAATAACACCGCAACCAACAGAGCATAGTATCGAGAAGCCAAACGGAACATAACAAATAACGATAGGTCGGCTGAAGCCGTATTAAGTACCCATTAGCGCGAGCAGCCCGATTCGGTTAAGCAAAAATGCTGTCGTGAAATGTGCCGTTGTGAAAGGTAGTAAGAAGATAAACCTTGGATTACTCTGCGTTTTTGCAACCTTAAGTTCTTGTTGTGGCTTAGGTTTTATGGTTTTTAATTTCATGAGAAATCATATCGTTGTACAATAAAAATAACTAAATAAGAGGTGTTCTATGGATGGAAAATCATTAATCGTTATTTTAATAATGGTGTCAGCTTCAGCTTCTGCAGAAGTCTATAAGTGTGCAGATGGTAAGTATCAAGCAGACCCGTGCGACGACCAAAGCGAACTGTTAGATTTAAGTAATGTAGGCAGCGTGGTTGCACCATCGAGAGGTTACCCTGAAAGCCTAACTAACGAGACCATAGATGCAAGGCAGCTGGGTAGTGCTGTTAATGCGCGTGATAAAAAAGCTGAAATCGCTCAATACTTACGTAAACAAAAAATTGAACGTGACATTAGAAACCTCGAAAAAGAACGGAAAAAAGCGTTCAAAGATCGTGATGATAAAATCGATCAATTGCGTACCACTGGTAAGCGAGCTAACAATAATTTAGCGGGTGCAACTTGGCAGCAAAGTCTAGCGCAAGAAATGACTGCAGTTATGCAACAGGGAAGTACAGAAGTCGAATCAATTGATCGTCAAATATCTGCACTTAGGTCTGAATTAAAACAACTGTAAACCAAACAAACTAATCAATAACCGTGGCTGCCAATAGCGAGTCTCTCTTTACGCGAATTAAGTAACGCTACTGACGTGTATTATCAGCTTTATCACGTTTATGAATGCTATAAGACACCATAATTTGGGTTCCCCACTTTCATTTGCCCAATGCATTATGGTTCCCCTGGCCTCTAAAAACGTGTAAAAACGTCTTAAAATGTGTGAAAAACTCAAAAACGTGAGAGGTGTTAATTCAGTGAATACAACGTCAAAGCTAGCCATACCAACGTATACACTCTATCGCACCGTGATCTTTCCCTAAATCAGTAGACACTTGCTTCTCGATGATGGGTTAATGATATAATTAGCCATTACTTAGCGCAGCCCAGTTGTTTTAGCCTAATTTATGACTTTTTTACTGGCTCCTTGTGCAACAACGATTACCCAAAATGCAGCTAAAAAGGTGCATCAATACCGCAAATTATGAGTATAAAGAATTCAGTGAATACAACACCAAAGCTAGTCATACCAACAGATACGCTTGATCGCACCTTTTCCATAGCGCCGATGCTGGATTGGACTGACCGCCACTATCGTTACTTTGCACGCCTTATGTCGAGCAAAGCCTTGTTGTATACCGAGATGATCACCACGGGTGCTATATTACAAGGTAAGGGCGACTATTTAGCTTATAACGAGCAAGAGCATCCTGTAGCGTTACAGTTGGGTGGCTCTAACGCTGTGGATTTAGCGGCGTGTGCCAAATTGGCTGCTGAGCGCGGTTATGATGAAGTGAACCTCAATGTAGGGTGTCCGTCTGATAGAGTGCAGAACGGTCGCTTTGGTGCGTGTTTAATGGCTGAACCTGCGTTAGTAGCGCAATGTGTTGATGCGATGAAGCAGGTAACCGATATTCCGATCACGGTAAAAACCCGTATTGGGATTGATGAGCAAGACAGTTATCAGTTTTTAACGGATTTTATTGAAACCGTGAGCGCTCAAGGTTGTAGTGCATTTACTATTCATGCGCGTAAAGCCTGGTTACAAGGGTTAAGCCCGAAAGAAAACCGTGAAATTCCGCCGCTAGATTATGATCGGGTTTACCAGTTAAAGCGTGACTATCCACACTTGAACATTAGCATTAACGGTGGCATTAAAACCCTTGAAGAATCTAAGCTGCATCTAACCCAGCTAGATGGAGTGATGGTGGGGCGTGAAGCTTATCAAAACCCCTATATATTGGCGCAAGTTGATCAGCAATTGTGTGGACTCGATACAGTGGTGATTACTCGTCAGCAAGTGATTGAGCAAATGTTGCCGTATATTGAGGCTCATTTAGCCCAAGGCGGTCGGTTAAACCACATTACTCGTCATATGATTGGTTTATTTCAAGGATTGCCGGGTTCACGTGGCTGGCGTCGTCATTTAAGTGAGAATGCTCATAAGCCTAATGCTGATATTGGGGTAGTGCTTAAAGCCGCTGAGTTTGTTGATGCCGAAGCATTGGCCAGTGACGAATCGACTTTGATATAACACTTTATATTAATAGGTTATATCGAGAAGTTATATCTCGAGGTATTTCAATTAAATACGTTGTCAAATAAACGC
This sequence comes from Shewanella sp. BF02_Schw, assembly GCF_014596695.2. Taxonomy (NCBI): domain Bacteria; kingdom Pseudomonadati; phylum Pseudomonadota; class Gammaproteobacteria; order Alteromonadales; family Shewanellaceae; genus Shewanella; species Shewanella sp. BF02_Schw. The sequence continues at coordinate 45,501 of NZ_JABKAW020000007.1, forward strand.
CCAGACGGTTATATTAACAATAGCCGTTAGCATATCAAAAGCGTCTTTTATTAGGCGCTTTTTGATTTTTAACTCGCTTGTAAAATCAGCTCGAGAATCCATAAAGCCTGCTAGACAAAAGTGGCCAAGACAATTACCTATGATAAGACCTAGAAAGACTAGACCGTCACTGACTATTGTCAGTAACTATTGTCACGAATCCAGTTACTAAACCTGTCACTCACGCAATCATTTTCTCAATTATTAACACATCCATTATCTCAATCATTAACTCTGCCAGCGTAACCATCACATTCATCAACTATTAATCTCGCCGTTAATTTAACCTCTACTTCAGCCACTCATCTAAGCACTTACTTCGCTGTAGCTTTTCGGTGGGTGGTAATATTGGGCTATTTCTGACGACGTTTTAGTCTTGCTAAGATGCTTAATAAAAATCACTGGTCATTTTCACTAACTATATGGTTAATTTTACTACCTGTTGGTTTTTTGCTCACGACTTTAGTTCAGTTATATAAACTATAATTAATTTATTTGGTTTACAAATTAAGTGGTTAGAGTGGTTTTTGAAAGTTGGCACGCAGCTTGTAATACCTATTGTGTAATCAACTAGACGGGTGTTTAGTTGCCATTAACCAACACAAGAAAGGATGCCATTATGTCTACATTAACTTCAACCAACGTGATTCGCCGTAGTGTTCAACTATCAATTGCTGCAGCATTATTGGTTACCGCCAGTGTTTCGGCACAAGCAGATGAAATTTCAATATCTAATACAGTCGCTGCGCTAGAACAGAATATGACGCAAGCGAGCCAAGAGATGATTTCAAATGTGAAGCAAGAGTTAATGCTGTCGTTGCAAACTCAAATTGCTGAACAAGTTTTTGAAATTAATTCAGCTTTAGAGTTTGCTAGCTTTGAACAACCACAAGTGAGTACCGCTGTAGCTGCTGAGAATAAGTAATGGATGGGGCGATGAATATAGGCTTGGTGCTGCCATTAATGTCGTTATTGTTATTGCCAGTTATCAGTTTTGCATTGTGTGCGATGTTAGTCAGCTGGCTGTTTTGGCCAAGCATTAATGACCAAGCTTAATCTTAACTCATTGCTTTTAGAATAAACCTTATTAAGTACGAGAGGATAATATGAACCGTTTAATCAATAGATTACAAGATGAAACTCGAATTGTATGTGGCGTATCTGCGAAGTTAGCAAAACAATATGGCTGGTCATTACTTTGGACTCGTATTGTGACAGTAGGATTAGTGCTAACCAATCCAAGTATTAGTTTACTTGCGTACTTTGTGATTGCAGTGGTGATGAGTCAAAAAACATCTCGATTTTAAGGCTTGCCCAGTAATGAGTAAGCGGGGGAAGTTTGATTACCCCGCAGATAGGTTATGTATTGATGTATGTGGTTATTTTTTTAAGAAAGCTTGGAAGCGTTGTTTTGCTTCGTCACTTTGTAAGCGTTCAGCAAACTCAACTAATTCTAATTTCATCTGAGCTTTAACTTCTGCCTGGTTATGACGTAAAAGCCGTTTTGATGCTTGCATAGATAATGGTGGCAGAGCTGCCAATTTTTTTGCTTGCGCTAGACTGAAGCTAATGAGCTCGTCTTGCGCAACCACGCGGTTAATAATGGTTAATTTTTCAGCCGTCTCTGCATCAAAGGCTTCGCCCAGTAAAATCAGTTCAGCCGCTTTTTGTTGGCCAACAATTAAGGGTAACAAGATGCTTGAGGCTGCTTCTGGTACTAGCGCTAAATTGACAAATGGCATTTGGAATTTAGCCTGATTGTCGGCGTACACTAAGTCGCAATGCAATAGTAGAGTTGTTCCTATTCCCACAGCCGCTCCGGTTACCGCTGCAACCACAGGCTTTTTAAGATCTAACAAACAAAACAAGAATTTAACGGTTGGATGATTGTCATCTAAGGCACCACTTTGCAGAAAATCGACGATATCATTGCCAGAGGTAAAACAGTTTTCGGTACCATGGAACAGAAAGGCACGAATATCATTGTCGGCTTCACCTTGGATCAGGTATTCTGTGAATTGCTGATACATTTCTAGATTAAAGGCATTGCGCTTTTCTGGACGATTAAAACTGATGATACGCACGCCTTGATCATCTCTTACCTGAATATGACTCATTCGTAGCTTCCTGTTGTGAACGCGAGTGGGATTACATGGAGTTTAAGACATTGAAAGCAATATTCAAACATCTGTTTAACTTTTTAGTGTTATCATCATTATCATTCGCCGCCACTGCTAACGTTGTCCTGGTCGATGGACATGTTAGAGCTATGCCAGCGAGTGTGCCTAATACCGCCGCTTATTTTACGTTAGAAAATCATAACAACAGCGATGTTAAGTTAGTTGAAGTGAAGACCAGTGCGGCAAAAGTAGCGCAGTTACATACAATTTTAGAAGAAGATGGCATGGTTAAAATGCGTCAAGTCGAAGGGTTTACTATACCGTCTCACGGTTCGTTAACACTTCAACCTACTGGCGACCATGTGATGTTGTTGTCGTTAACTGCGCCATTGGTTATTGATGATAAAGTGCCTTTAGAATTAATTTTTGAAGATGGTCAACATCTTATGATTGAGCTTACAGTGCTTAAACAGACCGCGGCTCAACATGATGAACATGTCGAGCATCATCACCATCATTAAGGAGCAATATTGATGCAAGTAACAAGGAATAAAATTTTAGCCGTTGTTGGTGTGCTGGGTTTAGTACTTTACTTTGTTAGCGTGTGGTGGAGCGTTGAGCCGGATCCCATTAAGCCGGTCTCGTCGCAAACCGATAACGGTAAGTTAATTGTGGGTTATGCCACAACGACTGCATTAATTGATACCATGGAAACCTTGCTGGATAAACCAGGTGGTTGGCTATCTAATGATATTATGCCTCCGTCGGTAATGATGGATAACATGCCTGCATTTGAATTTGGTGCATTAGAGCAAGTGCGTGATTTAGCACTGACTATGCGTAAAGAGTTTAGTCGTTCGCAGTCGCAGTCGACGGCGGACACTGATTTGTTAGCCGCTCATTCGAAGTTAAACATTGGTCATACTAGTTGGTTAGTGCCAAGTGCTGAAGGTGAGTATCGTGATGCGATCAAATTATTGAAACTTTACCGTGCTAAAATCAACGACGCTGATAACAATAATGCTCAGTTTTATGCTCGTGCAGATAATCTCAATGAATGGTTGAAAGAAGTTCAGAAACGCTTAGGCAGTATGTCGCAACACTTATCTGCCAGTGTGGGCCAAGAACGCTTAAATACTGATTTAGCAGGTGATAAGTCTGCGCGTCAATCTACACCGGGTTTATCGAGTAATGAAATTAAAACCAGCTGGTGGAAAATTGATGATGTATTTTATGAAAGCCGTGGTTCAGCCTGGGCATTATTGAATTTTATGCGGGCTATTGAAGTTGATTTTGCCGATGTGTTAGAAAAGAAAAACGCTGAGGTCAGTTTACGTCAAATTATTCGTGAACTTGAAGCAACTCAGCAAACAGTTTGGAGCCCTTTGGTTCTTAATGGAAATGGTTTTGGTTTAGTGGCTAATCACTCGTTGGTGATGGCTAATTATATTTCGCGTGCAAATGCCGCGGTAATTGATTTAACTAATTTACTCTCACAAGGATAATGATGAAAAAGACTCTTCTTGCCACAGCTGTAGTGGGCCTTTTAAGTGTGTCATCGGCTCATGCGGCAACTGTATTGGGTTTTAAAGTAGGCGCCGATTATTGGCAGGCAGACACCACAAATGCATTTAATGATGATAGTGGTGTTGCTCACAGCTTTAATGATGATTCTTCACAAGGTAGTGTGTGGATTGCTGTTGAGCATCCATTGCCGTTTGTGCCTAATGTTAAAATTCGTGAAAACCGTCTTGAGTCGAGCACGAGTCTTGCTAATGCCGACTTTAACTTTAACGGTCACAATTTTACTGGCGAAACCTCAGTGACTAATGACTTAAGTAATACTGACTTTGTATTGTATTACGAAATTCTTGATAACGACTTAGTGTCTGTTGATTTAGGTGCGGCATACAAGTTAATGAGTGGTTCATTACGTGTTGCTGATGCAGGTCACCCAGAAGAGGTGGATATCGATAGCGGTATCGTGATGGGATACGCCAGTGCACAAGTCGGCATGATTGGTTTAGGTTTGTTTGGCTTTGCTGATGTAATGATCGGTGTAGATGAATCTAATGTATATGACTACGGTGCAGGTTTAGGATGGCAGTTTGACGGATTAGCTGTCGATACTTCTATCCGTGTTGGTTACCGCGAGTTCAATTTTGATGTAAGCAACTTCTCTGGTGTTTCTCAGAATACTGACTTTAGTGGTGCATTTGCTGGTGTTGAATTAGTTTTCTAATTCGGTATCGAGCTTAACGATTATATAAATAATTGTAATGCCTATAAAAAAACCGCCAATTGGCGGTTTTTTTGTGGGAGCTTATTTTTGTGTAAGCTTAGTGCTTATTGAGCAATAAGTCCGCTGTTAATCGAGATAACATCATCTTCGTTCAACGTACCCGCAGCCTGTTTAAGCGCTAATATAGAGTTAATATAACCATAACGAGCTTCAGATAGTTGACGCTTTGAATCATATAAGTCGCGTGTACGGTTTAGCACATCAACAATTGTACGCGTACCCACTTCAAAACCAGCTTGGGTTGCTTTTAGCGCGCTTTCAGATGAAATAACTGATTGCTCATACGCTTTGATTGAACTGATAGACGCATTCACGTTGTTAAAGTTATTACGCACGTTTTTGGTAACGCTACGATGAGTTTGCTCTAATTTCTCGCTAGCTTCCACATATCGGAATTGCGCTTGCTTCACTTGAGAGGTGACTTTAAAGCCTTCAAAAATTGGAATGCTTAACGTGATACCAACATTGCTGTTGTCATAATCTGGACCAGGCGTTTGATCAACGCCTTTGTTGTAACCAGCATTGAAGTTCAATGAAGGCATATGGCCAGCTTTGTACAATTTAATGGTTTCATTGGCGATATCTTTAGCGATACGTTGAGTCATTAAATCGATACTATTGGTTTCGGCCATTTTTAACCAAGCAGCAGACGATGCTGGGGCAGGTGTAACGGCTGAAAAACGGTTAGTATCAAGAATATCAATTGATTTATGATCTATACCAGTAATTTCACGTAATGTTTCGTAGCTATTGTCTAGGGTATTTTGAGCCAAAATTTCTAATGCTGATGCTAAGTCATATTGTGCTTGAGCTTCATGTACATCAGTAATTGCGGTTAGGCCGACTGCAAAACGTTGCTTAGTTTGTTCAAGCTGACGTTCAATGGCGGCTTTTTCTGCACCTTGGAACTCGTAGTTATCTTTAGCCGTTAATACGTCAAAGTACGCTTTAGTTACGCGAGTGATTAACGATTGTAATGAAGATGCATAAGTTGAATCGGCTTGAGATGCTGCCATTTCAGCAAGATCTAAACCAACCCATGCACTATGATCGTATATAACTTGAGTTAAGCTAACACCACCCGTTAATCCGTCGGTGTCTGCTAAAGGATCGTTCCACGCTTTGGCATAACCAACGTTTGCACTGATGGTAGGCAATAACGGTGCACGGTTTTCTTGAATACTCTCGTATAACGCATCACGTTGTGCTTTGGCTTGTAAAACGATAGGGTCGCTAGTGAGTGCTTGCTGATATATTTGAAGTAAATCGTCAGCTTGTACTGCTGGTGCTGCAATAGCAAATGCTAATGCTGCGTATAATGAACCAATTTTGAATTTCATTTGCTGCCCTTTTTAGACAATTCCTCGGTAATTTGAGGTGTTGATTAACTTATAATTTGGTCATGCTCTTGGTTAATTGAATGATTTATCATCATTTAATCTTAACGCGGCAATCAGTGTTAACTCACTTGCTTAATGAATATGCACAATAATTTACAGATGATAGCGTCGTTCAATGTCGACATATCATCGTTGATTACATATTGCTCACAATATATCGATTATGTCATGTCGATTACTACATATTGTGCACTACTTAATAGTAGTGATTTTTTCATTTTCAAGTCAAATTTGAAGTGTAACAGATTTTATTTTAATTAGACCCGTTTTTGCTTTTTCAAGCTCAAATGCTTAGTTCTTAATTATGTTAATTTAAACTGTTAAAATGACCCGTTAGTTTATGTTTTGATAGACAAGGATAAATATGTCTGAGCAATCGGTGTTAACAACCTTTGACGCAGAGTCAGGTTTTAGTTTGATATCTAAAAAAGTGTTGTATAAAGGTTTCTTCCAGTTGGACGAATACACCTTTAAGCATAAGTTGTTTAAAGGTGGCTGGAGTGGTGAGATTACCCGTGAGGTTTTTGAGCGCGGTAATGCGGTGGTTGTACTGCCTTATGACCCGGTTCGTGATGAAATTGTATTAATCGAACAAATTAGGGTACCTGCATTAGCAACTACTAAATCAATCTGGCTTCTTGAGTTAGTGGCAGGTATGATTGAGCCCGGCGAATTTCCAGAACAAGTTGCAGAGCGAGAATTGGCCGAAGAAGCTGGATTAAGTCTATTAGGTTTAACACGCATAAACAGTTATTTAGTCAGTCCTGGTGGCACTTCTGAGCGTTTTCATTTGTTTTGGGGGCAGGTTGATACGACTAAAGCTGGCGGAATACACGGACTTGAACATGAAAATGAAGATATTCGTGTGCATGTTGTTAGCCGTGAACAAGCCTATGAGTGGATTAATAATGGTCGCATTGACAATGCATCGACGGTATTAGGCATCCAATGGTTGATGCTAAACTACCAACAGATTCGTGACGCACTTTAGTTTATTGAACATGGTGATAAGCAAGATAGGAATGATTGAGTGGCAGAGTTTAACCAGAGAAACAAGCAAAAATATCAACCCAATATCAGCGCGTTTTTAGCGGTATGTGGTCGAAATTATGCACATATTTTAAAATGGTTACCCGATCAAATTACGGTCAATGTGCCTTGGCAGGTTGAAGGTGAGTTTGGCCAGTTGTCGATCAATCTTCTTGAGAATACTAAATATACTCAGTTAATCGAAATATCGCGCCCTATACCAAATGGACATTTTTTTAAATCTCCAAACGCAATTGTTCGTGTCTATCATGATGCTCAATTAGCAGAAGTGTTAACTAGCCAACAGATTTATCGCTTAAAGCCAGTGTATGATTACCCGAATATACATATGCATCATAGCGATGAAAAATTTCAGGTGAATGCATTCCTTGAGGAGCTGTTGAAGATTGGGTCTCTGAGAGTGACTTGCCAATCGTAGCTTTTTTCTTCTTTTTACCATGTTAGGAATATTTTGTGCTTAAAGACGCAGTGCATTATTCTGTTGCTGAAAATGAGCCTGTGCGATTAGTACAAGTGACGGATCCGCATCTTTTTGCTGATCCCGAAGGTCAATTGCTTGGTGTTAATACGGCACAAAGTCTTCAAGCCGTGTTGAATACGTTTATTGCAACCCAATATCCCGCCAATATTTTATTGGCTACGGGAGATATTAGCCAAGATTATTCACCTGAGTCTTATCAGCACTTTGTGCAGAAGATTGAGATGTTAGATCTGCCTTGTCATTACTTACCCGGAAACCACGATGATCCTCGCTTAATGAGTCTGCGTATGCAGGGTGAAAAAGTGTTTGGTCAACAACGGATAATTATTGGTAACTGGCTAATATTAATGCTTGATTCAACTGTTCGTGGTAAGCCTGGTGGCTATATGGGCGAACAGCAGTTTGCATTGATCGAGGCTTCAATTAAGGCGACACCAGATAAACATGTGTTATTAGTGATGCACCATAATCCTATTTTAATGCAGTGCGCTTGGTTAGATCAGCATTGCATGATGAATGGCGAAGACTTTTTGCAACGAACAAGTCGATACCCGCAAGTGAAAGGCGTTCTTTGGGGGCACGTACACCAACAAGTCGATAATATTCATCGTGGACCGCATGGTCCTATTCCACTAATGGCGACACCATCGACGTGTATTCAGTTTAAACCATTATCCTCCTATTTCGCCTTAGATCATCGTCAACCGGGTTATCGTTTGCTGGAGTTGGCAGGCGATGGTAGCATTCGTACTAATGTGTATCGCGTGCCTGGAAATCGATTTGCACCCGATAATGAGGCCAGCGGATACTAGTTTAGTGCGTCATCTTATGTTACTAAGGGACGTTAAGTATTGATTAACCGTCTCGCGAGGGAATATGCTGCTTTATATACATGGTTTTAATAGTTCTCCTCAGTCGGATAAGGCCGTTCAAACCGCACACTATATTCAGCAACATTATCCACAAGTCGACTTTCACCAACCACAATTACCTTCATCACCCTCTGCTGCTATGGCTTTATTGTGCAACATCGCTGAGCAAGCGAAACGGCAAGGGCAGATATTGCGCTTTATTGGCTCGTCGTTAGGTGGCTATTTTGCCAGTTATTTAACCGAAACGTATGGTGGCAGAGCTGTTTTGATTAATCCGGCGGTAAAACCGTTCGAATTATTTGAAGAGTTTATCGGGCCTCAATATAATCCTTATACCAATGAGCATTATCAAGTGTTGCCGCAGCATCAAGATGATGTCGCCCTGTATAATACTCACGTGATCCGGCACCCGGATCGTTTTCTGGTGCTGTTGCAAACTGGTGACGAAGTGTTAGATTATCGACAAGCATTACATAAGTACCATAGCTGTGAATTACATTTAGAGCCTAATGGCGATCACAGTTTTGTCGGCTATGAACAACAATTAGACAAAATATGTAAATTTATTCAGTTGTAACTTTCTACCGTTACAAACAACGATCAATTTGAGCTAACTTTGGCTCTATTTAACTCCAAATGTGTGGATTATGAGCAACCAATATACTTCTGACGCTATTGAGGTCCTTAATGGACTTGACCCGGTAAAACGCCGTCCAGGTATGTATACCGACACCTCTAGACCAAATCATCTTGGGCAAGAAGTCATTGATAACAGTGTTGATGAAGCTCTGGCAGGACATGCGACTAAAATTGAAGTTGTACTCCATACTGATAATTCCCTTGAAGTGACCGATGATGGCCGCGGTATGCCGGTGGATATTCACGCTGAAGAAGGCATTCCTGGGGTTGAACTGATCCTAACTAAATTGCACGCTGGCGGTAAGTTTTCCAATAAAAACTACCAATTTTCGGGCGGTTTACACGGGGTTGGTATTTCTGTTGTTAACGCCTTATCCACCCGAGTTGAAATCAGCGTTCGCCGTGATGCACAAATATACGAAATGGCCTTTGAGAATGGTTTTAAGGTCGAAGAGTTGGTGGTGACGGGTACTTGTGGACGTCGCAATACCGGGACCCGAGTGCATTTTTGGCCCGATGTAAGTTATTTTGATTCACCTAATTTCTCGGTCAGTAAATTAATTTATATTCTGCGAGCTAAAGCGGTATTGTGCCCTGGTTTGCGGATTAAATTCACCAATAAACAAAATGGTGATGTGCATGAATGGTTTTATGAAAGTGGCTTAACTGATTACCTCAAAGAAGCGATAAAAGACTCGGTTTTATTACCTGAAGAGCCTTTTGTCGGCAGCTTTAAAGGCAAATTAGAAGCTGCTGAGTGGGCTATTACATGGTTACCAGAAGGTGGCGAAAGTTTAAGTGAAAGCTACGTTAACTTAATTCCGACACCATTAGGTGGTACTCATGTGAATGGGTTTAGACAAGGTTTGCTTGAGTCTATGCGTGAGTTTTGTGAATTTCGCAATCTTGTTCCTCGGGGAATTAAGTTGTCGCCCGAAGACATTTGGGACCGTGCGGCGTTTATTTTATCGATAAAAATGCAAGACCCACAATTTGCTGGGCAAACCAAAGAAAAATTATCGAGCCGTCAAAGCTCTGCATTTGTTTCTGGTATTGCTCGTGATGCCTTTTCGTTGTGGTTAAATTCTAATACTGAGTTAGCAGAGCAGTTGGCAGAATTGTGTATTGGCAATGCATTGCGGCGCTTAAAGGCAGCCAAAAAAGTCGCGCGTAAAAAAGTCACTTCTGGACCTGCGTTACCGGGCAAGTTAACCGATTGTAGCGGCCAAGACCCAATGCGAGGAGAGTTGTTTTTAGTAGAGGGTGATTCTGCTGGTGGTAGCGCCAAACAAGCACGAGACCGCGAGTTTCAAGCGATTATGCCGCTAAGAGGTAAGATTTTAAATACCTGGGAAGTTGATTCCGGACAAGTGTTAGCGTCGCAAGAGGTACATAATATTTCGATTGCGATTGGTTGCGATCCTGACAGTGATGATATTTCAGAATTACGTTATGGTAAAATTTGTATCTTAGCCGATGCGGATTCTGATGGGCTGCATATTGCGACATTGTTGTGTGCGTTGTTTTTAAAGCATTATCGTGTATTAGTTAACAATGGTCATGTGTATATTGCAATGCCACCGTTATTTCGTATTGATATCGGTAAAGAGGTTTTTTACGCTTTGGATGAAGCGGAAAAAACCGGTATTTTAGACCGTATAGCGGCAGAAAATAAAAAAGGTAAAGTGCAAGTGACTCGTTTTAAAGGTCTGGGTGAAATGAACCCGTTGCAGCTACGTGAAACCACTATGGATCCCAATACTAGACGCTTAGTGCAATTAACCATTGATGATGCCGATGAGACCGTGGCATTAATGGATATGTTACTTGCCAAAAAGCGTGCACCGGATCGTAAAAGTTGGTTAGAAACCAAAGGTGACCTAGCGTTACTTTAGCCGTGTTTCTTAGTGCCAATAATAATGTATAACATAAGGCAAAAGATAATTAGCATGCAATATATTAGATTACGATCTTACGTAAATTTGGGCGGTAAATTCGCCTTCATGGGGGTTATGTTTTTAGCCCTGACGCCTATTTTAGCCTCTGCTGCGCAATCGGTGATGATTACCGTTACCAAAGGTTTTGGATTAAGTTTATATGCTTCCGATTTAGGTGATATTAAGCAATTAACTGTAGGCGATGAGGGCACTCTTTTTGTAGGCTCTCAAAAAAGTGGCACTGTTTATGCGCTAGTTGATAGCGATCAAAATGGCCAAGTTGATAAACGTTATCTTATTGCCAGAGGCCTCGATTATCCTGAAGCGTTAGCCTTTCATGATGGTTCATTATACGTCACTGAAGACGATCGCATTATCCGTTTTGAAGAGATTGAGTCTCGCTTGCGTCGCCCTAGCCGTGCGCGTGAAGTGTATTCAAATTTACCAAGCTTAGACAAAAAGTATTCGCGTTCGATGCATTTTGGACCCGACGGACGTTTATACATTGCCATCGGATCGCCTTGTAATGTGTGCGAGGCTGCTTCGCCATTTGGCAGTATATTAGCGATTAATGTCGATACCGGTGCTAGTGAGCAAGTAGCTTCTGGGCTTCGCAGTGTTATTGGCTTTGATTGGTCACCCGATACTAACAAGTTATGGTTTGCTGATTTAGGCCGAGATTGGATGGGCGATAATATTCCCGCTGATGAGATAAACCGTTTAGACGTTAAAGGCAGCCATTTTGGCTTTCCTTATTTGCACGGTAAAGATGTTATTGAACCCGCCTATGATAAACCGGAAAATTTAAACATCACCCTGCCCGAATTTGAATTACCAGCCCATGTTGCTGCAACGGGATTAAGCTTTTACCGAGGCGAGCAATTTCCTGAACGTTATCGCAAACAGATTTTTGTGGCTGAAAACGGTTCGTGGAACCGTTCAAGTAAAGTCGGTTATCAAATTGTGATGCTTGAAATGGAAGATAACAAAATTATTAAACGTGAAACCGTGGTGAGTTTTCTGGATGGAGAATTTCCGGTAGCACGTCCATTTGATGTGATTAATGCGCCTGATGGTGCAATGTATATTTCAGATGATCTAAAAGGTAATATTTACCGCTTGTTTTATAATGCACCCGAACAATCACAGGAAACGAATAATGAGTGATGCGATTGAATTAAGCCTTGATGGTGTAGAGCAAATGCCGCTGAGGCGCTTTACCGAAGGGGCTTATTTAAATTATTCCATGTACGTGATTATGGATCGCGCCCTACCGCACATTGGTGATGGCCTAAAACCTGTCCAACGCCGCATTATCTATGCAATGAGCGAATTAGGCTTATCAGCGCAATCTAAACACAAAAAATCAGCCCGTACTGTCGGCGACGTGTTAGGTAAATATCACCCGCACGGTGATAGTGCGTGTTACGAAGCTATGGTGTTAATGGCGCAGCCATTTTCCTATCGATATCCGCTGGTTGACGGCCAAGGTAACTGGGGTGCGCCAGATGACCCTAAGTCATTTGCTGCAATGCGTTATACCGAAGCTAGATTATCAAAGTTTTCTGAAGTGTTATTGTCGGAATTAGGGCAGGGTACCGTAGATTGGAGCCCTAACTTTGATGGCACCATGAAAGAGCCTGTAACCTTACCAGCACGATTACCGCATATATTATTGAATGGTATTACCGGTATCGCAGTGGGCATGGCAACGGATATTCCGCCGCATAACGTGCGTGAATTAGTAGGCACCTGTATAGAGCTAATCGATAATCCTAAAGCTGATTTAGCCCGCCTAATGGAGTTTGTTCCTGGTCCTGATTATCCAACAGAAGCCGAAATTATTACTCCTAGAGCTGATATTGAGCGGATTTATGAAACTGGTAAAGGCTCAATCAGAGCGCGTGCAGTTTACAGTGAAGAGCAGGGCGAGATTGTCATTACGTCATTACCGCATCAAGCCAGTAGCGGTAAAATTTTAGAGCAAATCGCCAATCAAATGCAGGCTAAAAAGCTGCCGATGGTGTCTGATTTACGTGACGAGTCTGATCATGAAAACCCAGTGCGATTAGTGATTGTACCTCGTTCAAATCGCATTGATTGTGATCAGCTAATGACCCATTTATTTGCGACGACAGATCTTGAAAAAAGCTTTCGAGTTAACCTAAATGTGTTGGGACTGGACGGTCGTCCGAAAGTAAAAGGTCTGAAACAACTGTTAACTGAGTGGTTGGAGTTCCGCCTTACAACGGTCACTCGCCGCTTGCAATATCGACTTGATAAAGTATTAGCCCGGTTACATATTTTAGAAGCGTTGATGGTTGCGTTTTTAAACATTGATGAAGTGATTGAAATTATTCGTTATAACGACGAACCTAAAGCTGAGTTGATGGCACGCTTTAACTTGTCAGATAAACAAGCTGAATCAATTTTAGAGTTAAAATTACGTCATTTAGCCAAGCTTGAAGAATTTAAAATTAAAGGTGAGCAAGATGAGCTTGCGGCAGAACGTGACAAATTAGAGTTATTGTTAAGCTCAGAACGTCGCATGAAAACCTTAGTGAAAAAAGAATTAATCCAAGATGGTGAGACTTATGGTGATAATCGTCGCTCGCCAATTATTGAACGTTTAGATGCCAAAGCGCTGACTGAGCAAGAGTTAACGCCAACTGAGTCTGTCACAGTTGTATTGTCTGATAAAGGCTGGGTACGTTGTGCTAAAGGCCATGATGTCGATGTAGAAGGCTTATCGTATAAGTCTGGTGACAGTTATCTTTGTAGCGTGATGGGCAAGAGTAACCAAGCTGCGGTGTTTATAGATTCGACTGGACGTGCATTTGCCACAGACAGTCATACGTTGCCTTCGGCGCGCAGCCAAGGCGAGCCAATTACCACACGCTTTAATATGGCTCCTGGCGCGACGATGCAACATGTACTCATGGGCGAAGATGAACAGTTCTTCTTGTTGGCAACCGATGCTGGTTATGGCTTTATTTGTGCTTACCCAGATTTGGTTAGCCGCAATAAAGCCGGTAAGGCACTACTCAGTCTGCCAACCAATGCGTTAGCTCTACAGCCAAAGTTAATCAATAAAACGGCAGAGCAATCGTTGTTAGCCATTACCTCTGAAGGCCGTATGTTGATGTTTAGCTTAGATGCATTGCCACAGCTATCAAAAGGTAAAGGCAATAAGATTATTGGTATTCCAACCGATCGCGCTAAAAATCGTGAAGAGTTACTTTTGCACTTAAATGTAGTGCCGCATAATACCGCAGTAACCTTGTGGGCCGGTAAGCGCAAGCTAACATTGAAACCAAGCGATTTAGAGCACTATCGTGGTGAGCGAGGTCGACGTGGTGCTAAGTTACCGAGAGGATTACAACGCGTAGACAGTGTTGATGTCGAAATGGGACCATTGGCAGAAGACGGCTTGCAAGACGATAATCTGGATATAAACGAGTAAGAATGCTGGATTGTAGAATAAAAAAATGCTGCTCATATGTCATATGAGCAGCATTTTTTTATGGAAGCAGAGTCGACTTATATATTAATGCGACTAGGCAACTTCATAGAAATTAGGTTCGTACTCAAGCTGTGTTTGAATTATTTGACTAGCCATGCGGGCACATTTGCCGCATTGGTCTGCAACGCCAAGACGTTTCTTTACATCAGCTAACGAACTGTCACCTAAGCTAACAGCTGCTTTGATTTGAGTGTCGGTAATCGCATGACAAAGACAAACGAACATAGGGAAAGCCTCTTCATTCAAAAAAATGGTCTGAGCTAGAAAGTAATCTAATTCTAAATGAAAACAGTTATCATTGGCAATAACTATTTTGCTTATGTAGCGATCATTTTTAATACAGTTTGATCTGGCTCACCTTTTTCCGATAAACCAGCACCGCGATATTAGTCCCGGCATAAACCAGTTGTTAATTAACGTATTGATATAAATGAATTTAGTTCGATGAGTGAAGAGAGCTGTGAAAGTGGTTAATGTTAGATGCTAGCTGGATTAGATTAAGTACATGCTTGATGTTATACACCAAAGTGATCAAAATCTCCGCAAGCCTTCCCTGTTAATCCTAAATTGATTGCAGCTTTAGTAACCTTGTTTAACGTCGACCACATATTGTAATGGTTTAGATTGTTGCCATAGTTGATAGTTGTGGCTGAAAATTTGTGTTACTTGTTCAGGGAAGCTTGGTGCAGCGATATGCGGTGTGATAGTGACGTTATGGTAATGCCATAGTGGATGATCAGCAGGTAAGGGCTCTTGTTCGAATACATCTAATATGGCTTGACGTTGTGGTTGTAAGGTTAATTCAGCTTGTAACGCATCTAATTCAATGGCGTTACCTCGGCCAATATTAAATAACATGGCATCTGCTTTTAATAACGACAGATTAGCCGCATTTAATATGTGCTTGGTTTGAGGTGTATTGGGCAATACGCTAACAATCACATCTGCTAGAGGCAAATAGTCGGCTAATTTATCAATGGTGTCGATGTTATCAAAGCCACTAACAGGAGCACCTTTTCGATTAAGCCCGCTGACAGTCATACCAAAATGATGGGCTGTTTTTGCAAGGTGCTGTGCGATAGAGCCGGTGCCTAATATTAATAGTTTGACTCCTTGCAAAGTACCATAACTACCCGGTAACCAACGCTGCTGTTGTTGCTGTTGAATGTACGCATTATGGTGGCGATAATGGCTTAGCAGGTAACCAAAAACATATTCACTCATAAGCGGGCCAAATACACCGCGAATGTTGGTGAGTAAATAATCATGTGGTAACGATGGATGCATTAATGCATCGATACCGGCAAAGGTAGATTGTAACCATTTTGGTGCTGTTGCATGCGGCAATAATGAAGCCGCTAGATGAGGTTCTGCTAACCAAATATCGGCATCGTTAATATTGCCGCCGGTGTAATGGCCAGAATCATCAACCATCAGATCGTCAACAATTTCGAGGTTCGGCAGGCAAAGTTTTGTTAATAGTTGCCTATATTGATCGTTTTCTCTGGTGAGTAATAACAGTTTATGTGCCACATTAACCTCATTGTCGAACGTTGGATAACTAGATTATTCAAACCAAGCGCTATAATCGGTTGTTATCGGCATCATTGCAGCAGCGATGGCTTTATCTGGGTAATTACTGAATATACCGTCCACGCCCATCGCTTTTAACGCTTGAATATCTTGTGGGTTATCAACCGTATAAACAAACACTTTGCCGCCTCGCTGGTGGGCATCATCAACAATGGCTTGATTAATAAAACCAACATCAAGGTTAATTGAATAGGCATTAAGTGTGGTCATTATTGTAGCTAGATCGAGCGGAATGCCTGCTAATAATGGTGCGATCACCGCGTGCGGAAAAGACTGTTTTATCTGCGCCAAATAAGGATGGTTAAAGGATGATATTAACAGTTGTTCTGGGGTGAAACTAAGTTGCTCTAAGGCTTGAGGATATAAGGCAATAAACGGTTGTACGCAGCCAATGCCTTTTAATTCGATGTTAATAGTACAAGAGCCTTTGCTGCTAACACTGACTCGTTCGAGTACTTGCCACAATGTGGGGATTGCTTGTCCGCCAACCGTAAATTGAGCCAATGCTGCCTTGGTGGTTAAATGGATTAGCCCTGTTCCGGTTGATTTACCTTCTAAGCGGCGATCATGAAACACCACTAATTCACCTTCAACGCAATGCACATCCAGTTCAATGGCATTAACACCCAAGTCGAGCGCTTTGTCCATTGCGGCTAAGGTGTTTTCAGGAGCATAACCGCTGGCGCCGCGGTGAGCAAAAACGAGCATAGGTGTCCTTAATCAATACTTAGCTTAGCCCTTGTATAATCCTGTGGATTCTTTAGGCGCATGATTAATATGAACTTCCATCTGAGGGTAGGCAAGTTCAACATTATTGTCTTTCAATTTTTTACTAATACGCTTATGTAAATTATGGCGCAGCGGCCAACGATCAGACATGTCTTTAGCATACGAACGTACTTCATAATCTTGTGTGTGTTGACCAAAACCAGCAAACCACACTTCGGGTTCTGGGCTGGTTAATGATAAATCACATTCGCGCACCGCTTGATGCAATAGCATTTCTACTTTGGTTGGATCTGAATCACGAGACACAGATACCGTGACGATAACGCGGGTAATTGGATCTGATAAAGACCAGTTGACCAATTGCTCGGTGATAAAGGCTTTGTTAGGCACGATAATTTCTTTACGGTCCCAATCGACAATTGTGGTTGCTCGAATCTGGATTTTACTGACAGTACCAGTGAGATCTCTAATGGTGACGGTATCACCAATACGGATCGGTTTTTCAAATAGAATGATAATACCGGAAATAAAGTTGGCAAAAATCTCCTGGAGACCAAAACCTAAGCCCACTGATAATGCGGCAACTAACCACTGTAATTTTGACCATTCCATGCCCAAAGTTGAAAACCCGAACAGCATGCCAAAAAATACCACAAGGTAGCTACTCACAGTGGTAATAGCAAAACCTGTGCCTGGCGATAAATCGAGCCTTTGTAGAAGCATTAATTCAAGTAAACCAGGTAGGTTCTTCGCAATAACGACCGAGAACCCGACTAACATGATGCCAAATAAAATCGATTTTAATGTAATGGGCACTTGTTGCTCAATACCATTTACATTGCTATTGGTGGTCCATAAGGTAATGCCATCTAAAAATGAGAATACCGCAGTATGCGTTTGCGCCAAAATGCCTAATAAGCTGGCAAAAAAAGCCAAAATTAAGATCGACCTGACTAAGCCTAACGATTGGCTAGAGATGGTTTCTAAATCAACCACGGGTTCTTCGTAGGTTTCTATCGGCTCATTATTCATTTCGCCTCTTTCACGCTGTGCAAGTCGCTCTGCACGTTTTGCTTTGGCTCGGTCAAAAGCAATTAGGCGACGCTCGATTAACATCCAACGCTTAATGAGCTGATAGGTTAGTAAGAAACCTAAGCCTAACAGTACCGATATTTGTAGCTGTAATAGCAGCTGGAAAGCCGTGAAGTAGTAACCTATTCCCGCCAAGATAGCGCTAAAAATTGGCGTGACAACTAGAAGTGCCCATACCGCTTTTTGAATCAACTCCATATTAGTGGCGTTAGGCTTATTCTTACGATATTGGCCAATAAGTAACATGATATCTTTATACAGCAGGCATAACACAATACAGAAAACGATAAATGCACCGCGGCCAAGACTGTTGCGTACTAACGAAGTATCTAATGCTTCGGTAAAGCCCATTAAACCGATTAATGGTGCAGATACCATGACAAATGAAGCCATGGTTTGTTGTGCTTGTTTTACAATTTTCTTGGGCCGTCTGAAATGGCTGATCAAAATGCCTTTATCAACGGTTAATAAGTAAAAGAATTGGTAAATGAGATAACAGACACCAATGGCTAAGATGCCCACTCCAACGGCATACACCATATTTTGCTCTGATCGCGAGAATATAAACCCAGCCATGATCACCGGTAAGGGTTTTATTAGGGCATACACTAAGCTGATGATTAGGGTTTTTATGGTGTATTTGAATTTATCTTGAGTCACATTTCCGACAAAGATGGCATAGCGCCCAATCGCTTTATTGAACTTAGGTGTCAGCATGTCTTGTGCCATTAAACAGCACAATAATAAAATCCCCCACCAAGCCCAATAATTACTTTGTTCGGACCACGCTTGTTGTAATGACTGCCACTGACTCGGTTGCAGCAACCAAACGCTACTGTGGCTCAAATCAATTAGCCATAGCGCGCCAATGCTAGGGGCGTTAGGTACCCAAAACAAATGCTCATTAAGAGTGTTTTTTAATGTGTTATGCAGTTGATTTAACTGTTCATACCCAATGCGCAATTTTGCAAATTCAGCTAAATATCGATCATAGCTTTGCAGTAGCTGCTCTATCAATACTTGCTGTGATTGCAATAATTTGACTTGGGTTTCATTAAACATTTCGCTGTCATCGAGTTGCTGACTATTTAGCGCTTGTTGTTGTTCTAATTGGTAGCGCTCTAGCCGTGTGTCAGCTAACTCTGTTTGCAATTTGTCGAGATTGGGCGGTTTAGGCAATGATTGCAGCATTTGCAAGAAACGATCGCCGAATGCAGAATTAGTTTTAACCCAGGTAATTTGCTCAAGTACGTTTGATAGCTGTGCATTTTGAGATTGATAGCGTTTTTCAATGCGTTGCTGTTTCTCTATCGCAGATTTTATATTGCTAGTAAGTTTTTGTAATTGCTCTGCATAGTGCTGATTTAACTTACTTAAATCTTGAGATAATGGATCGGCCAGTTCTTGAGCATCAATTAAGTTGTTGGCTATGGTGTCTGCGGTTTGCTGCTGACGATACTCAATATTATGTTTGTTGATAAGCTCGATAAAGGTTTCTTGTTGGCTTAACGATAAGCGATTGAGCTGTTGTTGTAATTGGGTAATCTCTAATTGCTTAGGGTTAGCTAAACGTTCCGACTGCAAGGTCGCAATATGCTGCGCCAGCAGTTCAGCTTGAAGTTTGTTACGTTGGCCTAACGGAGTCTCAATTGGGACTTGGAGGGTTTTATTATGCTGAGTTAATGCATTTTGTGCCTGTACTATTAAGTCTGGTAATAGTGTCTGACGTTGCGAAATTAGGCGCAACTTATCATTAAGGCTGGACTCAGTCTCTTTTAATTCCGATAAGTGAAAATAGGCCATTGAGGCTTGCTGATCAAGATCGATATCCGCATCTAGAGTCAATGCTATTTGCGCTTCGCGTAATTGCCCTACTAGTGATAGTTTGGTTTCGTTGTTAGATTGTTCAATATTGGTATAGGTTTGCTGTTCTATTTGCAGCTTTTCAATGCTGCTTTGCAGTTCTGCAATTTGAGATGTGATATCAAGCGGCTGATTTTCGGCTTGGCTATTGAGCCCCAAGCGCTTATCTAGGGTTAGGGGAGTATTGGCAAATACAGAAACCGACAGTGTATTAACTATAAGGAAACACAAGAATAAACACGCTAAACGTAACATAATACTTTGCTCAGGTTGGAGTATGGCCATGGTAGCAAATTTGCATGATTATGCTCTACTTTTTTGATGACTTTGTTGGGTTTCAAATAAAGCCGTTGCCACAATAATGGTTCCGCCGATAAGGGTTGGTGTTGTGAGTTGTTCGTCTAAAACCAATAATGCGAGCACTGCACCATAAAACGGTTGTAAACACGACACTAACCCCACTGTTTTAGCGCTTAAAAAACGCAGTGCTGTAGTAAATAACGCATGAGGTAAGGCGGTGAACACTATGCCAAGTAACAGAATCAATCCCCAAGTGGTTTGGCTAATGTGCTGTGCAGGGACATCTTGCCAAGGACTCAATAGAATTAACGTTATCAGTGTTTGATAAAACATAGCATGCGGACCGCTATATTGCGAAAATACACGTTTATGAAGCAAATTTCTGCAGGTAAATAAAGCTGCTGAAATAACGCCAACGATAATGCCTATGGTGGTGTCGTTATTCAGATTTGCCTCAGGGATCAGCATTATTACGCCTGCTAATACCGCGATACCGGATATTACATCGACAAGTTTGAGCTGCGTTTTATTGATTAATGGTTCGATTAATACCGTCATGACGGGATAAGTAAAAAATGCAATCATGCCAATGGCGACAGATGACAACTGCATAGCTGCAAAATAGGTTACCCAATGCAGACACACTAAAGTGCCTAGCGCTAAGGCCGCCCAATAATCTTGTTGGCGTTGTAATCTAAGTGGGCGTTTGGTCGTTTTAATCATTGCAGCGAGTACTATTGCGGCGATAATACAGCGCAAAAAGGTAATGTTAAGTGCGCTAAGGGGAATGAGTTTAGAAAATAAAGCCGTACCACCAAAGAGCAGTACGGCTATATGTAACTCAACTAAGCCAGAGTGTGGTTTAGTTGTTGTCATGTTGGTTACTGCTGTGTGAGTTTAGCGAACGGCTGACCCATAAGAGTTGTTGCACCTGGTTCAACACCATCTGCAAATGTTTCAATAGCATCTTGGGCAAATAACATCACCACAGTACTGCCTAGTTTAAAGCGGCCCATTTCAGCGCCTTTTTCTAAGGTGACCGCTTCTGGACCCGTGGTTGGATAGTCCCAGCTAAATACTTGCTTACCGCCTGGCGGTGTTACCGTGCCAGACCATATGGTTTCAATACTGGCAACAATGGTTGCACCAACTAGTACCATTGCTAGTGGACCTACTTCGGTTTCAAATATAGCTACAACACGTTCATTACGGGCAAACAGTCCTGGCACGTTTTGAGCGGCAAGTGGATTAACCGAGAATAAATCACCTGGCACGTAAGTCATTTTTGATAATGTACCTGTAATAGGCATATGCAGGCGATGGTAATCTTTTGGGGCCAAATAAATGGTGGCAAAATCCCCACCATCAAAGCGTGCAGCATCGGCCTTATTGCCACCTAACAATGCTTCAGAGGTATAAGTGTGGCCTTTAGCCTGGAAAATATTGCCCGCTTCAATCGGTCCACATTGGCTTACCGCACCGTCAACAGGGTGCGCCATCATATTACTTTCTGTGCAGATAGGTCTGAGTTCAGGCTTTAATGCACGGGTAAAAAATGCATTAAACGTTTTATAGGCTTCGGGCTCAGGTTGCTGTGCTTCAGACATATCAATTTTGTATTGTTTGATAAACCATTTAATTCCTGCCGTGGTGATAGCGCCTGCTTCCGCAGCAGCAAACTTACCCACTAAACGCGACAGAAAATGTTTTGGTAGCATGTATTGCAAAGCAATTTTAATTGAGTCCAATGTATTTTCCTTTTCTCTAATCTGGTTGAACCATAAAATATTATTCTATTGAGTATTATTCATCAATAGCACGAAAATGTCGTGCATGACGTTGCTCGTCTAAACTGGCAATAATACGTTGGTAATTACTAAAGCGGTCTTGAGTTATCTTTCCATCAGCTAAAGCCTGCTGTAAAGCACAACCTGGGTCGTCGCCATGTTTACAATCGCGGAACTTACACGATCCTAAAAAGTCTCTAAACTCAACAAAACACCAGCCCACTCTGATGGCATCCAAATGCCACAAGGCAAATTCGCGAACACCAGGTGAGTCGATTAAATCACCGCCGCTGACAAAGTGCAGTAATTTGGCTGTGGTTGTAGTGTGCTGTCCTAAACCTGAGTTGCCAGAGACATCTCCGATCAACAATTCAGCATCAGGCATTAATGCATTGATTAAAGAAGACTTGCCAACACCAGACTGACCAGCAAAAACACTGACGCTGTTATTGAGTAATTCTTTAAGGTCTTCAACGCCTTCACCGGTGTGACTACTGACGCGGAAAACCTGATAACCAATATTTTGGTAACGCGTTAATGCCGTTTCGATTTCATCACGATTAGTGTCATCCAATAAATCAATTTTATTGAGAATGATGATCGGTGTGATATCTGTATCTTCTGAAGCCACTAAGTATCGGTCAATAATTTGAGTGGTAAAGCTGGGCAATACCGATGACACAATTAAGATTTGATCAATGTTGGCGGCAATAATTTTTACGCCGTCGTATAAATCTGGTCGAGTTAAAGAAGATTTTCGAGGGTGAACGGCGATAACAATGCCACCGATACTGGAGCCAGATTGGACTTCTGTCGCTAATCGGACCACCACTTTATCACCAGTAACTAAACTGGTTACTGCGCGGCGAATATTACACCGCGATACAGTACCGTCAGCCGTTTCGATGTCGGCATGCTGACCAAAGCGCGAAATAACCACTCCAGCTTGCTCAGGGCCTAAGAGATTATCCTGTAACTCAGCTTGTTGAGTGTCATCGTCACCGCGCTTTAATCGCTTGGTTTGATTCGCTCGCATTCGGCGTAATTGGCCTTGGCTTAGGGGTTTCTTTTTACTCACTGGCTTATCTTCATTAAATAGGTGTTTTTTTGTGTGTCAAAAAAACAGTATGATACACACTCTTTTATAAAAATGCCTGAATTTAGGCGACAGATAACATAAGGCGGCATAAATGGCTGTTGATGCGAATAATCTAATTTGGGTTGATTTGGAAATGACAGGCTTAGAACCAGATGTCGATCGAGTCATTGAAATTGCAACCTTAGTGACCGACCAAGAACTCAATATCATTGCTCAAGGCCCTGTTCTAGCCATTTATCAGACCGATGAAGTACTAGCAGGCATGGATGATTGGAACCAAAAACATCACGGAGAGTCTGGATTAGTTGACCGTGTGCGTGCCAGTAAATGTTCTGAACAAGATGCGATAGCACAAACGATTGATTTTTTAGCTCAGTACGTGCCTAAAGGCGCATCGCCAATGTGCGGTAATAGTATTGGTCAAGATCGTCGCTTCTTGAATAAGTACATGTTGGAACTTGAAGAGTTCTTTCATTATCGCAACATTGATGTCAGCACAGTTAAAGAATTGGTTCGTCGTTGGAGTCCTGAAACAATGAATGGCTTCAGCAAGAAAAATACTCACCAAGCATTAGAAGATATTAAGGAATCTATTGCTGAAATGCAGTTTTATCGCAAAGAAGTATTTAAAATTTAACCAATCGAACAATTTTTTTTAAAAAGGGGGTTGCAGCATAGTAAAATTTACCTATAATGCGGCCTCAACTTTCTACAGAGCGCCAAACTCTGAGTCATAGAAAGTTGTAATGAAATTTGAAAGTACGCGACATTAGCTCAGTTGGCATAGGTTGAAAGACGATACCTTGTTGATTGTAACAATGAAGCAAACAGTACGCGACATTAGCTCAGTTGGTAGAGCGATACCTTGCCAAGGTATAGGTCATCAGTTCGAACCTGATATGTCGCTCCAAATTTCTATATGATTTTAAAAGAAAGTGAAATATGTGCGACATTAGCTCAGTTGGTAGAGCGATACCTTGCCAAGGTATAGGTCATCAGTTCGAACCTGATATGTCGCTCCAATTTTCTACATGATTTTGTAATGCGACATTAGCTCAGTTGGCATAGGTTGAAAGACGATACCTTGTTGATTGTTACAATGAAGCAAACAGTACGCGACATTAGCTCAGTTGGTAGAGCGATACCTTGCCAAGGTATAGGTCATCAGTTCGAACCTGATATGTCGCTCCAAATCACTTCCCTAGTTTAAAATACAACATTAGCTCAGTTGCGCTTTTAGAAAATGCGATACCTTTTTGTTTGCCAAGCTAGACGTCATAAAGCGGTCATCAGTTCGAACCACTCTTTATTTATAAAGAAACGTCGCTCCAAATCACTTCCCTAGTTTAAAATACAACATTAGCTCAGTTGCGCTTTTAGAAAATGCGATACCTTTTTGTTTGCCAAGCTAGACGTCATAAAGCGGTCATCAGTTCGAACCACTCTTTATTTATAAAGAAACGTCGCTCCGAATCACTTCCCTAGTTTGAAATGCGACATTAGCTCAGTTGCGCCCTTAGAAAATGCGATACCTTTTTGTTTGCCAAGCTAGACGTCATAAAGCGGTCATCAGTTCGAACCACTTTTTATTTATAAAGAAACGTCGCTCCAAATCACTTCCCTAGTTTGAAATCCCTAGTTTGAAATGCGACATTAGCTCAGTTGCGCTTTTAGAAAATACGCTACCTTTTTGTTTGCCAAGCTAGACGTCATAAAGCGGTCATCAGTTCGAACCCCTCTTTATTTATAAAGAAACGTCGCTCCAAATCACTTCCTTCTTAATCCTATTTGCTCCAAATCTTCTTTGTTCTAAATCTTACGAATAACTACAGCGACATTAGCTCAGTTGCGCTTTTAGACTATGCGCTACCTTTTGATTGCCAAGCTAGACGTCATAAAGCGATCATCCGTTCGAACCATTATTGAGAAACGTATAGCTCGATCTACATTTTTTAATAGCCATCAATCCGAGTCTAATTCAGTCTGAACCTTATTATTTTAATAAATTTGCATCATTTGTGTTTGAGCAAATCTTTTTGCAATCAACAAATAAGTGATCTAGTACTCACTTCTTCATGGATCTCTAAAGTAAGCGCATATTGGTGAAGTAAAACATGATCTGCTTCAAATCATTTACTGTTGTAATCTTTGATAATCAACTCAAGATAGATTTTCCTAAGAAGTTAGGGCTTTAAACGAGGTGAGTTTTATGCGGATCCAACAACTAAGTGAGCTACTTGATTACGTTGCTAATTGCCATCTCGATATGGAGAAATTATATAAGCGCTTAGATCGTAATGCAGATTCCTCTCGAGTTAAGATGATGTTGACTTATTTTCAACAACACCAAAGACATATTTACGAAACGTTAGAAAGCTATATTGAAGATGCACCATCAAGAATATTAAATACTTGGTATAAAGACATTACTTTTGAAGATTTTAGCAAGCGTTGCAATGAAACGTCACTCCCTGCCAATATGAAAGAAGACGAAGTGCTTGAATTGCATTTAGACCTAGAAAACCGCTTAATCGCGTTACTAGAAAAAACAGCTATTAGTAGCCCAACTGATGAAATTAAAAGTGCATTAATGGACTTAGTCCGTGTTGCACAAACACAACAAAAACGTTTAGTTCATAGCACCATCCGTATGGATGACATTTAAACGAGGCGTTGAAAATTTAATATAACTTCCTGAAGTGTGATTTTGCCAGCTATTCCCAGTAGCTGGTTTTTTTATTAACAAAAAATAACCACTATAACAGTGGGAGTTCCCCGGTAACTTCTGGTATATTTAGCATTCTTGTATCTCTTTTTTATGGAAGCTGACTTTACACATGACATCGCTGTTTAAAACCCTTGAAAATGAACAAGCTACTGTTGCCCTTGGACAACAAATTGCACAGTGGATAAAGCCGCCACTCACTATTTATCTTACGGGGGATTTAGGGGCGGGTAAAACAACGTTTAGTCGAGGCATTATTCAAAGTTTAGGTCATCAAGGCGCGGTGAAAAGTCCGACATACACCTTGGTCGAGCCCTATGAATTTAATGATATGGATGTATTTCATTTTGACCTATATCGATTAGCTGACCCAGAAGAACTCGAGTATATGGGTATCCGTGATTATTTTACTGACAGAAGTGTGTGTCTAGTTGAATGGCCTAATAATGGTCATGGATTACTCCCTGAGGCTGACATCCATTTGCATTTGCGTTATAAAGAATCTCAAAGACAAATTGAATTACAAGGCTTATCCCCTGCTGGGCAGGCAATTATAAATAAAATAAAATAATAATGACTTTAAAAAATACGTTTTTTACCTCTGTAGTATTCATGCTGTTGTTTTTGCAGTCTAATGTGGTTTGGGCTGCCAACCAACTTGATAGCGTGCGCATTTGGGCTGCCCCAGAATCGACGCGAGTGGTGTTCGATTTAACTCAATCACCTAATTATGACAGCTTTACCTTAACCGGTCCTCATCGTTTAGTGGTCGACATTCAAGATACTGGCGCCAAGATTAATTTAGATAAAATAGCTAACAATAGTAAAATTATCAAAAAGATACGCTTTAGTTCTCCACCTAAAAAAGGTGTATTGCGTCTGGTTATGGATTTAACTAAACCGGTAAAGTCCAGTCTATTTACATTGCCTCCAACCGCTCCTTATGGCAACCGCCTTGTCGTCGATTTAGAAGATTCTAACGGCGAGTCGCCAACGGTGAATACGGTCAGTCGTTCTGCTAATCAGTCATCTAGAGATATTGTGATCGCCATTGATGCTGGACACGGTGGTGAAGATCCTGGCTCAATTGGCCCCTCTGGGACTTACGAAAAGCGTGTGGTGATGGAAATTGCAACGCGTTTAGCCAGCAAAATTAATCAAACAGCAGGAATGCGTGCTGTGATGACGAGACGTGGTGATTATTATATTCATCCAAATAAACGCTCTGAGCTGGCTCGTAATATTAAAGCAGATTTATTGATTTCAATTCATGCAGATGCATTTACTTCTCCTCAGCCTCAGGGCGCATCGGTTTGGGTATTATCTATGCGCCGTGCAAATACTGAAATTGGTCGTTGGCTTGAGCAAAAAGAGAAGCACTCTGAGTTATTAGGGGGTGCTGGAGAAATTATTCAAAACTCTGATAGCGAACAATATTTAGCCATGACCCTTTTAGATATGTCGATGAATAGTTCTATGGCGATAAGTAATTCTATTGCTGGCGATGTATTAAAAGATCTCAACAGTGTCACCAAATTACATAAGCATAAACCAGAAGCTGCTAGTTTGGCGGTACTTAAATCGCCGGATATACCTTCAATTCTGGTGGAAACAGGTTTTATTTCTAATCCACAAGAAGAGCGTTTACTAAGAAACCCAGCGCATCAAGAAAAGATAGCCCGCGCCATCCATTCGGGAGTGCAACGTTATTTTGCTAGTAATGCGCCCAGTGATACTTTGATTGCTAAAACACGCTCTGACAGCTCGCAAACACAAAAGCATAAAGTACAACGTGGTGAGTCATTGTCTGTTATCGCTCAGCGATACCGCGTTTCTATTTCACGTTTAAAGCAGGCTAATAACTTGAAGTCAGACGTGGTTCGTGTTGGTCAACATCTTGTGATCCCAAGGGCTTAATATGGCTATTCAGCTGCTACCACCTCAACTTGCAAACCAAATCGCAGCCGGTGAAGTAGTGGAACGTCCGGCTTCGGTGGTCAAAGAACTGGTTGAAAACAGTTTAGATGCTGGTGCGACTAGAGTTGATATTGATATCGACAAAGGCGGCAGCAAGCTTATTCGTATTCGCGATAATGGTGCGGGTATTCCTAAAGATGAGTTGGCATTGGCGTTATCGCGTCACGCAACCTCAAAAGTACATACGCTCGATGACCTCGAAGCTATTTTAAGCTTTGGTTTTCGGGGCGAGGCCTTGGCCAGTATTAGTTCGGTGTCGCGATTAACATTAACGTCGAAAACTGCAGAGCAATCTGAAGCTTGGCAGGCCTATGCTGAAGGCTCGCAAATGGACGTGAAAGTGACTCCTGCTGCGCATCCTCAAGGCTCGACTATTGATGTGGTCGATTTATTTTTTAATACTCCCGCCAGACGCCGTTTTTTAAAAAGTGATAAAACTGAATTTACTCATATAGATGAGTGGTTAAAGCGCATAGCCATTGTTCGTAGCGATATTCACTTTACCCTGACACACAATGGTAAGTTAGTACGTCAGTATCGTCCTGCTAATACTGACATTCAAACTCAACAACGTTTGGCGCAAATTTGTGGCAGAGCTTTTGCTGAACAGGCATTGAGCATTGCTTGTGAACACGATGATTTATTATTAACGGGTTATCTGCAGTCGCCACAAGACACTGTTATCACCGATACCAACTTTTTTTATGTCAACGGACGCTTAATTAGAGACCGATTGGTTAACCATGCCGTAAAACAAGCATTTGCTGAATATGGTATTGAACATCAGCCGGGCTATGTGTTGATGTTATCACTTGACCCACATCAAGTAGATGTCAATGTTCATCCTGCTAAGCATGAAGTGCGGTTTCATCAATCTCGTTATGTACATGACTTTATTTTACAAGCGGTGCAATCGGCATTAGTCGAAATGCCTTTGTTACCTTTATCAGATGAATTAGAACATCATGATACTGTTGTAACAATGCACACCGAATCAAACATGATGCATGATGCGAAAGTGGCCGATACCACAGAAGACATTTTTACACTTAATCATGGTTCGAGTAAGACGATTAACAGCGTTAGTCAATTTGGTTCGATGCATGTACCTGGTAAGACAAATGGCTCATCTGGTGGCTATTCAGCTGCAATTAAGCCTAGTTATGGTACAAAGCCTTCTGGTGCATCTTCATCTGCCCAGACGAAAACCGCTATTGCTAATTATGGGCAGTTGTTGCATACCCCGATGAATAGCGCGGTATCCTATGTTAACGAGGCTGTACATCAAGTTGCCATGCCGCCGTTATTAGCGGGTGAGCATTGGGTTATCTGTAAAGATGATAAGCTGTCATTACTGTCGATAAAAACCGTGTTATTGGCAGTAAGAAAGAAAGACATAGCAACCAAATTAGCTAACGGTTTAGTGTCGCAACCTTTATTAATGCCTGTGTCTTTAGCCGCAGATTTGGACTGGATAGAAACCTTAGCCGCTCGTGATCAATTACTGCGTCAAATGGGTATTGAATTAACAATTCGCTTCCAACAGTTGATTATTAAAAAAGTGCCCCCATATTTGAGGGAATGCCAACTTGCTATTGTGATCCCAGAGTTACTGCAATGGATACAATTAGAGCAACCTACAGAAAGCGCTATCGTAGGTTGGTTGGCACAACAAAGTTTATCGCAATTTGAGCCAGCTCAAGCTTTATGGCTGCAATTTTGTTCACTTGACGATGAAACGCAACAAACTTGTTATGACCAAGAGCGCATAATGCCTTGGCAAAATTGGATGAAAGATAATTAACGTGAATAGTGTCGATAAGCCGAAAGTGATTTTTTTAATGGGGCCTACCGCCTCAGGCAAAACGGCATTAGCCATTGATATGGCAACTCAATATAATTGTGAAATTATCTCAGTAGATTCTGCGTTGATCTATCGTGATATGAATATAGGGTCTGCTAAACCCAGTGCTGAAGAGCTGGAAATGGCTCCGCATAAATTAATTGATATTCTTGACCCTAGCGAAAGTTATTCCGCGGCAGATTTTCGCCGTGATGCATTATTGGCTATCGAAGACATTATTAGCCGTGGTAAGACCCCTTTACTCGTGGGTGGCACCATGATGTATTTTAAGGCATTGTTAGAAGGCTTATCACCTTTACCCAGTGCTGATGAAGCTATTAGGCAACAAATATTAGCGCAAGCGCAAACCGAGGGTTGGGATGCGCTGCATCAAGAATTGTGTAATATTGACCCTGTTGCTGGAGAAAGAATTCATCCTAACGATCCACAACGATTGTCGCGGGCTTTAGAGGTTTATCGGATCAGTGGCAAAACAATGACTGAATTGACACAAACTAAGTCAGCCGCTTTGCCGTATGATGTAGTGCAATTTGCTATTGCACCAAACGATCGAAAAGTATTACATGAGTTAATCGCAAAGCGTTTTAATATCATGTTAGAGCAAGGTTTTATCGAAGAAGTTGCGCGTTTGAAAGCGCGTGATGATTTGCATTTAGAGCTACCATCTATGCGTTGCGTTGGTTACAGACAGTGCTGGCAGTACCTAGATAATGAATTTGATCATGCGACAATGGTCGAAAAAGCTACCGCAGCCACTAGGCAATTGGCTAAACGTCAATTAACATGGTTGAGGAGCTGGCCAGATTTACAGTGGCTTGAAAGTGGTGTAGAAGGGAATTTAGTTACGCTTATGCGACAAAGCCGCTAGCTTATTAGCTGTTGCTGTATAATACTAAAACTAAACAATAAAACTTAATTCAACATATTTTAAAATAAAAAAGGAAATTGAAAATGGCTAAGGGGCAATCTTTACAAGACCCATTTTTGAACGCATTGCGTCGAGAGCGTGTACCAGTCTCTATCTATTTAGTGAATGGTATTAAATTACAAGGCCAAGTTGAGTCATTCGATCAATTTGTTATCTTGTTGAAAAATACTGTAAGCCAAATGGTTTACAAACACGCTATTTCAACAGTCGTACCAGCACGCCCATTTAATGTTTCTGCTCACCAGGGTACTGCCCATGGTGAAGAAAGCGATGCTGAATAATTTGAAAAGGAATATAATTTTTGTTTGATCGTTATGAAGCGGGTGAAACAGCTGTATTGGTTCATATAGACTTTTCAGACGAAGAGCGTCGAGAAGATCTAATTGAATTACAGTTGTTAGTTGAATCTGCTGGTGCTCGCTCTGTTGGAGTGATTACTGGCAGCAGACGCTCGCCGGACCGAAAGTTTTTTATTGGTTCCGGTAAAGCAGAAGAACTTGCTGCTATGGTCGCTGCTACTGAAGCCAATGTAGTGATTTTTAATCATGCATTGAGTCCAGCTCAAGAGCGTAATCTTGAAGTGGTGTGTCAGTGTCGAGTCTTAGATCGAACTACGTTGATCCTTGATATTTTTGCTCAACGAGCGAGAACTCATGAAGGTAAGATGCAAGTGGAGCTAGCGCAATTGCGCCACATGTCGACACGCCTAATTCGTGGTTGGACTCATTTAGAGCGACAAAAAGGTGGTATCGGGATGCGAGGGCCGGGTGAGACCCAGCTCGAAACAGACCGACGTTTATTACGAGGCCGGATTAAGAATATTAATCGACGCCTCGATAAAGTAGATAAACAACGTGAGCAAAGCCGACGAGCTCGTAAGCGCAGTGATTTAGCGACTGTGTCTTTAGTAGGCTATACAAATGCGGGTAAATCGACATTATTTAATGCGCTAACGTCATCGGATGTTTATGCAGCCGATCAGTTATTCGCAACATTAGATCCGACACTGCGTAAATTATCGTTACCTGATGGTGCGGTGATTTTAGCGGATACTGTTGGCTTTATTCGTCATTTACCTCATGATCTCGTCGCAGCATTTAAAGCCACATTACAAGAAACTCGACAAGCTGAAATTCTTTTACATGTCGTTGATTGTGCTGATGACAATATGACTGAAAATTTTGACCAAGTACAAAGAGTATTGGAAGAAATTGATGCAGATGAAATCACTCAATTGATTGTATGCAATAAGATTGATTTACTTGAAGATTTCGCGCCTCGTATCGATTACGATGAAGATGGTAAACCTGAGAGGGTTTGGGTCTCTGCGCAAAAACGCATTGGATTTGATTTGCTGCTGAAAGCGATAACCGAATTAATCGGTGAAGTGATTTGCGAGCTTACATTGAAAATACCTGCATCAGCAGGACATTATCTTGGCCAGTTTTATCGACTGGATGCAATACAGCAGAAAGAGTATGACAATCTGGGGAACTGTATTTTATCTGTTCGTTTATCGGACGCCAATTGGCGCCGATTAGCTAAACAGAGTCAAGGGGAATTAGAGGCATTTATTTTTGAACCTTCAGAAGTAGACGCCACTTGTTAATCTCATTTATTTCATCCAATTATGGAGTGCTAAATGGCTTGGAATGAGCCCGGTAACAAGGGGAACAAAGACCCTTGGGGAAATAAAGGTGGTAACGATAAAGGGCCACCAGATCTTGACGAAGTATTTCGTAACCTATCAAAACGCTTTGGTGGCAAGGGAGGCGGTAGCGCCACTGGTCAGCCATTTAATTCATCTTTACTGATTATAATAGCAGTGATTGCCTTAATTATTTGGGCATTGTCTGGCTTATACACGGTTAAAGAAGCTGAGCGTGGAGTGTTACTCCGTTTTGGTCAGCACATCGGTGAAGTGAGTTCCGGTTTACATTGGAAAGCCACTTTTATTGACGATGTGACAATGGTTGATGTGGAAACGTTCCGTTCGATTCCAGCGTCTGGCAGAATGCTGACATCTGATGAAAATATCGTGAATGTTGAACTTGTGGTTCAATATAGCGTATCAGATGCTTATTCATACTTGTACAGTGCAGTCGATGCCAATTCGAGTTTACGTGAAGCGACTGATAGTGCGTTGCGCTATGTCATTGGGCATAATCGTATGGATGACATTTTAACCACTGGACGTGATGCTATTCGTCGTGATACTTGGACTGAGTTAGAGCGTATTATTGAGCCGTATAAATTAGGCTTGGAAATTCGTGATGTTAACTTTTTACCCGCTCGTCCTCCAGAAGAAGTAAAAGATGCATTTGATGATGCTATCTCTGCTCAGGAAGATGAACAGCGCTTTATTCGCGAAGCTGAAGCTTATGCTCGTGAAATCGAACCCAAAGCGCGTGGTCAAGTAGAGCGTATGGCACAACAAGCTAGTGCTTATAAAGAGCGTGAAGTTCTTGAAGCTAGAGGTAAAGTCGCTCGATTTGAGAAGTTATTACCTGAGTATAAAGCTGCTCCAGGTGTAACCCGAAATCGTTTATACATAGATGCGATGCAATCTGTGTTGGCTGATACAAATAAAGTTCTTATCGACACTAAGAGTAGCGGTAATCTGATGTATTTACCTTTGGATAAGCTGATGGATTCTTCTAAGAGTCTGCGCAATCAAGTAGAACCTGAGGTAGAACGTCACATCAATTCTGTTTCTAGTAGTGGTGTAGATACACCTATTACTAGCATGCCGACTGATGGTCGTCTCAGCCGCGAAGATCGTATTCGCCAAGGGAGGAACTAACAATGGGTAGATTAGCTCTGATCATTCTAGTGATCATTTTAGGGGTGAGTTTTTCCTCTTTGATGGTGGTAAGCGAAGGTGAGCGCGCGATTGTTGCACGTTTCGGTAAGGTGCTTAAAGATGGAGACGTAACAACCGTTTTTGCTCCTGGCCTTCACTTTAAATTACCTTTAGTCGATAAAGTTCGCTATCTGGATGCTCGTATCCAGACATTGGACGGCGCAGCAGATCGTTTTGTTACTTCTGAAAAGAAAGACTTAATGGTCGACTCTTATGTTAAGTGGCGTATTCGTGATTTTGAAAAGTACTATCTTTCTACCAATGGCGGTATTAAAGCCAATGCAGAAAGCTTATTACAAGCCAAAATTAGCAACGATTTACGTACTGAATTTGGTCGTCGCACAATCAAGGAAATTGTTTCAGGTAAGCGTGATGAATTGCAAACCGACGCATTAGAAAATGCTTCTGAAAGTGCACAAAATCTCGGTATTGAAGTAGTTGATGTGCGCGTAAAGCAAATTAATTTACCTGCTAATGTCAGTATTAGTATTTACCAACGTATGCGTGCTGAACGTCAAGCTGTGGCGAAAGAGCACCGTGCACAAGGTAAAGAACAAGCTGAAATTATCCGTGCGACTATTGATGCCAATGTGACAGTAAAGATTGCTGAAGCTGAACGTAAAGCCCTTACTATTCGTGGTGAAGGTGATGCATTAGCGGCAAAAATTTATGCTGATACCTACAGTAAAGATGCTGAGTTTTATAGTTTTTTACGTAGCCTAGAAGCATACAAAGAAAGTTTTGCCGGTAAAAATGACATTATGGTGTTAGAACCTGAAGGTGATTTCTTCAAGTACATGAAATCATCTAGCGTTAAATAATACCCGCGTATGTTTTTTGCATTAAAAAGCTCGGTTTTTACCGAGCTTTTTTGTGCCTATTATCTAGGTCTGTAGATCTTTACTGGTTGAATTTTGTTCGAGATAAAAATGTGTTAACCGAGGCGAGTAGATTACAGCCTATTAATCTAAGTAACCATCACGTCGAGAAGATGCACTCAACAAAGAGTAAAACGTTTTTAGCCGAACCCTTGTGCAGTGTTTGTGAGTCATTTCTACTGCGTTATCAGCTTTTCATGTAGAATAACTACGCCACAAAGCCTCTGCCTTGTAGCTCTTGTTTAAGTAATGACCAAAAGTTCGCTGTAAAAATAACCTTGAAAGATCAACCACCCCTAATTTTTTTGCTATGAATTCAGTTTTCCCAAAAGCGGTCATCAATCACAACAGTAGATATTTCTGATGTCTTTTATTATTTATCATTAATAATTTATTGTTTTAAATGCATTTCTCAAGCTTTTTATTGCTAATTAAGTGGCAACTAATTGTTATAAAATGGCTAATTTATAAGCGATTTTAAAAAAAATGTTAATATCCTCATCTTAGATGTGTGTTTTCACTATGATCTGGTTCTAATTTTTCGCTATAATGAGCACCGCCTCAAACTATGATTTTAGCGTTTCACCATTTTGGGTCGCTAAAGTATTGAAATATAAAAATTCCAACACCCTCTGGGAGATAAGTGGATGAGCAATGCGCCAGTCGATACCGGACGTCGCAGATTCCTGACAGCTGCAACCGCCGTAGTAGGTGGTGCTGGTGCCGTCGCTGTAGCGGTTCCTTTCATCAAGTCATGGAATCCGAGCGCCAAAGCGAAAGCTGCAGGTGCGCCGGTCGAAGTAAATATTAGTAAAGTAGAACCAGGTCAGTTAATTCGTGTCGAATGGCGCGGAAAACCGGTTTGGGTCGTTCGTCGTACAGAAGCTGTGCTAAATAATCTTAAAACATTAGACAGTCAATTACGCGATCCTGCTTCAGAAGAAATGCAGCAACCAGAATATGCAACTAACCCTGCGCGTTCTATTAAGCCTGAATTTTTTATTGCAGTCGGTATCTGTACTCACTTAGGTTGTTCACCAACTTATCTGCCTGATTCATTCGGTGAGCAGGTTGAAGGTGTAACTTCTGGTTTCTTCTGTCCTTGTCATGGTTCTAAATTTGACATGGCCGGTCGTGTATTCCAGGGTGTTCCAGCACCACTAAACTTAGTGATCCCACCGCACAAATATGTTGATGATGCTAACGTTATCATCGGTGTAGATACAGGAGCGGCGTAATGGTTAAGAATATTATTGATTGGATTGATGCTCGCATCCCAATGACGGCTACATATAACCGTCATGTGGGGCAGTATGCGACACCAAAGAACTTTAACTTTTGGTATTTCTTTGGTTCATTAGCGCTATTAGTTTTGGTTAACCAATTGCTGACAGGTATTTGGCTGACCATGAATTACGTACCGACAGCAGAAGGCGCATTTGCTTCTGTTGAATACATCATGCGTGATGTTGATTACGGTTGGTTGCTACGTTATATGCACTCTACAGGTGCATCGGCATTTTTCTTTGTCATCTATATGCACATGTTCCGTGGATTAATATACGGGTCTTATCAAAAACCAAGAGAGCTATTATGGCTGTTTGGTATGTTGATTTTCCTTGTGTTAATGGCTGAAGCATTTATGGGTTACTTACTACCTTGGGGACAAATGTCTTACTGGGGTGCGCAGGTAATTATCTCTTTGTTTGGTGCCATCCCTATTATTGGTGATGACCTAACATTGTGGATCCGTGGTGATTACGTTATTTCAGGTGCAACACTAAACCGTTTCTTCGCCCTGCACGTTATTGCGCTACCACTTGTATTGGTTGTGTTGGTGTTCTTACACCTAATCGCCTTGCATGAAGTGGGCTCAAATAACCCTGATGGTGTTGAGATTAAAAAGAACAAAGATGAGAACGGATGGCCTATTGATGGTATTCCATTCCACCCTTACTACACTGTAAAAGATATTATGGGTGTCGCTGGGTTCTTAATCGTGTTCTGTTATGTGTTGTTCTTCATGCCTGAAGGCGGTGGATATTTCCTAGAAAAGCCAAACTTTGAAGCGGCTAATCCAATGAAAACACCGGAACACATTGCGCCAGTTTGGTACTTCACACCTTTCTATGCCATTTTACGTGCTATCCCTGATAAATTGGTAGGCGTTATCGGTATGGGTCTGTCTATTGCAGTGTTATTCCTACTGCCTTGGCTTGACCGTTGTAAAGTGAAGTCTATTCGCTATCGCAGCATGATCCACAAGATCAACATTGCACAATTTACAGTGTCGTTCATTATTTTAGGATATTTAGGTGTTGTTCCTGCAACTCCTGAGTTAACTATTGCGGCACGTGTATTCACTTTCACTTACTTTGCTTTCTTCGTAGCCTTATGGGTTTACAGTAAGAATGAGAAAACAAAAGAAGTCCCAACGAGGGTGACACACTAATGAAAAAGTTATTAATTGCATTAGTTACATTGCTGCCATCTCTCGCAATGGCCGCCAGTGGACATAGTGTTCACTTAGAAAGTGCTAACGTTGATTTGCATGATAAAGCGTCATTAGAGCGTGGTTTGGATTCATTCCAACATTACTGCTCTGGTTGTCACAGCACTCAATACCAACGCTACGAGCGTGTTGCAACTGATTTAGGCATCTCTAACGATGATATGCGTAACAAGTACATGTTCACCGGTGCAAAAATCGGTGATTTAATGGAAAACGCTATTCCTACTCCAGATGCCGCTAAATGGTTTGGTGCTGCGCCTCCTGATTTAACGTTGGTTGCTCGTGTTCGTGGTGCTGATTGGGTATTTTCATACCTAAAAGGTTTCTACGCAGATGAGACTCGTCCATTTGGTGTGAACAATATAGTGTTCCCAGCAGTGGGTATGCCACACGTATTACAAGACTTACAAGGTCTTGCTACTGTTACGAAAGATGAAGCTGGTAATGTATCTCTTGTAAAAGATAAAGATGGTAATATTGTTACCACGGGTGGCAAATTGACGGCAGAAGAATACGACCAAGTCGTTCGTGATATCACGGGTTTCTTAGTTTATTCTGCCGAACCAGTTCAGCTAGAGCGTGAAGCTTTAGGTTGGTGGGTACTTGGATTCTTGTTTATTTTCTTCATAATTGCGTATTTGTTGAAGAAAGAATACTGGAAAGATGTGCACTAGCCATCAATAACGGTTAATATACATTATCCGCATTTTGTAAACGGGGGGCTTAGCCCCTCGTTTGTTTTGTTTTTCTAGATTCTGGAGGGTATCAATGGCTGTTGCTGCCAACAAGCGCTCTATCATGACACTTTTTTCTGGTGCCGATGATTTATATAGTCACCAAGTACGTATCGTATTGGCTGAAAAAGGGGTTACCGTTGATGTTTTACAGGTAGACCCAAGTGAGATGCCTGAAGATTTACTTGAAGTAAATCCATACAACTCTGTACCGACTTTAGTTGATCGTGAACTCGTGTTGTACGAATCACGCATTATTATGGAATATTTGGATGAGCGTTTTCCACATCCTCCATTAATGCCTGTATACCCAGTATCTCGCGGCCAAAGCCGTTTAATGATGCACAGAATCGACACCGATTGGTATGCGCTTGTAGAGCGTATCCGTAAAGGTGAAAAGGCTGATGCAGCGCGTAAAGAGTTAATGGAAAGCTTAATTGCTTTAGCGCCAGTATTTGCTGAAATGCCATACTTCATGAGCGAAGAGTTTGGTTTATCTGATTGCTACTTAGGCCCATTATTGTGGCGTCTACCAGTATTAGGTATTCACTTAGATCCGCGTACATCGAAAGATATCAGTGCTTACATGACACGTATTTTTGAACGTGAATCATTTAAGGCATCGCTAACTGAGGCTGAGCGCGAAATGCGCATGGGCATGTAATGAAACCAATAACAGCTAATCGTCCATATTTGTTGCGTGCTTACTATGAGTGGTTGATGGATAACCATTTGACGCCACACGTAGTCGTGGATGCATTTGTTAACGGTACGCAGGTTCCGCAGCAATTTGTCAAAGACGGTCAAATCGTCTTGAATATTGCAACCGGAGCGGTGGCTAATCTTCACATGTCTAATGATGCAGTAGAGTTTAATGCACGTTTTGGTGGTGTACCACAGAATGTGTTTTTGCCTATGGCATCGATCGTGGCCATTTACGCTCGTGAAAACGGTGCTGGCACGGTGTTTGATATGGAAGATGCATATATGATCGAAGGTGAACATGATGAGTTATCATCTGTACCGCCATCAATGAAATCTGTTGATGACACTTCGACATTGCCACCATCGTCTAAATCGGCAAAGCCTGATGATAAAACTAAGCGTAAAAACCATTTAACTGTGGTGAAGTAGCGGTTAGTTAACATTACATAAAACCAGTCGCAAGGCTGGTTTTTTTTAAGCTAAAATTGATGTGCTACAAACATTTATAGCGCAACTGGAACCCATAATGTTGTTGATGATTGATAATTATGATTCTTTTACGTTTAACTTAGTTCAGTACTTCCAAGCTCTTGGGCAAGAGATACTGGTTAAACGTAACGATGAAATCAGCATTGAACAAATTGAAGCTTTAGCACCTACACATTTGATAATCTCTCCCGGTCCATGCACTCCTAATGAAGCGGGTATTTCACTTGCAGCTATTAAACATTTTGCCGGTAAAATTCCTATTCTTGGTGTGTGTTTAGGACATCAAGCTATCGCACAAGTGTTTGGCGTTGATGTTGTGCGTGCCAAGCGTGTTATGCACGGTAAAACCAGTTTGATTGAACATAATCAACAGGGATTATTTCGTCAATTAGCATTACCTCTGCAGGTTACTCGTTATCATTCATTGTTGATTAACCATGTACCTCATGGTTTTAGTCTGGATGCGTGGTTTGATGACCCAATTTATGGCCGTGAAATTATGGCGATGAGCCATGACGCGTTACGTATTTACAGCGTCCAGTTTCATCCTGAATCTATTTTAACTCAGCAAGGCCATGAACTTTTGGATAACTTTTTGCATTTATAAAGCATTTTTGAATTTATATCTTCGGGTTCATTATCACGTATTCTGTTACAACTTCTGCAACTAATCTGGCTAAATTCTCGCGTCTATTTGTGCTATAAATAGCGCTTAAAATAATAAAAGGGATAACCATGACAAGCTTTATGCGAAACTTTGCGGTTAGCGCACTTTCTTTGGCAATGATAAGTGGCTGTGCTGCCACGGCTAAACCTGACGATACAATGGTTATCACAACGCCGAGTGCAACGACATTGACCGTGCCATTTGCACAGCCTCCAAAAGCCCAGCAACCGTTGACACTTAATCAAATTATGGCTAATCCAGATTGGATGGGCATATTTGCTCAAGGAGCTTATTGGAGCGATGACAGTCAGTCGGTATATTTCAGTCGCCAAGCACATCAATCTCCGGTCCGTGATTTTTATCAACAAGCTATTGGACAGTCTGAAGCAAATAAACTAGCACTCAATCAGCTACACCTTGCCGATCAACGTAATGGTGTCTTCGATCAGGCAAAGACTCAAAAAGCCTATATTTATCAAGGTAACGTATTTGTAAAAGATTTATCAAACGGTGAAATAAAGCAACTTACCCGTCAAAACGATGCAATTAATGGCGTACGTTTTTTAAAGGGTGGCGACCTTGCATTCTGGCAAGGTAATAATATTTTTCGTGTGCACCAGTCTAGCGGCCTAGTAGAACAAATTGCCGCGATCCAAATGGAAAACGAACCAAAAGCGACGCAAGAGCCAAGTAGCTTTATTGCTAAGCAACAGCATAGACTTATTCAATATGTTGCCATGGAACATGATAACAGCCTGACGCGTGATCAATACCGCGACTCATTGGCTAAAGCCGATCCCACTTTTTCTGCTAAACCTTGGTATTTAGGTGACGCTGAAGTGGTATCAGAAATGAGTTTGTCGCCAGATGGACGCTACGTAGTATTAGCGTTAACCGATAAAAATTATGATTGGCGTGCAGAACACGACATTATGCCTAATTATTTGGGCCAAGAGGGTTATGTTGACCCTGTACCAGCCCGCTCTCGGGTTGCCGAAGATGTCTTTCCTGGTCAACGTTTAGTGTTACTCGACCTTGTTGACCACAGTAAAAAAGACATTACCATTGAAGGCTTAACGGGTTTTGATGAGGATGTACTGGCGAGCGTTAAAGCTGAAAATGCTCAAGCGAAAGGTAAAACCTATAACAGCGAAAAAGCCCCGCGTTTAGTGCAGTTAATGCAAGATTGGGAATGGAGTCAGAGCGCAATTCAGTGGCATGAGTCTGACGATAAATTATTGGTGATGTTGGAAGCTGTTGACAACAAAGATCGCTGGATCGCCAGTGTTGATCTTCAAAAAGGTAAGCTGATAACCGAACACAGATTACATGATGATGCTTGGGTAAATTATAATTTTAATCAATTTGGCTGGATACCAGGTACAGATAGCATGTACTACTTATCTGAAGAAACAGGGTTTTCACAGTTATATATTAAAACCGCAGCAGGTAAGGTATCGGCATTAACCAATGGCAAATTTGTGGTTGATAATGTGACTTTATCACCCGATGCAAAACATCTTTATTATCGTGCCAATAAAGACCACCCAGGTAGCTATAATGTTTACCGTGTTGAGATTGCCAGTGGTAAGTCAGAGCAATTGACCCAGTGGTTAGGTACATTGGATTACAGTTTAAGCCCTGATGGACAATCACTATTATTAACCGCTTCGTCTGCGATTCATCCAGATGAGTTATATATTCAACCTATTGGCGGCGACATAAGCCAATTAACCGATTATACCAGCACAGCATTTAAACAATATCCATGGCAAGTACCACAAGTTGTCGCGCTAGCTTCAACTCATGGCGCTGAGCCAATTTATGCACGAGTTTATTTGCCGCAAGGTTATGATGCTAAGCAAGCTGAAAAATATCCAGCAGTGATGTTTAACCATGGTGCGGGTTATTTACAAAATGCCCATTATGGATTTTCGGGTTACTTCCGTGAATTTATGTTCAATAACTTACTCACACAACAAGGTTACGTGGTAATGGACATGGATTATCGAGGCTCGAAAGGCTATGGACGTGATTGGCGTACGTCCGTTTATCGTAATATGGGCCATCCAGAAGTTGAAGATTTGAAAGATGGTGTGGCTTGGATGGCAAGCAATGTTAATGTAGATCCCCAGCGAGTAGGGACTTATGGCGGTTCATACGGCGGATTCCTTACTTTTATGGCGTTGTTTAATGAACCTGAGTTATTCCAAGCAGGGGCCGCATTGCGCCCTGTAGCTGATTGGGCTCATTATAATGCGCCATATACCTCTAATATTTTAAATACGCCTGACGTTGATCCTATCGCTTATGAGCGTAGTTCTCCGATAGAGCATGCTCAAGGTTTACAAAAACCATTACTGATCATGAGTGGTGTGTTAGATGACAACGTGTTTTTCCAAGACAGTGTGCGCATGGTGCAACGGCTTATTGAATTAGAAAAGCCGATGTTTGAAACCGCAATCTATCCTGTCGAGCCGCATGGATTTAAGCAACCTTCTAGTTGGTTAGATCAGTATCGTCGTATTTATAAACTGTTTGAACAAGAGTTGAAGTAATCGGCTCTGAGTTCAAAAAAACAAATAAATATCTATTAAGGCTTCCTTTGTGAAGCCTTAATTTTTATGATTAAGTGATGAAAACAGTAAAAGGTAATGTGAGTGGCAATATCAATAGCAGGTGGCGTTCGGCCCGGAAAAGTCATTGAGATTGAGCGCCGACTCTATAAACAACTTATTGTGGGTAAGCATAAAGCCAATGCAATGCCTGATGAGTTGAACGAAGAGTTAGAAGAGAGTGCCAATAAGCTTGATATTGAGCGCAAAGCATTGAAAGTGCGCCTTGATAAGCAAGCAAAAGAGAAAAATGTGTATTTAGAGGTGTCCGCGCTGTTAACTAATACGGTTAATAATGCGATAGAGCATCAATTAGCTCATCCTCAAATGATATTAGAAGCATCGGCAATTTGTGAAAATCAAATTTTACTGCTCGACCTATTATTACATCCTGACCTGAATATTAATCGACTTCGACCGATTATCGAAAGTATTAGCTGGTTATCACGTGATTTAATCAATTTAATTAATAGTCCAGCATCTCGTCACCGACGGCCTAAACATGGCGATGTTCAAGTGACCGACATAAAGCTGGTGCTTAACTACATTGGTATTGAAAATTTACGTTTGCTGATCCCTTATTTTTGTTTACGTAACTGGTTACCTTCAGGCAATGCTAATTTATTGTGGATAACCCGCAAGCTTTGGCGTTACAGCATGGTCAGTGCCATTGCGGCGCAAACCTTAGCAGAATTGCATAATGAAAAGCCTGGTTTGGCTTATAGCTGCGCGTTAATGTACCAATTTTCTACCTCGATTATACTGAGCCAAAGTGGACGTATATTTGATAACACTTGGGGGACTTGGTTACGAGAGGCAAGCCATAGTCGAGAAAAACAAGTTTACGATGCCATTATGGCAACGGATTTTCCTGCTGAAGCTGTATTGGGGCAAGTATTACTCCATAGCCATCGATTGAATTGGCAACTGTTGAGTTTACTTAAATTTGATGATTCACCGATCACACAAGTATTAAAAGAGCTCGACCACGATTACCATTTTACAGAGTTGTCTGTCGATGCCGCCATTGTGGCTAAGGCGAGTTGTTATGCCAAAGTGCTTTTGTTAGAAGAGCAACAACAAATCGATCCACAAGAGAAACGCATTATGTTTGATTATTATCAGTTTTCGGCGCAAGAACTGATTCGGCTTAAAGGGCAAAATTTTCGTAAGCTTGATTTACTGTAAATAGCCCTTTTTCTATCAAAAGCGTAAATGTTAAATCTGTGTAATTATTCACTTTTGATGAATAGCTACACAAATTCGAGTCAAATAACTTTTTTTATGACTATTTATGCTTCATAACCCCCCAATAAACGCGTTGTTTAGTCATATTTCTCAATCTTTATGCAGAATGCCAATCAGGCCTGCAGAAGTTAATTGTACTGAACTGGTATTTTGATCACATTTTCGCTAATAATGTCGCATAAATAACACAAACTTCCGCTAATGCACTTACAGAATATAAAGCAGACAGCGGAAACAGCGGCTTTCAAGCCGCTTACAACCTGAAGGATGAAATGCAATGAGTGTAGAAATGAATCTAACCCGTGCCCAATTCGATGAAGTTATGGTGCCTAATTATGCGCCTGCCGCTGTTATTCCTGTTCGTGGAGCGGGTAGCCGAGTATGGGATCAAGAAGGTAATGAATTCATCGATTTTGCCGGTGGTATTGCAGTAAATTGTTTAGGTCATTGTCATC
The DNA here is from genome assembly GCF_014596695.2 of Shewanella sp. BF02_Schw. Lineage (NCBI taxonomy): Bacteria > Pseudomonadati > Pseudomonadota > Gammaproteobacteria > Alteromonadales > Shewanellaceae > Shewanella > Shewanella sp. BF02_Schw. Next base: position 88,987 of record NZ_JABKAW020000007.1, read on the forward strand.
CAGCTTTAGTGTCAGCATTAAAAGAGCAAGGCGAAAAATTATGGCATTTATCAAACGTAATGACCAACGAGCCCGCGCTTGAATTAGCGACAAAGTTAGTTAATGCCACATTTGCTGAGCGCGTCTATTTTGCTAACTCAGGTGCTGAAGCGAACGAAGCTGCATTAAAATTAGCTCGTCGTTATGCATTAGATAACCATGGTGCAGATAAAGACCAAATCATCGCATTCGATAAAGCGTTCCATGGCCGTACATTCTTTACTGTAACGGTTGGCGGACAAGCTGCTTATTCAGACGGTTTTGGTCCTAAGCCACAAAGTATTACCCACGTGCCATTTAATGATATCGCTGCACTTGAAGCGGTAATTTCAGACAAGACTTGCGCCATCATGCTTGAACCTCTTCAAGGTGAAGGCGGGATTATCAATGGTGATCCTGAGTTCTTAAAAGCAGTACGTCGTTTAGCAGACAAGCACGACGCATTAGTGATTTTTGATGAAGTACAAACTGGTGTAGGCCGTACTGGTGAGTTATTTGCTTACATGGGTACTGACATCGTGCCAGATATTTTAACCAGCGCCAAAGCACTAGGCGGTGGCTTCCCTATTGCTGCAATGCTAACCACGGCAAAAATTGCCGCTCATTTAAAAATTGGTACTCATGGTTCTACTTATGGCGGCAATCCATTGGCTTGTGCTGTTGGTAATGCGGTAATGGACGTAGTGAATACCAAAGAAGTACTCGACGGAGTTAAACATCGCGAACAGTTATTCCGTGATGGTTTAGCGGCTATTAACGCCAAATACAACGTATTCAGTGAAGTGCGCGGTAAAGGTTTGTTAATTGGTGCGGTATTAAATGAACAGTATGAAGGTCGTAGCCGTGACTTCTTGGTTGCTTCTGTTGCTGAAGGCCTTATGAGTTTGATGGCTGGTGCAAACGTTGTGCGTTTTGCTCCTTCATTAGTGATCCCAGAAGCTGACATCGCAGAAGGCTTATTGCGTTTTGAACGCGCAGTAGCAAAAGTGGTTGCAGGTTAATTAACAAATCAGTGCGGGCCTAGCTTGCACTGATGTGTTTGGGTACGCCTGTTGGGTGAATACGCGTTGCAATGTATTTCAGCGCGATTCGCTTATGGCGCAATGAGGAGATTAAGATGTTAATCATACGTCCTATCCGTGCAAGTGATTACGATGCACTTTATGGTATCGCAGTTGAGTCAGGCCACGGTTTTACATCTTTACCAGTTAACGAAGAGTTACTGCGTTCGAAGATTGCTAGGGCAGAGGCATCTTTTATCAAGCAAATTGATAAACCTTTTGACGAAGGTTATTTAATGGTACTTGAAGATACAAAGACCAATGAAGTTGTCGGCACCTGTGGTATTGAAGCCGCTGTCGGCATGCAAGATGCTTTTTATCATTACCGTTTAGGTACTGAGGTCTATCATTCTCAGCAAATTTCTGTTCGCAATGAAGTTGAAACCCTCACATTATGCCACGACTACACTGGCGCAGCAGAAGTGTGCACTCTGTTTTTAAAAGACGGATATCGCAAAGGCAATAACGGCCGCATGTTATCACGCTCGCGCTTTTTATTATTAGCACAGCATCCTGAACGCTTTGGCGAAACGGTTATTGCTGAAATGCGTGGTGTCAGTGATGAACATGGCGACTCACCGTTTTATGAATGGCTACAAAATCACTTTTTAGGTATCGATTTTGTTGAAGCAGACTACTTGTCTGGTTTAGGCAAAAAAGCCTTTATGGCCGAAATGATGCCGCGAAACCCCGTTTATGTTTGCATGTTGCCTAAAAAAGCCCAAAAAGTGATTGGTGAAGTGCATAAAAACACTAAGCCAGCATTACGTTTATTACAAGCTGAGGGTTTTAAGTTCCGTAATTATGTCGATATTTTTGATGGCGGCCCAACGGTTGAATGTGCACTAGCTGAGATCCGCTCAGTGAAAAAGAGCCGTTTATTGACCGTTTCAGTTGGCAAGATGCCACATGCCGATCATCATTTTATTATCTCCAACACCTCGCTTGCTGATTATCGTGCGTCAGCAGCTAAATTGTTGGTCTCTGATGAACACGATAATGTTGTGCTCAGCCCTGAAATCGCAGCTGGTTTACTGGTGAGCGATGGTGAGCAAATTCGTGTTTTAGCAATGTAGGAGCAAGAAATGACACAATATATTCAAGGTCAGTGGTTAGCTGGCGAAGGTCATGAGATTAATTCAAAAAACCCTGCCAACGGTGACGTAATTTGGCAAGGTAACACGGCTACTGCTACTCAAGTTAATGCAGCTGTAGATGCCGCTCGTACGGCGCAGTTTGATTGGTTTATGCTGGGGTATGAAGCTCGCTTAGCGATAGTAGAAGCGTATCGTGCACAGTTAGAAGCTAATAAAGCCGAGATCGCAGAAACCATCGCTCAAGAAACCGGTAAGCCACAGTGGGAAACGGCTACTGAAGTGGGCGCTATGATTGGCAAGATCGCATTGTCAGCAAAAGCTCATGACAAACGTACTGGTACTGAAACTAACGATTTACCAGCAGGACGTGCCGTATTACGTCACAAACCTCATGGTGTTGTAGCGGTATTTGGCCCTTATAATTTCCCTGGGCATTTGCCAAACGGTCACATAGTGCCAGCATTATTGGCCGGTAACACCGTGGTATTTAAGCCATCAGAATTAACGCCTAAAGTGGCTGAGCTAATGCTGAAGTGTTGGGACAAAGCCGGTTTACCACAAGGTGTGGTTAACTTAGTGCAGGGTGAAGTTGAAACCGGTAAAGCGTTAGCGTCACATCCACAAATTGACGGTTTATTCTTTACCGGTAGTTCACGTACTGGGCATATTTTACATGAACAATATGCTGGCCTGCCTGGTAAGATTTTAGCCTTAGAAATGGGCGGTAATAATCCGCTTATCGTTAAAGGTGTTACCGATACCAAAGCTGCGGTACATGACATTATTCAGTCTGCTTATATTTCGTCTGGCCAACGTTGTACCTGTGCCCGTCGTTTATATATTGAAGAGGGCGCACAAGGTGATGCGTTAATCGCAGAGCTAGTAAAGGCTATTAAACAAATTAAAGTGGGTGCTTGGAACGTTCAACCACAACCTTTTATGGGCTCGATGATTTCTGAAACCGCTGCACGTGGCATGGTTGCCGCACAAGCAACACTTCAGTCATTAGGTGGTGTTTCATTAGTTGAGTTAGTGCAAGTTGAAGCTGGTACTGGTTTAGTCACTCCAGGCTTAATAGATGTCACTAAAGTCGCTGAGTTACCTGATGAAGAATACTTTGGTCCATTATTGCAATTAGTGCGTTACAGCGATTTTGACCAAGCGATTCATTTGGCTAATGCGACTCGTTATGGTTTATCTGCCGGTTTATTAGCCGATAGCCGTGAAGATTACGATTACTTTTTAGCGCGTATTCGTGCTGGGATTGTTAATTGGAATAAGCAGATTACAGGCGCATCAGGTGCAGCACCGTTTGGTGGCGTTGGCGCATCAGGTAATCATCGTGCAAGTGCATTTTATGCGGCTGATTACTGTGCTTACCCTGTCGCTTCAATGGAAGCTGACTCAGTAAGCTTACCTGCTACTTTAAGCCCTGGTTTATCAATTTAACTGATAAATTCATCGCATGATCCGTGCTGGTGACTTTGTTCACCAGCCTTATTTTAGAAGGATTTAACCATGCATACTGACGTTAATGCTTTATTTGCTGCCTTATGGCAAGACTACATTAAGATGACGCCTTCAGCGGCGAAAATTCATCAGCTATTAGGCCATGGCGCGCCAATCATCAATGACCATATCGCTTTGCGCACCTTTAATATCGCCAAGGTGAATTTAAGCGTATTGGCTAAACACTTTACCTCTATCGGTTATGTCGACAGTGGCGATTATCAGTTTGTGCAGAAAAAACTGATTGCCAAGCACTTTGAACATCCGGATCCAAAGCAGCCGAAGGTTTTTATTTCTGAGCTATTAGTAGAAGAATTTAGCCCTGAGTTGCAAAAGAGCATCCATGGTTTAATCGATCAGGTTGATGAAACGGCAACCACTGCAGATAATTTTATTTATTCTGGTCGTCATTGGGATGTAGATAAAGCAACATACCAAGCCTTACTTGCTGAAAGCGAATATGCTGCTTGGGTTGCTGCATTGGGATATCGTGCCAATCACTTTACGGTTTCAATTAACGATCTGCCTGAGTTTGAGCGTATTGAAGATGTAAACCAAGCCTTAAAGCTGGCTGGGTTTGTGTTAAATAGCTCTGGCGGTGAAATTAAAGGATCGCCAGAAGTCTTGTTAGAGCAATCTTCTACCATGGCGGATAAAGTGGTGGTTAACTTTACTGATGGCGATGTGGAAATCCCAAGTTGTTTCTATGAATTTGCCCGCCGTTATCCAATGGATAATGGTCAGCTTTATACTGGCTTTGTTGCGGCATCAGCTGACAAGATTTTCGAAAGTACCAATGCAATGATGTAACGTTTATGCATGGACAAAAAAAGACCTAATTGAGTGATCAATTAGGTCTTTTTTATTGGTTATTTTAGGCAAAAAAGCTTAGGTGCTCATCAATATACTGACATTAAGTCCTTGTAATGCTTTACTACGACTAAATTGCAATACAAAACCATATTGGTCGCATATCTCTTTAACAATCGATAAGCCCAATCCGTGGCCAATAGTGGCTTCATCTAGTCGTGTGCCACGAGAGGTTAATAATGCAATTTGCTCTTGCTTTACGCCTCGACCATCGTCCTCGATCTGAATTAATATCTCTCCCGAAGGTAATTCTTCGACGCTGACATTAACCTGTGAATTCGCCCATTTAAAGGCATTATCGAGCAGGTTGCCAAACAGCTCCATACCATCTTCGCGGTGTATTGGAATACGACTAATATGTTGTGGGTTAACAATGCTGCCATCAATACTCCGCTGATGATGCACTTTATGTAACGTTTGGATTAAACTATCAAAATCTTTTGGTACCGCCAGTTGTGCTGCGGGTAGCATGTCTCCGGTTATCCTCGCTGCAGCCAATTTACGTTCAATCATTTTATGAACTAAATCTAATTGCTGCTGCATGGCTATAGCGGCATCCGGATGGGTGAGCCCGAGCGCTTCAACTTGTTGCTGCATGACCGCTAATGGGGTTTTTAAGCCATGGCTTAAATTACCCAAGTTATTGCGACTACGTTCAATCTGTTTGGCTGTGTAGTCTAATAACTCATTATAGGTTTCGGCTAACGGGCGGATCTCTGCTGGAATTTGTGAAATGGCTAACGAGGCTATTTCCCCTTCGCGCAATTTAGCCAGCGCCCCTTGGATTTGATTCACCGGTTTAAATGATTGGCGTAAAATGATAAAAATACCGGCAATCATCGCTAATAACATGCCGATATTAATTGCCAGTTTAGTGCCAAATACTTCGCTAAAAACACGCCGTCCAATACTGAGATCTTGGGCGACAGTCAAGGTTGCTGTGTTGTGGCTGTTTGGCGCGCCGATGCCGATAGATAACAGCTGCATATCATTGTTTTTTGGCCCTTTAGCCTGCCAAACTCTTTTCTGCTGCGCTTGTAACTGTTCAATCTGTAATTCCGCATCCCACAGTGAACGGGAGCGAATTGTACGGTCGGGCAAATTTAATTGGAAATAACGCCCTGAATAGGCAGGTTTATAAAAACTGGATAGTTGGCTTTGGTCGATAACTATCTCACCATCATCGAGTCTGGTGGCGATAATGATGTGTTCTAAATCTTCTTCAAGACGATTAATAATGGAGTCATGAAAGGCATCTCGCAACATCGACTCAAATAAAAATAAACCTATGAGCGTGGCAATAATGATTAAGCCACTGAGCCATAAGCTTAATTTAAACCGAATTGAAATCATTCAATAATGCCATGGAAGATATAACCCTGACCACGGCGGGTTTCAATAGCGGTTTTACCGAGTTTTTTACGTAAGTGTGTTACGTAAACTTCCACGACATTACTTTCTTTTTCATCATCAAATTGATAAAGCTTATCTGTAAGCTGCTGTTTCGAAAGAAGCTTCTTTGGTGACATTAAGAAAATTTTCAATAACCTAAATTCCATCGACGTCAGTTCGTATACGTGTCCGCCTACCGTCACTTTTTGCTCATTTTCGTCTAAATTAACCCCGGCATAACATAGTTGCTTCGACGACGAATTAACCCGCCCATGGGCACGATGGATAAGTGCCTGAATACGGGCGAGGAGCTCTTGAGTATGAAAAGGTTTGCCTAAGTAATCATCAGCACCAGCATTAAAACCTTCAACTTTTTCGTGCCACTGACTGCGAGCCGTTAGCATAATGACAGGGGTACTGATGCCACGTTCACGCCATTGAGTCACTAATGACAAGCCATTGCCATCGGGTAAGCCGATATCTAAAATGACACAGTCATAATCTGTTTCTTTCATCAAATAATCGGCTTCAATAGCTTTGTCTGTAACATCCGTAATATAACCAGCTTGCTTGAGTTGTTTTTCAAGTTCAGCAACCAGTAATGGGCTATCTTCAACGAGTAACAGTTTCATGTTTAGTACATTCGCTCGGTAATTGAGTCAATGAGTCCTGCATACCGTTAGCTGCATCTAATTGCAGATTAACAACATGCCCTTGTTTTAGCTTAAATTGTAAATCATAGCGCCACTTATCTTGATGTTGATAAAGCTGGGCGTCGATTAAGTGACCATCACAATACTGCGATAGCCAAGTTAAGTAATCATCTAATGAACGTATATTACCAGAAGATACCAATTTTTGGACGTAGTCATGATCCAGAGGGAGTTCTTTTGCGGGAATATCTTGTTGATTAATGGTGATGGCCATTAAGCTGCTTATTGCTGTAAAGAACAAGCTATTCATGGGCGCTCCAAAAATAAAAAAGTGGCGTTCAGAGTATGAACACCACTTTAAGTATCTTGGCTTAAATCAAGCTGAAGCTTATATGATTAAACATAAACATTTTGCTTGATTCGTCGTTAGCCTTTTGTCATTTAGCGTGTACCGTAAACTACGATCGTTTTACCGTGTGCTTGGATCAAGTTTTGTTCTTCAAGCATTTTTAAAATACGACCAACAGTTTCACGTGAACAACCAACAATTTGACCAATCTCTTGACGGGTTATCTTAATCTGCATGCCGTCAGGATGTGTCATAGCATCGGGTTGTTTTGCAAGATGTAATAGCGTTTGTGCAATACGACCAGCAACGTCAAGGAAGGCTAAGTCGCCTACTTTTTGACTAGTACTTTGTAAACGATAGGCCATTTGCGCCGAAAGTTTCATCAAGATTTCAGGATTTACCTGAATCAATTGCTTAAATTTCTTATAAGAAATTTCTGCAATTTCACATGCTTGTTTAGCACGAACCCATGCAGTACGTTCAGATTGCTCTTCAAACAGCCCTAGTTCACCGATAAAATCGCCTTGATTTAGATAAGAAAGGATCATTTCTTTACCTTCTTCATCTTTGATCAATACAGCGACGGAACCTTTGACGATGTAATATAAAGTATCAGACTCTTCACCTGCGTGAATTAAAGTACTCTTTGCTGGGTACTTATGAATGTGACAATGTGAAAGAAACCATTCTAATGTTGGGTCAGGTTTTGGCTTACCAATCAGAGCCATATGATATTCCTCGATTGATTAAAAATGAAAGTAAGTAATGTCTAATTAAGCATTCTACGCTATTGAAACGGTGAAAACTTTGATAGAGATCGTATTTAGAAGTGTGCGTAGTGTATATTAACTTGTTAAATTTTAGATTAAATTTATCTCGTTTGTGATGGCGGTCGACTTTTTTTGTGAATTTGTCTTAATCATCACTACGATTGAATTGTTGCCAATGTTATTTGTCTATTGTATTGGATCCATGAGTTAGCTAATGTTATTTAATCAGCTTCATAAATAGTTGTCGAGGTATGCGTGAAAAAACTGAGTCAAATTGGGGTTATTGTTTGTGTTGTTTTATTAAGTGGACTTAGTTCATCTGTAAAAGCATTTGTTATCCCGCCCTCTATTGAGTCTCAAGCGGCGAGTAAACTGGTTCATATTCAGATTAAAGCCAAACAAGGTAATGCAGACGCACAATTTCTATTGGGCTTAATGAACCTTTCCGGACGATTTGTTACTCAAGATACCAAGCAAGGATTAAGCTGGGTTAATCTTGCTGCGCAACAGCAAAATATTAAGGCGCAACAAACATTAGCTGACCTAGCTTTTGACGGCAAATTAATTCCGCGGGATTTAGCACTTGCCGAGAAATGGTATTTGCAAATGGTTGCACAGGGGGATAAGTGGGCTCATTTTCGTTTAGGGTTTATTTATTCTGCTGGTGGTGATGGCGTAGTGCGTAATTGTGGTAAAGCAATGGAGCAGTTTAGTGCTGCGGGAGATGCTGTTTCAATGGGCAATATTGCGTGGATATTAGCTACATGCCCTGAAGCGGAATATCGCGATGGTTCACGTGCAGTATCGATGTCGTTAAAGTTACTTGAGCATAATCAGAATGATCCGACGGTATTAGATAATCTTGCGGCCGCGTATGCAGAACAGGGTGACTTTACTGCGGCGATAGATACCCAGAAAAAAGCGATTGATGCATTGAAAGATAACCCTGAGATTGTGCGCAGCGATGAATTTATTTTACGTTTGAAGCAGTATCAGAATAATCAAGCTTATCGAGAAGTTATCCCACTGATGTAATGCTCTGAGTGAGCAATGTGAGTCATTTACTATTATCAATCAGTCAGTGTATTCACTTGTTTATCAGAAGAGATAAAAGTTGATGTGGGTGCTGGAACATCGACTTTTTTGGGTTTCGTTGATGTGCTTAATGCACTAACAGATCAAAAAGGGGGAATTAGCACTTCAAGCACATCAACTGCCGTTATTTCGCTTGAAATCACGATGCAGCTATCTTAATTGTTCTGACTTAAATCAAACTTAATCGGGTTTGATATCATCAAGGTTTTGCAACTCTATACGCTTATCCATTAAGTCTTTAACTAATGGCGTTAAAATTAATTCCATTGCTAATGACATTTTTCCACCGGGAACAACCAGTGTATTAACGCGTGACATAAATGAGCCTTGGATCATGTTGAGGTAATAAGGGAAATCAACATTGTTAATGCCGCGAAAGCGAATCACTAAAAAGCTTTCATCTAGGCTAGGTATGTCTTTTGCGCTAAAGGGATTTGAGGTGTCTACGGTCGGCACTCGTTGAAAATTAATGTGTGTCCGTGAAAATTGCGGCGTCATGTGCTTGATGTAATCGTCCATACTACGGACTATCGAGCCCATTACTTTTTCACGACTATGACCCCTATCGTTTGTGTCGCGAATAATTTTCTGAATCCACTCTAAATTGACAATCGGCACCATGCCTATCAATAGATCAACATGCTTAGCGACATCGGCATCTTCCGTCACCACACCACCGTGTAGCCCTTCGTAATACAACATATCGGTATTGGCTGGCAAATCACGCCATTGCGTGAATGTACCAGGCATTTGGTTAAATGGCACCGCTTCATCGAAGGTGTGCAAGTAGCTGCGGGTTTGGCCATTGCCTGTATCACCATAGCTGGTAAAACACTCTTCGAGTTTTTTGAAATTATTGGCTTCGGGGCCAAAATAGCTTAGATTTCGATTTTCAGCCTGTGATTTTCGAATTAACACTTCCATTTCTGCGCGGGTGAAATTATGGAAACTATCACCTTCAACGAATGCAGCATTAATACCCAGCTGTCTAAAAATATGAATGAAGGCCGTCGTGGTTGTCGTTGTGCCAGCACCAGATGAACCGGTTACAGCAATAATAGGATGTTTTGCTGACATGTTATTTGCCTAGGTAAAGTTGTGGACGCGAAAAATCGAGTCACTAGTTATACGGTAATCATCACCCGTGGGTCAATTCTTCGCGGGTAACAATGTGATCATTTTGTGGTAAAACCATTGTTTTGTTTTACAACTAATTGAAAGATGAACGTGAAATATGCTCGCGTTGTCTAATGGCGATAGACTCATCATCCTCACTATACTCGACAACTAAGTCGCCTTTTTTTAGTGCTAGCTTACATTGGTCCATTGCACGACTTAATTGTTGCTCGTCTGCGTCACTAAAACTGCCATCTTCAAGTTGTGATAACAGATATTCTTTTATCATACGTTGAAGTACTTCTTGAGGTAATGAAAGTAACGCTTCATAAGGCACAAGCATGGTGTATTTCCTATTAATGACTGACTAAAGAAGCGTGGGCATCGTGTTCGGTTACTGTATCACTCGCCGTTAGTATAAACTCGATGATGCGACGTTCGAGGTAAAAGCGCGGTTTCCAAGGCCAGCCACCTTCAACAAAACCTACATGTCCGCCAAACTGATGCAACTCGTATTCAACCATAGGCGACAATTGAGCTTGGTTTGGGATCACTTCATCAGTCATGAAGGGGTCATCTTTGGCGTGGATGACTAATGTGGGCTTGGTAATATGTTGCAAATAGCCTAGGCCGCTAGATTGTTGATAATAATCATTAACGTCAATAAAACCATGCAAAGGTGCAGTGACTTTATCGTCAAATAAATAAAAGGTATTGAGCATTTTGAGCTGTTCTTTAGTGATCGGCATTTGCTCGGTTAACTCTGCAGTGTTAATTTTTTCGAGCATTTTATCTTGTAAGCGTTTAATTAAAAAGCGTTGATACAGAGTTGAAAAACCATTTTCTAAGCGTTTTGCACATGCGCTTAACGTGAGAGGCGCCGACACAACCACAGCGCGTTCGAGTAAGCTATGCTGTTGTTTGCTGCCTTGGTATTTTGCCAATACATTACCGCCTAAACTGTAGCCAACAGCATACAATGGCGAGTCTGGATAGTAGTGTTTTAGTTGTTCTAAGGTGTAGGCTAAGTCGTTTACATCGCCGCTATGATAACTGCGAGCTAAGCGGTTAGGTTCACCCGAACAACCTCGATGATGATGAACGACAGCAGACATTTTGGCTTTTTTTGCTTCGATGAGCATTCTGCGTGCATAATGCGATTCTGTGTTACCTTCAAGACCATGGATAATCACTAAAATAGGCGCGCCATTTTGCGCTTGGCCTAGCCAATCTAAATCGATAAAGTCGCCGTCGGGTAACTCTTGTCGTTGCCTAAATGTTATTGGTCTGGCCACTTTAAAAATGAATGGTAGAATCGTTTGTACATGCGGGCTAGCAGCCCACCAAGGCGGAGTGAACAAGGTTTTCATAGAAGGAATATTTCTGTAATTGTTTGTGAAAATTTAAACGTATGTTTAAATGTTACTCATGCCACTCTACCACATAAAAAATAGAGACAACAATAAACTCAAGGGGAAGTAAATGAAGCGGCGTGCCTTTCTTACTGGTGCTTTTGCTGGAACTGCGGCAATAGCACTCGGCGTTAATTTATATTCACCTAGCATCACGACCTCTACCGATGATATTCATCATCGAGTGTTGTTCAGTGTGTTGCTGCCAGTGTTCTTAGACGGTGCATTGCCCGAGGTTCCAAGCCATAGAGAAATCGCGATAAATCGCACATTGGATGCGATTTCACAATCAATTACTCATTTGCCTGTAGAACAACAACAAGAGTTAATGGAATTGTTGGAGTTGCTTGAAGGACGCTTCGGCTTATTGTTGCTCAGTGGCAGTATGACACCGTTGTTAATGCGTGAACCAAAGCAATTGATTGACATGTTAGAGTTTTGGCGACACAACTATTTGGACATGTTAACGACCGCTTATAACGGATTACGTGAATTGATAATGGCAAGTTATTACGCCTGTCCGGAACATTGGGGCAATTTACGTTATGTAAAGCCTACTTTCTTGGTGCATAACGCGCATTAATCCCTCATGTAAGGAGCTCTCCCTTGGCCATTATTGATCCTATTATTACCGGATTAAGTTCAGGCTGGCATCATATCGATGCTAGTACCTTAGAAATGGATCGCCACTTTGACGCTGATGTTGTTATTGTTGGCACCGGAGCTGGCGGCGGCACCGCAGCAGAAATACTCACTGAAGCTGGATTAAAAGTGATTATGATTGAAGGCGGATCGCTAAAATCATCAACTCACTTTGATATGGAAGAGCGCCACGCTTATCCGAATTTGTATCAACAAGCAGCCGCAATGAAAACTGCAGATAAAGGTATTGGTATATTTCAAGGTCGAACGGTAGGCGGTTCAACCACGGTCAATTGGACAACCTCAATTAGAACTCCAGAACAAACCTTGGCCTTTTGGGAGCAAGAAAAATCGGTAAAAGGTTTGTCCTCGCAAGATTTACTGCCTTGGTTTGAATTGATGGAGCAGCGGCTCAATATTGAACAATGGCAGTTTGAGCCCAATAGAAACAATGGTGCACTGCGCGAAGGTTGTGAAAAGCTGGGTTGGGATTACACCGTCATTAAACGTAATGTTAAAGGTTGCTGGAATACCGGTTACTGTGGCATGGGTTGTCCCGTTAATGCCAAACAATCTATGTTAGTGACTACTATTCCAGCGGCTTTGGACAAAGGCGCGACGTTGATTTCTCGCGCCAAGGTCATCAAACTTGAACACAAAGGCGATCAAGTTGTTGGTTTAACGGCGCAGGCATTAACCGAAGGGTTAATGCCGACATCGGTTAACATTACTTTTAGTGCTAAGCATTATATTTTAAGTGCGGGTGCAGTTCATACACCAACGATATTAATGCGTTCTAATACCCCAGATCCACATAAGCAATTAGGCAAAACGTTTTTACATCCGTCATTGTTATCGGGCGGTATTTTTGCAGAACAAATTAATGGTCACAGTGGTGCGCCGCAATCTATCTATTCAGATGAATTTGTTTGGCGTGATGGCGCGACTGGCGATTTAGGTTATAAGCTTGAAGTTGCGCCTGTACATCCCGTGTTGATTGCATCTAAAACCATTGGTTATGGTGTAAGCCACGCACAATTAATGGCTAACTTTAACCAAATGCAGGTGACTATTGCGCTTATTCGTGATGGTTTTAATCAGCAATGTCCTGGTGGTCAGGTAAGATTAACCGATACGAGTTTGGCGTTAGATTATCCTTTAGATAAAGGCTTTTGGGATGGTGCTCGTCGGGCATTTTTGTCGATGGCCGAATTACAATTTGCTGCAGGAGCCAAAAAGGTGTTGCCGATGCATGATGGCTTGTCATTTCTTAATTCGTGGAGTGAAGCAAAGCAGGCTATCAATAATGCCGATTTAGGTTTATTAAAAACCATTGTCGCGTCGGCCCATGTGATGGGCGGTTGTGCAATGGGTGAAGATAAAACCCTATCAATGGTCGATACTTTTGGTTATTCGCATTACCTTGAAAATTTATCGGTGATGGATGGTTCGGTATTTCCAACAAGTTTAGGCGCGAATCCGCAGTTGTCTATTTATGGTCTAGTGGCTCGAAATGCAACGGCATTAGCACAAAAATTGACTCAAACTAGCTAGCTGAACGGCTTGGTATGCCGTAGCATGGCGGTATATCAACGTACGGCAAGTCGCTAAACCAGATGATGCGTTATGAGTGAGTAAGGCCTGTTTGGGTGGTCAACTCAGTCATAATGCTTTCATCTAAGCCAAATAAGCTAAGGTAGTGTTGTATATTGCTCGGCTCAGTATTATCAGGTTCAGTATCTAACGTTTTTCCCTGCAGTAAGTTCAATTTGTGCAATAACATGTACTGAGATTTACGTTCCATAATGAGCTCAACATCGAGCATTTTTTGATATTCTTCACCGTCTAAGTATGCTTTAGCAATCCGCCGTAATCGTCGATAAGGTTGCAACACATTTGCTTCCCATTGATCTACAATACCCGTCAATAATTCCCACAGTTGTGGCGTCAACACATAATGCTGTTGATCAAGGTATTGAGCCAATAATAAAATATTCACATTTACTTGGTAAGTGTCTTGTAAGTTTATGTAAAAATTGGGATTAGTTGAGTAATTTTGTTCGCAATCATGCCAAATTAAATAGCTAAATGTTTGCTGGTGAGAAGGCCGCGACATACAGTATCCCTTACAGCCTTAAGTGGTGTGAGTTAACACCACTTAAGGCTTGAATAAAATAAAACTAACTGTTTATTGAAAATCTTGCTCGAAAAGCTCTATCTGCTCTTGAATGTCTAACCAATGCATTTCACTTTCATCCATAGCTTGAGTCAGCGTAGTCCGTTCGTTGAGAACATTGGTCATTTTAGCTTTGTTCTCGGCTTCGTATAAGCTGCCATCGGCTAACTCAATTTCTAATTCGGCTAATCTGGCATTAATTTTTTGCTGTTGAGTTTCTAACTTTACTTGTTGTTTTTTCAGCGGCGATACTTTCTGACGTAATTCAGCTTCCATTCTTTTTTGCTGTTTTTTATCAACTGCATCACCGCCAGTGCCAACATCTGTTTTGTTGTTGGCTTGTGCTAGTTTAGCGGCATCGAGCAACCATTGATGATAGTCATCTAAGTCACCGTCAAAAGGTGTTACAACACCTTGGTCAACTAAGTAATAATCACTACAACTTAAGCGTAATAGGTGACGATCGTGTGACACGATGACCATTGCACCCTCAAAGGTTTGCAATGCCATGGTGAGTGCGTGACGCATCTCTAAATCTAAATGGTTGGTCGGTTCATCGAGTAATAGTAAATTTGGACGCTGCCAAACCACTAATGCTAATACTAGGCGGGCTTTTTCGCCGCCAGAAAACGGCCGTACTGGCGATAAGGCCATATCACCATTAAAGCCAAACCCGCCTAAAAAGTTGCGTAATTCTTGTTCGCGAACACTTGCTGGTGCAAGTCTTACTAAGTGTTGCATTGGAGAGTCATCAAGCGTTAAAAATTCAACTTGATGCTGAGCAAAATAACCAATATTCAATCCTGGGTTAGGTTGGTATTTACCCGTTTTAGCTTGTAATTGCCCTGATAACAGTTTGATCAGCGTCGATTTACCGGCACCATTTCTACCTAACAAACCAATACGCGCACCAGGGACTAGGTTTAACTCAACCTGTTTCAGGATGGTGTTATCTTCATAACCAATAGAGACATTTTCCATTACCACTAATGGGTTAGGTAGCGCTTCTGGTTCTCTAAAGGCCATTTGAAATGGATTGTCTACTTGCGAGGGCAACAAATCGGCCATGCGTTCGAGGGCTTTTAAGCGGCTTTGTGCTTGTTTAGCTTTACTGGCTTTATAGCGGAAACGATCAACAAATGACTGCATATGTGAGCGTTCTTTTTGTTGACGCTCAAAGGCGACTTGTTGCTGGGCCATGTGTTCGGCGCGTACTCGTTCAAAAGAAGAGTAATTACCTTTATAGTAATTTAGTTTGTGATTTTCAACATGAACAATTTCACCAACAATGCCATCGATAAAGTCACGATCGTGACTGATCAAAATGAGTGTCCCTTGATAAGATTTTATCCAACCTTCTAACCAATACATGGTATCTAAGTCTAAGTGGTTGGTTGGCTCATCGAGTAACAATAAGTCTGAACGACATAATAGTGCTTGGGCTAAGTTGAGGCGCATACGCCAACCACCAGAGAAGCTTTTTACCGGGTTACTTTGGTCTGCATCTTTAAACCCTAAGCCTGCTAATAGCGCGCCTGCTCGAGCTTTGATGGCATAGCCGCCAATAGCATCAATTTTGCCGTGAATAAGCGCAATGGCATTACCGTTATTGTCGGTTTGGGCTTTCTCTAGTTGGGCTTCTAAATCACGGTATTCAGTGTCACCGTCGAGGACATACTCTAGAGCCGACACATCTAATGCCGGAGTTTCCTGCGCAACAGAGGCAACTTGCCAGCCTGAGGGGAAACTAAATTCACCCTTATCTAGATGTAAATGACCCAAAATCAAGGCAAGCAATGATGATTTACCTGTACCGTTGGCGCCGACAAGGCCAACCTTGTGTCCGGGATATATCGTCAGTGAGGTTTCATCGAGTAAGGTTTTACTGCCGCGAATTAACTGAGCTTGGCTTATGTTGATCATTAATTACAACTTGATACTTAAGAATAGAATAATGGTGCAGATAATATCGCATCTACGATTTATTTCCCACAATCACGGGACTCATGTGGGCTAATCATGGCAAAATAGGCGTATAAATCAGGTAAAGACCTTATTGAGTTAACCGCTCATTCAGTAAACACTAAGTTGAGTAAATCATGACCAAAATTAAAAAGCGTTTTGTTGCAGGGGCTAAATGCCCTAAATGCAGTGCTAAAGACAGTATTTTATTGTTTAAAGAAAATGGAATTGAAACGGTTGAATGTACTGACTGTGATTATCGTGAGCAACAAACGGATATTAAAGTGCCTCAAAAAACCAGTGGTAGCATGATCGGGGTATTCAAACCTGATTAACGTGGCGTGGCATCTCAACGCAGATGAAGAGTTGAGTTAGTTACTCATATATTCATCTGGTTGTGTTTCAGCAGATATCTTCATTTTATGTTTAGTTAATATCTGGATAACATTAGTATTATTTTTAATGAGGTCGTTGAAGCGTGTAGTAATTTCTTGTAATTCTAGGCCGTAACTTGGGTCGTCTCTAGGTTTAGTTTGCCAGTAACGCTTACGATCCAATTTTTGTATTTCGCTAGCCCGTAAAATTTCAAAATAGCTGTTTTCTTGATTTAAGCGATAAATTTCACCATCAAGTAGCTGCAGTAATTTCTCTTTAGAAATGGTTTGTTTATTGAGTATTGCTTCTAAGGGATCTTGTTTGAGCTCGCGCTTGTCCGAGTCAACCTCAGTGGTTATACCCAATTGGTATTCAATTTTATGTTGGCTATATTCCTGAGGGCAAGCTGTTTGGCTGAAAACGACTTTTTCATCCATCATGCATTTGTAAATAGTATTGGCTTGAGCAGTAAAAGTGCTCATGGCGAGTACGATGAATAACAGTCTTTTTGCCATGCGGCCACACATCCTTTTGTCATCACTATTACGATTTTTATATCACATGTTTACGTTTTCGACACTAGGCCTTGTCCATGATGCATTCAGCCTCACAGTTGACAACCATGTCTAGCTGCTAATGGTAAGCAATCACCGGTTACGTATTTTGGCTAAAGGTATTGTTTTTTACTGTATCTCGCCAACTCACTTATTTAACTAGTGTTTTGATGAGCTTATGTACTTAAACAGATTAGCATTTTTTAACGCTACGCAAGTAAGACATTACCCATACTCGTTACCGGATATTGAATACTCGGCAATCATACTTTGCTAACTATATAACTATAATCACGTCGATAATACTATTCTAACGCTTAAATATGGTTCAATTTTATCGATAAAACCAGTTTTTTGACAATGGAAATCTCAATAAAATAAAAAATCTTTGTTTTTTATTTTATTGAGTTAAGCCAAAAAATAATGTTTTTTTAGCGAAGCGTGCTATGTGACTAACTTGAATGACGAGAAAATGACACGTTGTCTATCAAGCGCGCTTTGCCGAGATACGCCGCCACAATAACCACTAGCTCACTGTCAGCTGCCGTTACTTGGCGTAATGTATTGGCATTTCTCACTTCGAGATAATCAGGAGTAAAACCAACTGTTATAAGTCGTTTTTTGGCAATTGAGATAGCTTGTTGTATTGCTTCACCGCGTTGAATCGCGTTAACAATACTGTCTAATGCTTGTTTTAATGTTGCTGCTGAGTGTTTTTCTTCAGTGGTTAAATAGCCATTACGAGAGCTCATCGCAAGACCCGACGCTTCTCGGATAGTTTCCACTCCAATTACATCGATTGGCATCGATAAATCTTCAACCATGGTTTTGATAATCATCAATTGTTGAAAATCTTTACGGCCGAATAAGGCGATATCAGGTTGAACAATATTAAACAGTTTGGAAACTATAGTGGCCACACCACGAAAATGACCTGGGCGGCTTGCACCGCATAATTCATCACCAATTTCTGGTACTTCAATAAATGTTTGCTGTGCCAATCCTTTGGGATAAATAATCTCAGGTGTTGGAGTGAAGAGTAGTTCTGTTCCGGCAAGCATTAGCTTTTCGCTATCTTGTGCGAGTGTGCGTGGGTAACCATCTAAGTCTTCATTGGCACTAAATTGCATCGGATTAACAAAGATAGATACCACCACATGGTCTGCGCGCTTTTTAGCTTCATTCACTAAGGTAATGTGACCTTGGTGTAAGTTACCCATAGTAGGCACAAAAGCAACCGTTTCGCCTTTGCTGCGCCAAGTCTTAACATGTTCGCGAATGGTTGAGATAGCGGAAGTGGTTATCATTTTCTGTTCGAACCTTAATAAAAACAATGTAGTCATTGATGTAGATTTAATGATTAGCCTCAAGCCGAATAAGAGCTAGGGTAATCGATAACAACGGGTTTATTTCGCATCTGCAAATCAAACTTGCCGTTTGTGTTGCTAACGAAGGTGCATTGACTCATCAACTGTCGATCTATTGTAAGTCAATGCAACGTAGATAGCAGAGCAAAAATGATAATAAATTTATATTATCAAGATGTTATATTAATTAAAGGTATGTTCTTCCGCTGGGAATGTGCCGTTAGCAACTTCATCAATATAAGCTCTGATAGCCGAACGGATTTCGCCGGTTTGTTTGAGATAGTTTTTTGAAAAACGGGGAATGTAGCCACTCGAAATGCCTAAAACATCGTGCATAACAAGAATTTGGCCATCGGTGTCAGCTCCAGCGCCGATACCGATAACTGGAATGGTTAGTGCTTCAGTAATGGCTTTAGCCAGGGAGGCTGGAATACACTCAACCACTAATAATTGCGCACCAGCAGCTTGCAATGCTTTAGCTTCATCTAGAATGCGTTGCGCGTTATCAGCGTCGCGACCTTGCACTTTAAATCCGCCAAAAACGTTCACCGACTGTGGCGTTAATCCTAGGTGAGCACAAACTGGAATACCACGTTCGGTTAACATTTTTACGCTTTCAAGTAACCAATGTCCGCCTTCTAATTTAACCATGCTGGCACCTGCCTGCATTAATATTGCAGCGTTAGTCATGGTCTGTTCTGGGGTGCTATAGCTCATAAACGGCATGTCTGCGATGAGTAATGCGCGCGAAACACCACGTTTGACACAAGCGGTATGGTAAGCAATATCGGCAATAGTTACTGGTAAGGTATCGTTATGGCCTTGAAGCACCATACCGAGTGAATCACCCACTAGAAGTACATCAACACCTTCACTGTCAAATGCGCCGGCAAAGCTAGCGTCATAAGCCGTTAATGCGGTGAACTTTTTACCTTCTTGTTTGAACTTGATTAGGGTCGAACTGGTGACTTTTGACATAGTAGACTCTTAAAACAATATTGAAATACTAAAAGCTGAGCTTAATCTTCTGTCTGTTAAGATCAACTTTAATCGATAAGCTTTTGTAATTCATCACGCATTGCCACACTAATAAGGCTTTCAAGGCTTGTATTACAAGGCAATGTTAGCGCTGGTGCAATGTCTGCTAATGGAACTAACACAAAACTGCGTTGCTTCATGCCGTAATGAGGCACACAAAGTCGAGGTTCGTTGATGTGTTGTTGACCATAGAGTAACAAATCTAAATCTAAGGTACGAGGTCCCCAGTGTTCAAGTCGTACACGCCCTTGTTGTTGCTCGATTTCTTGTAAGGTATCGAGTAACTCAATGGGCAATAGCGAGGTTTGAAACCCCGCGACAGCATTGACATAATCTGGCTGAATAACATCACCCATGGGCTTGGAACCATAATATGCTGACACCGTAAAAGTGTTGTTTATTGCCAATGCCTTTAGCGCCAATACTGCAACATCGAGTTGTTGTATTGGCTCTGCTAAATTAGCGCCTATGGCGACATAAACTTGAACCGCCATGATTGTTATTCTTCCGCTGGTTTGGCTGCTGGTTTACGGCGACGCTTACGCTGTGGTGCATTTCTGTTACGATTATTGCTGCCTTTGATGCTTTTAGCTATGTCGCTACGGTCAGTTTCATCAGCTTCTACAAACGCTTTCCACCACTCAGCTATCTTGGCAATATTACCCATTTCAACTTCACCGCGCAGTAGCAGTAAATCATAAGCTGCTCTGAATTTAGGGTGCTCTAGTAGTTTAAATGCTCGAGTGCCTTGACCGCGTTCTAATCGTAACTGCAATTGCCAAATGTCGCGTGCTGGAGTGCTAAATCGGCGAGGTAAGCTAATTGTTAGACACTGTTTTTCAAGCACATCACCCATTGCAGCAACATATGCATCGTAATGAGTTAAGCCGCTTTCAATGGCAATATCATCAGCTCGTTGCTTAACGGGATACCACAAGATTGCCGCAAAGAAAAATGCCGGAGTCACGGTTTTATCTTCGCTAACACGGATATCGGTATTACGCATAACGACTTGGAGCATTTTAGCGGCATACCCTTTAGGCGACTCTTCAATTAATGCACCGACTTGTGGGAACAAGGGCGCGAATAAACCAAAACGTTGCATCATGTGGTAATTAGCTTCTGCTTTACCGGCAAAAAACAGTTTCAATACTTCTTCATACATGCGCGCAGCAGGAATATCGGCTAGCAATGGAGCAAGGGCTTTGATGGGATCCGCTGTTACTGCATCGATTTGCATATCAAGTTTAGTCGCAAAACGAACAGCACGAAGCATACGCACCGGGTCTTCGCGGTATCGCGTGTCTGGATCGCCAATAAGCTTAATCGTTCTAGCATTGAGATCGTTTATTCCACCACCATAGCTGCGAATAGAATAATCACTAATATCATAGTAGAGCGCGTTAATGGTGAAGTCACGGCGCTCAGCATCTTCATCGATCTCACCGTAGACGTTATCGCGTAACAAACGGCCTTCAGCGTTGGATTTTGATACTTTATCATTGCTTTCACTGTGGTGACCGCGGAAAGTGGCAACCTCAATGACATCACGACCAAAAACGATATGCGCCAGTCTAAAGCGACGGCCAACTAAGCGACAATTGCGGAATAACTTTTTAATGTCATCTGGGGTGGCATTAGTGACGACGTCAAAATCTTTCGGTTCAAGACCTAATAGAATGTCACGTACTCCACCGCCCACTAAATAAGCTTTGTAGCCAGATTTATTAAGACGATAAAGTACTTTTAGTGCATTTTCACTAATTTGACGACGTGAAATTGAGTGACCATCTCTGGAGATAATATCCAGACGTAAGCCATCTTCTTGAATGGGTTCTTCAAGGACTGGAGCTACTTTGTTGTTTTCAAATAGCTGTTTACAGAATTGGCTAATACGGCGAAAAATAATACACCTCGAAATGCTATAATAATTTGATTAAAAATCTGGCGGGTATAATACATTAAATGTGACCGAATGAGTATACGTACAGTTGCGCTAAAAAGGGCTTAATGCAATAACTTATGTCAGTTAATGACGATACCTAGTTGTTTATTGTCGATAAGACAATTTCTTTTTGTGCAGGAATCGTGCTTAGGTCAAATTGTTCAACAGCCTGTTTAAGCATCACTTCTACCGAATCTACATCGACAGCTTTTTGGCCTAAAAAGGTCAGTGCCGCATTAATACTGGCTTGAGGGTGAATGACATCTATGGCTGGAGCATAATTCTGCTTGGATAATTTAAAGCCTTTCTCGGCACAAACTAACGGCAAATGTAGCCAATCAGGTGGCGTAAATTCCAATTGGGTAAACAAACTTATTTGTCGGCAACTGGCTTCAAGTAAATCACAACCTCTGACCACTTCAGTTATGCCTTGATATGCATCGTCGAGTACAACGGCGAGTTGGTAAGCATACAAACCATCACTGCGTTTAATAATAAAGTCTTCTTCGGCGAAAGCTTTATCAACCATCACCGAGCCTTGAAGTTTATCAACAAAATGATCAATTTTAACGTGATTACGAATTCGAATTGCGCCGTGTGTCAGTCTAGGCTGAAGTCGGCCACAACGGCCATCATACACTCCGCCGCTGGTTTGAATTATTTTACGTGTGCATTGGCAATAATAAGCAAGATCACTGGCGATAAACGCTTCAATTTGATCTTGATAAGCCTGATATCGTTGCTGTTGAAATAGTACGGTTCCATGCCAATGTAAGCCGTAGGCATCGAGTGTTCTAAGGATGTTATCGCTTGCACCGGGGACTTCGCGTGGCGGGTCGATATCTTCTATGCGGACAAGCCATTGGCCTTGCTGACTGTGCGCGCGAAGATAACTGCCTAATGCAGCAATGAGTGAGCCAAAATGCAGTGAACCTGATGGTGAGGGCGCAAAACGTCCGATATAGGATGGGGGAATCATGTTATAGCGTTGTTTTTCGTTAACATCGTATTGTTATTATCGTCAGTTAATGCGACAACACAATAGCCTTGTTAATTTGTTAGTGGGTAAATAAAGTCAATAAAAAGGGCGAGATAATCTCGCCCTAATCAATAACGGGTTAACCCGCCATTTGTTTTTCTTTTATTTCAGCTAGCGTTTTACAATCGATACATTGATCGGCTGTAGGGCGAGCTTCAAGTCGACGGATACCAATTTCTACGCCACATGAGAAGCAGAAACCAAAATCGTCTTCTTTGATCAACTGTAAAGTCTTTTCAATCTTTTTGATCAATTTACGTTCTCTGTCACGAGCGCGTAATTCTAAGCTGAATTCTTCTTGTGCTGCACGGTCGACAGGATCAGGAAAGTTTGCAGCTTCATCTTGCATGTGAGTTAACGTACGGTCGACTTCTTCACGCAATTGGTTACGCCATGCTTCGAGGATCAATGTAAAGTGACCACGTTGCTTGGTATTCATATACTCTTCACCAGCCGATTCCTGGTAAGGATCTACTCCAGCGATAGCGAGTACGCCAAGTTTTTTCGTGCCTTGAGGCATAACGCATCTCCTGTAATCATTTGCGTTTTAAGGACGTCTTAAATTTATGGCCGCTATCTATACCAGAAACTCTATAGCGTGGCAAATTTTTTACTTGTTATTTAATTTTTATTTTGATCTACAGCATGACTTTACAAGCTGAAGTGATCAGGCTTCCCTGTGGCGAAAGCGCTGTTTTATAAGCTAGCACTTCAACGCCATTTGCTACGGCTTGTTCAAGTAAGTCTGCATATTGTGGATCTATATGTCGCGCGGGTTTAACACTCGTGATGCCACTGTGCTGCACCACAAATAATAAAACAGCACGATGGCCTAATTCCACCATGTGGATGAGTTCTCGCAGATGCTTTTGTCCACGAGTGGTTACGGCATCAGGGAAGTAACCCATTTTATCCTCTAGTAAAGTACAACTCTTCACTTCAATATAGCACTCTGGCCGGTTTTGGCTAGTGAGCAAGATATCGATGCGGCTATTTTCACTGCCATACTTTACTTCGCGTTTTAAATGCTCGTAACCTAATAGTTCGGTAATCACTTGCCGATTAATCGCTTCTTCTGCAAGAGCATTGGCTCGCCCGGTATTAATCCCGATATAATGCTGCTGATCTGTCTGCATTAATTCCCATGTGTGGGCATATTTTCGTTTTGGATTGTCGGAGCTGGAAAACCACACCTTTTCACCAGGGAATAAGCAATTTTTCATTGAACCAGTATTTGGGCAATGAATCGTGATTTCTTGCCCGTTAGGTAGCATGATATCGGCAAGAAAGCGTTTGTATCGTTTAATTAATACACCGGATTCTAATTCGGGAGTAAATTTCATCGATGACTCATCTAATGAGTTGATTTACAACAATGCTAACAAACTTTAGCTTGGTTTATCGATTATGTTTTGTCTACACTACTGCCATTAGCTCGTGATTAAGCTCGAGCATTGGTGTTATTTGGCTTACTACAAGGGATTATTATGAATATTATGACCGTTACGCTCACCACCGAAGCCCCTGCAGAACATTGGGGTAAAGCTGATGTGACTTACCAAGGTACTAAGGCAACAATCCATCTATCGGGTAGCGATGAACTGCGTCAAGTGCAGATGGCCGCAAGAAAAATCCGCAATCAAGGCATTAATTATGTGCAGCTAGACGGTGGCTTATGGACCCTGAATTCACAGTGGGCATTTGCACAAGGTTTTGCCACGGCTAAAGCAGGATACCAAGTGGACTGGTGTGGTAGTGACGCCGATAAAGAAACGTTGAATCAACGTGCCGTAGCGGCCCAGTTTGCTCGCAAATTGATCAATGATACTCCAGAAGATTTATCGCCTTTATCGTTAGCTAATCAAGCGGCGTCTTGGCTAAAAAATATTGGTGGTGACCATGTCAGTTTTAACATTATTGAAGGCCATGAATTATTAGAAAAAAAATGGGTCGGTATTCATGCTGTGGGTCGTGGTAGTGAACGTCCTCCTGCATTGTTAGAGCTTGATTTTAATCCGTTAGGCGCAGATGCTCCAGTCTCTGTTGCCTTAGTGGGTAAAGGTATTACGTTTGACTCAGGCGGCTATAGCTTGAAGTCGTCAGAAGGTATGTTAGCGATGAAGTGTGACATGGGCGGTGCAGCCACTGTTACTGCTGCATTGGGATTAGCCATGAAGGCTGGTTTGAACAAACGCGTTAAGCTATTTTTGTGTTGTGCAGAAAACTTAGTTAGCGGTAATGCTTTTAAGCTGGGTGATGTTCTAACCTACAAAAACGGCACTACGGTTGAAATTGTTAATACTGATGCTGAAGGACGTTTAGTGCTAGCCGATGGTTTACAAGCTGCATCAGAAACGGGCGCAGGCTTAATTATTGATGCTGCAACGTTAACCGGCGCTGCTGTGATGGCTGTGGGCTCAAATTATAACGCCATTTTTTCACCACAAAAGGCGACATTACAGCTTGCACAGCAATGTGCTGAAGCCGTTTCTGAAAACGTATGGCCATTGCCGTTAGATGCTTGGCATAAAGATATGTGTCCATCAGCTTATGCTGATACTGCAAACAGTCGCCCAGTTAAAGGTGGCGGTGCAGGTGGCGCATCAAACGCGGCCGGTTTCTTATGGCGTTTTGTGTCACCAAAAGCGAATTGGTTACACGTTGATCTCGCAGGTGCTTTTGAATCATCAGCGTCGGCGCTATGGGCCGCTGGTGCGACAACGCATGGCGTATTGACCATTGCTGAGTTATTAAAAGACTAGTCATCAATTGTAATCATCATTAAACCGTCGCTCACATTCTGTGGTGACGGTTTTTATTTTTGCCGTAACGGCCAACTTTCTAATATCGTGTAGTTAACGTTATGGCGGTGGCCAGTCGATTGATATAAATGTAAATGGCTTGGTGCGATGATGAGCTGAGTGTCCTTTACCACGGCTGGTAAAGAAGCTGTTGTCACCCCACGAAATAGACTAATGTGCGGAACATAATCGTATTGACTGATGGCTAGATGGTGAGTTTTTGCAATGTTCTTAATGTCATTCGCCATAGTGTTTAATGATGTACTCGCTTGTCCTTTTAAACAGATTAATTGTGCTGTTTGCCACCAAGCGAAGGTGTCGATAACTTGACTGAAAGTTGTTTTAGGCATCTGATTTATTGCTTCATGGATTTTTGAACAAGTGGTCGGATCTATTTGACCGAAAAAGCCTAATGTTATGTGTAAGTTGTGTGCTAAAGTGGCTACTGAATTTGTATTTATTTTAGTTATAAGTGTTTGTTGTAGATGTAATATTTTATCTATTTGTGGTTTGTCTACGCTAAAGCCGACAAATAATCTTGCTGACGAAGGTGTTTGCATCCGGTTGGCCCTATTATTTATTGAGCTGAAACATAAACGTTGATAGATTAACAATACTACTGATTTTAAAAACATATCGTGGTTTCAGTTAACTACCTAATCAATATAGTGCTTATAGTTAGCGCTTATAGTTAGCGCTTATAGTTAGCGCTTATAGTTAGCGATATGGCATCCACAAGATAACTGATTTTATTCCCAAGCAAATTGAATTGCTAACCTTGAATGAGTTGATGAATGGCCGATAGCACCCAGCAACTATTGAAAAGTGTTTTTACAAATGGACCTATTGAGGGTAGTAATACTTCGGTGTTATCACTGCTTAATCAAGCATTACAGTTAGTCTGTCAAAGGCTAGAATGCAGCGCTGCATTTGTGTTGACGAGTCAATATGATAAATTATTTGCCGTCGATACTGATATTATCGACACTTCAGAGCAACAATGTGTCAGTCATTTTGGTGCTTCACCAGCATCAGAAGCGCTGTTTAACCAGCATTTACAAGATAATTTGTCACTGTGCGAATCATTATTTAACAGCTATCAAGCAATCATTTATCCTCATTCCCCAGAGCAATCATTTACCTCTGACGAAAATCGACTCCTTACACCGCTTTTAGGCATCTTTAATCAACTCGATATTGATTGTAAGCATCTTGCTCTGAGTCCTGTTTTGCATGTTGGCAATGTTAAAGTTGTTTTAGGCACTATGTGTGCATCCGATGCTAACACAGTAGTGAGTCAGCAAGATGATCCTTGTGCGTTTGTGCAAAAGTTACTCGATGATACTGCATATCAATTAGCCTCTTCACTTGAACTTCGTCGTTTATCCGTGCTTTTAGACAGTAAAGATAAACAGTATCAAGAGCTATTTCAGTTACTGCCGATGCCATGTGCGTTGATTGATTTACACAATAATGTTGTATTGCAAAATGATGCGAGTAAACAAAATTTACCCATTACAGTCGGGCAGAGTTTATTTACGTTGCTACGAGAAGATGATCACCCACTATTACTCGATACCTTGCATATCGTTCGAGAAGGTATTTTACGCCAAGCCTGGTGTGAAGTGCCGTTACGAAATGGGGTTCAAATATACTGGTATAAGTTTAGCTTTTGCCATGCACTTAATAAACAGCAACAGTTATTATTAATGATTGAAGATGTCACCGAACGTTATCGACTTGCCGATGAGTTATCGTTTCATTCCAATTATGATGTGCTAACCGGATTACCAAATCGATTACAGTTCGAAAACATGCTTGAAGAGTTATTAAAAGACGACGAACATGCTCCGGCTTGTATTGCCTTTCTCGATCTCGATCAATTTCAAGTGGTAAATGACCTTAGTGGTCATCAAGCGGGTGATGTGTTGCTGCAACAAGTGGCGACTCGCTTAAAACAATTATTACGTAAAGACGATGTGGTTGCGCGTTTAGGCGGCGATGAGTTTGGCTTATTGATGCATTATTCTGATACCGCATCGGCGCAACAAGTGGCAAAACGAATTTGCCAACAGTTGTTTGATCATGAATTTACTTGGAAAGGTATCAAACACAACATTAGTGCCAGCATTGGCATTGCCAAAGTCGATTATGTTGACTCCGATATTTACGGTGTGATGAGCAAAGCTGATGCCGCTTGCCGCTTGGCCAAAGAAGAAGGCCGTAACCGTTGGCATTTTTATAATCCTGACGACCCACAAATGCACATGATGTATAACCAAATGCTGGCATCTGTGGATATTACAGGCGCACTGGCATTAAATCAGTTTGAGCTATTCTATCAATTAATTGAGCCGCTCGATAAACCCGACACTGGCATCCACATGGAAATTCTACTTCGCATGGTGCAGAGTGATGGCCAATATGTATCGCCGGGGGTGTTTTTACCTGCTGCTGAGCGTTATAACTTAGCGCCTCGAGTAGACCGTTGGGTTATCGATAATTTATTGACGTGGGGCGGCAATAATTTAGCTACATGGGAACAGCTTTCTATGGTGTCGGTGAATTTGTCTGCGATGTCACTTGCTGACCAAAAGTTCATGACTTGGCTCGAAATGCGTTTAATGGTTGAACCTGAGCTGGTGAGTAAATTATGTTTTGAAATAACCGAAACTGCAGCGGTAAGCCAATTAGACCAAGCTACCGGATTAATTGAGTTGTTACGACCATTTGGTTGTAAGATTGCATTAGATGATTTTGGTTCTGGTTTTTCTAGCTTTGCATATTTGAAATGTCTTGATGTCGATTACGTTAAAATTGACGGCCAATTTGTAGTGAATTTATGCGAAAACCGCAGTGATAAAGCCATTGTTTCGGCTATTTGTCAGCTCGGAAAAGACATGGGGTTTGAAGTTATCGCAGAGTTTGTTGAAAACACTGATATTGGCGTATATCTTAAAAATATTGGTGTCGATTATGCGCAAGGCTATGCTATTAATAAACCGACACGATTAGCTGAACTACAACACGGTTTACGGACTCCTTGGTTAATCTAAATGAGTAAAATGACTCAATAACTGAGAGCGGTTAATTGCTTTGTTAAAAAGGTAGCCAAATAGGCTTTTAAATAGGCAATTAATGACACCTTGATACAATGTGGGTAAAATGAACCGTAGAAAATAGCCGTAAAAGTTAATCGCGTTGACCTCAAAACAAGTATTGCAGCAGCACCCATCATTGATGCCCACGACATTGCCGATTCACGCGGTACTCGACTCGTTGCGTGTGCAGTTTTCGGCCCATTCACACATTATTATCGAAGCGCCAACCGGTGCAGGTAAATCCACAGCATTACCATTAGCGATGTTAGCCTGGCCTGAAATTCATGGCAAAATTCTGATGTTAGAACCCCGTCGAGTTGCGGCCCGCAATGTCGCTAAGTTTATTGCCCAACAATTGGGCCAAAATGTTGGCCAGCAAGTGGGTTATCGTGTCCGTGGCGAATCAAAAGTCAGCGCAGATACTCGATTAGAAATTGTCACCGAAGGTATTCTGACCCGCATGATCCAACAAGACCCAGAGCTTAGTGGGATTGATGTGATTATTTTCGATGAAATACATGAGCGTCATCTTACGACTGATTTAGGCTTGGCTTTAGCACTGGAAGTGCAGCAATCATTACGTGACGATTTACACATTATTGCTATGTCTGCCACCTTGTCTGGCTTACCGCTAGACACGTTAATGCCCGATGCTGCGCAAATACACAGTGATGGTCGCAGTTTTGAGGTTGAGATTGCTTATCAGCCTTGCCCTGGGCAACAGTTGTGGCTAACACACATGTCCCGCGTGGTTATCGATACCATTTCAGATCCCAATCTAGCGCAATATCAACAGGGCAGCGTTTTGGCGTTTTTACCCGGTAAAGGTGAAATTCGTAAATTAGCTGGATTATTGCGTGAGCGTTTAGATGCATCATGGCTTATTTGTCCTATGTATGGCGACTTGTCGTCAGCGGAGCAAGATCAAGCCATTCGTGCAGCAGAACCGGGTAAACGTAAAATCGTTCTCGCGACTAATGTGGCTGAATCGAGTTTAACGATTGAAGGCATCACCCTTGTTATAGACAGCGGTTATCGACGTGAAGCGAGTTTTAACCCTAAAACCGGCGTGACACGCTTAGGGCTTAAGCGCATTAGCCAGGCATCGGCTATTCAACGTAGTGGCCGAGCAGGGCGCTTAGCTGCGGGTTATTGCGTGCGGTTATGGAGCCAAGAAGAACAAGGGCGCATGCGCAAAGTCGATGAGCCAGAAATCACGCAAGCAGAACTGACTTCTATGGCACTTGATTGTGCCTGTTGGGGCGCTAAATCATTTGCTGAATTATCATTGCTCACACCACCGCCGCCGATCCATGAACAAGTCGCATGGCGATTACTTATTCAACTTGAATTAATTGACCCACAACGTAAATTAACGTCACTTGGCCGAGAGGCTTATGCATTAGGTTGTCATCCGCGCTTAGCGCATATGCTGCTCAAAGCTAAGCAACTTGCCTTGCACGACAATCAGCCGCAACTTTGCCTGCTGGCTTGCGTATTAGCAGGCATTATTGAAGCCCGTGTACTACCGAAAAAAGGCGCTGATATTCATCATTATTTGACCGAGGCTTTGCAGGGGCAAATTAAACAGCAAGTTAGGCAATGGCAACAATCTTTGGCGATATCGGGTCAGGTCAATGAGGCAATACGTAATGCATCGACTCGTGATATAAGCTATTTGTTAGCACTTGCTTACCCTGATCGTATTGCCAAAGCTCGAGGCCATGAAGGCTTTTTATTAAGTAATGGTACGGGTGTGGTGATCAATGCCGAAGACAGTTTGGCTCATGAACCTTGGTTAGTGGTTGCTGACTTTCAAGAGACTCAAGGTCGTAATGCTGGCCAAATTTACCTTGCAGCAAGGTTAGATGAACGCTTGTTTACTGCCGAACTTGCCTCGTTAGTAACTACTCATGTTCACGGTGGTTGGGATGAAGCAAAAGGGCGTTTTTTTGCTGAAAAACATACCAAAATCGGTGAGGTTATCATTAAAATCGACACCGGTATTACGCCTGAACGGGCACAAATTACCGCAGCATTATTAGAACAGATCCGTATAAAAGGGTTAACAATCCTTAATCGTGACGAGCTGTTAATCCAGTTACAATATCGGGTTGAATTAGCTCGATACTTTGCGCCAGAGCATGATTGGCCTTGTTTAAGCGATGAGTACTTACTGGCGACGTTAGAAGATTGGCTTGGGCCACATTTGGATAACATTCGTTCATTGGCCGCATTGGCTAAAGTAGCCGCGTATGGATTGGTGAAAAATTTACTCAATTGGCAACAGCAGCAGCTATTAGAGCAACTGGTGCCAACACATTGGCCGATGGCAACTGGCACTCGTGCCCCCATCCGTTACCAGATGCCGCTTGATACTGACGGACATTTTTATCATAACAATGACCAACAAGGCCGTGCGTTGCTTAGTGTACGTTTACAAGAAGCATTAGGGATGGCGCAAAGCCCGACAATATTGCACGGCAAAATGACGGTTACTATGGAGTTGTTGTCGCCAGCACAACGACCATTAGCCGCCACGGCAGATTTAGCCAGCTTCTGGCAAGGCCCATATATTGATGTAAAAAAAGAAATGCGTGGTCGTTATCCTAGGCATTTATGGCCTGATGACCCAGTGAATACAGTGGCAACAAAATTTACTAAAAAGAAAACTCCAGGCGTGTAAATAAGTCATCTAGCTTATTAATAACATGCAATTATTTCAGCGTTATATGGAAAACGAAACCATTATTTATGAGTAAAAAACCCAAAAAGTCTTCAGCCAACACAAAAAAAAGTGGCTCATCTTGGTGGCAAAAACTGTGGTCGCTCACATGGAAATTATCAATCGTTGGTATTGCTGTTGTGAGCTTTTACGCTATTTATTTAGATCAAATTATTGCGCAGAAATTTGAAGGCCAAAAGTGGCATTTACCGGCCCAAGTTTTTAGTCGTTCAATGGCATTGTACCCAGGTGCTGCGATAAACCATCCGCAATTAATGGCTGAGCTTAATTTGTTGGGTTACCGTAAAGTGTCCAATCCGCGGCAAGTTGGCGAGTTTTCTGCTTCAAGTACTCGTATCGAATTATGGCGTCGGCCGTTTTTGCATCCCGAAGGCAACCAAGCCGAGCAGCGAGTGATGATAAGCTTTGACTCTGAAGGCGTTAGCTCAGTTAAGCGGATGTCTGACAAACGTGAATTAGCGGTATTTCATTTAGAACCGGTATTACTTGACCGTATTATTGCCGGCGATGGCGAAGACCGTTTATTTGTGCGAACGCCAGAGATGCCTTCAATGATTATCGATGCGCTTATTTTGGTTGAGGACCGCAGTTTTTATGATCACTTTGGGGTAAACCCATTGGCGATTGCACGCGCTGCGGTGGTCAATATTACTGCCGGTCGTACGGTGCAAGGGGGTTCAACCTTAACTCAGCAGTTAGCCAAAAACTTCTTTTTAAGCAGCGAACGCTCAATTGTGCGTAAAGTGCGTGAAGCCATAATGGCATTGATTATCGATTTTCGTTATAGCAAAGATGAAATTTTAGAAGCTTATCTCAATGAAGTGTACATGGGCCAAGACAAGGCCCGTGGTGTGCATGGTATGGGATTAGCCTCACAATTCTATTTTGGTCGCCCCATTGGTGAATTAACCGTGTCGCAGCAAGCATTTTTAGTTGCGGTCATTAAAGGACCTTCTTATTACAACCCGTGGCGTTACCCTGAACGAGCCCAAGAGCGCCGTGATTTAGTGTTACGTTTGCTTATGGAAAACGATAAATTAACCGTTGCCCAATATAAAGCTGCAGCAGAGTCGCCAATCGGTCTACGCAGTGCTAAAAAATCGGTACATCAGAAGTTACCAGCGTTTTTTGCTGTGGTTAAACAAGAGTTACGCGACCGTTATGGTGATTCGTTACTGAAGCAGTCGGGCGTAAAAGTGTATACCACGCTCGATCCTATGGCCCAAGAAGCCGCAGAAAAAGCCGTGTTGTCTACCATGGCATCACTGGATAAACGGGCTAAAAACGTTCAAGTCGGCATGGTTGTCACCGACAAATATACTGGCGGCATAGCAGCAATGGTGGGTGATAAACAACCGAGTTATGAAGGGTTTAATCGCGCGGTTGAAATTAGACGTCCAATTGGGTCGTTAATAAAACCATTCGTGTATGCCAGTGCATTACGCCAAGCAGATAAATTTACTTTAGCCACTCCCGTAGAAGACAAACCCATCACCCTTAAAAATGAGCAAGGTAAAACGTGGTCACCTAAAAACGTCGATAAAAAGTTCAGTGGTCAAGTGCCTTTATTAAACGCATTTAAAGATTCAATGAACGTTCCAACGGTTAACGTTGGTTTGGCTGTTGGTGTTGAAAAGGTTGCTGCTACATTGCAAAAATCGGGTTGGGAGGATGATATATCCCCTTATCCATCGATGTTGTTGGGTGCGGTGAATGGCTCACCATTAATGGTGGCTCAAGTTTATCAAACCATTGCTGATGAAGGTCGCTATCGTAAGTTATCATCGATTACAGCGGTATTAGACAGTCAAAACCAAGCGTTGGAAGTCACTCGTGTTCCATCGTCGATGGCGATTGATCCGGCAACCGATTACTTAGTTCAATATGCAATGAACCAGGTAGTGCGAAATGGTACGGCTAAGCGTTTAGGCGCTGCATTTCCTGGGGTTCGTTTAGCGGGTAAAACCGGCACCAGTAATGATAGTCGTGACTCGTGGTTTGCTGGATTTGATGAACGTAACGTAGCGGCTATTTGGGTCGGCCAAGACGATAACAGTAAAACGGGCTTGTATGGTAGTAGTGGCGCAATGGCCGTGTATCAGGCCTTTTTACATGAACGTCCACCGCTTAGTTTACGAATGATGCCCGTTAATGGGGTTATTAATGGTTATTTTGATCGTACAACGGGTGTGGCTAAGAAAGGTAATTGTGACAATATTATCGGTCTACCTGCATTAGACGCTAGCTATCATCCGGTTGCCAATTGTGGCGAGTCATTATCTTGGTGGCAGAAGTTGGTGGGAGAGTAACGCGTTAGCTTAGCCATTATGTCGTTGCCAACAATAAGCCCAAAGTAAGAGATTACTTTGGGCTTATTTTTTTTGTCTCGCGCAAGATAATAAACATTTTTAAGCAATCTTTTTTCCTGCTGACGATATTGCAGAGCAGAAGCTATTTACCTTGTCCGAGTTGATTACGTAAGGTGGCAATTTCTTCGATCATTTGCTGCTGATTGTGCTCCATGCGCTCTAGCGCTTGTTCTAGCTTGGTATTGATTTCTGCTTTATGCGCTGCTTGAGCCTCTTGCGCTTCGTTACGTTCTTGCTCATCTGGTGCGACGAAAACAGATGCCATATAACCGGATATCACTCCGAAAAAGCTGACACCACTAATGATCACTAATCCACCGATGATATGGCCTACCGTACTGACGGGATAGAAGTCACCGTAACCGACGGTTGATATGGTCACTAATGCCCACCAAATAGCTTGCTCTGCAGTTTGTATATTGGCGTTAGGTTCAGTGCTTTCTACTAGTAAAATAAGTACAGATGCAGTGGCTAAAATTAATACCATCGCCACCAGTAAACTGGCCAATGTAGATTGTTTTCGCTGACGCAATAATGGGATTAATAATGACCGGCTCATGCGGATTAAACGAATAACTCTTAATATTTGGAATATACGTGCGATACGCAGTGCTTCAATGGCTGGAATGCTGGCAACAAAGTCTATCCAATGGTGCCTAAAGTAAAAGGCTTTATTACGTGCTTTGAACAAACCATGGAAAAACTTGGTCATAAAAATCATGCAGATTGTAGTGTCTATATACAGCAGTACTTTGTTGGTTTCAGCGTCTAACTTACCAAAGGTAATCGTGAGTACTATCACCACAGAGATCAGTGATAACACCATCATTGCGAGTTCGAATGGACTTGGGCCATCGACATTTTTGACCGACCAACGTTTAGATTCGAGCATATAATAAGTCCGTTTGCATTCGTTCGCCGTGAGGCTTTGTTAAGATGTTGAGTTTATCATAACAAAAAACGCACAAGACAAGTGTCTGGTGCGTTGTTTTTAGTTAATGTACTGTGCTGATAACGGTGTTTATTTTGACGATTTAGTATCAACGAAGTGAACCAAATCATCTAATACGCGCTTTTTGATTTCCAGCTGCGACTCAGATTCTAAGCCGTATTTTTGCGCTAAAATCACATAATCTTCAGCATTTAATGACACAGTTAAACGAGGACGCTTTGGACGTTTGGATACAGAGAGTCCAAGTATGGTCCTGATTTGGTCTGAAGGACTGACGCCTTTATCTAAGGCTTCTTTTCGGATTGAGTATTGAAACTTCTCATCCAGATCAAAAGCCACTTGGGTTGCTTTTGCAGCTTGTTGGTTTTTAAGCCATTTCTCTGGTAACGGTTTGCCTGAACTCATTAGAAAATCGTCTCCTACCTGTATCAGCTTGCTGGCCAATACTCTCTAATATCGGTCAGTGGGCGATATAAAGTCAACATCACTTCAGTGTCTCCACTTTCGTAAACTTCAATATCAACCGCGTGAGAGTCATCAGCATTAGCCAAACTGTAACCTTCAAAACCTTCACCGCGAGCATCATCGTCATTTTGAGGAGGCTTTAGGTCGCGATAATCTTGACGATGGAAGTAACCAAAACCGGCAAATTCAACTTGATGATATTCATCACTGAGCCATTTATCGAACTCAGCGGCTAACTCGGCAGGAAGTGCCTGCAATGTCAGCGTTGCTTTGCCTGGTTCTTCAAATATTTCAGCAAATGCGTCAAGTTCAAATAATTGTTCAACCACAGCGCGGTTGATTTTGATTGAAATACTTAAGTAAGATTCGTCTTCTTGCACGTAGGATAAATAGATTGCGGTGCCGCTATGGCCACGTAATAAGAATTCACAAAGCTGCGAGCGTTGGTATTCATAAGTATGAATAGCTTCAACCTTAAGCTGTTGCCCGCGCAATTGCGTAGGCAAAGCAAAACTGTCATCAAAGGTGATCATATCACCCTTGAGCAGTTTATTTGGATGGTCAAGCTTACGCTTCGGGGCTTCTTTTTTGCCGAATAGGCCACTAAGAAATCCCATAATAGCTTAACCTTTACGTGCTTTAATGCGATCTAGCACAGCATTAGCATTCGACTTTTGCTCACCAATACCTGCTTCAGCTAGCTTGGCATGTAATGACTTATCGCTATTCTCTTCAGCTAATGTTTCTGACGCTTTTAAGCGGTCATCGAACTGTTGTTGACGTGCTTTGATGCGCTCTAGTGAATCTTTAGCGTTAAGCAGTTTTGAATTACTTGACGCAAATGAGTCAGTGATAGTTGCAGTGGCTTTTTGCACGCTTTCAGTGGTTTTAACCATAGTAAGTTGACGTTGATAATCATTTAACTGACGCTCAGTCTTCTTCACTAAATCTTTTAAACGCACTGCATGTGAGCTAAAGCTATCATTGGCTGTTTGTTGTTCAGCTAATTCTTCGTCTAGCTGAGCAATCTTTTCAGCTATTTCAATTGCCAAAGCTTCGTTGCCTTTGTCTAGCGCTTGGGTGACATAACCTTCGTGCTCAACAATACTACGCTTTAGGCGATCAATTTCACGACTGGCTTGCATTTCTTTAGCCATAACATCAGTTAATTCACGTTTAGCGCGAGTTAAATGCTTTTCTGCATCACGAATCTCTTGTTCAAAAATTCGGGTTGAGTTTGAGTCAACGATATTTTGGCCAACTTCAGTTGCACCACCACGAAACGCTGTAAGAATCTTGTTTAGAATGCCCATAATTGGCTCCTTAGATTAAAAATTCGACGAGTTCGTCGATGACTTCCAGACAGTTGTCTGACAGTACTGCTAATTCTTGTTCAATTTCTTCCATGCTTGATTGCACAGATAATGCCCCGTAAACCACATATTTATCATCAATTTTAGCAAACGATGATAATGGCATTGGAATGTTGAGCTCTAACATGGTCTCGAACATTTCAGCGCGGCGAGCTTGGTTTACTTCGTTTTCGCCCCACAAGTAACTGATACACAATATTTGGTTGTCAGTTACTGATACAAACACCGGAATTTCTTCTCGGCCGACAATATTGACTTGTAACACTTCAACATCACCGTCAATCGGATAACAATCAAACTGAAAACCGGTTTTGCTGTGATCGCATAGTCCGTTTAGGTGACCTGCAATGGTATGGATGTTCATATTCGTCCTTAATTGACATATTATGTCTGTGAGTAAAGATAGCATCTAGACATAATATGTCAAGCGCTATCTGATCCAATTAAAAAAGATTAATTACTTCATTTTCTGACCAAGCCGCTAAGTGGTAGTAATACAGCTGTAATGAACCAATTTCGTTTACTTTGATGTTGTCTATATCGGCATAGAAATTCTTTGGGAATTCAAATGAAGCGTGAATAAGTCCTGGGGTTAGCCATTCTTCTGGTACCGGTATATCTGTTAGTGCAGCAAGACGTTGTTGTGGGTTTTTACCCATTTTACTGCCAATGCTCCAACCCCATTCACCAAAGCTAGGGACATTATGGTGATACTGTTTTACATTAAACCCTGCAGCAGTCAGTGTTTTACCAACCGATATAAACGCTTTTGGCGCATGATAAGGTGAGGTTGATTGCACCGTTATTACGCCATCGGCGCTAAGTAATTCATTAAGCTTACGATAAAATAAGTCTGAATACAGTTTGTTTAAATCAGGATGACTTGGGTCGGGTAAGTCAACAATAATGGCATCAAACATTTTGCCATTTTGAATTAGCTTATCAACCCCGTTAAATGCATCGTCGACCATTAATGTTAAGCGTGGATCGTTTAACGCATCGCCGTTTAACGCCAGTAATGCATCCTGTAAGCGTTGTGGCATATCTGCTGGTGGCGATTTAAACAGTGCCAGTAAGTCTTTATCTAAATCCATTAAGGTAACCGCTTTAGGTTGCCATTTGAGTACTTGCTTTAGTCCTAAGCCATCACCACCACCAATAATGAGCACGTTATCGTGCCGTGCGCTGGCAGCCAATGTTGGATGAACCAAAAAGCTATGATAGATGTGCTCGTCGCTGCTTGAAAATTGTAACCGACCATTGATGTATAAATTATAAACGGGAGGTAAACCATCACCGCGCAAACGCTCAGTAAAATTGAGCTGCTGAAAGCGGGTCGCTTTGGCATAAACCACATGATCTTTATACAAAAGATTATTAAAATGCTGTTCCCAGCTCGGGCCTTTAACGGCTAATATGCCAATCACCACACTGGCAATAATATGGCCGATAAGCAGCAATTTTACATGATTTATTTTTGACCAAAAACGCCAAATAAACACCAGTCCAGCGAATAGGTTAACGCTCGCTGTAAGCGCGGCAGCTAATTGAATATCAATGGCCAGCATAAAACCGACCCAGATTGCGGCGCCTATTCCAGCGCCAATGTAATCGGCACCATATATGGTGCCGGCATTATGCAGTAAGTGCGCTTCAGACAATGATTGTCGAACGCGGGCAATAAGTGGAATTTCCATGCCAATCATTAACCCGAGTAATACACCCCAAACATACGGTAAATATGCACTGAGAGTTTGCAAACTGGCAATAAAGCCACCATTGGGTAAATGATCTGGCGGTAGGCCGAGTGTATTGGCGATGGTTAACGGCAGTTGTTGACCGAATCCGATGACCGCTGCGGTAATGATAATGGCAAAAGAGCCACACAGTGCTACGGTTAATTCAAGCATGGCAAAGCCAGTAAAAGCGCATTTTATTTTACGTGCGGCAAAAGCGCCCACACCCATAGACACAATCATTAGACCAATCATGGTGTAAATGGCGGCTTCTAATGCGCCGAGAATGCGACCTGCATAGTGTGATAATAAGTATTCATAAATAAGACCGCATCCCGCCAACGAGGCCATAATGCCGAGTAATAAGG
The DNA here is from genome assembly GCF_014596695.2 of Shewanella sp. BF02_Schw. Classification (NCBI taxonomy): domain Bacteria; kingdom Pseudomonadati; phylum Pseudomonadota; class Gammaproteobacteria; order Alteromonadales; family Shewanellaceae; genus Shewanella; species Shewanella sp. BF02_Schw. Next base: position 127,359 of record NZ_JABKAW020000007.1, read on the forward strand.
CATCATCAAACCATGATACTTGACGGGATGGAGGGGAACTTTGCTGCGAGTCCCCCTGTGTAGTGTTAGCGGGAAGATCATCGAGCAAAGGTGTTGTCATAGATTAAGCCATTAACGCCGTGAGAATAAGGGCAACGGCAATACTAATTGCCATTTCAACGGCTGCAATACCGATGTTTTGTTGTTTCTCAACTTCTTCAGCAAGATTGATACCGGCTAACACCATTTTTTTCACTATGGTTATTAATAACGATAATACTACCAGCATGATCAATGAGAATGCGCACCAACCAATAATGTTGCTTACATGGGCTGTTGGGTCATAAGCAATAAAATGACTCGCCGCATTAAAGCTTAGTGCCATGGCAATCATGTAGCCGCTGTGACGAAGTGCTAATGCCGTTTGGCCCTGAGTTAACGCTTGTTGCATTGACGCGCCTTGATTACGTTTGGCATAACGCTTTTCACGTAGTCGGGTGAGTATGACTAACATCAGTTGTGAGATTAAAAAGGCACTAAAAATAGCGATAAAGGTATCTAGAGTAATATCTTCAGCCCACATTAATACCGCGCGGATAATAATGGCAGTGGCTATGGCTGCAGCAGCATCAACCACAGCAACAGAAATATTACCTTTAAGAATCTCATCGTTTTTAGCAAATTCATTTAAGGCGATTTTATCATGTAAAAAACGGCCTAATTTAATCAGTATTAAGCCAAACAAGCCGTATGCCGACATGCCAATCGCTTCAGTTAAATAAGACGGAGCCGCTTCGCCTGTGATAGCGCCAGTTAGCACAATACCTAAAGCCGCCACAGCACCAGCGGTACTGATCCCAAAGGCAAAGTTGTCGCGCTCGGCTAACTCTGCACTGCTGTTGACTTTAACGCTCCACCCCTGCAAATAACGCATTAGCGTCAGCAAAATGATAGCGATGGTTAAATCAATGGCTAAAATAATCGCCAAATGTTGAGTTAAGCCATATTCTTGAAAAAATGTCATGGTGAGTCCTTACCTATTTTCCACGGCTAACACCGCGACTAGTGCGGCTGCTTGAGTTACGGAAACTGCTGTCTTTTGAGTAGCTCGAACGAAATTTTCTACTCGCGCTCTGAGTGGTGCTATTAGCTTTGGGTGCACTGGTACTTTGACGTGACAAGCTAGTAGAGCCTGTTCGAGCTTTTGCATAAGGGCTGTCGAATCGTTTCCCTTGGCTGTTAAAACGTTTCTTGGTTTGTTCAAAGGTTTTGGTTTGCGAAGTTGCTTGTTTTGGTGAAGTGTAACGATAACGTCCCACATCATTATAATAGCTGTAACCACGGTTACCCGACCAACTACCGTAGCCTATTGGGCGGGAGAAGTTAGAAAACATCGCATACATGCCATACCAAGCCCAAATGGAGGTGCCGCTTGAATTATTTTGCCAGCTACCATATGCAGGATTACCCACAAGTTGGCTGCCTGCACCACTGCCTTCGGTGCCATTTGCTAGGGCTTCAGCCTCACGGCTAATAGCATTAACTCGAGCGAGTTGCCCTTTAGACATATCGGCAACAACATTGACTGGATCAGACAGCATATCGTTATACAAACTGGTGTCAGCGGCTTGATAAATATTCTGTGCTTCAGCTAACTGTTGGTCTAAATCAATAAAATTAGCGCTGTCGTTTAAGTCTTTGTAACGACGCGTTAATGACTTAAACATTGGCCCTTCAGTGCTGGCATCTTTAGCCAATTCTTCTAGTAATGGGGTTAAGTCGGATTGACGCTGAGCGAGAACTCGAGTGTATTGTTTGAGTAACGTCGCATTGCGTAACTGATTGTTATCGAGCGAACTGGCCAACAGATCAAGTCGTTGTTGGGTCAGTTGCTGGTACTTAGCAATTTGTTCCGGTCTATCGTCACCGCAACCGCCAAGGGTTAAGGCAACAAACAATACCGTTATCAATGTGAGTACACGTGGGAGGTGACCTACCATGTTTTCTCCAAAATGTAGATTTTTCATGTGCTAATTCAATATGACACAGGTTATAGTAATCTTAGTGTCAATGATATTAATCTGATCATTTGACTGGCTGATAGATATACCATTCACGACATAATATGTCCAACGTTCATTTTCTTTAGGGATCATTATTGCCATGCAAAACCAAAGTAACAAGGTATTATCTGCAGCGATGCTAGACAGCGCAGATCGTTACTGGTTAAGACTCTGCGACGTTTGGCCAGAAGCTAAAACAGCACTGACAGCCATGCAACAGCAAGAGTTAAAGGCCGTATTTGGCTTAAGTGACTATATGGGTGAGCAACTTTGTCGTCATCCAGAATGGATTGTGCAGTTATTTGATGGCTTATTAAGTGATGTTGTGCGCAGTGAGTTTGATGCGCAGTTACATTCGCTATTAGCTGAGTTAACTCAAGAAGAGCAAGTTAAGTCTGCCTTACGTCGTTATCGTAATCTGCAAATGGTGCGCTTAGCGTGGCGTGATTTTTTAAATTACACCCCAGTTGAAGAGTCATTACTCGATTTATCTGCATTAGCAGAGGCATTGGTAATTGCTGGACGTGATTGGTTATATCAAGAGATGTGTCAACAATACGGCACACCAACAAGTGCTGAAGGTAAGCCACAACCCTTATTGATTTTAGGCATGGGTAAACTGGGTGGTCGTGAACTTAACTTTTCATCAGACATCGACTTAATTTTTACCTTTCCAGAACATGGTGAAACCGTTGGCGGTCGACGGACTCAGGCAAATCAGCAATTTTTTATCCGCATGGGACAACGCTTGGTGAATTTACTCGACCAAGTCACCGTGGATGGATTCGTTTTCCGTGTCGACATGCGTCTACGACCTTATGGTGAAAGTGGTCCTTTGGTGGTCAGTTTTAGCGGTTTAGAAGACTATTACCAAGAGCAAGGTCGTGATTGGGAGCGTTATGCCATGGTCAAAGCGCGCGTACTTGGACCTTGGTCTGGCTATTGCGATGAGTTGCATGACCTACTACGACCATTTGTTTATCGCCGCTATATTGATTTTTCTGCGATTGAATCACTGCGTAAAATGAAGCAATTAATCGCCCAAGAAGTTAGGCGTCGTCAGTTAACCGATAATATTAAGCTTGGCGCCGGCGGGATCCGCGAAGTTGAATTCGTGGTGCAAAGTTTTCAGTTGATCCGTGGTGGCCGCGAGCCTGCATTGCGTCAGCAAAGTTTATTTGGCGCCATTGATACCTTGTACAGCTTAGGGCAATTGGAATACTTAGCGGTTGATGAGCTTAAACACAGTTATATTATATTGCGTCGAGTGGAAAACTTGTTGCAAGCCATTGACGATAAGCAAACGCAAACCCTGCCTAATAATGAGCTCGATTGGCAACGTTTATGTTATCCGCTAGACATGGCCGATGAAGCCGAACTTCGTCAAAAAATTAATCAAGCAATGGTTACCATTCATGGCCATTTTAATGCCACTGTGGGTGGTACTGACAGCCATGAACACAATGATCATTGGACTGCTTTATTTTGGAATGTGCAGCAAGATGAACACGCTAACGCCTTGTTGCAAGAGCAACAAATCGATGATGCCGAATTATGGCCACTATTAAATGAGTGGCATCAAACGGTGTCGAAACGTTCTATCGGACCTCGAGGACGTGAAACGCTAGACAAATTAATGCCTAAGTTGCTTGAAGAGTTAGTGACTCAAACTAAACCGAGCCAGGCGTTTAAACCAGTAGCTAAAGTGCTGGATAAAATTTTAACCCGTACTACCTATCTAGAGCTTTTATGTGAAAACCCAGGCGCTAGACAGCAATTAGTGAGTTTGTGTTGTGCAAGCCCTTGGATTGCCCGCGAACTGGCGAATTTCCCAATGCTGCTCGATGAGTTAATTGATCCGTCGCAGCTGTATGACATTACTTCGATTGATGATTATCCTAGTGAATTACGCCAGTATTTATTACGTGTACCTGAAGATGACATGGAACAGCAAATGGAAGCGTTGCGGCAGTTTAAATTGTCTCAGCAGCTTAAGATTGCGGCCGCAGATGTTACTGGGGTATTACCTGTCATGCAGGTTAGCGATCATTTAACCTTTTTAGCTGAAGCCATTATCGAGCAAGTTGTACTACAAGCTTGGCATCAGGTGGCATCTCGCCATGGCATACCTGCAGGAACCAGCCCAAGTAACATGGGTTTTGCCGTCATTGGTTACGGTAAGTTAGGTGGGATTGAGCTGGGTTATGGTTCTGATTTAGATTTGGTGTTTCTACACGGCCACACAGGTGCTGGCACAACTGATGGTAAGCGTCCTATTGATATCGGCCATTTCTACCTCAAGCTTGCCCAACGTATTGTGCATTTATTTGCTACCCGGACAACGTCTGGTGAGTTATATGAAGTGGATATGCGCTTACGTCCGTCAGGTGCTTCTGGTTTGTTGGTGAGTGAGATTGAGCATTTTGGTACCTATTTACAACAAGAAGCGTGGACTTGGGAGCATCAAGCATTAGTGCGATCTCGTTTTGTATTTGGTGATTATTCGCTTGCCGGTCGTTTTAGTGATTTACGTGCGAAAATATTGAAAATAGAGCGTGATAAAGAGGTATTAGCCAAAGCGGTCAAAGACATGCGCATAAAAATGCGTGAGCACTTGTTGCAAGTTGAACCAGGGCAATTTGATCTAAAACAGAGTGCTGGTGGTATTGCAGACATAGAGTTTATCGCTCAGTACTTAGTGTTAGCGAATGCTCATCAATATCAGGAATTAACCATTTGGTCTGATAATGTGCGTATCTTTGAAGTGTTGGCGGAGTTGGAGTTATTACCCATCATGCAAGCCCAACATTTAACCCAAACCTATTGCTGGCTGCGTGACGAGAATCATGAACTGACATTACAACAGTTGCCCGGTAAATTACCCATACAAAGTGTGCAACAAAAAATCGACAGTGTAATTGAAATTTATAATGAAATTCTATCGGTTTAAACATTAATCAAAGTAGATTAGGTTGATATTTAGTCACTTAACTGCTTTGATTATAGAACTATTATTTTGATTGAATAGGTTGTTTAATGCTGCTGGCACCGATACCTGACAATGAATACACTCGACTCGAAACGCTTCGAGGGCTGAACGTGCTCGATACGATCGCTGAAGAACGTTTTGATCGTATCACTCGGTTGGCTAAGCGATTGTTTTCAGTGTCAATTAGTGTGGTGAGTTTAATCGACTCCGATCGCCAATGGTTCAAGTCTGTGCAGGGGTTGGATGTATGCGAAACCCGGCGTGATATTTCATTTTGTGGTCATACTATTAATCAACAACATGTTTTAGTTGTGCCAGACACACTAAAAGATGAACGTTTTGCCGACAATCCGCTTGTATTGGCGGCACCTAAGATTCGATTTTATGCCGGCTATCCGTTGACTATGCCTAATGGTGTGAGGGTAGGTACCTTGTGTATTATCGATGACAAGCCGAGATCTTTCTCTAAAGATGATGAAGATGCCTTGGAAGACCTTGGCAAAATTGTCGCAGAAGAACTGCTGTCGATTCAGCAAAATACCTTAGATGCGCTAACCGGTATTTCTAATCGTCGTGGTTTTGAATTACTCGCTAATAAGACGCTTGCTTATGGTGATAGGCTTGATTTTGCAACGTGCTTAATTTTCTTTGATTTAGATTACTTTAAAGCAATTAACGACAATTTTGGCCATGAAGAAGGTGATACTGCCTTGAGGACTTTTGCTGGCTTATTGATCGACAGCTTCCGCGAATCGGATATTATTGCCCGCTTTGCTGGTGATGAATTTGTGGTAATGCTGAGCCAAAGCGATGAAATTAGTGTTAATAATGTATTACAACGTTTTCAACAGTGCGTTAATCAACATAATCTGCACAGTGGTAAACCATACCAATTAAAGTACAGTAAGGGCGTGGCACATCGACAAGCTAGGCAGTCATTATCGTTAAATGATTATTTGGTTAAGGTCGATAAAGCCATGTTTGTCGATAAAGCAATACATCACCAGAGAACTCAAATTGATGTGAAATAGCGATGATTCGGCTGATGATATTGGTTTGCTTATCATTCATATGAAAATTACTCGATAAGCGATAAGAACGCTAAGCTGCTGCAGATAATACACTTGGCGCAACCATTATTCATTTGCACATCCGTCACGGATTAAATCAACGCTAACAACCATTGTAGACAAGAGCCGTTAACAACAGCCGTTAACATCGATTTACCAGCACGGTTATGAGTGTATCAATGCTCAGCTTAGTATCTGTTCTATCCACATTTTATAGATAGGTAAACCAATTAATACGTTTATTGGGAACGTTATTCCGAGTGATGCCAACATCGCTAAACCAATATTAGCGTCTGGTATTGCTGCCTTAATTGCGGCCGGCGCAGCAATATAAGACGCACTTGCACTTAAGCCTGCAAGTACTAATATGCTGCCAGAAGGTAAATCAAGTAACACGCCTAAGCCGATACCCGCCCAAGCTAAAATAAATGGAATTACCGCAGCAAATACCAATAAACGCCATTGTTTGTAAGGAATAGGGAAGCATACTTTGGCGGTACTAATCCCCATTTCTAATAAGAACAGTGCTAATAACGTTTTAAAACCACCCAATAACATTGGTGTAAGTGGTGCCATGCCACTAGTGCCATATATCCAGCCTATGATCACCCCTCCACAGAGTAATACGACTCCGCGGCTTGTCAGCGCTTCATGTAATACGCTGCCTGCCGAAGAGTGTTGGCTATCGCCTGCTACTTTTGCTTGTAAGTAGCGGTGTAGCCAAAGCATGATAATAATTGCAGGCAATTCGAGTAGCACTAGATACAACGTTGTTTCAGGTCGTAAAGGCCACTGAGATTGATCGACCATGGTCATCACCACGGCAAATGTTCCCGCACTCACAGAGCCGTAATGAGCAGCAATACTTATGGCTTCTTTTTGCGGTAATTGAATTAATTTTCGCAGTAGAGGATAAAGGCTAAGTGGGATTATGAATCCAAGTGCAATAACAGACAGTAATTCGGTGATCGCTAAATTGGCAGTTTCTCCATGCAGTGCCATGCCACCTTTTAGTCCTAGCGTAAGCATAAGTAAGATAGATAGGGTTTCGTAGGTTGCTTTAGGGACTTTTAAATCAGACTTTATCAACCCGGCAAGCAAACCGAGGGCAAAAAAGGCAATCACAATATCAGGCATGGTATAGGTTCTGTCTGTTATAAAGTATCGCGATTCTGCCTTGTTGTGTTAACAAAGGGAAATCTTTTCAGCGAAAAAATACTGCTATAGTAAACTTATCCATTTAAGGCTGATCAGTCGTGTTGTACTTTGCTGGTTTATCATGTTGTTCTTTGTTGATCTATCATGTTTTTCTTCGCTGATCTATTAAGTGCAAATGGCGTATAGTATGCTTAAATGATAATGCAAAACATTAATAGCAGAGCATGATATGAAAAATGAAATTGATATTCACCGCGCGTTGAAAGTGTTTAACAAAGTCACGCAATATGGTGAGAAGCGGGCGCTTGAAGACGGTCATAATGGTCATGATTATTGGTTGTGTGGAATCAGTGCGCAAACGGATCATGATGGTTATACCATTACTTTAGCCGATGCTCAGGTTAGCTTGACAGTATTTTTTCACAATAAATATCAGTTCGATTACCCGACCAATGATGCTCTTGACAACTTTTTACTTCGTTTTAATGATGTTGAAAACTATCAAGCTTCATAATCTACTGCATAGACTCGCCTGTTAAGCGGTTCATTTCAGTGCTGCAGGCTTATTTACACCCATTGTTGCATTTCAATCAGGCGGCTATAAGTGCGTCTAAATTCAAATTGTAATGCCCCGTCGATATATAAATCTTCTAAGTTGCAGTCGCTATTGAGGATTAACATCACTTTTTGATCATACAATTCGTCCACTAAACTAATAAAGCGTCGAGTCGGATCGTCTTCACTGGCATACGCCAGTTGTCGTTCGCCTGTGGTGGTAGCTAATGCGCCATCTTCGGTGCCGCGAGCTTTAATCCAACTACGTACTTCACCGCCTAATGTAGGCACATTACTGAGCAATATATGGCTAAATCGGCCAGCTAATTCAATGTAATCCAATGCCGAACGTGGGCCTTGGCACAAAGCTGAAAATTCAAACCAAGCAAGTTGTCCATATTGAGCCTCAATGGCAATAGTGCGCTGACAAATATCGATTGAGTCAGGTGTATTTATTATGCTGACATTAGCTTGTGGGTATTGTTGACACAAAAGTGTAAACACCGCTTGAGGCGTTATTGCCGACGGCAATGTTAACCAGCGGGCTGATGTTGTAGGCGTTACGGCGCTAGAATGTAAGCGATGATCGATTTGACCGTCTAAGTGGATCGATTGGGTATATTGTAGGAGCAGATCGATTGTGGGTAAAAAACGATCGCGTTGTAAACCATTTTTATACAAGTCGATTATTGGTACATTTGAGGTTGCAACTAAGATGACGCCTGACTGAAATAATGTTTCAAATAATCGACCGAGTAAAATGGCATCACCGATATCAGCGACAAAAAACTCATCAAAACAAATAACAGAATATTTCTCCGCAATCTGCTTGCCTATGTGAGTTAATGGATCACGTATCCCCGAAGTTTGATTTAATTGCTGGTGGACCATGGCCATAAAACGGTGAAAGTGCAGGCGTAATACGGTTTTATCCGTTTTATGTTGTGAGCTATACATGCTCTGGTTGCACTGAATCTGATCACAAAGGCTTTGATAGAACATGTCCATCAAAAAGGTTTTTCCTCGGCCCACATCGCCCCATAAATATAAGCCTCGGCTGTTTGTATTAACACAGAGGCATTGTTGATAAAGCAAATCAAGCGCGAGTATTGCTTGCTGCTGTGCAGGATCATCAACAATATTTTGCTGAAGACGTTGTTGGTAAGCTTGTAATGGCGACATAGCACTTAGGGTAAATTGTTGATCTGGGTATTATACCCGTGATCATTGAAAATGCTTGATTTTGTCCCAAATGGGATCATCATAGCCCCATGAAACAAATTACACTCTCGCCAGAACAAAAAGTAGCATTGGAAACTCGACATAAAAGCTCGAGTGATAGGCGTGAGTGTGATCGCATTAAAGCCATTTTACTACGCGATGAAAATTGGCCAACGCCAATGATTGCCCAAGCGTTACGTATTCACGAAACGACCGTAGTTCGATACATTGATGCCTATGCTCACGACCAAAAACTCACGTGTAATAGTGGCGGCTCCTTAAGTTATCTGAGTCAAGAGCAAACTGAACTATTGATTGCACACCTGTGTGAGGTGACCTACTTGCATAGCCATCAAATAGTCGCTTATATCTCAGAACAATTTCAGATTAAGTACACAGTGTCAGGCCTCAATAAATGGCTGCATAAACATCAGTTCAGCTATAAAAACCCTAAAGGGGTTCCTCACAAATTTGATGAAGACAAACAAACGGCTTTCATTGAATATTATGAGCAACTAAAATCCTCGTTAACCCCTGATGAACCGTTATTATTTATGGATGCGGTTCATCCGACCCAAGCCACAAAAATCACCGCAGGCTGGATAAAAAAAGGCGTTGATAAACCGATAGAAACGACGGGAAGCCGAACCCGTATTAACGTGGTTGGTGCAATCCGACTTGGTCACTTAACAGAAGCGGTCATTGAGCAATATAGCAAAACGGTTAACGGTGCATCCATCATCGATTTTTTAAACCAAATTAGAGCGCGTTACTCAACAAGTGGTGTTATCCATTTGGTGCTTGATGGCGCTGGATACCATCGAAATGCCTTAGTAGTTAAAGAGGCTAAAAATCTGAATATAACATTGCATTACCTGCCGCCTTATAGTCCAAATTTAAACCCAATAGAACGATTGTGGAAGGTAATGAATAAGCATGCGAGGAATGGGCAATACTTCGCAACGACAAAAGAATTCCGACGAAAAATCACTGACTTTTTTAGCATCACCCTCCCCGATATTGCCGATACACTCGGTGATACAATTAATGATAACTTTCAGAAATTAAAACCTGCAGTTTGAATTCACTTGAGTATATACCATTAACGACTTACTTTATTATGAAGTGTATTTCCTTTAAGCTCTTGTGATAAAAATAACAATCTATCAACAAAGACGATTAACCCAGAGTAATAACCAAGAGTAATAACCAAGAGTAATAATCCTAACAAGGACCCAAAATGAATAATAAAAATAAGGGCATGACCTATATTGGTGTCGATATGGCGTTGGAAGGTGATATGCATATTCAAGGTCCAGCAATAATCGCGGGCCAAACTAAGGGTAAAATCAGTTCAACCGATCAAATAAAAATAGAACCTAGTGGTGTGGTTGAAGGTGAGGTTTTTTGTCAAGAGCTGCGAGTGTCTGGCTTATTCAAAGGCACGTTACATTGTAATAAACTCATAATTGTCAGTTCGGGTATTGTCGAGGGTGAAGTATCCAGCTATCAAATGGAAATTTATGATGGCGGTCAATTTATCGGCATGCGCACTAAAGGGCCTGAATCGTCTGGGTTACCCCAGGTTGATAGCGAACGTTTTTCCGAACTCAATCAAACTCCTTCAATGCCGGATAAGAAAACGCCAATTTCTATGGGTAAGCTTAGTTTGGTTGCTGTCGCCGCAATCGTGATTATTACCGCTATGGTTATGCAACCGACAATTAACTCCATGCTAAATCGCGGTCAAGCACCGTCAGCTGATAATAATCAAGCAAATGCTCAGCAATACCCACAATCAGCATTAAATATAACAGAAGAAAATGCTGCCGCGCTTCTACAAGAAATGGATCAACAGACTTCATTTGCCGAGCAAACCGAAGAGTTAATTAATGCCGGTCAAAGTGACATTAATGTGGCGATGGAAGATTTACATGCATTAGCACAAACCAGTGAAGCGCTGGGTGATAGTCAGAATGTGAGTGACAGTGATAATGTTGATCAGAATGGGTCGACGATAAGCACACCTGATAAGTAACTTCATTTCTTATCCTGAGTTGGGAGTAACTATCAAGCTGATATAAAAAATGGCTTTGTTAATCACAGTGTTTACTGAGTTAACAAAGCCATTTTGTTATGTTTGCAGAAATCCAAACATTTTATGCTTATCGGTTAATGCTTAAGGATTAATCCGAGTTGGCATTCCAGTACGTTGCTCAAGTAATCGTTTTAATGTAAATGAGTCAGTGTCTGGGTGAGCAACAAAGCGAGTCATGGCTTTATCGAATGATAGTGCTACTGGTTCTAACGAATCAAATTCAGCTTGAGTTCGTGACAGTGGCTCATGAACTTCTAAATAGCGGTTACCATCAGGTTCTTCAGTGGCTTTAATCGGTTGGTTAATAAACTCAACACGTGTGCCAACTGGTACGCTATTATATAAATGTTCAATGTCTTCATCGCGTAAACGAACACAGCCAGAACTTACCCGTAAACCAATACCAAACGTGGCGTTAGTACCGTGAACCGCATACAAGTTACCGACATAAAGGGCGAATAAACCCATTGGGTTGTCAGCGCCTGCTGGCCATACAGCCGGTAATGTTATCCCTTTAGCCGCGTATGATTTACGAATATTAACCGTAGGTGTCCAAGTTGGATTAGCGCGTTTACGTTGTACTGTTGTTACCCAATTTTCAGGGGTATCTTTACCAATTTGACCAATACCAATAGGCAATACTTCGACGGTATTTTTACCCTTCGGATAATAATACAAACGCATCTCGGCAGAGTTAATGACCACACCTTCTCTTTTAGCGTTAGGTAGAATTAGCTGATGCGGGATCAGTAATGTGCTACCCGGTTTAGGTAAAAATGGGTCAACACCTGGATTAGCTTCTAATAAATTAGTCAACCCTAGCTGAAATTGTGAAGCAATTTGCTCTAAGGTTAGTTTCCCCTCAGGAACAACATAATATTGATTTTCACCTACTAAATTACTGCCTTCAGCCGGTAGACGATATTCAACAGCAGCACTCGAAAAACTTAATACAATGGCAGTCGCTGCAATTAAAGTAGAACGTAACGAATTTATCATAAGGGTTATATCATTCCAAAACAGACGTTATATTAGTCAGACTACAATATTTTGCCAAGTTTGACTATTTAGTACAAATAATTAGTACAGGTCATTTGTACAGATGGTTAGGGCGCATCGTTACTTATTACGGCTAATATTTCAACTGAAATTTTTTACTTTTTTTATTTTAATCCTAAGCGTTTAGCCAGCCTGTGTAAGTTACCTGAATCTATTTGCAATTGGCGTGCGGTTGCAGCCCAATTACTCCCTTGCTGAGTATATATTTGGTGGATAAATTGATTTTGAAACTGATCTGTTGCATCTCGTAAGCTTGTTTGTGGTAAAGATGTTGCCGACTGTTTAAGCGTCAGGTTTTTGTTTGAATGGATAGCAACAGGCGATGACTGTGCAAATTCAAAATGGCTGTTGTTAATGATGCATAAACCATCTTTTTGGCTTTGTGATTTAGCTAAAACAGCGGCTCGATGAATGGAATGCTCAAGTTCACGTATGTTGCCAGGCCAGTCATATTGCTCCAGTAATTGCAATGATGAAGGCTCTAATCTTAAATGGGCCAAGTGTAATTGCTGTCTATAGCGCTCGATAAAGTAGCCCGCTAATAAATGGATATCTTGTTGACGTTCTCTTAGTGGTGGAACCATAACCGGGAACACGCTTAAACGATGGTATAAATCTGCTCTAAATCGTCCGGCCAATACTTCGCTTTTTAGGTCTTTATTGGTTGCGGCAATAATACGAACATCGACTTTTAAGCTACGATCATCACCGACCTTTTGCACGTCGCCAAATTGCAGTACTCGCAGAAGTTTTGCTTGTAAGTTAAGAGGTAGTTCACCAATTTCATCTAAAAATAATGTGCCTTTATCGGCTACTTGAAATTTGCCGCTACGATGGCTAATAGCGCCAGTAAACGCGCCTTTTACATGACCAAAGAGTTCGCTTTCGGCAACGGATTCAGCAAGTGCAGCACAGTTTAAATACTCCAGTGGTTTATTGGCTCGTGCTGATTGTTGATGGATCTGCTTGGCTATCAGTTCTTTACCGGTACCCGTTTCTCCTAAAACCAACACGTTGAGTTCAGTTTCTGCCACCACATTCACTTCATTAAGCAGCGATAATAGATTATCGGCCTGACCAATTATTTCGGTTTCTGTTTCTGTGTCTAATAGCCTAGAGGGTTGGGTATGGGGGATGGTAAACGTTGACGCTTGTTTTTCAAGTTTATCAATCAGCAATGCGTTGTTTAATGAAGCCGCTGCAATTGCGCTAAAGCTGCGCAGTTCATTATTACTGAATTGATCAAACTTATTGGGATCTAATGCATCAATAGTTAATGCGCCAATGAGTTGCTCGTTAGCGAATAATGGTAAACCGATGCAGGCATGCACTTTTAAGTCACCATCTACATTGGGGATTAAGCCATCGTAAGGGTCGGGTAATTCGCTATTGGAAGGGAAACGGACAATATCACCCGCTCGGGCAATGGTTTCAAGTCGCGGATGCTCACTTAAAATAAAGCGCCGTCCTAATACATCCGCACTCAGTCCATCAATCGCTAATGGCTTGAATTGATGCCCGTGGAACGATAACAGTGCAGCAGCATCACAATCGAGGGTTTCTCTTACTGTGGTTAATAAACGAGAGAATCGATCACGTTTAGATAAATTGGACGTGATATCAAGTGCGATACGGGTTAAGTCAGCTTGTCTCAATGCCATGCTAAACTCCAGAAAGGAACATAATAAGTGTCATTATGACAAGTGTGAATATAACAACAAGGGTAAAGCCCAAATTGTTGAAACTAAAGGGGCCACAAAGGCCCCTGATGATGGTTATCAAAGCGTGTTTATTAATGCATACTTAGTTAATCGTTAATGGACTAGCTTGTTTCGCTTTAACGCCTTTGCTAGCAATGGCTTTCTTGATGATGTCAAATAAGAACGCCGCCATCAATAATCCACCAATACTGAAGATAATGTCACCAAACATTCGTGTCCATACAAGGCTTTCCACTAAATCGCTGTGGATCACAGCGGGTGAACGAGCATACCAATAGCCGTGGTCAATGACCGCAAAGAACTGCACAATTCCGACAGGCAATAATGACATAAACAGCATTGCTGCTAAGCCGATATTTAATGTCCAGAATGCCCCTTTAAGGTATTTTTGGTTCCATTGCATATCGCCTGTTAATCCGCGTAAACAGAATAGCATTAGCCCTATACCTAACATACCGTACACGCCCATAAATGCACCATGAGAATGTGTCGCAGTAGTATTTAAACCTTGGATAAAATAAAGCGATATTGGTGGATTAATTAAGAAACCTAATACACCGGCACCAATTAAGTTCCAAAATGAGGTGGCGACAAAGAACATAATGACCCAGTGATAACGTTCCATCCAAGGGCTCGCTTTACGTAAACGATAGGTTCCCATAGCTTCAAAACCAATTAATGCTAACGGCACCACTTCAAGTGCCGAGAATATGGCTCCCCAAGCAATGACTGAGGTTTGGGTACCGGTAAAGTATAAATGATGTAAGGTGCCGATTAAGCCGCCAGTTAAAAACACCACTGTTGTGAATAATACCGCACCGTTGGCACTGCGTGCACGGATAAGGCCTAAGCGAACTAACATTAATGCGATAACGGCTGTTGCAAATGTTTCAAAGAAGCCTTCTACCCATAAGTGGACCACCCACCAACGCCAGTATTCAGCGATGGCAAGGTTTGAGTGTTTGCCCATAAACAGGCCGGCACCATAAAACAAACCGATGGCGACACAAGAGGCGTATAGAATCCAAATTGCCGGCAGTATGTCGCTGTCAACTTTTAATGCAGGGCGCATAGCTGCAGTGATTAACACGGTCCAAATTAATAAGCCCACAAACAATAATATTTGCCATACGCGTCCTAAATCAATGTACTCATATCCTTGATGTCCGAATAAATAGTTCATGTCTAGGTCAAAGTATTGTTGTACGCCAATCCATTCACCAGCCATAGATCCCAATACGATAACGACCAACGCGACCCAAAGAACGTTTACCCCTAAGCGTTGATACTTCGGCTCGTATCCTGATAGTGCAGGGGCAATATATAGCCCTGTGCCTAACCATGCAGTGGCAATCCAAAATACTGCGAGTTGAGTATGCCAAGTACGGGTAACAGAATAAGGCAGAATTTCAGATATTGGGAAACCATAAAATTCTTGGCCTTCAACTGCGTAATGCGCGGTAATTCCGCCAACTAATATTTGCAGTAAAAACAGTCCAATAGCAGTAACAAAATACTTTCCGACGGCTTTTTGCGATGGAGTAGGTTTAGTAAAAAATAATGGATCACCTTTGGCTGGTTCTGGCAATGGTTCCTCTTTGCAGGTGGCGTGATGCCAAGCCAGCATGCCAATACCAAGAAGCAATGTCACTAAGCTTAGTACTGACCAAACAATGTTGTCTGAAGTGGGGACGTTGCCAATTTGTGGATCGTATGGCCAGTTATTGGTATAAGTATAATCATAACCAGGGCGCTCAGTTACCGCAGCCCACGCTCCCCAAAAGAGGAAGGCATTTAACAATTCACGATGTTCAGCATCAGTGATAGTGCCTTCTTTCATGGCATATTGTTCACGTAATGAACTTAATGCAGGATCATCACCAAATAACGATAAATAGTGCTTAGTCACTTCATTAATTGCCGCAATTCGGGTATTTGACAGCGCGACGTGAGTTTCACCCCCAGTACCTTTGATCACTGTGTTATGGCGAATATCATCTCTTAAGCCTTTTTCTAAACCGGCTTGCTGTTCTGAATCGAGTTCAGTGAAATCGCGGTTATAGCGCTCGTTTGCGGTGATAGACAACCAAGCTTGGGCTTCACGATGTAACCAATCTGCAGTCCAATCTGGTGCCACATAAGAACCATGGCCCCAAATTGATCCTAACTGATGCCCGCCCATTGAACGCCATACAAGTTGGCCTTGCTCAATATCATTTTTGGTAAATATGGGTTGGCCACTGGTGTCAGTGAAAGCCGTTGGAATCGGCGGTTTTTCTCGATATATGCCGCTGCCTAAACTGAGTAATACCGTGAAGGAAGCCACTAGCACGATTAGCAGTGCAATGCCGGTGAGTTTATTTTTGCTCATAAGTCCTCTTAGCGCAAAGTCATTTTGATACAGATGACCAGAGCATTACACAAGTCGTGCCAACTTTTTATTGTTATTAAGTTACTGTTATTAATGAATTTTGTTTTTACCTGTCGTTAATATGTTGTCAAAGTGACATATTTAATGAGTGTCAAAAAGACTGTTAATGTCAAAGTGACACTTTTTTTTGGTGATACTGATCATCTTTGTCTAAATAACACTCATGTTCTCTTTTCCAGGTAATGTCATGTGACTAAAGGCCTAATCTTTCTTGTTCGTGTAATCAACGCTAGTCATTTTTAGTCACAGTTATCAATAAATTAGTTTCAACGCTATAGAGGTTTTATGGATTAATTAACATCAGTCATTTACTTAGCATGCTAAGTTGTTATAATGCTTAGCACGCTAACTAAATGGCAATTTATTATGTATAAAGAATTAGAGCGATTAAAAGAACTTTCACTTGCTGAGCACTTAGGGCGATTACATCGTTTATGGCGCACCGCTGCAGACGCGGAGCTCGTACCATTAGGGTTAACTCACCCTCGCTGGACTGCGCTGTGGAAGTTACTGCGCTTGGGCGATAACGTGAGCCAAAAGGTGCTTGCCGATGCTTTAGAGATAGAATTGCCCTCTTTAATGCGCACTTTGAGCCAGTTAGAACAGCAAGGATATATACAGCGCCGCTGCTGCGAGAACGATAAGCGAGCACGAATAGTCAGCTTAACTCCTGAAGGCATCGACATGCTTAAGCAGATGGAAAGCCGCATTATGTTGGTTCGTCGCGATTTACTTGCAGGTATTAGCAGCCAAGAATTAAGTGAATTTGAACGTGTCATTAGTCTTATTAGTGATAATGCTCTTGCTGCGCTGCATAAGAACACTGAACAAGACAACAAAATTCCTGAATGAGAAATAACATGACCCCAGATCAACAATTTGCTCGACTCGTTAAAATCGCTATTTTTATGTTTGTAATGGTGTTTGGTTACTTTATGTTTGCCGATGCAGTAATGCCTATGACGCCGCAAGCCATGGCCACACGAATGGTCACTAAAGTGACGCCACAAGTCAGTGGTAAAATTGCATCTATTGCCGTCGAAAATAACCAACTTGTGGCTAAAGGTGATGTGTTATTTAGCATCGACTCAGCCCCTTACGAGTTAGCGGCTGAGCAAGCTACATTGGCGTTAGAGCAAGCAAAACAAGATAACGCTGAACTTGATGCATCGATACTAGCAGCCAAAGCAGATGTTCAGGCAAATCAAAGTAGTGCACAGCAGAGAAATAGTGAAGCAAAACGCCTTGATGCTCTGTATGCCTCCCGAGGTGTATCGCAGCAGTTAACTGATCAAGCTCAAAGTGAGGCCGTCACGGCGCAGGCCAATTTACTTGCCGCTAAAGCTCGCTTAACTAAGCTAGTGGTAAGTCGTGGACGCAATGGCGAAGATAATTTAAAAGTCCGTCAAGCTCAAAATCGTTTAGCTCAAGCAGAATTAAACCTGTCATACACTCAAATTCGCGCAGACCAAAATGGCGTGGTGACTAACTTACAGTTAGAAGTCGGCAGCTTTGCCACTGTTGGACAGCCGCTATTAGCTGTAGTGTCAGAAAACGTCGATATTATTGCTGATTTTAGAGAAAAAAGTTTACGCGGTATTGAGCCACAATCAACTGCGCTTATTGCATTTGATGGTCAACCTGGACGTTTATATCATGCCAAAGTGAGTACCGTAGATGCCGGAGTGAGTGCCGGGCAATTTGATGCCAATGGCCGTTTAGCTGATCCGCAAGAATCGGTACGTTGGGTACGTGATGCTCAACGCTTACGATTACACCTTGAACTTGACCACCAAGGCGTTAATGCATTACCCGCTGGAGCACGTGCAACGGTGCAATTATTACCTAATAGCGGTTTACTTGGCTTTCTAGCCAAGGTTCAAATTAAGGTTATCAGCACGCTGCATTATATCTATTAACGCCGCAGTTAAGCCCAATATTGATTGTTAATACTCATTACACCAATTCACACTCAAGGCAATGCTGCAGGTTAATTTATTTGCGTGCAGTATCTTGTATCAATGTCGTAGGTTGTTCATATGTTATTACGCCATAGTCCTTTGACTCAAAACGATTTACGCCAATGTTTACGCATTGCAACAGGCGCCACGCTAGGGTTTGCGATATGCAAGTTTTTCGATCTCAGTTATGGTGTGTTTTTTACCGTCACTCCAATGTTATTGCTCGGTTTAGTCCCTGTGATGAATGCCCATGCGATGAGGCAATTGTTGGCATCATCTGTAATGTCTGGGATTGAAGTAGGTATTTTAGGTGGCTTATTTGGCTCTCACGCTGGGGTAATATTACCCATCGTGTTTGTGCTATTTTTGTATCGTTTTGCGGCAATGTCACGCGGTAGTTTGTTTTTATTTGGCGCTAACGGGGTTATCAGCTTAAGCATTATGCTGCACTTTGCCAGTTATCCGAGTGTCGATATTAATAATCTCATTTTCAGTAATTTTTGGGCGACAGCGGCCTCTGTTGTAATCGCTTATGCTATGACTGCTTTATGGCCCGATGTTGAACCAAGAGCGCCAGTTGCTGCCGTGGTTAAAGTGCCTAACCGCATGCGACACGAAGCGTTACTCGGTGCATCTATTGCAACTGCATCATTTGTGGTTTTTCAGGTATTTAACTTACGTGATTCTATGTCTGCTCAAGCCACCACCTTGTTATTGTTATTCCCAATGCATTGGAATGGTGCGCTCGGTTATGCCCGCAAACGAGCTATCGGTACCTTGTTTGGCGTGACTTTCGGCTTGGTGGGACAAGGGTTACTCTATGATTGGTCTGGATTATTGATTTTTGTGATACCACTATTGTGGATAGGCTTAATGTTGTTTAGCCAAGTACACGTGAGAGAAGCGAGTGGCTCTGGAGTGGGATTCGGTGCTATGACCACCTTAGGGATATTATTCGGTCAATACTTAACCCCAGATAATGACTTAGTTTTTAGTGCTTTGTACCGAATAAGCAGTATATTAGTCGCTATCGTGGCAACATTATTACTGTGTTATGTGGTGCATCGGATATTGAATCGATTTGAAGCTACTCGATTTGGTTGAACATTGGTGTGTGCGGTAAATAAATCTCATTGGAGTATATGAGTTTACTAATATTCGTCAGTTGTGGATTGATTTTAATGGCAGTAGGGAAGTGGCTATTGTTAGAGTATTAGATTACTTTTGAAGAATAATTAGGTAATCGATTGATAATATTAGATATAACGTACGGTTAGTTTTATAGACATAATTACTATAGACATTTTGCATATAAATGCTAATAGTAATGAATCGTATATAAAAAGGACTTAACATGATGAAACAAAATGCTATTATTTTGAGCTTAATATTAAGCTTTCTCGCTTTCGCTCCATTTAAAAGCCAAGCAAACCAATTGCCTGAGTGCAACACGTCTGAATGTATTGAATACTTTAAAGCCTATCGCATTTTAACGAAACGAGGCCACTCCTCAGCAATGGCCATGTTAGCTGAATTCTATTACACCGGGTATGGCACCGATAAAGATTTAGACATGGCGTTAAAATGGTACCGACGTGCAGGTAAATATGGTGTACTGGATGCAAAATATAAAGCGGGTGTTTTGTATTTACAAGATACTCCTCTGAAAGATGTCGACGAAGGTGTTGAGTTTTTACAGTTCGCATCAAAAATGGGCCACTCTCAGTCATCGTATTTATTGGGTAAAATGTATTTAGGTGGTGGCATGGTAGAACAAGATTTGGCACTTGCAGATCAATACCTTGCTATAGCTTATGAAGAAAATAATTTTGCAGCCAGAAATTATGGGCAAATACTTTACTTACATGAATCAACTAAAGATTTACCGCTGAGCAAACTTTACGCTTTAATTTCAAAAGATGTTGTCACGTTAATCCCTGAGAAAACTGTTTCAAACCAGCAAACTGCAGCGATCAATTTTCCTCAAGGTGAAATGGAAACCATTGACGTACAAATGGATACATTTGAAGACATGTTTGGCTCGCATATTACCCAATTGAACCACATGATCCCTGACACTTCAAAAGGCACTGGATCCAATATAGCGGGACAAACATGTGCAAAAATGTGGGGATGTAGTAGTGAAGGTGATGGCCAACGTATCCAGGACGTCATGTTATCTGATTGGGGTTTAGAAACCCTTCAATTTAGGCTCGAAGGTTCAATATTTATCATAAAATAATAGCCGAGTTAAATAGAATAATGGGTTTCAATGACAAACTGGTTATTTTTGTTGCAAGGCTAATAACGAAGCTATAGTCAGTTGTTGTAGTCAATGCAATAGTAAACAGATCAACAAGCAGTTTGATAACCGTTTATTATCTTGAAACTCGTTAGCTAAGGTTATGCTAATGCTAGTATAAAAAAGTGACTCATTGTATTTAAACAAGAGTCACTTTTTTTATTATCAAACGGCATAATAAATGTGTTTTGCAGTAGATTATTGCCAACCAATTTTCCACTGTTGCGGATCCTTAAGAACGCGCCAATTAATAGAGCATTCTTCTGCATTCATTTCTGCACGGATAAGACATTCAACCACGTTTTGTTGCTCGTCATACTCAACTTTAGTCACTGTAAAATGCTTCAACTTTTGAACCACGTTAACTTTGGTCCATTTACTATTCAGTAATTTTTTTGGGTGAATTTGATTCATATTCATGTGGTAGTTCTTATTTATTATTAACGTTAGTACTGGCGTTAATCGCTCGGTGAGTTATTGATTATTAATTGCTGGAGTTGACTCAACTCTTCGATAACAATATCGGCTAAATGTTGATAATCACGTTCGATGCCATGATTAATTAAACAGGCTATCATTCCCGCGTTATTAGCTGCTTGAATATCGTATAAGTAATCACCAACATAGATAATATGCTGTGGATGTATTTGCCATTGTGTTGCAATGGCCAGTAACGCATCGGGTGCCGGCTTTGCAGGGAAGTGCTCTCGGGTTAACACATGGTCTATGGCGATATTATTTTGTGTTACCTTCATGGCACTGGCTGCAAGGCTATTACGAGTCACTATGGCTGTGGGTAATTTGGCCGCTTCAATAGCGTTAATCAGTTCGGTCATGCCTTTGATTGGTTTGGCACTCATAGCATCTTGATATTCATGCTCAAGAATAATTTTGTTTGCGTTGGCTTGAGTGGCTTTGCAACTTAACTCGTCGACGTATTTAAGAAGGTCTACGCCATTAGGGCAACCAATTTGTTGGCGAATTAAGTCAAAATCTAAACTGGACTCAACTAAGGTGCCGTCTAAATCAAAAATAATGCCTTTTATGTGTATTGGTAAATTCAATGAATACCCTTATGTATTAACATATTTATCGGTCAAACTGTATTGAGTGTAACTCAATTATAAATGGACCTTGTTGTTTTTGTGCCACGAGAAAACCAACACGATCAATATCTTCAAAGTTTAATGTAGGGGCATTCGTGACCGCTCGCCCTCTAAAGCTGACAGTAAAATCTGCCGGGGTAAAAGTATGTTGAGTGAGTGTATCAGCTTGAGTATTAACGTTAGCCACATAGGCTTCACCATAAGATAAATTCGGTGTTTTTAGGCGGATTTGATATATTTTTCCGTCACCTTTGGCCGTGATAGTGAGTAATGATGCATCGGCAATTTGATGGATAAAGCTGGATTCTGTCGATGCAAATCCGCCATTATTTGCCAAGGAAACCTGTCCAGAGAATAATAACGCTTGTTGCTCATTAAGCTTAATTTGGCTTTGCGAAATACCGCCCATCACAGTGTCATTATTGATGTTCCACGCTGTGAAGTGGCTTGGGTCAGTAAAGTGAAATAGCATGTTGTCCTCACTGGCACTCCAGACGGGTTGGCCAATTAATAATAAAACCCCAACGGCAGTAGCAATGCCTATTTGTATTGTTTGGCAGACATGCCGATTATTTGCATTGAGTGATCCCATCATATACTCCTATTCATTTTAGTTCGATAAGCACATGTGCTATAGAAACAATGCCGTAAAAAAATGGCTTATCAGGGTGAGGGATAAGCCATAAAGGGTCTTACGGAGGATGATTGTCTTAGAACATCGGGTGTTACTTTATCGGATCAGCTGTATCGGGGGATAGTCAATCAGATATCACTTAACGTCTAACTATTATGCATTACGCGTATTTGTGAATGTAGGTTCAGTTTTTTTAGGTTTTTTTAGGTTATTTTGTTTATGTTGCATTATTCCTGGTTGAGGGGAGTTAAATTCGACAAATAACAATGTTGTCAGTACCCTTAATATAAGTTTTACAGAGAGCAAAATATTTTGGACGTAAACGATGTATCAACCGCTCCATCACCCGAGCTTACATTTAGTGTCGTAAGCATTAATTTATTTAACTTTATTGAACCGCCTCACGCCTACTATGACTTTGAAAACATCTATAGTGATAAGCAATGGCAAAAAAAATGTGCATGGTTAGGTGAGTTTATTAGCCACAATCAACCTGACATTATTGCTTTTCAGGAAGTGTTTAGTCCTGATGCCTTAGCTAAGTTGACTGAGTCGTTGGGTTATGAATATTTTGTGGCGCTAGATTTACCCGAGGTAGTAAGTGATTATGTGTACCGCAGCCCTGTGGTCGCGATAGCATCAAAGTATCCTATTATTGATTCAGCTAATGTCAGCCCAGATCCGCAATGGGTCAGCCAGTTAGGTTTAGCGGAGTCATTTAGTTTTAGCCGTAAACCGTTACGGGCTACGATACAGTTACCAGTATTTGGTCCATGTGATTGTTATGTCATTCACCTTAAGTCTAAACGCAGTGGCGTGAGTCGTGACGATATCAGTGAAAGTGGCTTACATGGCGGTGCTGATTTTGTTGCACGGCAAGTGCTTGGGCGTTGGGCATCCAGTTTACAGCGCGGCAGTGAATCAGCTCTATTGTGCCATCAAATGCTGATGAGAAGACAGCAAACTCAGCAGCCCTTTATGTTGATGGGTGACTTTAATGACACCATGGGCAGTGAACTCTTAGCGGCATTTAATAATCAATTACGCGTGTATCGCAGTGATATTGAAGACCCTGGGCTGGCTAAACTAGGTGAAACCTCATTAATGGCAGAGTTACAGCAAAGTAGTTTGTTTGACAGCTATGAGCTGTTTATCGCCGCGACTAAGTGTAACGCGACATTGGCCCTGGATGAATTTGAGTCAAGCTCACTAGTGGATGAGCAACCGCATCCTGCTAGGCAGCCGACACATTACTATGGCAACAGTGGCTCAGTACTTGATTACATATTAGTCTCAAGTGAGTTTAATCCGACTCAGCAGCAAAACCTCGCTCATATAATTGATTATAAAACGTTTGATCGTCATCTAGTTCGGCCTGACTATGAACGCGACAGCGACAGTACCGATCATGCACCAGTGATGATGAGCTTTTGCGTGCGCACTTAGTGAGTGGCAATGATGATGTTTATAGATGGACTATTGAAAGTGATCGCCACATAACTTGCTAAGTGTCGGCTCCATTTGGTCAAGATAATAAAAAGCGCTGATAAATATCAGCGCTTTTTTAGATTTAACGTAATTGATTTACCGTTGTAATGGGTAAGCTTACTGTAATGTTTGTTTGATTTTTACGCAGCGTTGTTCTTGTTGACGGGTTTCGAGTAGGGCGCGTCTCACCAATGGTGATAAACCCGTTTGTGTATCTAAAACATGGCTAATAGCATCTATGTTTGTTGCACTACAATCGGTCGGAATTAATTGCGCCGCAAAACTGCGCATAAATACCGGACCTTTATCGTCCATTAGCGGCAAGTTGGCAAAGCGTTGTTCTGCCGTTGCGGCACTTAACAGTTTTTGTTCAGCCGGATAAATATTGTACATTGCGACGCGAATTTTTGAGAACGCCATGCTGTCATTGTTTTCAATGGTATTTAACCACTGACGCTTAAGCGATGACTGTGGGCGGATAACCTCGGCTGCAATCGCGGCTTTTTCACCAGAGTCAGATTGATCAAGGTGTTTTTCTTGGGCGAGTAGCGCCTGAGCATCACCGTAATCATAACGGTTTAATTGGCGGATCATCGCCCAGCGTAAATCTTGATCTATGCTTAACCCTTTAATATGGCTCTTACTTTGCAGTAATGATTGGATATGTTTTAACGCATCGCCATGGCTAGATAAACTAATATAAGCATCGAACCAACGGCGTTGAAAATCACTATTCCGGTAGCTTTCCATACTCATCCGCAGGCTCATTTGGCTAAGTGCCTTAGATATTTTACTGTTGTAAGCCGCATTAGCTGGCGCCATTAAATCAAGATAGTTCTTAGCACGCTGCAGATTACCAAGTACTTGGCCTAGAATGGTGTAGTCTTTTTCGAGTGGCGCATTAATTAACGCGATATTTAAAAACTGATCCAATGATGTATTACCATCAATCACACTGTCCCACATGCTTTGCCACAGCATAGAGCGTAATAGCGGATCGGTTACTTGACCTAGAGACTGTTTGGCGGTGTTAAATGAGCTAGAGTCTAGCGTTACTTTCACAAATCCCCAGTCATCATAGTTTGGGTACACTAAATCAGGACAAACCTCGCCAATTAACTGATCAACTTCGGTATAAGCGCCTTTGTATGTCACTGCAATCACTTGTTGTTTTTCTAGGCCATATCGAGTTTTGTTGAACAACCCTAGTTGTACTCGTTGTTCACGTAGCGTTGGATGTTGTTCATCATCAGATGTTTGCACTAACCCAAACGAGTCAATTTGACCTCGCTGACAAGTGTACTGAGCTTTGATGGTATTTACACCCGCCGCGTACAACCATTCTTTAGTCCACAAAGACAAATCACGACCACTGGCCTTGGCTAGACTGTTGATAAAGTCATTAAGCTCAGCATTTTGATAACTGTATTGTTGTAAATATTGGCTCACTCCACGGCGGAAGGTTTCTTCACCGAGTAAATGACGTAATTGCTTGATGGTCGATGCGCCTTTTTGATAAGTAATGGCGTCGATATTATCAAAGGCATTTTGGCTGGTGGCCACGGGCACTTCAATTGGGTGAGTCGTGACTAAACTGTCTTGATGGTAAGCAGCTTGTTTACCAGAGGCATAAAAAGTGCGCCATGCATGACTAAATTCAGTGGCTTCACTGGTAGCAAGGGTGCCCATAAATGAGGCAAAGCTTTCATTTAACCATAAGCCATTCCACCACTTCATGGTGACTAAGTCGCCAAACCATTGGTGCGCCATTTCGTGCATGATAACGCCTGCTAAACGTTCTTTTTGTTCGGCAGTCATCTTGGCATTAAATAAGAAACGGTCTTCAGAAAAAGTGATCGCTCCTGCGTTTTCCATTGCGCCATAAAGAAAGTCAGGCACTAATACTTGGTCGTATTTTTTAAACGGATAAGCAATACCAAAGTAGCTATCAAAAAAGTCTAAACCTTGCTTGGTATAAGTGAACCAATCTTGAGGGGTAACTTGGTTGGCCACAGACTGACGCGAAAATAAACGCATCGGATAACGGCCTGAATTATCTTCCCAAACATGGTACGGACCTGCGTGCATAGAAAAGTTATATGGGCTTAATTTTGGGGTAGCAGGGAAGGTCCATAAGTTAGTATCGCCTTGGTCAACCACATTGGTTTCACGCATGGCACTGATCACTTGCCAATCTTTGGGTGCATGGACGTTAATCTGATAACTGGCTTTAAGATCCGGTTGATCAAATACTGCAAACATTTGCTGGGCGGCTGCAGGTTCAAAATGTGAATACAAATAAACTTTACTGTCTACTGGGTCGACAAAACGATGTAAGCCTTCGCCATTGGTACTGTGTTCTCGAGTAAATTCAACCTCTACAGTGTTGTGACCATCAACTAATAGACTTTGATTTAACACAATATAAGCGCCATTGTAATTAGGATATACCTTGGTTCCGTTAACAATAAATTGCTTAATATTGGCTTTGTTAAGATCAAGCGTCAGTGATTTTGGCACGCTGCTTAAGTCAAAGTGAACAATCGATTTTGCACTGAATTGGCTGTGCTCACTTAAAAAGAAAGTTAGCTCATATTGTGCATTTGATACCACGTTGGATCTTGCTTGTGCTTGTACTTGGCTTATGTAGGCAGAGCCATCCCGTTGCAAGGATGATGTTGAAAGTGAGCTGCTGCAGCTGACAAGGCTAGCACAACATAATGCGATGAGACTGGTTTTGATGACCCGAGGACTAAACAATTCAGTGGATAACAATTTCACGTTAGTGTTCCTAACTTTTTATTTGATGTATGAAAAAGCCGACAACAATGTCGGCTTTAGTGCTATGAGTAGTGATTTATAAGCCTAAAAAAGACTTTGATTTCATTTTACGGATTTCTTTTTCATCTGACCATTCAATTAAGCCCGTTTCAAGATCCATTAACCGCATGGTCATTTTGTAGTAAACATCTTTGGTGCTGCCATCTTGTTTAACGATGCTTGATAAGTTGCCATAAAGCATATATTGCGCGCCAATTTGACGGCCAAATTTAATTGCCGTAGATGGGTCTACCATGCCAGCATTGTTTTGATAATCAAGTTGTTTGCGTACAGTATCAACCTTAGTCATATCAATAAAACGGAACTTACCAGAGCGTAATAGTTTATTGCTAATGGTGTCGGTCACTGATTCTGTATCGATATGTTCAGAAGTTTTATTTTTAATTTTATCCACAAATACAATCGGGCGGTTGCTCTGTGTCATTACCACAACAGGTGGGAATGCCATCATGCTGTCGACCATTTTTGCTGCGATGACTTGCAGATCAGTTGAACCGAAGTTTTCGTTAACGGTTTCGACTTCCGTCGCGTCACCATACTCTACTTTAGATTGACAGGCGCTCAGCCCCATTACTGCAGCTAATACAAATATTAGTTTCAAATTTTTCATAGTAAATTCCATTGGTGATGAGTGACAGTTGATAAGCAATTATCGTCTATCAGATGATTATCGAATAAAAACGGGTACGATTTCCAGTCTCTATTGCCCAAATTAATGTTGTACGGTTTGGTTTTACGTCAATATTTACATTTTGGCTGCTATTTAAGCGAACATTATAGCTGCCGGCATCGATAAATTGTCGAGCAATTTGAGCCTGACGTGGCAGGGTTAACCAACTTCTACGGTCGGCTTGCTCGGTGATAACATTAAATATTTGCATTACCATCGCAGCAGCATCAACTTGATTATTGGCTCGTTGACTACTGTTTTGTACACTGCGATTCATTTGGTATTTAGCATAAACTCTTGCGGCTTGTCGAAACAACGCAGCGGGTAAATCTTCTTTTAAGGCATTAATGGCTAACGCATCAATGTTAGCAATAGTTTGTGCTGTGAGTGGCGCGTCTAACCCTTGGATTTGGCTGTTATTGACTAACTGACGTTGTGGTTGATAGGTCGCTAATGACGCGGATTGGATATTACCGTTAAGTGGAAAAGGTACCGTAATACTCTGTTTTTCTGGTACAAAATCACGTTCAATAATAAACACAACTTGGCCTTGGTCGGGTGTAGGCATTACCGCCTCTCCCCAGCGACGTTTAAATTCGTCGTATTGAGGCATCCCCAGTTGTTTAGCTAAACGAACTAAATCTTGCTGTAAATACACATTGTCTGGGGTAATTTGTGCTGCTTTGCGATAATCAATAAACGCATCATTAGGCTCGTTGGCGAGCTCGTGCAACAAGCCAGTAGTGTAATAGCTGTAAGCGTTTAGAAACGAGCTGGTGACATTGCCCGCTTCTTTGCTTAATTGGGCTACTTGCGCGTCAATGGTGCCATTGGCCATGTCTTGCACTGATTTTTGTGATTTCTGATAGCGTGCTTGTTCCATACTTTGCAATTCATTACTGCGGCGAACTTCTACTAACGCCCCTTGAGCGTCGCCACTAAATAAATAATTAAGTGCCTGATATTGATGCAACATAATACGCTCATAACCCGGACCTCGATAAGGAATGGCATTATCATTGAGTAAAAGACTGCTCGCCCCTGCACCTAATTTACTGGCACTCACGATGGCTTTATCATCAAAAACTTGATAATCGTCAATGGCTTGTTGGTAATAGGTTTTACTGCCGCTAAAGTCACCCGCAATTTGCATAATACGCCCAGACTCTTGGGCGTAAAGTAAGCCATCATTGCCGCTAATATTGTCGGCCAAATCAGTGATTCTTGCTGTTGGTGAATCGCTATTGAGTTGTTGCTTGTATGGCGCTATTTGCGATGGATAGTTAACAAATACACTATTAAAGGCACAACCGGATAGGCCAATAATGAGACTCAACCCAATACAGAATGTTCTTAACATTGTGGCACCAGTATCTGAGGTGTCATGAGGTTGACCCGTTCAAGTAAAGTAATACCCTGCAGGTGGTCATATTCATGTTGAAAAATACGCGCAACAAATCCCGTTAATGTTTGTTGATGTAACTGGCCATCAAGCGACTGATACTGAACTTCTATTTCACTGTGTCGCGCAATAGATAGCCGCTGACCTGGAATGGATAAGCAACCTTCTACATCTGTTTCTGTTGCGGCAGATGCCGATAGAATCTGTGGGTTTATGACTACCGTTGGACGCATTGATGGCGCATGGGGATAACGTTCGTTAGGATTTGACGCCATGATAAACATTGCTACGTTGCTGAACACTTGCGTTGCCGCAATACCGACGCCATTTGCATTCAGCATAGTGCTGAGCATGTTATCAGATAAGGTATGTAATGCGTCGTCAAACACCGTCACTGGCTCAGCAATTTGAGTCAGTATCTGTTCGCCTGTGGTAGCAATGCTGAGTAGTGGCTTTAGCTGCATAGGTGACGGCTGTCCTTGTTATTCGCGTTAGATGACGACCTAGGTTAATCTTATTTATGGTTTAAATTGTTATGAGTAAGCAAGGTTATTACTTGCATAGTCTCATTCTATGGTACTGACCATTCACTCGATTTCAATACAGTCTATATCATATTTGCTGAATATCAGCTGACTATAAGCTGACTATGATAGCAGTCAAAGTATCCTAAAATATCTTGTATGGTCGCAAGGCTTTAGTAATGTGGTGGTGGAGTCTCTTCGGCAGAAGACGCCATGTTACTAGGCTCAATAGAATGCAGTTTATTAACCATTAATAGCATTTGCTGTTGCTGTCTGGCAACTAATGCATTGAGTTTTATCACTTCTTGGTTTAACTCTTCAATGGAGATATCTTGAAATGATAATTTCATTTCAAGATCATCAATCTTTTGTAAAACGCTTTCCATGTCGACCTCTTATTACTGAATTATTACATTAGTTATTACTGCCAATATTCAACTAAACCTTGGCTGCTAATACTGACTATCGAGCCAGGTGCTACCATTGCGGCAGAGTATACTACAGCGCCTTTGTTTTGGGTGTTTTTACTCAATTGAAATTGCCAGCGAGAAAGTCGTTTACCTGAGTCTATTTGCCATAAAAAGATTTCTCTTGATGGCGTACCTGTGAGTAATTGCTGGTCATTATTAACAAAGCGAGCACTTGAAAAATTCATTTGGCGTCGATTAATATCGAGATGACTTATTGGTTTACCGGTATCCGACTGCCACAGGGTGGCATTACCGGTGATATCGCTTGCAAAGCTGAGAGTCGCTGAATCGTTAATCGCCACTTTAGTGATGCGGGATGTTAACTGCCATTGTTGTAATGGTTGACCCGTTTGGGCTTGCCAAAGTAATACTTTACCATCATTCCCGCCGCTTAATGCTGTATTGCCATCGGCACTAATAGACACGCTATTCACTTTTTCTTGATGGCCCAAAAATTGAATTAAGCGTGATTTTTCAGGTGACAATGACATCACAGAGCCATCGACTAAACCCACAAGGGTTTGCCCTGTATTAGCGATGGCGACACTTTGCGCATAAGAAGGCAAAGACCACCATCCGACAGATGAACCATCGGTTAATCGCCATATTGCAAGTGAGTGGCTGCTAATTGTTGCAGCATAAAGGCTATTTGCTGATATCGCAGTATCAATGACGTTACTGGTATTTTGTTGTTGGCCTTGGAGCCACTGGTAAGACAACGTTGAGTCAGTAAGATCCCATACCTGTACGCCATTATGAGCCGTGCTAACCAAGGCGATGGTTGCATCATTTGACAAACTTGCACTATAACTGGCATCAGTAGTGATGACCTTAACTTTCGTCGCTGTTGGTTGGCATGCAGATAATAGGCTTACTAAGACTAGAGTTGGCCAAAAAAACAGCATTGGAACGCGTATCATGAACTTGCTCCTTGAATTATTGTCCTAAACCTTGTCATATAAGGTTTACCCAATGGTATAACCGTTTTAACTAGTATAAAGTGGCAAGAGAACATGACCAATTAAACATCTCATTGATTGAATGTATTGAGGTTATTGTAACCACTATAGGATGCTGAGGAAGCTTTAATGAAATCTATTTACAAATTATCGTTAGTTGCATTAGCCGTTGTTGGCCTTACTGCGTGTAATCAGGAACAAGACGTTGCTCAAAAGAAAGTTGAATTGACAACTGACGTTCAAAAAGAAGCATATAGTGTTGGTGGTTCAATTGGTAAGTACATGTCTGGTCACATTAAAGAGCAAGAAGAATTAGGCTTTGCTGTTGACCGCGCTATGGTGATTAAAGGCTTTAGCGATGGCTTAGGCGAAGAAATGCAGTTAACTGAAGAAGAAATGCAGACTGTATTACAAAACCTAGATAAAAAACTAAACGACAAGCGCTTAGAGCAAGCTGAAACGTTAGCTGCTAAATCAATTGCAGATGGCAAAAAATTCTTAGAAGACAATAAAGCCAAAGAAGGCGTAACCACGACTGAGTCTGGTTTGCAGTACGAAGTATTAGAGGCCGGTAGTGGTGAAAAGCCTGCTGCTGAAGATACTGTTGAAGTTCATTACCGTGGCACGTTAATTGATGGCACCGAATTTGACAGTTCATATGCTCGTGGTGAAACGGCTAAGTTCCCACTAAACCGTGTTATTCCTGGTTGGACTGAAGGCGTACAGTTAATGCCTGTAGGCGCTAAGTATAAGTTTGTTATCCCATCAGAATTAGCTTATGGCGAACGTGATACTGGCACTATTCCTGCTAACTCAACATTGGTTTTTGAAGTTGAATTAATGTCAGTAGAGAAAACACCTGCTGCAGTAGAAACTAAGTAATATCAACATTGTTTCAGTCGTTAAAAGACTGATAAATATAAATTAAAAAGGACGCTTCGGTGTCCTTTTTTGTTTACAGTTAAATTTGCTTAGAATGGCCTTGGATAAGTGATTAACTCCGTCGCTTTATATTGCTCAACGTTAGTCGTATCTCGTTAGTCGTTTAACGTTAGGTAATACCAAGTTAACTCCGCTAATCATTACGTGCAAATTAGCCGCTCCTGACGAGTAGTTAACCCTCAGCAGATCAATGTCCATCATGTATATTAGAGACGGATTATAGCCATTTCAAACGGTAGAATAAGTACATTTGCAAACCTATCAGCGCAAACAATCCGCCACAGAATGCGGCAAAAGCCCAATTTGATTCAGCGCCAGGTATTCCGCCAATATTGACGCCCAATAAGCCTGTTAAAAAACCTAATGGTAAAAATACCGCCGAAATCAATGATAAGAAATACAGTCTCTGATTCACTTGTTCTGACTGTTGTGATTGAAGCTCTTCCTGCGTAACGCTGGCTCGATCGCGTATTGCATCAAGATCTTCTATTACTCGAATAAGGGTTTCGTGTATTTCACGTAAGCGGACTTTATCATTGTCGTCAAATAGTTCGCTGGCTTCTTGTAGCATACGAGAAAATGCTTCTCGTTGGGGCGCGAGGTAGCGACGCAATACCACGGTTTGTCTGCGCAGCTCGGCAATGTCAGTACGTAAGGTTTTGTTTACTTGAGTGACAACGCGTTCTTCTAATTCATCGAGCTGCTCTTCCAGTTTGCCAATAAACTCCACTTTACGTTGCGTCAGACGCTCACAAATGGCCATGATAAACGCTGCACTATCAACCGGACCTTTGCCTTGTGTTATCGCATCGGCAACATCAATCACCGATTGTAACTGGCGCTCGCAGGTTGAGATGATCTTGTGCTCTTCAGCGTAGATCCGCACTGCGACCATGTCTTCTGGATCGGAGTTTGGGTTTAAATTAACTCCTCGTAACGCCAGTAAAATTCCTTTGTCGGAACTTAATACTCGTGGACGAGTATCAGTGGCCAACAGAGTATCCATCTCAACCCTCTGTAAGCCGGAGTTGAGGATCCATTTACGAGCTTTAGGTTCACGATATCGCAGATGTAACCACAACAGCCCATCAGCAGGCTGCCATTGTGCTATTTGTTCCGCGGTAAGTGACTGGCCAACATTGGGGCCGGTAAGCAATAAACTGTATATAAAACCATTATTCATTATTAGAGATTCCATGTGATCACTATCGCAATAATTTACGCTATTTTTTTATCTAGCCCAAGTTTAAAACCACCTTATAAAATGAAATCCTTTATTTATCGTGCATTTAACCATCAAGCGCAATATTTGCTGAACTAACGAGCAGCAGAGTGGCCGTTCATCGGTTAAAATAGAAAAAATGCTAATAAAAGAGTACTAGTATGGAATATCAATTTCGTCGAAATCGCCTAGAAGGCACGGTCTTTGCTGAATTTAGCATGGGTCATGAAGTGTTAGGCAGATGGTTTGCTGAAGAGCTTGGTGACGACAAGAGCAAAGCTAATCATATTCTCACCCAGATAGTGTTAATCAAATCTGGGGCGCTTGGCCATTTGCTAGATGTTGGTGGAGAGTTAACTATCGACATTGACTCTGAGCAAGTGAGAGTGTTTGCCAGTGTGATTGATTTTGAGGAAGAGCACTTATTAGAAGACTCCATGAACCTGTATAATGCGGAATCTGAGTGTTATTGTGGTCTGGAAGACTTTGAGTCGGTGCTGCAAAGCTGGTTAGCATTTATTAACGATAAATAGCCATTTCTTATTTCTAGCGGGAGTTAAATAACAACAAAACCACGTTTATGTGGCCTTGTTGTTAAGTGTGGTTTGAACTTTTGCGTGGGGCTAATTGTTAAGGTAGCGTACCGCCATTTCAGTGCGAGATTTAGCATTTGCTTTACGCAGTAAATTCTTCACATGAACTTTAACAGTGCCTTCGCTGATGTGTAAGTCTTCGGCGATCATTCGATTACTTTTACCTTCCGCCAGCTCCTGCAATATTTGTAATTCACGCGGGGTTAAATTCTCTATCCAGCTGTTGTCGTCAATCGTATTTTTCAACTCATAAAGATAAGCTTCTACTTCATCACTAATGACTCGGTGACCCAGCATGGCTTTTTTGAGTTGCTCTAACAGTAAATCAGGCTCAGTGTCTTTGAGTAAATAGCCGTCAGCACCCGCTCGCAGTAGTCTAATGACATCTTGTTTAGCGTCTGAGACGGTTAAAATCACAATTCTTGCTGTTACACCTTCTTGACGCATAGCATTGAGAGTATCAAGCCCAGACATGCCTTTCATATTCAAATCGAGCAAAATAATATCGGGTTCATCTTCGGCTACGGCGGTAAGAGCTTCTAGTCCCGTGCCCGTTTCACCAAAAAGCGAAAAGTCACCGTCGGAGGTGATTAATTGGCAAATACCACGGCGTAATAATGGATGATCATCGACAACAAGTACGGAATACGGCTTACCCATTTAAAGGCTCCTGTTGAGGTGGAAAACTCAGCGTAACAGTAGTACCGCCGAGCTGGTTACTATTGAACGAAACGATACCATTCAGTTTGTTGGCGCGTTCATGCATGATGCCAATACCAAAATGCTGATCTCGTTCAGCTAAATGTGTCACGCCAATGCCATCATCACATATTGTAATAGTAATCATGCCATTATTTGTTAACTGACAATCTACCACTATATGAGCAGGGTTAGCGTGTTTAATTGCATTTAATGTCGCTTCGCGAATTAATTGTAAAATATGAATGTGTTGTTTAGCTTCAAGTAAATGTGCTGATATCTTGTAATTCAATTGGATATTGATATTCGTTTGATGACGTAATTGATCCAACATAACTTCAATAGCTTGACTTAAATTAGGCTCTTTAATGGTTAATCTAAAGGTTGATAACAGTTCACGTAATTGTACATAAGCAGTACTGACACCTTCATTAATCTCTGTCAATTGACCTTCTACTTCAGGGCTACGACAACTGTGAGCAAGACTTTTACGTAATAAACTCACCTGGATTTTCAGAAAAGATAATAATTGCCCAATTGAATCATGTAATTCTCTAGCGATGACCGCACGTTCTTCCAGTAGCGCCAGTTGCTGCCGTTGTTCAGTAGCATTATGGATAGTAATTGAACGGGTTAACATCATGGCGAAGTTTTCAAACAATAATTTATTCAATGGCTTATTAGATATTACATCTAAATAGCCCATTTGGGTCTTTTCTATTAATAGCGGAAACTGTACCGATTCAGTGGCTAACTCATCAGGCCAGCCGCCTTCAGCTTTAATAACGTCTTTAGAGCCATCATCATGCTCAACGACTAAGCGAAGAAAGGTTAAGTCTTCATAATATTTCAGCTGATTGATTGCAGATTGTAATGCTTTATAGTCGAGTTTATCAGCATGTAACATGAGTAGATTGTCGTATAAAAACTTTAGCTCATTGTTTGCTCGGGTTAATGCCAAGGTTTTTTCGTTCACTTGGTTTTCTAAATCTTCATATAAATGGGCTAATTCCGCTGCCGTCTTTTGCAGTGCATTACCTAGAGCCGTCAGTTCTATATAACCCGTTTTAGGCATCTCAACTTTGAAGTTACCTTTCGAAATAGTTGCTGCGCTATCCATCAACAATTGCAATGGTTTAACAACCCGTTTACGTGTGAATACTACGGCAAAGAAAGCGATAACAAGTAAAATAAATAAGCCGATAATCTGCCCAATAACCAATAACTTTAATTTAAAGGCCGCGAACAATTCCATCTTTAATACCAAGGTATCAATGGTGTCGACAAAGTCGGTTAATGAGGCTGAGTAAAGTCGCGTATTCCCTTCTTCAATATACACTCTCATCACTTGCCATTTATCGATAACCAATAAATATTGGTCTCGCAGCTCTTTGGGGCTATACCATTGAAGAGAGCGTTTAAGTGCTTCTGAACTAAGTGTATTTTCGAATGCAGTAATTTTTTCATCGGTATTACTACTGCCGGCATTGGTATACAACAACAGCCTATAACTTTGCATTCGCAGTGAGCCTGAGGCGTTGATGCCTTTGGCATCGCCTAAGCTGAAGGTTAAATTGACGATAGAAAACACCGCTAAGCTTGATGACAACAAAATTAAAATGAGCATTAAACTTAAAATGGTGGAAGTAAGGCTGCCACGAGTAAACATAAAATCCTGCTGTTGATAGCGATTAGTGATTAAAAATAAGTCAAAAGTACTGTTTTATATGATGTCCAATAGTGTGTTCTACATTAGGTATGGGTTGATAACATTAACAAGTTTACAAAACTGTGAAATACATCCTGTTTACATGTTGATCTGGCGCAAACTTTCATCGCTATACCCCATAAGGGGTATATTTAAAGCGGTGTTAAATCGCTAACTTTGACTTTGGAGATGTCGTGATTATTAAATTAAATATAATGTAACACGGAGATAAAGGGTGATGAAGATGAATATGAAATCAATTGCACTGAGTGCAGTGATGGCAGCCAGTTTTTTAGCTGCTGGCGCAATGGCGAGTGATAAAACGGAGCCTCGAAATGAGGTTTATAAAGATAAATTTTCTAAGCAATATGACAGCTGGCATGCAACTGATGAAAGCAAAGAAGTTGTCGATATGTTGGAAAAAGTACCTAGTCTAGTCGTATTGTGGGCAGGCTACGGCTTTGCTAAAGATTACAATGCACCACGAGGTCATATGTATGCGGTTACTGACGTAACGAATTCATTGCGTACCGGTGCGCCAAAAAATGCTGAAGATGGTCCAATGCCAATGGCGTGTTGGAGCTGTAAAAGTCCTGATGTGCCTCGTGTGATTGAAGAGCAGGGCGAAGATGGCTATTTCAGTGGCAAGTGGGCTAAAGGCGGTCCAGAAATTGTCAATGTTCTTGGTTGTGGCGATTGTCATGAAAAAGGCTCATCTAAGTTACGTATGTCTCGTCCGTTTGCAGAACGCGCAATGACAACATTGAATACTCCATTTGATAAAGCTTCTCGTAAAGACAAGCAGTCAATGGTGTGTGCTCAATGTCACGTAGAATATTATTTCGAGAAAACGGCTGAACGTCCTGGTTTCGTTAAATTCCCTTGGGATATGGGTACCACTGTTGAGCAAATGGAAGTGTATTACGACAACATGGAGTTCTCTGATTGGACTCATGCTGTGTCTAAAACTCCTATGCTAAAAGCACAACACCCTGGTTATGAAACTTGGAAAATGGGTGTTCACGGTCAAAATAACGTGAGTTGTGTTGATTGTCATATGCCTAAAGTGACTAATGACAAAGGCCGCAAATTTACAGACCATAAAGTGGGTAACCCATTTGATCGCTTTGAAGAAACATGTGCAACTTGTCACAGTCAAAGCAAAGAGTTTATGGTTAAGCAAGTTAATGAAAGCAAACAGAAAGCACAAGACTTAAAAGCACGTGTTGAAACTCAATTGGTTAAAGCTCACTTTGAAGCTAAAGCTGCGTGGGATGCTGGTGCAACTGAAGTTGAAATGAAGCCAATCCTAATGGATATTCGTCATTCACAGTGGCGTTGGGATTTTGCGACTGCATCTCATGGTGCATCATCACATGCTCCTGCTGAAGTATTACGTATTCTAGG
Organism: Shewanella sp. BF02_Schw; assembly: GCF_014596695.2. Classification (NCBI taxonomy): domain Bacteria; kingdom Pseudomonadati; phylum Pseudomonadota; class Gammaproteobacteria; order Alteromonadales; family Shewanellaceae; genus Shewanella; species Shewanella sp. BF02_Schw. The sequence goes on from NZ_JABKAW020000007.1 coordinate 164,631, forward strand.
TACTTCATTGGATAAAGCGGCTGATGCTCGCGTTAAACTTGCTCAGTTACTCGGTGCAAAAGGTGTTAAGCAACCAATTGCTTACCCTGACACTTCAACGAAAGCAAAAGCACAAGCAGCATTAGGCATGGACATGAAAACCATGAATGCTGAAAAAGCTGAGTTTAAGAAAACACTGGTGCCTAAGTGGAAAGAAGAAGCTAAAAAGCGCGAAGCGACTTATAAATAAGTTGTACTTAGCATAAAAAATCTCCTCAGGTGTAAGCCTGAAAAATCTAACAAACAGCCCTCATTTGAGGGCTGTTTTTTTATCTGTGTTATGTAGAGATAGTTCACCGGTTTCTTGCTGCTAGGTAGCATGAAAGGTGGATGATTTGCTGCACCAAAACGATGCGTCGATGTTTCTTGTGCACTTGATTGGTGCCTTAATGTTAATAAATAAAAGAGTAAATAAAATAAAAGCTATATATAACAGTATTTTGAAAAAGTGGCCTAATGATTGAATTAACTCATCCAACAAATTAATAACAATTACATTTTTTCACACTTTTGGAGGTCGAGATGAAACTCGTCAGCGCTATCATCAAGCCATTTAAATTGGATGATGTCCGTGAAGCCATTGCAGGCATGGGCATTGAAGGTATGACTGTTACTGAAGTAAAAGGCTTTGGACGCCAAAAAGGTCACACTGAACTTTATCGTGGGGCAGAGTATCAAGTGGACTTTCTTCCTAAAGTAAAATTAGAAATTGCCACCAAAGATGAAAATTTGGACATGCTTATTGAAGCCATTACCAGTGCTGCACATACCGGCAAAATAGGTGATGGAAAAATTTTTGTGACTGATTTAGAACAAGCGATCCGTATTCGTACGGGTGAACTTGATAACGAAGCATTATAAGGAGGCTGCTATGGAAGAATTAACTCAATTAGGCCTGACGGTAACTGAACTACGTTTTGCATTAGACACGTTCTATTTCCTCATTTCAGGTGCGTTAGTTATGTGGATGGCAGCGGGTTTTGCCATGTTAGAAGCCGGCTTAGTTCGCTCAAAAAACACCACTGAAATATTAACTAAAAACGTGTGTTTATATTCAATTGCATGTGTGATGTTTTTATTCGTCGGATACAACATCATGTATGTCGACAATGTAGAAGGTGGTTTCATTCCTTCTTTTGGTTCGTTAATCGGTTCGCAAGCCGATGGTGCAGACCATGCTTTAGAATCAGACTTTTTCTTCCAAGTCGTGTTTGTTGCTACGGCAATGTCGATAGTATCTGGTGCTGTGGCTGAACGGATGAAGTTATGGTCTTTCTTAGCTTTTTCGGTCGTCATGACCGCTGTTATTTACCCTATTGAAGGTTACTGGACATGGGGTGGTGGATTCCTCTCTGAAGCTGGTTTTGTTGACTTTGCTGGTAGTGGCATTGTGCACATGGCTGGTGCTGCAGCTGCAGTATCTGGTGTGCTGCTTCTTGGTGCTCGTAAAGGTAAATATAGTGAAAATGGCCAAGTTCATCCTATTCCAGGCTCTAACTTACCAATGGCTACTTTAGGTATGTTCATTTTATGGATGGGTTGGTTTGGTTTCAACGGTGGTTCACAGCTGTTGGTTTCAGATGCTGAAAACGCCAGTGCTGTCGCTAAAATCTTTGTAAACACTAACTCTGCCGCCGCATTTGGTGCAATCTCAGCTCTTATTGTGTGTAAAGTTGTTTGGGGTAAAGCTGATTTAACCATGATTTTAAACGGTGCGTTAGCGGGTTTAGTGGCAATTACTGCTGATCCTTTATCACCTTCGTTGTTAATGGCTGGTGTAATTGGTTTGGTTGCTGGTGCAGTTGTTATCTTCTCAGTGATTGCATTTGACCGAATTAAAATTGATGATCCAGTCGGTGCCATTTCGGTGCACGGTGTTGCGGGATTCCTTGGACTAATGTTAGTACCATTATCAAATGCCGATGCTAGTTTTGGCAGTCAGCTATACGGTGCTGCGGTTATCTTCATTTGGGTATTTACCACATCGTTACTGGTATGGTTTGTATTAAAAATGACTATGGGTATCCGTGTGACAGAAGAAGAAGAGTACAACGGTATGGATGCTTCTGACTGTGGAGTAGATGCTTACCCTGAGTTTGTGAGTGTGAAAACCGCTGGCTAATGAGTTAATTAGTTAACATAGAAAACAGAACCTTAGGGTTCTGTTTTTTTTTGTAGATTAATAACGTTATTACTGACTCAATTGAGGTAAATAAAGGGCCATGTGCCAGCTTAACGTATACACTATTAGATGATGAAATCTGTGATGAGTTGATGATGAAACCAATACTGATAAATTTATTAATGGGATCTTTGTTATTAAGCGCAGCAAGCTATGCTGGCACCGTTGTGGTGCGCCAGTCATCAACGCCTTTTGATGCTTTTGCTGTTCGCGACAGTGTATTACAACAGCACGAATGGCAAGAGTTGTTAAGACAGCAACAGCAGATAATGATTTTGCAATCACTGCCTATTGGTTGTTTAGCCGTGACGTCACCATTTCATTATTTTAGCTGTGGCAATCAATTTTATCGTCCCTACGAATATCAAGACACACAACTTTTTATCCAAATAGATCCTCCTGTTAGTGTAAATCCTCCTCAGTAGCTAATAAGCCATTACAAACTTGTAGTGGTTGTTTTGGCCTAATGGGCATCTATTGACTATGCTTTTAGATAGCGTATTCCTATCTGAGGGCTGAATAATGTTTACTCATCACCCAAAAAAGACAGAGGTTAATTCCTTTGCCAAGGATGACCACTTACGACTTCAATGGACCCATCTACTGCTTATTGTTTTACTTTTCAGCATGAGCGCTTGTCAATCAACTCAGCCCCAAAACAAAGCAATCAAGATTACTGACCTATTTCATGATGAAATGTTCATGCCTGTTGAGACTGTGGCTATTGATGATATTTATCGTTTACCTGATAAGTTTGTCGCACAATTTAGGCGACAGTTTCAAGCAGATAGTACTCTTCGCAGTCAAAATATTCTGGCTAATGAATGGTTGGCTCAATATATAGGCGCACAAGATGGTGGTTTTGAGTATCGTGATAATGTTACCCGCTCAGCCAGTGAAACGGTGCTTAATCGTCAAGGTAATTGTATGTCTTTGGTTGTGTTATCGGCGGCGTTGGCTGATGCGTTAAATGTGCCCGTGGAGTTTAATGACATAGATGTAGAACCCGTTTGGGATAGGCGAGGTGGTTTTTATTTAGTTAATGGTCACGTTAATTTACGTTTGTTACCTCCAAGGGCTAATAACACTGTGTTATTTAGAGGTACTGATGTTCTAGTGGACTTTTTGCCTGAACGCTCTGTGCGTGCGTATCATAAAAAAACAGTTAATAAGCGCCAGCTAACCGCGATGTTTTATAATAATATTGCAGCAGAAGCGTTAATTAAAACTGATTTTGATGCGGCTTATGCACTGGTTAAAAAAAGCATTCAATTGGATCCGCAATATGTGGCGGCCATCAATACTCTAGCGGTTATTTATCGACATAAGGGCTACGAAGTTGAGGCTGAATATGCATATCGTTTAGCGTTACAAATTGACTCGCAAGATTTAACCACATTATACAATTTGGCGTTGATTTTAGGTGAACAAGGGCGTTTAGATGAATGGGCGCAAATACATAAAGTGCTTGAACTCGCGAGAATAAATAATCCGTTTTACTATTTTGACATGGCTCAACAAGCGTATTTTGATAAGCAATATCAAGATGCACTCATATGGTATAAACGAGCAGTTGATAAAGCGGATTATCGTCATGAATTTTATTTTGGGTTGTCTAGGGCTTATTGGGCAACAGGTGAAGAGCGTCTGGCTGAGAAAAACCTTAAACGTGCGTTAGCCTTAAGTGATAGCAATAATAAGCAACGTTACCAAATTAAGCTGCAAGCGTTTAAACAAAATTAGTACCTTTAAGGTATTTGATACTGCGGTTGATAATTGTTTTGTTCAGCTAGATCGAGTATCTCTTGGTAGCGATATGACTGTTTGAGTGTAGTAATGGCACTATCTACTCGGTTAGTCGTTTTTTGATCATAACAGGCAATTTTACGTTGAGCAGGGTCAAAGAGTGCCACTTCTGTTACTGGTATGCTGGTATCGAGTTTTGATTTGAGTAAATGACGATAATATTCAAATATTCGTCTTTCTAAAACAATGACCTCCACATATCCATTAAATAACATCACCACTTGGCTTTTCTGATTGGTGATTTCACTGTAGTTAGGGTTGGCATTCGCGATGTCTTTAAACTCATCACCTAAGTATTGTTTTGAATTTTGGAATCCTAAAATAGACAATGCGCTAAGATCGGTAATTTGTTCAATCTTAAGGTTATTTCTAGATAAGTAAAACACGCTATTTTGATATTCAAGCAAGCTCTGTGTATAAAATAGTCCTGCCACGTTATCGGGTGCATTGATCATGCAGTCTATTTTATTGGTTTTGACTAGGCGCTGCGCACGCAAATTAGGCGCATGCACAATCTCTTTTATGTCTATATTTTCACTGTCCAGAGCAGCCTTCAGAAGGTCATACTGCACACCAGTGTTTTCATCGGTAAAGAAGTAGGGTGCAATACTGTTACTGGTAGAGAAACTGATGCTATTAATGATCGGAATCAACGTTGTATGGTAATTTTGCGAGTGGAGTTCGACTAATTCGTGCGTATCATCGATGGGATCTACTGACGTGGCAATCGCAGGATTGCAAAGAGTTAACAATGAACCTAATAAATAAATATTAAAATATTTCAATCTGTTATCCTCCTCTGGATAGCTTGCCAAGTATTAAGTTGCTCATCTTCCTTGTGTTGAATTAATGATGTTAATCATTAAAGTAAAGCATATTAATATCATCAGAGTGTCTTTTTTATGAGACAGTTTATGTTAGGGGCTGTTGATCTTTGTTTGAATTTTGTGCGAAGAAGGTAATCTCGTATAATTCACTTCGCCAAAAACAAATACAACGAGATTACCATGCCCCGATTAATGCTCACTGATGAGATGTGGTCGAAGCTAAAAGCTATTCTGCTTGATGATAGAGTTTATAACAAGCAAGAGCATCGATTTACGATGGAAGGTATCCTTTACCGATTGCGTGTTGGCTGCCCTTGGCGAGATTTACCTGAATATTTTGGCTTATGGAATACCATTTACCGTCGATTTTTACTGTGGTCAAGAAAAGGTATTTTACTTAGGCTGTTCAAAACATTATCGACTAATAGTGATACTGAATGGGAATTTATTGATGGAAGTTATGTAAAAGCCCATCAACACAGTTCAGGTGCATCATCTGATGAAAATCAAGCAATTGGGTTAAGTCGTGGTGGTAATACAAGCAAAATCCATCTCGCGGTAGATAGCTATGGTTTACCGATAGAATTCATTGTTACAGGTGGAGAAGTTCATGATAGCAAAGCAGCTAATGCCCTTATTGAATTATTGCCACAAAGTCATTTTATTATTGCAGACAAAGGCTACGACAGTGAAGCGATTAGAGATAAAGTGCGTGAATGTGGTTCAAAGCCAGTGATCCCTAGAAGACAAAATTCGAAGCAAGGAAATGGCGATATCGATTGGTGTTTATACAAATATCGGCATTTAGTTGAAAATGCTTTTGCTCGGCTCAAGCATTTTAGAGCGATAGCTACCCGCTATGATAAATTGAAAATTAATTTTGAAAGCCTGCTGGCTCTAGCTTGCTCTATAATTTGGCTGCCAATGTGAAAGATCAACAGCCCCTAGTGATATTTGGTGCTAAAAAATCAATGTATAAGTGTATTTCATACTCGGTTTACGGGGTAGCCAAGTGAGCTCAGTTGCTATTGCTTCCTATTACGTATTCCCAATCACATACTGATAGTCACTACTATCGGCACTGATGAATAATACTTGATTGATTTGTCGATAGATACTGGTTAAATTGATGATTCATGTTCATTTTTTCGATGGTTTTTTATCATTTTTAATGAATCGTATCAGCTGATTTATTTATTGAATCAGACTCATAAGACGTTTTGCCGGAGTTGTAACCACTATGCATTATCAAAATGACGATATTCGTATCGATGAAATAAAAGAATTGCTTCCACCCATTGCGATTCTAGAACGATTTCCGGCAACCGAACATGCATCATCAACTGTTTTCAATGCGCGTAACAGTATTCATCAAATTCTAGCCCGTAAAGATGATCGCTTATTAGTGGTGATTGGCCCTTGTTCAATTCATGATCCTGTTGCCGCCTTAGAGTATGGTCAACGCTTAGTTAAATTGCGGGAACAGTATAAAAATCAGCTTGAAATTGTCATGCGAGTGTATTTTGAAAAGCCGAGAACGACAGTAGGTTGGAAAGGGTTAATTAATGATCCGTATATGGATAACAGTTTTCAATTAAATGATGGTTTACGGACCGCTCGTAAATTACTCGTTGATTTAAATGACTCTGGTATACCAACAGCAGGTGAGTTTTTAGATATGATCACGCCTCAATATGTTGCTGACATGATGTGTTGGGGCGCTATTGGTGCACGTACTACCGAATCTCAAGTACACCGTGAACTATCATCGGGGCTATCTTGTCCAGTAGGATTTAAAAATGGTACCGATGGAACCATTAAAGTGGCTATTGATGCCATTGGAGCTGCGAGTGCTCCACATCATTTCTTGTCGGTCACTAAGTTTGGTCATTCAGCCATAGTGTCAACCAAAGGGAATCCAGATTGTCATATTATTTTACGTGGAGGTCGGGCGCCTAATTATAGTGCCGAACACGTGTCCGACATTGCCAAGCAGCTGGCTAAATCTGGTTTGACAGATAATATTATGATCGATTTTAGCCATGCTAATAGTAGTAAAGATTACAAGAAGCAGATGATGGTTGCCGATGATGTTGCAGGGCAAATATCTCAAGGTAATCATGCTATTTTTGGTGTGATGGTTGAAAGTCATTTAGTTGAAGGACGCCAAGACCTTATTGAAGGTAATGCATTGTGTTATGGACAGAGCGTAACAGATGCTTGTATCGGCTGGGATGATACAGAGTCACTTTTAGCAACACTAAATAAGAGTGTACTTGACCGTCGTAAAGCTTGATATTTGATTAGTTACACCTAAAAAAATAAGGCGCACAATGCGCCTTATTTTTTTATATGTTGTACTAAGTATTCATTGGCCTTAGCTAAACTGCCAAACGCTGAAATAAGATTATCACGCCCTTTATCTTGCAGTTCAGGGTTACCTGATTCAATCATCATCCATACCCATGTTTGTATTAGTTGTAATGGTGGGTATTGAATTTTCGAGCTATCCAACATAAAGCATCCTTTAAACTAGTAAATCGTTGTTTGTTTATTATCAAACAGGCGTTTATCTGTTCTTGAAGAGTAACAAATTCTGCTGACAGAAATAACTCTATTTAGCTTAAAAAAGCATAAAATGACTAAAAAAATTTAAAAAGTAGTATTTTAGTCTGTGTGATTTCATTCATTGATAGTTCTAAAGTACTATTTACCTGACGCTCAAATAGCCCTTTTATGATAAACATGAGTGTGGACTTAATCCATAGTAATGTGACCGATGTCTGATTAGAAAATGACATATAATAAGACAATCAATATTAGGTCGTGGCGAACTGCCTATAGCAGTGGTAATTAATTGGAGCATAAATGAGACCTTCTGCGTATTTCGAAGGCCCAGTAGGGAAGTTAAATTGGCATGTTTTAAGATTATTATGGCCATATTTATTAGAATTTAAAGCACGAGTGTTGTTAGCAATGATTTGCTTAATCGTTGCTAAAATTGCGAGTGTTGCACTGCCATTTATTCTGAAAGAATTAGTCGATACGCTTGATAAGCAATCTTCAGCCCAGCTCATCGCAGTTCCTGTTGGATTGGTGCTAGCTTACGGCATGGTACGTTTGCTGAATGTTATAATTGGCGAGATACGAGATACGTTATTTGGCCGTGTTACCGAACGCGCTATTCGCCGCCTTGGAAGAGCCGTTTTTGAACATTTACATCGGCTCGATCTTGATTTTCATTTAGATCGCCGTACTGGCGGCCTGTCTCGTGATATTGAACGCGGCACAAGTGGCGTCAGTTTTTTAATGCGCTTTATGGTATTTAATATTGTGCCAACCCTGCTTGAGATTGCCTTAGTGATCGGTATTTTCTTTTATAACTATGGCGCCAGTTTTGCACTGATCACTTTATTTTCTGTGGTGGCCTATATTGGTTATTCAATTGTGGCGACAGAGTGGCGCACCGGTTATGTGCGCGATGCTGCGAGAGCTGACTCGCTGGCTAATACGCGTTCAATCGATAGCTTGTTAAATTATGAAACTGTAAAATATTTTAACAATGAAGAATTTGAGTCACAACGGTATGATTCCGCACTTGAACAATGGGAAGTTGCAAAGCGAAAAAACCGTTTATCATTGTTTGCTCTTAACGGTGGACAAGCATTAATTATTGCTGTTGCGATGACGGCTATGATGGCGCTGGCGGCTTATGAAGTGAGCCAAGGCTCGATGACAATTGGTGACTTTGTTCTCATTAATGCTTTTATGATGCAGCTGTTCATTCCATTAAATTTTTTAGGCTTTGTTTACCGTGAGATCCGTGGGGCATTAGCCAATATTGAACGTATGTTTGATATTTTAGACAAACAACCACAAGTGTTAGACCGCGTCGATGCTATTGAAGCCAGTCCAACTGTCGGGGCAATAAAGTTTACTGATGTGAGCTTTCATTACGACCAACGCGCTATTTTAAACAGCGTTAGTTTTGATGTGCCAGCAGGGAAAAAAATTGCCGTAGTGGGCGACAGTGGCGCAGGTAAGTCAACTATCATTAAACTGTTATTCCGCTTTTATGATGTTGACCGTGGGTCTATCACTATTGATGGTATTGATGTGCGTCAACTTAGCCAACAGGCCTTACGAAGAGCCATCGCCGTGGTACCGCAAGATACTGTGTTATTTAATGATTCTATTTATGAAAATATTAGGTATGGTCGCTCAGATGCGACTCACGATGAGATTCTCGCGGCGATTAAATTGGCTCATTTGAGTGACTTTATTGAATCATTGCCGGATAAAGGTAACACCAAGGTCGGTGAGCGAGGATTAAAGCTCTCCGGCGGCGAAAAGCAACGTGTTGCTATTGCACGCGCGGTGTTGAAAGGAGCGCCTATTTTAGTGTTCGATGAAGCCACATCTTCATTAGACTCACGCTCAGAGCAAGCCATTTTGAGCGCCTTGCGAGATGCAGCCAAAGGCCATACAAGTTTAGTGGTCGCCCATCGTTTATCGACCATTATTGATGCTGACCAAATCGTTGTATTGAGTAAAGGTAAGATTGTTGAACATGGAACTCATACCAGTTTGTTAGCTCAACAAGGGCTTTATGCTCGGCTTTGGCATATTCAACATGAACAAAAAGATCTGCCAAATGATTAAGGGTTGGTCAATGGATATCGCGCTATGATGTTGTCGGGTAAAATACTGTCGTTGCCACAAATAAAAATCTCTCTATAGCGTAAACACTCAGTATCTGACTACTTTAACAGCGCTGAGCGGTGTTTAAATCGTCTGGATATATTTAACGCGAATGAATCTTTTGACGACAGTGATCAACGCAGTTAATCTATAGCCTAACTTGTGGGTTATTTATTCCAGATAACTTTATTTTTCAATCAATTGGATTTTATCAAAGGTGCGAATTCGTGTATGGAGGTGACTTGTGCATAATATTGCGTTAATTGCGGCGCTAGAAGGCACCCGACATCAAGTGACAACCGATTGGTTTGCTATTATGGCAATGCTTAAAACGCGTAACATGTCTGATGATGCTATTAAAATAGTTTATAACGACTTATGTGCCGGTTTGAGAGTAACGACTCGAGGACTCACTTTAGCTAAAGCAATGAACAAAGACCTTGATAAAAACATTATTAAACAAAGTGATGATCCGCAGGACATGCTTTCTTAGTTTACATCGCGTTAATCAACTTATGTTGGTTCATTGATTTGCACATTATGCAGATAAAGTGATATCAACGGATGTATTTTGACATGTTCAAATGACTTTAGTCGTTAGTATTTGGCTGGTTTACGGTATCAAATACTTGGAAGAAGATAGGAATTATAGTGAGTTGATTCAATGGTAACGAGTGCTGCTACTAATGATCAAAAGCTTACTTTTTCTGCCAACCAATACAGACCATTTTTATGAGTGCAGCTGGAGAAGGATCTAAAGTTAAGCGTTTGATTTTTCCTTGTTCAAAACACACAAATTCACCTTCGATTTCTGTCATTCGATTACAGTTTTTACAGCTTAAACTTAAGCTTTTGACATTTAGATCTGCTGCATTCGTTTTTATGTTCAACACGAAATCCCCTGAATTGATGCCTCTTTAAAATCACATTAATACTGCTTATTGTGATCGACATCAAAGTATATTGTACACCTATTCTTAAATTCGGCAAAGTAATCCGCTGAGTGCCCCCCAGTAATCCGCTCAGCTCACCCAAGTTATTCACTGGGGTTGAGGTTTAATTTATTGCATATGTCGGTAATGTTTATCGAGAGTGACCGCTACACCCGTTGATTGCACTATTCGGGCATGATGGCGGGTTAAGTATCTTGGGTCGGTTACACCACATGAATGTGCGATCATGGTTAAATCGTAATGTAAGAAATGATTGTAGTTTGCGACGCGTGCAGATTTATCTTTTGGATCCAAGCCTTTTTGCAATCGTATATTATGGGTCGTTATACCGGTTGGGCAGGTGTCTCGGTTGCACTGTAACGATTGAATGCAGCCCAAGGCAAACATGTTTCCGCGAGCTGAAGCAATAAAGTCGGCGCCAGTGGCTAATGCCCATGCCACGTATGACGGCATGATCATTTTACCGGTCGCAATCACTTTAATGCGTTGTTTAAAGCCGCGTTCATTAAGTAAATCAACCAGTAACGGTAAACTTTGGCGCAATGGTAAGCCGACATTATCCATTAAGGCTTGTGGTGCCGCGCCCGTACCACCATCTGAACTGTCTAAGGTAAAAAAGTCTGGCGCATATTCAATACCACGACGTTCAATTTCATCTAGAAATTCTGTAACCCATGACATGTCACCTAATACCGCTTTAATACCGGTTGGTTTACCACTGATATCTCTTACTTGATTGATCATATCGACAATGTCAGCAACATTATGTAATTCAATGTGGCCATTGGGGCTTATGGAGTCTTGTCCTGCTGGGATACCGCGAATGGTTGCGATTTCTTCGGTGACTTTTATCGCCGGTAAAATACCACCTTTGCCAGGCTTAGCACCTTGGCTTAATTTAATTTCGAACATTTTTACTTCAGGATGAGCGGCAATATCGGTCAGTTTTTGTGGGTCTAAATGACCATGCTCGTTACGCACACCATATTTAGCGGTACCTATCTGAAACACTAAATCACAATGTCCTTTTAGATGATAAGGACTTAACCCACCTTCGCCAGTATTGAGCCAACAGCCTGCTTTTGCTGCACCATGGGATAGTGCTGTAATGGCTGGGCGAGACAAGGCACCAAAGCTCATGGCCGAGATATGGCAAATTTTATCGGTTGTGTAAGGGTGTTTACATTCAGGACCAATGATTACTGCGATGGTTTGGTGAGTGTCATGATCACTGACGGGGAATGCTGAGTTCATGAACATTACCGCACCCGGTTTATCCAGAACTTGTGTCGACCCAAACGCAATTGTCCTGTCAACATTTTTAGCTGCGCGATATACCCAACTGCGTTCGGCTCGATTAAACGGCAGTTCTTCGCGATCTTGAGAAAAAAAGTATTGTCTAAAAAACTCACCTTGTTTTTCAAATATATATCGAAATCGACCGATAACAGGGTAGTTGTGTCGAATGGCTTGTTTGGTTTGCAATTTATCAGCGATAAACATGTAAATTACAGCGATCAGTAATAACCAAAATAACACTAAGAAAAGACCAGAAAAAATATCTATTCCCCACATGAACCAATGTTGTTGCGGCATGTTGTTATTCCTATTTGGCTATCAATCTGATTACCATATTACCATATTAGCAGATGTTCATTTGGGCAAGTTAAATTGATGATGTTAATCAACAGGCTATTCTTTAGTAAAATTGATATTAATAAATTTCTCTTAATTGTTTTAATTTATGACTTTAGAAATGAGTTTTTTGGTCGATAATTAAGCTATCGGTCATTGTATGCGAGCTAATATCATGGAAATTAAACAATCAAATAGCAGTAATGCCAGTCCACTGCGTGACAATAAAACAGTTAATACATCGCAAACTTCATCAAGCCACCAAGCTGAGAAAAATTCCCCGGTTGAGCCTAAGCTAACCAGCAATCAGCTAAGTCGACAAATGATGAATAATTCGATTTTAGCGGCGCAAGAAGAAGTCAGTATTGCTGCGGGTGATAAGTCTATGGCATTACTTTACCGTGCCGCGATTGAAGCCATTAATGAAGAGCTTGCGCCAACACTGGGGGAGAACTCAGTCCAAAAAAGTATTGAAAGTGGAGTGGATTACTCTCCTGAAGCGACAGCCGATCGTATTGTCAGCTTTGCGACAAATTTCTTCTCGGTACATCAACAACAAAATAAATCCATGGGGTTTGATGAGCAAGTTAGCAGTTTTATGGTGAAAATTGGTGATGCTATTGATCAAGGTTTTAAAGAGGCTAGCGATATCTTATCTGGGCTCAAAGTATTAGAAGGCGATATTGCAGCAGGAGTCGATCAAACCTATGAGCTCATACAGCAAAAACTTGCTCAGTTTCAACAAGACCGCCTAGATGGCCATTCAGCTAAGCAAGATTCATCAACTACGTAAACTTAGCTCTGTTCTTTTAAGTGAGTTAATCGCGTGTGATTATTCACTATAGATATAAATCGGGGAGGCTTTTAATTAAGCAAATATCTGTATAGATTGGTATTATAGTAAATACATACGCCAGTCTAAAAGGAACAAAGTCATGTGGATTACCGGTACCGTGCTAAAACGCATTGATTGGAATGATAAATTATTCTCGTTGCGTATCAAAGCCGATGTCGAACCTTTTATTGCAGGTCAGTTTATTAAGCTCAGCCAAATGCGTGATGATAAACGTGTAGCGCGTGCGTATTCGCTTGTAAATCCCCCTGGGACTGATTATGTCGAGGTGTTGGCTGTTGCGGTAGAGGATGGTCAGTTATCTCCAGATCTAAAAGCATTAAGCCCAGGTGATACCATTCAAATCACGCCCAAAGCGACCGGTTTTATGACCTTAGATGAGGTGCCTAAAGGGGCATTGCAAGGTAAACACCTATGGCTGTTATCAACAGGCACTGCAGTGGGGCCTTTTATCTCTATGCTTGCAACCGATGAGCCTTGGCAACGCTTTGAAAAAGTCGTGCTAGTTTATGGTGTAAGACTTGGTGAAGATTTAGCTTATTTAGAAACGATTAAACAGTTTATTAGTCAATATCCTCAACAGTTTGTGTTTATTCCCATTGTGACCCGTGAAGATTATCCCGAAGGCTTATCATGTCGTATTCCTGATGGCATTAGCAGCGGATTAATTGAACAGAAAGCAGGCTTAGGGATTAATGCGGAACATTCTCAAGTGATGATTTGTGGTAACCCAGGAATGATAAATGATGCGCAAACCGCTTTAGTTGAAAAAGGCTTAGTAAAAAATCTTCGACGAGCGCCTGGACAAATTACGGTCGAAAAATACTGGTAGTGTTTTGGTCAATCATAATTCCATGATAGTGGCTTAAGCTTGCCATATTGGCTTACAGCATAACAATTTGATGTTTTAGCCTTGGCGTTTTAACCGCTGAATGTGAAACAGCACTTGCTCCTTTTGATATGATCACTTACCCTGTTGCAATTGATAACCATTATCAATTGCGCCAGTGGCGGCGGAATATTGATTCAGTTAAGGAGCGTTGATTAATGAAATTGCTAAAAAGTGTCGCATTATTAGGCTTGGCTTGTGTTGCTTCTTCTGTGAGTGCTGCAGATGCATTAACGGTTTATTCTTATCGCCAAGCTTTCCTGATTGAACCTATTCTAGAAAAGTTTACCGAGCAAAGTGGTGTCGACGTAAAGGTTGTTTTTGCTAAAGATGGCATTGCAGAACGTATGGTGCGTGAAGGTCGCCTATCTCCCGCTGACGTGGTGTTAACATCTGACTTCTCTCGCTTAATGGAATTAGTGGAAAAAGATCTTGTTTCTCCCGTCGACAGTGCGGTGATTAATAGCAATATTCCCCCTCAATATCGGTCACAACAGAACAATTGGTATGCGCTGACGATGCGTGTTCGTAATCTGTATTCTTCAAAAGAGCGTAGCGGTAAAATTGACATCGATTACGAAGACTTAGCTTCAGCAGAATACAAAGGTAAAATTTGTACCCGCAGCGGTAAACACCCTTATAACGTCGCATTAGTGGCGTCGATGATTGCCCATGACGGTGAAGCGAAAACGAAAACCTGGTTAGAAGGGGTAAAAGCTAATTTAGCTCGTAAGCCTCAAGGCAATGATCGTGATCAAGTATTAGCAGTTAAAGAAGGCATGTGTGACATTGCTATCGGTAACAGCTACTACTACGGCAACATGCTGATGGATAAAAATCAGAAAAGCTGGGCTGAAGCGGTTGAAATTAACTTTCCTAATCAACAGAACCGTGGTGCTCATGTAAACGTATCAGGTATGGCATTAGCCAAACATTCACCGCATAAAGATAATGCGATTAAGCTAATGGAATTTCTTACTTCAAACGTTGCACAGAAAATGTATGCTGAAGTTAATATGGAATATCCGGTAAAGGCTGATGTCGAACCGTCTGAATTAGTGGCGTCATGGGGTGATTTTAAAGCCGATAGTTTGCCTATCTATAAGTTGGCTGAATACCATCAAGACGCTGTAAAACTGCTTGATGAAGTGAAATTTGATCTTTAATTGAAGCTTGTTTAAACATTATCAGCGCATTATCGATATGATTGATAGATTGATAGATTGATAGATTGATAGATTTATTGATGGTGCGCTAAGTTAACTCGGTATTATTTATGATTTTAGGTTTAACCAGAAGCTGGTCGCTTGCTGGTTATTTTATTACGGCAATATTAATCTTGCCACTGATTGCCTTAATTGTGCAGTCCACTCTTCCTGATCAAGCTGTATTTAGCCATTTATTCAATACAGTGCTACCGACATACATAGTCAATAGTTTATTGCTTATGTTGTTGGTTGGACTCGGAAGCCTACTTTTAGCGATTCCTGCTGCTTGGTTAATTGCCCGTTGTGACTTTCCCTTTCGCCGTTACTTTCAATGGCTACTCCTTCTCCCGTTAGCGATGCCAGCCTACATTGTGGCTTATGTTTATACCGACATGCTTGATTATGCAGGTCCGGTGCAACGTGTATTGAGGGCTTGGTTTGACTGGCAATCTCCCCACGACTATTACTTTCCCGCAATACGCAGTCTTGGCGGAGCAGCGATAATATTATCGTTAGTATTGTTTCCTTATATTTATTTATTAGCGCGTACTGCGTTTATGGAGCAGTCTTCCAGTTTGTTATATGCATCGCGTGTCATGGGATGTAGTCCGTGGCGCAGTTTTTGGCGTCTTGCGCTGCCAATGGCAAGACCCGCTTTGGCTGTCGGCGTTGCACTTGTGGCAATGGAAACTGCAGCAGACTTTGCCACCGTGAGTTATTTTGCTGTACCGACATTAACCACAGCAGTTTACGACACGTGGCTCGGCTATGGCAGTTTAACCGCGGCAGCAAAGCTGTCAGCCATTATGCTGTTAGTGGTATTTTCTATGATTGGGGTTGAGCGTTTTGCCCGGCGGAAACAACAATTATTTCAAAAACAATCTTCTCTTAATGAAGCTGACAGATATGTGTTGTCACCAAAAATGGCTTGGGTCGCATTAGGCTATTGCGCTGTTTTGTTATTTACAGCCTTTTTATTACCTTTCATTGTGTTGTGTGGATATGCTATCGATTATTTCAATGAAAGTTGGGATGTTCGATTTTGGCAGTATAGCCTAAACAGTTTATATATTGCCGCTATTGTCAGTGGTGTGTGCGTAGTCCTATCATTGATATTAATGTTTGTACGCCGTGTGAGTCCGCGACAAAGTGATCAGCTTCCCGCAAGATTGAGCAGTACTGGTTATGCTTTACCGGGAACGGTGTTGGCGATTGGTGTATTAGTACCTCTGACGCTTATCGACTTTGCGATTAACGATATTTACGATTGGTTTGGCGCCCAAGGCCCAGGTTTATTGCTGACTGGCAGCGTGTTTGCACTGATTTTTGCTTTTTGTGTTCGTTTTATTGCTATATCCATCGGCAGTTTAGAAAACAGTTATAAACGTATTTCCCCTTCTTTAGACATGGCGTGTATTACCTTAGGACGAACGCCTACTCAGCTACTATGGCGAGTACATTTGCCTTTATTACGCAAAGGGATTTTTGCCGGTGCTTTGTTAGTGTTTATTGAAAGCATGAAAGAATTACCCGCAGCGTTATTATTGCGTCCTATAGGATTTGAAAACTTGGCGACTTATGTTTTCCAATTTGTCTCAGATGAAAAACTAGAACATGGCGCATTGGCCGCTATTGTGATTGTGTTAGTTGGGCTTGTACCCTTGATTTATCTTAATCGCTCTTTGGAGCAACAAGGCTAATTATGTCAACTTTAACCATTGAAAATGTTTGCAGCGATTATCACGGTCAAGTGGTGTTGCGCCATTTAGATCTTACTTTGGCGCAAGGTGAAATTGTCGCATTATTAGGCCCCAGTGGCTGCGGCAAGACAACACTGCTGCGCGCGATTGCGGGCTTACAAGCCATTAGCCAAGGTTGCATCAGCATCAATGGGCAAACGCTGAGTGGTGATGGTGTGTTTGTTGCGAGCGAGCAACGTGGTGTCGGCATGATTTTTCAAGACTATGCCTTATTTCCGCACTTAACCGTGGCAGACAATATCTTATTTGGGGTTAACGAACTCAATCGTACTGCGCGGTTAGCTCGATTAGAAGAAATGCTCGAGTTGGTTAAATTAACCGGGTTGGCATCGCGTTACCCGCATGAATTATCAGGTGGTCAACAGCAACGAGTGTCGATTGCACGTGCATTAGCATATCAACCAGAATTATTATTGCTAGATGAACCTTTTTCCAATATCGATGCGCAAGTTCGTAACGATATGATGTTAGAAATTCGCGCCATATTGAAACAACGTAATGTCAGTGCCGTGTTTGTGACTCACAGTAAAGATGAAGCATTTGTGTTTGCAGATAAACTGGCTTTATTTAAGGATGGCGCCATTATTCAGCATGGTAAAGCCGAAACCTTATACAGTGCACCAACTGATCGCTACGTTGCCGACTTTTTAGGCGCAGGTAATTATTTACCTGTTACGGTCACCTCCAGCCATCAAGTGCACTATTCTTTGGGCGATCTTAGCAGCACAGAAGCATTGTCTTTACCTGTTGGCAGCCAAGGGCAATTATTATTGAGACCACAGCAAATTGAGTTACATCCTTGTATCAATGGCCGAGGATGCATTGTCGAAAGGCATTTCCTTGGTACGGTATGTCATTATCAGGTCCAAATTGGCGATGATATTTTGGACGTCAGTAGCCAATCAACGACGTTAATGCCCGGTCAACGAGTGGACATAAATATTACAGCGCATCCACTGGTGATTTTTAATTAACTATCAATGCTGTAATTTTAATTGTCCAGCCTGTAGTGAACCTTAGTTCGGGGAAAGTGGTTATCAAATTACCCTTTGTTTGCTAAAAGTGTTGCTAACAGTGTTTTATTAACTTGTAATAACGCTGCTTTAAACACCCCAGCAATAAGATACTTACCTCATGCTTGCAAAATAATTGCTAATTTTGCGATGACATAGGCTAAATATCTGATTTAGGGCTTACTTTTTGGCCCTTAACTCTAGTGAGTTCGTTAACAATTGTAATGAATGATCAAGCTGTTATCTGCACGAATATGAATACAATATGTATTACAAACGGGCTAAATGTGAGTACACTTCAAGTAATTTAAATTTGATTAAGTTAATCTAATGATTAGCTTAACTGGTAAGAGATGTTAATCGCCGTCGAATAACATCAAAACGTTAAATTATCACCGTTTAGGCCGACATTTAGTATTAAGATGGATGAAGTTAATATGGGTAACCAAGTTATGCCTCGTGAACAGTTAGGAATTTGCGCAGAAGGGAATTTACACAGTGTGTACTTGATGTTTAATGCCAACGATGGTGTTGAAGATCAGTTACGCCCATCTATTGCTAATGTAGCGCAGTATATTTATGAACTCACGGATCAATATGCCGACAGTGCTTTTAATGGCTTTGTGGGTATTGGGGCTAATTTTTGGGATACCTTTTATCCAGAATCTCGCCCTGCATTATTAAAACCTTTTCCGGCCATGAGTGAAGGTAACCGTGATGCACCTGCAATGGAATATGATCTGTTTATTCATATCCGTTGTGATCGCTATGATATTTTGCATCTTGTCGCCAATGAAATAAACCAAATGTTTGAAGATTTGGTCGAGTTAGTCGATGAGGAACGTGGCTTTCGCTTTATGGACAGTCGTGACTTAACAGGTTTTGTTGATGGTACTGAAAACCCTAAAGGACGCCATCGTCAACAAGTTGCACTTGTCGGTGATGAAGATCAAGAATTTGTCTCTGGTAGTTATGTTCATGTCCAAAAATACATGCATAACTTAAGTAAGTGGCATCGTTTACCGCTTAAAAAACAAGAAGATATTTTTGGTCGTACCAAAGTTGATGATATTGAGTATGAATCAGAAGATAAGCCATTAACCAGCCACACAAAACGAGTTAACTTAAAAGATCCACACGGTAACGCATTAGAAATTTTACGTCAAAGCATGCCATATGGTTCGATTAGAGAACAAGGATTGATGTTTATTTCAGTATGTCGTACACCGGATCACTTCGAACAAATGCTCCGCAGTATGGTGCACGGTGATGGTCACGGGAATCATGATCATTTGATGTTGTTTACTAAAGCGCTGACTGGATCGTCTTTCTTTGTGCCATCATTGGATTTTTTAACTCAATTTGATGATGCGTAAACGCCAGTTTTAGGTAATAAAAAAGCAATGCCATGGCATTGCTTTTTTATTGAAATGGTTTTTTATTCACTATAGTTGAATAAAGATCTAACCGTTTCTAATGTCTCATCAATGGTTTTAATACTTGCTGGACAGATGAAAATAGTATCATCACCGGCAATAGTACCTAATATCCCTTCTGGTTTGCCTATTGAGTCGAGCAAACGGGCGATTAATTGCGCAGCACCAGGGCTAGTTCTTACCACGATCATGGCTTGGTTATGATCGACATCCAATACCAAATTTTTAACTGGGCTACCCGCAGTAGGTACGCCTAGCTCGGCAGGGAGGCAATACACCATCTCTTGCTTAGCGTTGCGAGTGCGTACAGCACCAAATTTGCTGAGCATACGTGATACTTTAGATTGATTAATATTACCGAATCCTTCGGCTTGAAGCGCATTAACAATCTCGCTTTGGCTTCCAAAACGTTCTTCTTTGAGAATCGCTTTAAAAGTGCGTACGAGCTCATCCTGATTTCTTGTCGCTGGCATAGTGATAATTCATCTTATAGTTGTTATTCAAAAATCTAGCACATTTTGAATAGATTGACTTATTAAGTCAAGAAAGAATCAGATTTATTGAATAAAAATTCATTTTTTAATGGAACTTTAAACTGACACTAATAACTAATCCGGCGACTCATTTAAACCATAGGCTTTAGGATAAGGGTAACGATTGTTTTGTCAGTACCAATAGCGTATCACCATTTATAGACAATAGATTGAGTTTTCCTTTAGAGAAATCAACTTGTTCTACCAATGAAATCGCTTGCATCAGTTCAGCTTCTTGGGTGATTAAACTATCGATACAGGCTTTCATAGTCGAACCTGATGGTGCAAGTTGAAGCAAGTGACCTTGTTGGGCGTAACGACCAAAAAATTGATTACAACTATTATTACCTGTCAGTTCACCGTTTGGAGCAAAAACTAAATTTGCTGGGCTATTATTAATGGTAGGAGTGTCGAGGACGACTTCTACATGCCAAGTACCAATTAATTGTTCATTTGAGACAATTTGAGTGTGGCTTTGACAAGCACTAAGGCCTAAAAATATAACAGTGGCGCCGAGAATATGCTTTATCATGTTGAGAGATTTCCATATACCAAAAAATTGCCGTTATTCTACTACTTGAGTGTGAATAAGAGCGTAAATAATTGTAATGTTTTGGATTAATGAACATTATTTAACGTATTAAAGAGTCGCAAATGATCAAATTAGTTAAAGTGTTACATTTCGTCGGTTTAATCATGTTGTTGGTGGGTGTCGGCTTATATTGGCAAAGTGATATCGGTCAACAAGTCAGTGGGATGTTGGTCATTGCTTCACTCATTGGCGTGGGAACACTAATTATGTCTCCGCTGCCCGTTGCGCTAGTGATAGAATGGGCTAAGAAACAATCTCCCAATTCAGGGTCAAAGGAATAATCATTGTCATTTATTATCCGTAAGGCGTTATTAACCGATGTTGCTGCTATTGTGCAGTTAGAACGAGCCCATGTTGATGATGAGTTGGTAGGTTCAAATAGCCAACTTCATGCTCATTCATTTACCAAAGCAGAGGTGAGCCAGTTGATAAATCAACATTGGTTTATCGTAGCTGAAGAGCAAGGGGTGATCATTGGATATGTGATGGCGGCAAAATGGTCATTTTTTTCCTCGCAACCATTGTACCGACATATTATTCAAAAACTTAAGTTTGCCGATTTAAATGGACAAGCTTTATCGACGACTAACACGTGCCAATATGGACCCGTTTGGATACAAGAATCAAAACGCGGCCAGGGAGTTTTTTCGGCGCTGGTTACCGAATTAAAAAAACAAGTGGCAGATACCTTTCCATTTATGGTGACGTATGTTGCCGCTGACAATGCGCGTTCGTTGGCAGCACATCAACAAAAAGCCGCAATGACAGAGATTGATCAATTTCGTTTTGAACAACGTGATTATTGTTTACTGGCCACAGCTAATATTACGTGATCGTTATACTAAGGGGTGTTGATAAAGTGGTTATTTATGAGGAATATTATGAGTACTAACTTTGAAGCACTCTTTTCACCCTATTTGGATTTAAGATTATCTGCATTTGACAATATGAAGCTAATAGCCGCGGTGTTGACTGATGCGACAGAGTTGTATGAGTGTGTTGAAGCCGATTTACAAAATCCAGATGATCCGCAATTGCAGCTATCGGGGTATTTTGTGCGCTGGCAAGACATGTGGCTATTTTGTGGCGTAACCAATAATTATCAAGCAGCGATTACGCTATTTACCGATGTCGAGCGGATTAACTTAGCGTCTATCAGTGTCAAAGTAGTGCCCGTAATGACAATGCAACAAGTGTCGTTTATGTGTATTGAAAGTTCACATTTCGATCATTGTTAACGAGTTCGATCACCTTGTACTTATGCTGACTTAGTTTGATTACGCTTAAGTCTATTTGGGCTAAATTTATTGGTGTGCAATAGCCTTGAGAGGCTTTAATACGATCTAGATTTTGTCTGAGTTTGGCTCATTGATCTTATTGAGTTAGATTATTAATCTAGATTATTTATCGGGATCATTGAGCTGCATCAACACTAGTGGTCGTTGTTCACTGTGATAGCGACGATACAACTGAGTGATGTCTGCTGGTATCGCTGATAAATCATTTTGACCTATCACGACATTTTGATCTATAACGATAAAGTGCTGCTGTTGATATAAGCCAATTAACCACGGATGAGCAAACAAGAAGCAATTTTTAGCGGTTAATTTGGGCGCGATAAATTTCAATAACTGAGTTGAAAGCTGTTGTCCACGGTAGTCAGGGTGAACCAATAATCCATTGATTAATTGATATTGGCCAATAGGTTTAACTCTTACCGCAGCGATTATTTTTTGCTGGCTTACATCAACTTCATCAGTAGCTGGTGGGCTTAGATGATGAATGACAGCCACAGACTCTTTCTGAGCTAATCGAGCATACGGCATATGTTGACGATAGAATAACTTGATTGCAGACCACTGTTTAATGGCTGGCAAGTTAATGGCTGGAATGTTAGTAACAGGGCTGTTTATCGCACAGGGGTTAGTTGCCGTTGATGGCTGGTGGTTTGCTGTTATCTTTGTGTTTAGCCAAGTGGGTTGATACATAATCTGAGCCATTGTTGAGATTAAATGTTGAGATTAAATGTTTAGATCAAATCATTGTATTGCCAATGATAGATAAAATAAAACCGCCAGTTGGCGGTTTTATTTTTTATCGTGTTAGCTTAATACAGACACTAGCTTAAGACGATAATTATGCTGGCTGATTATAAACCTGCATCTGCACGAAGTGCTTCAGCTTTATCAGTCGCTTCCCAAGGGAAGATATCTCGGCCAAAGTGGCCATAAGCAGCAGTTTGCTGATAGATTGGGCGTGCCAAATCTAGCATTGCTGTTAAGCCGTATGGACGTAATTCGAAGTGTTGACGTATTAATTTAATCAATACTTCTTCTGATACTTTACCGGTACCGAATGTTTCAATACTAATAGACGTTGGCTCTGCAACACCAATAGCATATGACACTTGTAGCTCACAACGGTCAGCTAGACCAGCAGCAACGATATTTTTAGCTACATAACGTGCAGCATAAGCCGCACTACGGTCTACTTTTGATGGGTCTTTACCAGAGAAAGCACCACCACCGTGACGAGCCATACCGCCGTAGGTATCTACAATAATTTTACGACCTGTCAAACCACAATCACCAACAGGGCCACCAATCACAAAGCGACCAGTAGGGTTGATAAAGTATTTAGTGTCTTTGTTTAACCATTGAGCAGGTAATACCGGCTTGATGATAGTTTCCATTACCGCTTCAATTAAATCAGCTTGACTCACGTCTTCACGATGTTGAGTAGATAATACAATCGCATCAATACCGATGATTTTGCCATCATCATAAGCAAACGTTACCTGGCTTTTAGCATCTGGGCGTAACCAAGGCAGTGTGCCGTCTTTGCGTACTTCAGACTGACGCTTAACTAATTTGTGCGCGTAAGTAATCGGTGCAGGCATTAATACATCAGTTTCATTGCTGGCATAACCAAACATTAAACCCTGATCACCAGCACCTTGCTCTGCAGGGTCTGAACGATCAACACCTTGATTGATGTCTGGTGACTGTTTGCCTATGGCATTAAGTACCGCACATGAATCAGCATCAAAACCCATATCTGAATTGGTGTAACCGATTTCGCGTACGGTTTTACGGGTAATTTCTTCAATGTCTACCCAAGCAGAAGTGGTGACTTCACCGCCCACTAATACCATACCGGTTTTGACATACGTTTCGCACGCAACACGAGCCTTTGGATCTTGCTCAAGTATTGCGTCTAATACCGCATCAGAAATCTGATCGGCGATTTTATCTGGATGACCTTCTGAGACAGACTCAGAGGTAAACAAGTGCTTTGCCATAATAGGAGAATCTCGTTGGTTGCATTTGAATATACGTCTAGACGTCTATTTTAGTCGAAATCTAATTTGATAACACCCCTTTGTACGAATTTAACTGGAGAATTGTGCAATGGAGCATAATTTTTTTTGTTAATCATAGATATGTTTATACTGGTGAAAAATCAAGTGTTTGATTCATATTGCTTTATTTAAATGCTCATCGACTTGCGCGGTGTATTTATCATAAAAATAGACAATGTTTTTGATAGATTAGAGATTATATTGCCTAATCAGAGCCATAGCTCTGCCAATCACGATACTTTTTATTTATAAGTGGCAATAAATAATTACTCTGTATTTATCTCATGTTATGGTCATGATGACCATTTTGTGCTGTATTTACGATGTTTATTTATTGGCATTGTATGAAATCACCGTTTATTTAACGGTTAAAAAGAAACCCGAAAAATTTTAATTTGCGTCACATCGCCTTGTAGGGGAAAATATGGCTTCACAATTGCCCGTTAGACCTTACAAACAAGCAGGAGAGAGCATGTCATCTCGTAAAGTACTCGCTAACGCTATTCGCGCCCTAAGTATGGATGCGGTTCAAAAAGCTAACTCTGGTCATCCAGGTGCCCCAATGGGGATGGCAGATATCGCCGAAGTGCTATGGAATGATTTTCTAAAGCACAATCCAACTAATCCTAACTGGGTCGATCGCGATCGTTTTGTTCTGTCAAACGGTCATGGCTCTATGCTTATATACTCTTTATTGCATTTAACTGGCTATGAATTGCCTATTGAAGAGCTAAAGCAATTCCGTCAGCTGCATTCAAAAACGCCTGGTCATCCTGAATATGGTTATACCCCTGGTGTTGAAACTACAACCGGTCCTTTAGGCGCTGGTTTGAGTAATGCTGTTGGTATGGCTATTGCGGAAAAAACCTTGGCGGCTCAGTTTAACCGTCCAGGCCACGACATCGTCGATCACTTCACCTACTGTTTCTTAGGTGATGGCTGTTTAATGGAAGGTATTTCTCACGAAGTCAGTTCATTAGCCGGAACATTAGGCCTTGGAAAGTTAGTCGCATTTTGGGATGACAACGGTATTTCTATCGATGGTCATGTTGAAGGCTGGTTCACTGATGACACTCCTAAGCGTTTTGAAGCCTATGGCTGGCACGTTATTGCCGATGTAGATGGTCATAATCCAGATGCTATCCGCGCCGCGATTGAACAAGCTAAATCTGTAACAGATAAGCCATCGATGATTTGCTGTAAAACCATTATTGGTTTTGGTTCGCCTAACAAGTCTGGTAGCCATGATTGTCATGGTGCACCATTAGGTGATGCTGAAATTGCAGCAGCTCGTGAGTTCTTAAACTGGCCACACGCTCCTTTTGAAATCCCATCTGATGTGTATGCTGGTTGGGATGCTAAACATAAAGGTGTTGCTAACGAGTCATTATGGAATGACAAGTTTGCTGCTTACCAAGTTGCGTTCCCTGAACTGGCTGCAGAATATGAACGTCGCGTATTAAAAGGTGACTTACCTGCAGATTTTGAAGCAAAAGCACAAGCCTTTATCCAAGAAAGCCAAGATAAAGCCGAAGGTATTGCGAGTCGTAAAGCGTCTCAAAATTCAATTGGTTTCTTTGGTGCTATGTTGCCTGAATTACTTGGCGGTAGCGCTGACTTAGCCGGTTCTAATTTAACGCTTTGGTCTGGTTCAAAAGGTATTCAAGACGATCCTGCCGGTAACTACATCTATTACGGTGTACGTGAATTCGGTATGAGCGGTATTATGAACGGCGCGTCGTTACATGGTGGTTTTATTAACTATGGCGCAACTTTCATGATGTTCATGGAGTACGCACGTAACGCGGTACGTATGTCAGCATTAATGGGCATTCAAAACATTTTCGTTTATACCCATGATTCAATCGGTCAAGGCGAAGATGGCCCAACTCACCAACCGGTTGAGCAATTAGCTAACTTACGTTTAACGCCTAATATGGCTGTTTGGCGTCCATGTGATGCTGCGGAAACGGCAGTATCTTGGAAGGCGGCGATTGAACGTCGTGATGCACCAACTTCATTAATCTTTAGCCGTCAGGGTCTTAAGGCACAAGCGCGTACTGCTGAGCAATTAGCTAACGTAGCTAAAGGTGGTTATGTACTGTCTGATTGCCAAGGCACTGCTGATGTGATTTTGATTGCCACAGGTTCAGAAGTGCAGTTGGCGATGGATTCTGCCGTAGAGCTCACCAAACTAGGTCAAAAAGTGCGGGTAGTTTCTATGCCTTCTACGACTGAGTTTGATAAGCAAGATGCTGCTTACAAAGAATCTGTACTACCAAAAGGCGTCACTAAACGTGTTGCGGTTGAAGCAGCACATACTGACTTCTGGTACAAATATATTGGTTTTGATGGTGCTGTAGTGGGTATGACCACCTTTGGTGAGTCTGCTCCTGGTGGTGATTTACTTAAACATTTCGGCTTCACTGTTGATAATGTAGTAAAAACTGTCCAATCTTTAGGATAATCATCTGAGATTAAACACTTATCTATTAGGTGTTTAATCTGTATAATAACGGCCTGCAATACTATTGTAGGCCGTTTTTTTATCTCTTTAATTCACGTGAAATAATATATGCTAAGTCACTTATTAATAGATGTTTTTATCATAATTTGTTGAATAATAAGTGCTTCGGATAATTACTCTGGACCCTAAATGATTCGAGTTGCAATTAATGGTTATGGCCGGATTGGCCGCTCAATACTTCGTGCATTGTACGAATCTGGAAAACGTCAACAAATCCAAATTGTGGCGATCAATGAGTTGGCAAAGCCAGAAGCCATATGTCATTTAACTCAATATGACACGACTCATGGTCGTTTCAAGCATACCGTTAAGCTAAATGGTGATCAGTTGCTTATTGGTGATGACAGCATTTTGTTACTCAATCAACCCGATGCTAATTTATTGCCTTGGGCTGAACTTGATATCGATATCGTTTATGAAGCCACCGGCAGCTTAATTGATCGCCAAGCTTGCGAAGCACATATTCATGCAGGTGCTAAGCAAGTGCTGATTAGCCATCCTTCTTCTGCAGATGTTGATGAGACCATTGTATATGGTGTTAATCATGATTTGTTGCGCGCAGAGCATACCGTTATTTCTAACGCATCTTGCACTACCAATTGTATTGTTCCGGTTATCGATGTATTGGATAAGCATTTTGAAGTCAAGAGTGGCGCCATTACCACGATTCACTCGGCGATGAACGATCAACAAGTGATCGATGCTTATCATGATGATTTACGTCGAACTCGTGCTGCTGGTCAATCTATTATTCCGGTAGACACAAAATTAGCGCGAGGCATTGAGCGTATTTTGCCGCACATGAAAGATAAGTTTGAAGCGATTTCTGTTAGGGTGCCAACCATAAATGTGACCGCGATCGACCTGTCTGTCACGCTAGAGAAAAAAGTCAATATTGAGCAAATTAACCGTGTGTTACAACTTGCGTCAAACGGCAGTTTTAATGGTATTTTAGGCTATACTGACGAGCCTCTGGTATCGTGTGATTTTAACCACGATCCACGTTCAAGTATTGTAGACGGAACCCAAACGCGTGTCAGTGCTGGCCACTTGGTCAAATTATTATTATGGTGCGACAACGAATGGGGTTTTGCCAACCGCATGCTGGATACTAGCTTAGCGATGATTCAAGCAAAGTTAGATCGATAATATCAACAGATTATGTCGCAATGGGTTAAGCCGGTTGCGCAGCAAGACTTTGTATTAACTTAAAAAGGAACTGCTAATTATGGCAATTATTAACATGACAGATTTAGATCTACAAAATAAGCGTGTGCTTATTCGTGAAGATTTAAACGTACCTGTCAGCGATGGTGTTGTAACAAGTGATGCACGTTTACGCGCATCACTACCTACCATTCAACTCGCATTGAAAAAAGGCGCTGCCGTAATGGTGATGTCTCATTTAGGCCGCCCAACAGAAGGCGAGTTTAACGCTGAATATTCAATGCAGCCGGTAGTCGATTATTTAGCTAAAGCGTTAGACTGCCCAGTGCGCTTAGTGAGTGATTATCTTGATGGCGTTGACGTGAATGTTGGCGAAGTTGTGGTATTTGAAAACGTTCGCTTTAATATTGGCGAAGGTAAAAACGATGAAGCTCTGTCTAAAAAAATGGCAGCATTATGTGATGTGTATGTAATGGACGCATTTGGTACGGCTCATCGTGCCCAAGCATCTACTCATGGTGTAGGTGTTTATGCTCCTATTGCTTGTGCTGGCCCATTATTGTCGCAAGAATTAGATGCATTAGGCAAAGCGCTTGATAACCCAGCTCGTCCAATGGTGGCGATAGTAGGTGGTTCTAAAGTGTCGACTAAATTAACTGTGCTTGAAAGCCTATCAACTAAGGTTGACCAGCTTGTTGTGGGTGGCGGTATTGCCAATACCTTTATCGCAGCTGCGGGTTATAACGTCGGTAAATCATTGTATGAAGCTGATTTAGTGGAAGAAGCAAAGCGTCTTGTGGCAAATGCGAGAAGCCGTGGTGGTGATATTCCTGTACCAACAGATGTTGTTGTAGCAAGCGAATTTAGCCCAACTGCAACTGCAACATTAAAGTCAGTAGCAGACGTGACCGACAGCGATATGATTTTTGATATCGGCCCAGATAGCGCAGAAGCACTGGCTAAAATTATTGAACAAGCAGGGACGATCGTCTGGAATGGTCCTGTTGGCGTGTTTGAGTTTGATCAATTCGGCGAAGGTACTAAGCGTATTGCCCAAGCCATTGCTAATTCTAAAGCGTTTTCTATTGCTGGCGGTGGTGACACGCTAGCGGCAGTCGATAAGTATAACATTGCTGACAAAGTGTCTTATATTTCAACCGGCGGTGGTGCTTTCCTTGAGTTTTTAGAAGGTAAAGAATTACCCGCTGTAGCAATGCTTGAAAAGCGTGGCGCTTAGATCACATATCAAGTATTTGTACCGTAAAACCTAATAATAATTATTATAAAAAAATGCTCTGTCATAACCTACAGGATGTAGGTTGTGCCAGAGTTTAAAATCCGTCCAAACGATAGCGACCTAGGTGAGTAATCACCCTATTAATGGAGAACAAAATGGCTCTTATCTCTCTACGACAACTGCTTGATCATGCTGCAGAGCATGGTTATGGCGTCCCTGCATTTAACGTGAACAACCTTGAACAAATGCGTGCAATTATGCAAGCGGCTGAAGCAACTGACAGCCCTGTTATTGTGCAAGCATCTGCTGGTGCACGTAAATATGCTCGCCCACAGTTTTTAAAATATCTTATGGCTGCTGCGCTTGAGCAGTATCCAGATATTCCGGTATGTATTCATCAAGATCACGGTACTGATCCTGACATTTGTCAGCGCTCAATCCAATTAGGCATGTCATCAGTAATGATGGATGGCTCGTTGATGGCCGATGGTAAAACACCCGCGTCATACGAGTATAACGTGGATGTGACTCGTCGTACTGTGGCTTTTGCTCATGCATGTGGTGTGTCAGTTGAAGGTGAAATCGGTTGTTTAGGCAGTTTAGAAACTGGCCAAGCAGGCGAAGAAGATGGTGTGGGTGCTGCGGGTATTCTCAGCATGGACCAAATGCTAACAACTCCAGAAGAAGCAGCGCGTTTTGTTGCCGATACTCATGTTGATGCATTAGCTATTGCGATTGGTACCAGCCATGGAGCTTATAAGTTTAGTCGTAAACCTACTGGTGATGTATTACGTATAGACCGTATTAAAGAAATTCATGCGCGTATCCCTAACACGCATTTAGTGATGCACGGTTCATCTTCTGTACCGCAAGAGTGGCTGAAAATCATCAACCAGTATGGTGGTGAAATTCCAGAAACTTACGGCGTACCATTAGAAGAAATCGTTGAAGGTATTAAGCACGGTGTGCGTAAAGTGAACATTGATACCGATTTACGTTTGGCATCAACGGGTGCAGTGCGTAAATTCTTAGCTGAACATCCTGCAGAATTTGATCCTCGTAAATTCTTAAAAGCATCAATGGAAGCGATGGCTGACATTTGTACGACTCGTTATGAAGCATTTGGTTGTGCGGGTATGGCCTCTAAAATTAAGCCTAAGTCACTACAAGCAATGTATAAAGCTTATCAATCTGGTGAACTTGACCCTAAAATCATGTAAACCTTTTTTACGTTAAAACAGCAAATCAGCTCATTTTTTGAATGAGCTGATTTTTTTGTAAATTAATAACGAAAAACGTTGTTTTTTTAAACGCTATCTAGCATCATCCTCGCCTTAAAAATTGACGCAAAAACGTCATCATTTATTGATATAACCTTATTCCGTTAGCCATCTTTAATAGTTGAACTCATTATATGCTTGTTAAGCCGAATGCACCTTTATCCTTATTTTCACTGACCTGGCCATTGTTCGTCGACTTTGCTTTGCACTTTTTAACGGCAGCAATTAATACTTTTATGATAAGCCATGTGTCGTATCAAGGTGTGGCGGCGCTGTCGGTTGGTAATATGGTGTTTGAACTGGCCATTACGTTATTTAGTTTCGTCAGTATTGGCGCTAGTGTTGTCATTACTCAGTATTTAGGGGCTAATAATAAAGCTGCAGCCAGTGCCGTAGTGTATTCATCTATCGGATTCAATTTTTTAGTTGGTTTGGTCGCAGCTGTAGGTATTTTAACCGGCTCAACCATGATGTTGAATCTAATGAACTTACCTGCGGAGCTTATGGCCGATGGTAAATTGTATTTACAAATTGTCGGTTTGTGTTTAATTCCCGAAGCGATGGCCATGTGCTTAGCGGCCGGAATGCGGGCTCATGGTTTTACCCAGCAAGCTATGTGGGTAACATTATCGATGAATGTGATCACCTTTATTGGCAACTTATTATTGCTCTATGGTTGGTTTGGTTTGCCACAAATGGGTGTAGCAGGGGTTGCGATTAGTACTGTTGTTGGGCGACTAGTGGGTGTGAGCATTATGATGGTGTTGTTTGTACGCTATACCAAAATACCATTACACATTCCGAGTATTTTGCGTCCAGATAAAGTCATGCTAAAAAAAGTGTTTCACATTGGTTTACCTGCCGCCGGCGAAAACGTCTCGTGGATGCTGCAATTTATGGTCGTCACTTCATTTGTTGGCTTAATGGGTGATAAAGCCTTAGCGGCGCAGTCATTATATTTTCAAATTTGTATGTTTATCTTATTGTTCGGGCTATCGATAGGCATAGGTAACGAAATTATTATTGGTCATATGGTGGGTGCTAAGCAATTAAAAGCTGCAGAGCATCAAATGTATCGCGCATTAAAATTGGGTTTGATTGTTACCAGTGTTGTGGCTTTATTCGTTGCAATATGGGGACCTAACCTTGTCGGTCTGTTTACTGATGAACAGGACATTATTGTCCTTGTCGGGCAATTATTTGTACTCACGTTAGTTATGGAGCCCGGTAGAACTTTTAATTTAGTGGTGATTAATGCGTTAAGAGCTAGCGGTGATGCCAAGTTTCCGTTTTTTATGGGCTTATTTTCAATGTGGTGTATTGCGGTACCAGGTGCTTATTATCTCGGGATCCATTTAGAGTATGGTTTATTGGGTATTTGGGCTGCCTTAGCGCTTGATGAGTGGGTTAGAGGGTTGGCGATGTTGTGGCGTTGGCGCAGTGGCCGTTGGCAGGCTAAGAGCCTTGTTGCTTAACGCTTAAGGGGATGACTATTTTTCAATTCTGCGATCAAAGTGTTAGTATGCGTGGGAATTTTAAGCGCATGACCCCCCATTAGATTTTGTAAATCGTAAATAAAGGACGAAATGACATGAAAAAACTGCTACTTACTGCAGCTATTACACTAACCATGCCATTTGCAGCACATGCTGGAAGTGAGTTTGTTGAAGGTGATGCCACTCTTGCTGGTGAAGCAGAATTAGGTGCGACTTTAACCACAGGTAATACCGATACTTCTTCGTTTAAAGCGCGCCTAGCGTTGAAACAAGAATTAGGTGACTGGGAAAACGAGTATGTGTTTGAAGGATTATACAAAGAAGATACCGAAGAAGTGACTGCAAAGCGTTATTTTCTTGGTGTGCAAGGCGACTATCAAATTAATGATTTGAGCTATTTGTTTGCTAACACTAACTATGAAGTTGATCCATTCACTGGTTATGATTTCACTTCAACGACGTCAGCTGGTTATGGTTACCGTTTTATTGATACCGACAGAATGTCTTTAAAAGCGGAGGCGGGTCCTGGTTATATTTACCAACAACTTGATGAAGAATCAGCACTGGCAGAAGGTTATGATAGCGACGACAGCGTTGTTGCTCACGCGGTGATTGATTTCCAAACCAAGATCAGTGATTCATCTAAGTTCCAACAGAAATTTATTGCCGATTGGGGTAGTAAATTAGATGCGCGTTCTGAAACTTCATTAACTGCCAATATCGTAGGTGCTCTAGCGATGAAATTTGCCGTTATTGTGCGTTATAACAGTGAACCGCTTGATGACAAAGAAAGCACTGATACTGAAACAAACATGACATTACTTTACGCATTTTAAGTGACTAATCTAAAGCCGAGTTCACTTGAGTGTAAGTAACAGAAAGCTGGCTTTGCCAGCTTTTTTTATGGGCTGTTAGCTGTAATATTGTCTTACCTATATACCAAAAACACTGACTATTGAGCCATTGTTAAGCCGTAACTTACTTATTCAATCGGTAGTACACTAAGGCATCCACTCGCTTGTCAATATACATCCAACCGTTATTCATCGCTAATTAGGTTGATTTTACTTTTAATCAGCTTGCTATTGATGGCTCAATTTCTGCTATTGCCAGCGCGATCACCAGCACTAATATTAGCTCTATATTGACCATGGTCTTAACCTTTCCCATTTTAAACCTGGGCGAATCAACAATAATATGAATCTATAATAATATTAATTAGCAATTTCTATATTCAATATCATGCAATTATACCTTGCGCAAATAATCGCTATATTCGCGGACTGGTTCACGAATTAGCAATATTATCCGGAGGATAGCTGGCTTAACATCCATTAAACTCTCACTTTGAGAGTATACTTTTTGAATCAGTCGATACACTGAGACAGGGCGATGCAAATAGGATGTTGTTGGTTCGACAATACACAACGTTTGTTGGTCGATCAGACCACGGCAGCCCAGTGGCATTTAAATGATCACGAGTATTGGATTCTGAGCCAGTTAGTCCTGCATCGTGGTCAAGTCGTTCCCTTATCTATGCTTGAAACAGTGGCCATTTCAGGCGACTGTCCTCATCAATTATCTCATGCTGAACTACTCGATATTATCGGCAAAATTATTAATTACATGTGTAAGCGCCATACCAACCTTATTGAATATGTACCTGAACAGGGGGTGATTTTATATTCAACTGCAACCGCTAAGCGTACTAAAATCTTGGAATTACCTGAACGGCTATTATCTTTAGGTCAGTATCTGTTTATTATTGTTATTCTACTATGTGTATTATTATTTGTTTACTCTAAGCTTAACCCTCCAGAGTTTGCTCAAGCCGATGTATTGCGACAAGTGCTAAGCCCTGATGGACGTATTGTTCAGTTGTTTGTGTTTGGCAATAATAATCAGCAAGATGCCATTTTGCATGCGGACTGCTTATCATCGCAACTACGCCTTTGTCACAATATTCGCTGGGATTCCATTCACGTTGCTTTGTCGGCCAATCAAGATTATATGAGTTTCACTTTAACCGACTCCAGTGAAGCGACACCATTAATTAATAGTATCAAAGTCAGTATCGATAACATGGGTGCGCCATTTATCACCCAGCAATGGCTGCAAAAGGTACACATTTGTGGCTAGATTAAGAACCCTATTATTACATATTAAAATACGCCGATTACTACAGTCAAAACGCGGCAAACTTTTTTTTGTATTAAGTTTTCTGCTCATTATATTCATTGCTACCAGTGTGCTTAATCGCATTGCAAATACCCATAATGTTTGGTATTTCAATTGCCATGCCGATGGTTATTTCAGTCAACAAGGAGAGTCGTCGTTAACGGTTGATAAAAGCAATTTATGGTTAATGCTAGACATTGATCACCATCAAGCTCAGCTGACTTATAAACTCGAATCCACAACAGACGCTACCGAAATTGCTCAACTATTAGGTAAGGTTAAACATGTTGATATTGGCTCATTTACTTATCATTTAGCGTTAACACTGCAACCTATCAGTTGGCAACAAAACAGTCGGCTGCAACCATATTTACGAAATGAATATGGTGTTTCTGCTCACCACTTAATGGCTGGTTCTAGTGTATCTCAGCAGATTCAGGTAATTGACTTAGATAATACATTGACGAGAGCAACGTTAAAATTTTTGCCAAGTAATAACATCTGGTCCTGTCAGTTACTATCAGCCAATACTTCCGATTGATTTTGATTGAAAAAATTAACTTTTAGCTTAATATTCCCATTGCGGTATAGTAGTTATGTGTCAATTTTAAAAGGTGTGTGAAATATATAGTGGCAAAAGTTAAAGTAAAACAAGAAGAAGCGTTATCAATAAAGTTCAGTCATCAAATGGGCCCTGGTGATCAACGGGTATTTGATCTGTATTTTTATTTGCCAACAGAAATGGGTATTGGTTCGCATACCTTAGATGAAGAAGATTATTATCACAGTAGTATTCTTGGGCGTCGTTCTTATTATTCTAAAGGGCTGCATTTACCCTTAGTTCAGTCCCGTTTCGTCAGTTTAAATAAACGCACCTTAGAAGAGTTTCGTTTATACCTCAATTTATTCGCTTATCAATTTGCTGTCGCCATTGAAACTGACGTTAAA
The DNA here is from genome assembly GCF_014596695.2 of Shewanella sp. BF02_Schw. Lineage (NCBI taxonomy): Bacteria > Pseudomonadati > Pseudomonadota > Gammaproteobacteria > Alteromonadales > Shewanellaceae > Shewanella > Shewanella sp. BF02_Schw. Next base: position 199,252 of record NZ_JABKAW020000007.1, read on the forward strand.
GAGTTGCACCAAAAACTAGAATTAAATGAATTTTATCCTGCTTTAGATGAGCTTTGTGATGTGGTTGCGCAACTATTGAAAAAGTTTCGACGCAATGAACCGAACGATCCTAAGTGGAAATCTTATTTTGAGCATGCCGATAATTACTTGTCTTGGTTTTGTGAACAGCAGTTATTAAAGACATTGGCACGTAGTCCTAGAAGTGCTGACTATAGTGATGTTAAAGAAAAAGTGCTCAATTTATGCCGTAACGAGAATCACTACCGCGAGCAAGTATGCAAATATAACTCTATGCAAACCCAGCAAGACGCTAACCGTATTTCAAATAAGATGTTGCTATTGCGTCGACTCATTCAACAAGGCGTAGTATTAAAAGAAGAATTAAAACCGCTTGGAGTAGGGTTAAAGAAATTTGTTACTGGCGTCGCCACTGGGTTGGTGATGTTGGTGGTATCGGCATTGATTATAAAAGCGCAAGGTTTCTTTAATGGCTTAACCTTGACCTTGTTGCTGACGTTAGCGGTTATTTATGGTTTCAGGGAAATCTTTAAAGAGGATTTTCGTAATGCGATGTGGCGGCTTATCCAACGCGGTCGTCCAAGATGGAGCCGTATTTTACGGGATACCACTACTCAAACCGTGGTGGCTAAGCAGTTAGTTTGGCTCGAATTCATGCGCAGCCAAGATATTCCCAAAACGGTGGCAGATATTATGAGGCAACGCCACAGCCAGAATAAAGTGGATTCGGAAGTACTGCATTATCGTATTGCGACTAAGGTGGCAAATAAGCCTTTTGAGGCTGATTATTCACAAATTCAAGAGCAAGTGAACTTCAGTTTAGTGCCTTTTGCCCGCCATTTAGAGCGAGGAAAAGCTAAAATATACTCAGAAAGTGAAGGTAATATTAGTAATGAGTCTGTAGAACGTCGTTATCAAGTCAATTTGGTTGCGGTGTTACGTGACGGAAAGCAACAACCTGAATATGCTCGCTTTAAAGTGACCATGAATCGTTCAAGCATTGTTGAAATTACTGAAAGTAAACTACCTGATAATGTTCAGCCTTTCAGGCTCGAATCAGATGAGATCCTTCCTGAAGTGGTGAGTCATCCGAAACCACACGCTTAAGATTAGGTTGGACACCATACTAGTATGTTGATGTTCATCGAGTAGCCCAATGAATGGGCATTATCCATTCATTAAACAACCGTGCAAATTGAATATCACCTGACGTTACACAATACTGCGTCAGGTGATTTAATCTATCAATTTTACGGCGGTTATTACTTTAATTGTTACTTTAAGTGCTACTTTGTTTATTCGTAGGACGAGTAAAGGCTTGGCAAATGTTCTGGTCAACAGATTGTTTAGCTCTTTTTAAGGCTATTTCAGCGTTAGCAAGGTATGTATCCAAACTTTGTGGCTGCAAATAGCTGGCGATACCAATGTTAATCCCTTCACCTAAATTCTTTTCTTCAAGACTTTGAAGCATATTAATCGCATATTGATGTGCAGAGTTTGCATTTGTTTCGGTCAGTAAGATAACGAGCTTTCCGAGCTGCCATTGTGCTATTTGGTAATTAAGCGGTAACTCAATCAATAATTGTAGCTCAATGTCTTTTTGGCGCTTTTCAAGCTGGCTCATGTTACCCATGTTACTGAAAATCCCTTCTGGGTTAATGTCCATTACCAGTAAGCTTGAATGTTCTTTAGTGAGCTCGCTAAGTTTGAAAAAATAATTTTCTAGCTCATTTAAACGTAACACTATGGCACTTCTATGGCCAATGACGTTGCTACTACTTTGGGCCGACACCGTTGGGGTTGTCTGTTCAAATGTGCAAATAAGGTATTCAATATCACCTTCAAATGTCAGCTGGCCTGCTAGCGTCGTTTTTAAACAATGCTCATAACGACTGTGGTTAAATGGCATAATTTGCGCAGTCCACTCTCCTTGCAAGCTAATTTGTGCACTAATATTTTGCCATTGATTTTTCAACTCATCGCCGAGTAATTCAGTGATCGAAATATTGGTGTCTCCGTGTAAAGACATCAGGTTATCAAATTGGTTATTACATTTTACTATTAATCCATTGGCATCGGTGAGTGCCGTAGCAACCGCTCCGCTACTCATTAATTGATAGAGATAGGCTTGGCGCTGGCTTTCAAATAATGCGGTAATGTCTTCAAATGTCACTAACCAATAATGCTCATTACTGTTAGGGCATTTTTTACTGCGAATATGGGTTTGCAACATACTACTATTAAGCGTTTCTAAACTGATCTCACCATGCCATTGCTTATTCTCAATTAACGTCTCTTTAATGTGATTGAAGCGATCATCATCAAGGTGTAACACTCGTTGTAAACTGCGGTCTTTAAGAGCGTCAACTGGCAAAGATAGTGCCGCAGCTGCTTTGGCATTAATGCTCTGGATTCGACCGTTATCATTAACGATTAAGCAGCTTAATTCGCTGTTAAACAAACCGTTGCTCAATTGAACGCTATTTTGCTTTGCGCGTCGCTCGAGTACAAATCGATGTCTTAGTATAATCAATAAACTGGCTAACAGTGCGATGAGACATCCAGCGATAATGACTACAATTCGCCATTGTGCATAACGAGTGGCAATGTCGTCATGACGAATATAAGACAATAAAAAGTATTCTCTTTTAGTCTCATATTGACTGGTTAATTCGACTTTTAAATACACGAAAGTGGCATCATGGCTGTGAAACTGGCCAAAGTTATTCATAGCCATCACTCGCCACAATTCTGGGTAAGACTGCTTTAAACTTGCTCCAAGTGCATCGGGCATATTGTCTAGTGGTGCAGGTTGGTTGGCTCCTGCATAGAGGAAGCCTTGAGTATCCAGCATGAGCAATGGTGAATTTTGATTAAAAAAAGCCGGTTTTATAGTTTCAAGTAATTTAACGATCGAATTGTAAGTGACTAAATACCCTTTGATACTTTGGTCTGGATTTTCTATCCATGATAACTGATAAAAATAGGGCTCTAAGATGCCATCAATGGGAGTAAATGCCATGGGTGAAGTGTAAATGTCGTCGCCGCCCATATTTCTGCCCGAGCCTAATAATGCCGCGGGAAGTTGCATGTTATTGAAACTACCGGTGGTGGCAAACTGGAGTTGTCCTTGAGGGTTAAACAATGCCAACCCAAGCAGTTCTGGAATATTGTTAGTTAATGAATCCCAGTTTTCGATGGTTTTTAATTTTAGCTTTTCTGATGGGTTTTGCAGATATTGGCGCAGTAACTCACCTTTGGCGATGATTTGGGTTCTAAACTGCAAAAATGACACTTTGTCAGACGCTAAGGACGCGACAGTTTGTAATTCACTATAGCGTTGGTCTGCCCAATCTTCTTGTAGGCGACGCTCGCCTAAATTGACCACCATACTAGTGACAATAAACACTGCTATTAATAAAATAATCAATTGGCTTAGCAGCGAAAGAATATGCTGTTGCGACCAATGAGTTGCCTGTGAAGAAATTAATAACGAGTTTGAAGAACTCACTGCTTTGTGTTTAGACATGGTGCCACTTTTTTAGCATTCTCTTGATGGCAATACTAGCATGAAGCCGGCAGTGGCGAAAACGTCTAGCTGCGATTAGACGCTATTTGTTTAACCAATGTTATCGAGTTCCCGTTGTTTAAATACTACGCCATTTTGTTGTGCGATATCGCGGCAGCGGTCAATGTTGACATTTGCGAGTCCGTTAATGGCACTTACTTGAACGAGAGGGATGTAATGAGGTGCAAGCTTAATAAAATCCAGTAATGCAGTGTACGAATTGGCAAGCTTAGGGCGGCAATGCTGTTGATAGCTTTCAGGTGTGTCGGCGTTAAGCGAAATAGACAAACTGTCGATGCATTGACTGAGCTCTGGCAAAATATTGCGTCGATGAAAGTGATTACCCAGGCCATCAGTGTTTAGGCGTACTTTACCGCCTTGTGCTTTTATTGCATGAGCAACTTGCAGTAAGCAGTCAAGGTTTAAGGTCGGTTCACCAAAACCGCAAAAGACATATTCTTCAACCTCATGAACATCGCCTAACAAGGGCAACAGGTCCTCAGCAGTAATACGTCGGGTGAGTGATAAGTCATAGTCGTGTACTTGATTTGAGCCATTATGTTTGGGGCAAAATTGGCATCTTAAAGTGCACCTGGCGGTAATGTTGAGATAACGGTGCTTGCCGATATCGTAAACTAAGGTTGGTATAGGTGAGGTGGGTATCGGTAAAGTTGTGTCGCTCATGTCAGGCTTTCTTTCATAGATATTATAGCGGTCATTTTAGCTGAATTTTAATGGTGACTATGTTGCTCAGCTCGCAGATTTTACTGCAAAAAAAACAGAGCTGAGTTAGCTCTGTTTTTTTGTTAACAATTGGGATTAATTCGATTAATGGTGCTCGTCAGATCTGAATTCACTTTCAGCAGGTTTAGGTTGCCACCACCAAATGAAAAATCGTTGCCACAAGCGTTTTATATCATCCAAAATGATGTACAAAATTGGCACCAAAATTAACGTCACTACGGTCGAAAATAAAATACCAAATGCGAGTGATGTGGCCATTGGGATAACAATTTTAGCCTGTAAGCTTTTTTCCATAATAATCGGCACTAAGCCAACAAAGGTGGTGAGCGAGGTTAATATAATGGCTCTAAAACGGTAACAACCAGAATCGATAGCCGATTGCATTATCGATTTGCCCTCTTCGCGAGCGCGGTTAACAAAGTCGACCAAAATCAACGAGTCATTTACCACAACGCCCGCTAACGCCACAATTCCGCACAAACTTAGCACGCTCATGGATAAACCAAGAATATAGTGGCCAAACAAGGCGCCAATCATGCCAAACGGAATCACCGACATAATAATGAGGGGCTGAGTGTACGACTTTAATGGAATAGCCATTAAGGCATAAATGGTGAACATGGCAAAAAAGAAGCCTTGGGCTAAACCCAGCATGGCATTTTGCTCATCTAAACTGCCACCATCTAAAGCTGAAGCCACTTTTGGGAAGCGCGCGGTGAGTTCAGGTAAAAAGTCTTCCTGAATTTCGGCGACCACTTTAGATGGCTCAACATTGTTTTTATTCACATTGGCACTAATGGTAATTGCTCGGCGACCATCAACTCGGGTGATCGATGCATATGACTCACCCAGTTCTATATTGGCTACCGTTGAAAACGGTACCGCAGCGCCTGACGGGGTGCGGATAAGCATGTTTTCAAGATCGCCCACAGTGCGGCGCTGCTCAAGTGGGTAACGTACCATGACTTTCACTTCTTCTTTATTACGCAAAATACGTTGGGCTTCATAACCATAAAAACCGTAACGGACTTGGCGAGCTAAATCTGACAGTGTTAATCCTTGCGCTTCGGCTTCTGGACGAATGTTTAAGCGGATCTCGTGTGAACCCGATGAGAAGTTATCGGTAATATCATACACGCCTTCGTAAGTGGCTAGTTTTGCTTTAAGTACCTTAGCGGCCTCAGATAACTGGTCTAAGTCGGTTGCGGTTAAGCGAAACGATAAATCGCCACCGGCATCGTTGGTACTGGCATTGATGTTAAGCTTTTTAACTGACAATAACTCAGGTAATTGATTACGCCACTCTTCCGCAATTGCGACGCCGTCGATTTCACGGTCTTCGCCTTTAGTCAGTTCAGTAAACACAAACGCACTGCTGCGTGAACTAAGTTCGATATAGCTGTGTTTTACCATTGGGTAACCGTATTGCTCTTCAAGCTTGGCGTTCATCTTATATAACGCATCCTCAACTTGTTGCAGTACTTTTAGGGTGTTCTGCTCAGAGCTACCTTCTTCCATTTCAAGCTGGACTTGAATAAAATCTGATGGAATATCAGGGAAGAAAACCCAGCGTACTTTGCCACTTTGCACTAATGCAAGCGACAAAATTAGTACCCCAATAAACACCGCCACCACGCTATATCGTCGCGTAATACAACGTTCTAAAAAGTGACGATAGGTATTATGAATAAAGTGTTGTAACCATTCATTAAGGGCAAATTTAAAGCGCGAGAAAATGTTAGTCGGTGTAGTGCGTTTTTTGATTTTCATGTGGGCCAAATGCGCGGGTAGAATCAGTTTTGATTCGATCAGCGAAAACGCTAAACACAAAATCACCACCATACCGATGGATTTCCAAATAATCCCCATGGGCCCAGACACCATAATCATCGGGATAAAGGCCGCAATAGTGGTGAGTACCCCAAATGTGGCGGGCATGGCTACTTTTTGCACACCTTTTACGACGTTATCCAACGAGTGGCCGTTTTCTTCTAATTCGGTATAGGCACTTTCGCCGATGACAATGGCATCGTCGACGACTATCCCCAGCACCAGAATAAACGCGAATAAGGTCAACATGTTAATCGACATGTTAAACGGTTCAATTGGCATTAATAACATGGTGCCCAAAAAGCACACCGGTAAGCCCATCATTACCCAAAAAGCGAGTTTAAGGTCTAAGAACAAAGCCAGAATAATAAACACTAGCAGGGCGCCATAAAACATGTTCGACAACATCATGTTTAAACGACCTTGCAAGTAGTGAGTTAAATCACCCCAGGTATCAAGTTGAATATTGCTTGGTAAGCTTTTTTTACGTTCAGCAACGTAGGCTTTAACTTGAGATGAAATATCTAACGCGTTTTGATCATCAATACTGGTAATTTCAATGACGGCAGCAGGTTTACCGTTAAAGCGGGTGTACTCTAAACGCTCTTCAAAATCATCATTAATGGTAGCGACTTGCGGTAACATAATTCGGCTGCCATCTGCGCGAGTCTCTACCACAATTTGGGCAAAGTCTTCAGCAGTATAAGCTTGGCCTTTAGTACGCAGTAAGATGTCACCGTCTTGGGCCCGAATAGAACCGCCGGGTAAATCAATCGATGAGTTTTGTACCGCTAAAGCGACTTGAGTAAATGTAATGCCATATTCGCGTAACTTGTCTTCAGACAGTTCAATGCCAATTTCATAGTCTCGAACACCAGTGACTTTTGCACGAGTGACGGCAGGTAAATCGGTGATGTCGTCTCTGATCGCTTTAGCCATTTCTTTCATGTCATGTAGCGTCATGTCGCCATAGACAGACACCCAAATTACATTGTTTTCTGGCTTTATTTGATAAATGTTGGGTTTTTCGATGTTATCTGGGAAGGTCGCAATGGCATCAATACGCAGTTTTGCTTCATCTAGTACTTGCTGCACTTCGTAGCCGTCTTCGACTTCAATCGTCACCGAGCCAACACTATCACTGGCAACAGACGTCACTTTTTTAATGCCGCTAATATCTTGAATAGCTTCTTCGATTTTTATATTAATCCCTTCTTCAATTTCTTGTGGCGCAGCGCCAGGATAGGCCACATTGATATTGATGAGATTTAATTCAAACGTTGGAAAAATTTCTTTATTAATAAGCACAGCACTAAACAAACCGCCAATAAGCAAGGCTGCCATCAGTAAGTTGGCGGCGACACTGTTGCGAGCAAACCAGGCGATAATTCCTTTATTAGTATCCATTATTATTCACCTGCAGTCGTAGCGGCTTGGGTGTCAGTATCGACTGGTTCAGTTTTGGTTTCTTCACCAAGTACTTTAATGGCTTGTCCAGAGTTTAAGCTGTTGATGCTAGTGGTTGATACGCGCTCATTCGCTTTGAAACTGCCTTGAATATAAATGGAGTCAACGTCTGAGCGAATAATATTGACTGGGCGTATTTCGATAATATTGTCGGCACTTACTACAGCAACTTGACCATTTCGTACTACATGGCGAGGCAGTTTTACCACATCATTAACGGTTCGACCTGTGATCACGGCATTAACAAAACTGCCGTATTTTAAAGGTAGTTGGCCTTCGGTTTTGTTGTTACGCAAATAGGGATCATGAATTTCTGCTACCAAATAGACCATGCGAGTTTGTTCGTCGATGACATTTTCGCTGCGCACTATATTGCCTTGCCAAGAGACTTGTTTACCCGCCAGCAATGCTGTGAGTGTGACTGCTGTTTCAGGATTATCGACCGACTCTAAATAAGCGAGATCTTCATTTGCTAACGGCAATCTGATTTCGGCGATACTGGTGTCGTATAGTTCACCTAAATTTGTGCCTAACGTGACATATTGGCCTAAGTCGACATTGCGGGCCTTAATGATGCCGTCAAATGGTGCGCGAATAACGGTGCGGGCTAAGTTACGTTGTGCACGGGCTAATGCCGCTTCTGCATACTTGACGTTGGCTTGTTCTTTTTTCAGTTGTGGGATACGTAACCCAAGTTCTGGCGGTAAGCCTTTACCAAAATCTTTAAATTCAATTTTAGCCACAACACCGCGGGCTTTCTCTTCATTTAATGCTGCAGTGGCCTGTGCGACAGTCGCTTCGGCCTGAATAAGGTCAGCTTCGTAATCAGATGGTTCGATAATGGCTAGTTGCTCGCCTTTTTTAACTACGCCACCGGCAACAAAATTGGCTGAAATACTTAGCATGCGCCCTTGAACTTCGGTGACAAGTTGAGTTTTATATTTAGGGTTAACCACACCATAGGAGGGTAAGTTAAGCGATAAGGTTTGCGGCGTAACGGTTTGCACATCAATTATCGGTACACTGATGGCTTCATCTTTTTGCTCGGGTGTCTCTTGGGTGCTAATAAGTGCCAGGGCTAGCCCAACAAATACAATAATGATCAAGAGTGGTGACAATCTTCTTAGTATGATTTTTATCATTTCTTTTGCGTATCCATGCTGAAATAATGCTAAAGACAGTTAACTTCGTTGGCTAACATGTCCATTCAGATTCATTTTATTACTCATTGCATCTAAATTAACAGAGTATGACGTTTATCTAAATAGCCTGATGTAAATAAAATGTTTCAAAAAATTGTGTTTTTTATGATTCTACGATTAACGCTTAATAAGTTGGTTTTTTTGATATGTTTTAGCAAGAATAAAATACAGTATGAAAGTATTAATCCATAGCCATTAATGGTTTAGAGTCTATTTTGTTGGTGGGTGTTTTTTGTGCATAAATTGACATATCTTGACACTTTGTGGCGGTATTCGGTCTAGTTAATGATGATATATAGCGCTTTAGGGATAAAAAAAGCGAATCACTGAGTAATTCGCTTTAATACTAGTTGGTCAATGTGTTTTAGGACACTGCAAAAAGCTGCCTAAAAGTTACTTTTTCTTATATTTTTTCGATTTAACTCGAGCATCTTTTGCATTGGCTTTTTTCTTACCAGGCACTTTAGCTTCTTTGTGTTTAGGACGAAGTTCTTCAATCACACGACGTTTCAGTGGGATCTCAATGTATCGTTCAATTTTAGACACAATACGCATATCGTGCGCTTCAACTAGTGATATTGCGGTTCCTTTTGCGCCAGCGCGAGCGGTACGGCCAATTCGATGAACATAGGCGTCAGCAGAACGTGGCATGTCAAAGTTAATCACATGAGTAATGTCATCAACATCGATTCCTCGAGCTGCAACATCTGTCGCCAAAAGTACATTAACTTCGCCTTTAGAAAAACGACCCAATGCTTGGAAACGTTTTTTCTGTTCCATATCGCCGCGCATAAATGCACATGGGATATTGGCTTTTAGTAATAAGCCTTCAAGGCTGGCGACCATTTCGCGAGTTTTAACAAACACAATGGTGCGCGTAACATTTTCTTGTTGAAGAATATGGCATAACAATGCAAATTTATGTGCTTGATCGTCGGCCAAGTGAACCCATTGGTGTACTTTAGCTTTTTCACTGCGTGGCGCTTCAACATCGACCATTACGGGATCGGTTAATAAGTCGCGAGCGAAACGGTTAACCCCATTACCTTCAAGCGTGGCAGAAAACAGCATGTTCTGTTTGCGGCCTTGAGCTTCAATGGCAATTGATTGCACTACTGATGAGAAACCCATATCAAGCATGCGGTCAGCTTCATCAATAATTAAAATTTCAACTTCAGTGGCGTCAAATTTGTCTTTATCTAGGTATTCCATTAATCGACCTGGGGTGGCGATTAATAAATCAACATTGTCTGCAAGTGCTTCTTCTTGTGGGCCATATGGAACACCACCAGTAATAATGACGATATTAAGCTCAAGCCCAGTGGCTAAATGACTTGCATAACGATGAATTTGACTGGCTAATTCACGCGTTGGCGTTAGCACCAAAATACGTGCTTGGCCTTCAAAACGACGAGGGAAGTCAATAAGGTGCTGTAAAGCAGGCAGTAAAAAACTGGCCGTCTTACCGGTGCCAGTTGGCGCACGCGCTAAAATATCCCGCTGATCCATGGCCAATGGAATAGTTTGCTGCTGAATGGTGGTAGGGGTGTTGTGTCCCATGGCCTTGAGTGACTCTAATAAGCTAGGGTCGAGCTGGAAATCTTCAAATTGCATGCGCTGGTCTCGCTGAAAAATAGTTGAGTATTATAGCTGACCTATTGAGCAGGCTAAAGCTTTAAGTAGAATGGGCGGCATAAATCTATCATCGTTTCGCTATATCGCTCTTGTTTGTCGCGGATCGTCATTTGATGATACTGAGTTTCAACAGCAGGATGAGTGAGTGTTTGTGGTTCAGTTGTTGTTGGGTAGTGCTGGATTGCCAATATTGATCGGTTAGCTACCTTTCCTTCAATGCTAATGATATCAAGCTGCTTAGCAACGAATAGACCATAAGTGTTAAGTTGTTGAGTAAAACTGGCTAGACTTTGCAGTGGCAAAATAACACTTGCCGTGCCTTGCGGAGCAAGTAATTGGCTAATCACACTCTGCAATTCGGCAAAGGGCAAAGTATTAGTATGCCTGGCGTCAGCTCGTGCGCTATTTTTGGCTTGTGTGCCCTGCTCAAAGTAGGGTGGATTACAAATAATATGGTCGAATAATGGCTCATCATTCTTTTTGTGCAGTTGTTGAAAGTCTTGAATAGCACCGTGAAAGAGTTGCACCGTCTCTGACCAAGGGCTTTGTTTAATATTAAATTGGCAAGCCTTTGCGGCTGCATTGTCTATTTCTACTGCAATAATACTCGTGTGGCGAGGACTACGTTGTGCTGCCATTAAACTGAGCAAACCGCTTCCTGCACCAATATCCAGAATATGCCTTGATTGAGTTAGTTCAGCCCAAGCACCGAGTAAAACTGCATCAGTACTGACGGCCATACCACACTGTTGATCATCGATATGAAATTGCTTAAACGTAAAAGACATAGATAATTGATTACTCTTTCGATTGTATGAACTACTCGAATAAGATCATAACCGCTTTGATTTTTACTGTCGCGTGTTAATTCCCTCTGACCTGTACCGTTGACTTTTTGTTACGAAAAATTAACTTTAAAATCATAGATGTGGTGGATATGTACACAAGTCTTGCCATAAATCGTAACTAAATAGTTTTTTTTAATTGTTTAGGGGGCTGGAGCTTGAGTATTAAGGCGATATTTGATATTAGTTTGCGCGCTTTTTTACTCGTAAAATCGAGTAAAAAGTCTAATTAAGGCTATTTGACAGGGATGTTATGCTGAATAATGAGCTAGCGAGTCATTTTCGTTACTCTCTTAACAAAGTTTACTATTTTCTAAGTGTATTTTTAACTTTACAATTTATTGTTCGTTCAGCTCAGCAGTAGCTAATTATGGCGTAATCAATTAGGTTTGTTAAAAAACATAACAATAAAACGAGGCTAGTAGTGCAAACAACTAAAATGAGTGTGACTGATACGCTAGGGTTAGGGTTTATGACCTTTGCGTTTTTTTTAGGTGCGGGTAACTTAATTTTCCCACCTTTTGCTGGCATGCTTGCTGGCGAGAATATGTCTTTTGCGATGTTCGGTTTCTTAATTACCGCAGTGGGTATGCCACTGATAGGGTTAATTGCCGTTGCGAAAGCTAACGGTAAAGTGATGGCGCTATTACCTGCGTTTGCTGCCACATCATTAGCCATTGCGATTTATATTATCATTGGCCCAGCATTTGCGGCCCCACGTACTGCGCTGGTGGCGTTCGAAATTGGCGCGAGACCTTTTATTAGTAATCCAGATGCGTTAATGATGCTTGGCGGCAAAGAGTTTAGTATTGCGCAACTTATTTATACTTTGGTGTTTTTCTCCATTGTGATGTTTTTATCTTTATTTCCTGGAAAATTACTCGATAGCGTAGGTAAAATACTTACGCCAGTATTGATTTTACTCTTGGTGGGGTTAGCCAGTTCAGTGATTATTCTTCCTGGCGCAGAGGTGAACCTTCCGGTCGGTGAATATATTAATAGTCCATTAACCAAAGGAATTATTGAAGGTTATAACACCATGGATACCTTGGCATCATTGATGTTTGGTATGTTAATCATCGATTTGTTACGCAAAAAAGGCGTTAACGATGCCGCCGATCAAACTAAGTATTTAGTTCGTGCAGCATTTATTGCTGCTGGTGGGTTAGCGTTTGTGTATGTGTCGTTGTTTTATCTTGGTGCTTCAGCAGGCGATTTTGCTATTGGTGCAGACAATGGCGGCCAAATTTTAACAAACTATGTGACTCATCATTTTGGTAATATTGGTACCTTAATGCTGTCAACGGTTGTAACGCTTGCTTGCTTAACGACGGCCGTTGGCTTAGTTACAGCCTGCTCTGAATTCTTCAATGAATTAATGCCAAAATTATCGTACCAGTTACTAGTGGTTTTATTAAGTGTGATATGTGCCACTGTCGCTAACGTAGGTTTATCGCAATTAATAAGCATCAGTATTCCTGTGTTAATGACTATTTACCCCGTTGCGATAGCATTGGTATTGGTAACCTTTTTGACAGAACGCTTTGCTAGACCTGCTTTTTCGCATCGAGTCGTGCTGAGTGTTGCACTGTTTTTCGGTATCTTTGATGGGTTACAAACGGCAGGCATGGACATGAGCTTCCTTGACTTTATGCCACTGCATGCAGAGGGGATGGCTTGGTTGCTACCTACTGCGTTAACAGCAATTGTGTGTTTGTTTTTACCTCAAAATCAGGCTCAAAAAGCGGATGCTTAATTGTTAAATAGATCATAATTAACAGATCAATATAACGACGTTATGATAGATTATCTAACGTCGTTTTTTATTATTTATTGGATACCGCTTTGGCCAAACCTGCTTATCAACCCGATCCCTTAATTAACCAGTTTCTTGATGACTTGTGGTCAACTAACGGGCTAAGTGATAATACCTTGGTATCTTATCGTACAGATTTACAAAATGCTGAACGTTATGTTTTGACCAAAGGTAAGGATTTGCTGCAAGTTGACCAGGCCTTACTGCGTGACTATCTTGCTGAACGTTTTGATAAACAATTTGCTAAAAGTAGCACAGCGAGACTTCTCAGTAGTTTACGACGTTTTTATGCTTACTTATTAGTTAAACAGAAAATAAGCCAAGACCCTACAGCATTAATCAAGTCGCCCAAGTTAGTTCGTCAATTACCGGATACATTGTCTGAGGCGCAAATAGATAATTTATTATCAGAGCCAAATATTGATGATCCTATCGAGTACCGAGATAAAGCCATGTTAGAGCTGTTGTATGCTACAGGGCTGCGGGTAACCGAATTGGTGAGTTTAACGATGGAGCAAATTAGTTTACGCCAAGGTTTGGTGAGGGTGATGGGTAAAGGAGGCAAAGAGCGTTTGGTCCCTTTAGGTGAGCTGGCCATTACAGCTGTTGAGCAGTACATCAAGTTTGCTCGTGCCGAGCTATTAAGTATGAAGCAGTCAGATGTATTGTTTCCCTCACGTCGAGGGCAAATGATGACCAGACAAACCTTTTGGCATCGAATTAAATTGTATGCGGCCAGGGCGGGTATTCAATGTCATTTATCACCACATACGTTACGCCATGCTTTTGCTACCCATTTACTTAACCATGGCGCGGATTTGCGTGTGGTACAATTATTACTCGGTCACAGTGATTTATCGACCACTCAAATTTATACACATGTTGCTAAAGTGCGCTTACAGCAACTGCATAGCCAACATCATCCACGCGGTTAGCTTAGTGTGATTTGTATCTGTGTAGGTTTCAAATCCTTACATTTAAGATTATGAGTATTTGTTGCGCTAGCGAAATTAAATCTGTAAGTTTTGCTTACGAAGTCGGGTCTATTGATTATGAACCCGTGTAATATAGGAATTACCATGAAGTTAACTAAAGCATTCGCCCTTGTTGCCAGCCTTATTATTGCCCCTATTGTGTCAGCGGCACCTGCGACCGATGTGTCCAATGAATCAGCGTTAAAGCAAAAACTCACTGAAACCTTGGGTGTCAACGTGATGCTCATTCAACAATCTCCAATCGACGGTTTATATCAAGCACTAACAGACCGCGGTGTATTATACGTCACCAAAGATGGCACAAAACTCATTCATGGCAATTTGTATGACATGGATAAAGGCATGAGAAACTTAACCGAGGCTGCATTGGCTGGACCTCGCATAGAGTTACTTAAGCCATTTGAAGATGAGATGTTGGTTTACAAAGCGAAAAATGAGAAACATGTTGTCACGGTATTTACCGATGTAGACTGTGGTTATTGCCGCAAGCTACACAATCAAATGCAAGGCTATAATGATTTAGGTATTACTATTCGTTATTTAGCTTATCCTCGTGCAGGTATTCCTTCTGCTAATGCAGACGAGATGCAAGCGGTATGGTGTGCTAAAGATCCTTTAAAAGCGATGTCAGAAGCTAAAGCGGGTGGTAATGTTAAAGCGGCAAGTTGTGATATTGATATTGCGGCCCAGTATAAATTAGGTATGTCGTTCGGGATTAACGGTACACCGGCACTGATTTTAGAAAATGGTGTGATGGTACCTGGCTATCAAGCTCCGGCTGATTTATTACGTACGATTGAATCGAATTTATAAATCAGACTAGTAAATCAACGTCGTAAAGTGTGTGCTAAAAACGTAAAATCAAGGTGAGCTTAGGCTCACCTTTTTGTTATGCTCTATTCTCTAATTACCCGTTTAAGGTTGCCTTTTGTCTCATAAAATAGTCCGTCGTCCTCAGGTTGATGATAGTCATTTACCCGCTTCTTTATCGCCATTATTGAAACAGCTCTATGCTCGCCGTGGCGTCAATGAAGATAACTGCGAATTAATGCTAAGTAAGTTATTACGCCCAGATAGTATGAAAGGGCTAGCAGAAGCCGCCGTGATTATTGCGGATGCTATTGCTGCGCAGCAATCAATTTTGATTGTTGGGGATTTTGATGCTGATGGTGCTACGTCGACTAGTGTATGTATGCTGGCGCTGAAAATGATGGGGGCAAAACATGTTGATTACCTTATTCCTAATCGGTTTGATTATGGTTATGGCTTAAGCCCTGAAATTGTTGCGGTGGCTTTTACTAAAAATGCTGATGTACTCATTACCGTTGATAATGGAATATCTTCAATTGAAGGGGTGGCAGCTGCAAAATTGTTAGGAATGACTGTTGTCGTGACAGATCATCATTTACCTGGCAGCACTTTGCCCAATGCTGATGTTATTGTTAATCCAAATCAGCCCGGTTGTCAGTTTGCCAGTAAGTCTATTGCCGGTGTTGGAGTGGCGTTTTATCTAATGTCTGCTTTACGTGCGCAATTAAGGCAGCGTAATTGGTATCAACAACAGCAAATCACTGAGCCTAATCTGGGCATATTGCTTGATATTGTCGCTTTAGGTACTGTCGCTGATGTTGTGTCGTTAGACACTAATAACCGTATTCTCGTTAATGCTGGTTTGCAGCGAGTCAGAAGTGGCCGCTGTCGTGTTGGCATTACTGCATTGCTTGAGGTGGCGAAACGGAGTCCTGAAAAAATTGTTGCTGCTGATTTTGGTTTTGCGGTAGGACCTCGACTCAATGCAGCTGGGCGTTTAGATGAAATGGCGCTAGGGGTTGAAACCTTACTGTGTGAAGACATCATGTTAGCCAGAAGAATGGCAGCGGAATTAGATGGATTAAACCAAGAGCGCCGCGAACTTGAAACGGGCATGCAACAAGAGGCATTAAAAAGTTTATCGAAAGTGTCACTCAATGAAGCTGATTTACCGTGGGGCATCGCCATTTTTCAGGATGATTGGCATCAAGGTGTTATTGGTATTTTGGCCTCACGGATTAAGGATCGTTATCATCGTCCGGTTATTGCTTTTGCCGATGCGGGTGATGGTGTAATAAAAGGTTCTGCCCGTTCGATTAAAGGCCTGCATATGCGAGATTTACTCGAACGCATTAATGGTCGCTTTCCTGGAATGATAACCAAGTTTGGTGGTCACGCTATGGCAGCAGGGCTATCGTTAAAAGCAAATGTGTTTGAGCAGTTTAAGCAAGCTTATGATGATGCGGTAAGAGAAGTATTAGATTATGAACAGCTGACGGGGGAGCTACTCTCTGATGGTGAGTTATCGAGCCAGTTAATGACGCTTGATACTGCCTTTTTATTACGAAATGCAGGGCCATGGGGGCAGTCGTTTGAAGAACCACTATTTGATGGTGTATTCAAGGTAGTACAGCAGCGTATAGTGGGTGAAAAACACTTAAAATTATTACTTGAAACGGAATGTGGCAGCGCGATGTTAGACGGTATTGCTTTTAATGTGGATTTAGCAATATGGCCCGATGCAACCATTAAACATGCTCGTGTGGTCTATAAGCTTGATGTGAACGAGTTTAGAGGTAATCAAACTGTGCAGTTAATGGTGGATTATATTGAGCCGATGTAATCGCTGTTTTATGTTGTCGCAGATTTTTCTGGCGAGTTGATAGACTCGTCAGTGAACAAACTGTTTGATAGAGCGTAACGAGATAGCGATATTGTAGCGTTAACGTTCAACTGATTTTATAGCCAACGAGCTGAACATTAACTATACAGTAGAGCAATCCAGTTGATAGGCTACCTGAGCCGCTAAATAATATGTGGCTTTAACACTCGTCAAAGTGATACCGGCAACAAAAACAAAAAGGCCTCGCAATGCGAGGCCTTTTTGTTAAAACTGATAAAGTTATTTGGTACAGGTGAGAGGACTTGAACCTCCACGCCCTTACGAGCATCAGCACCTGAAGCTGACGTGTCTACCAATTCCACCACACCTGCAAAACATGTATCGAGAAATAACTTTATTCTATTAGTCGCTGTCGCCACCAATATAAATATGGTGCCCGAACCCGGAATCGAACCAGGGACACGAGGATTTTCAATCCTCTGCTCTACCGACTGAGCTATTCGGGCGACGGACGCAATTTAAAGGATTTTGACCCATTGAGTCAACCTGTTTTTTATATTTATATCAAAAATCGATTTGTTTGGATGTATTTTGGGCGTATCGAATGTTATTCAGCCGAAGTACCATAGTGTAATAAATACTTCACTCCTATGATGGTAACTAGAGTAAATGGTGTTATGGTGCCTCTTTTACTGGTGTGGTTACCATAACAAGTAAAAAATATTGAATATATAGAGACTCAAATTGCCAAGGCAGATAAATCAGGTATAAAAAAACGCTCCAAGGAGCGTTTAATGTGAAACAATAATTAACAGTCGTAGAGTATGAATGATGACTAGTTAGATAATATTTCATTAGCTGGAAAGTTTGCTTTCATTACAGTTTTAACGTTTTGCTGTAATTTTTCCTGACCTAATTCGTCATACGCTTTAGCCATAATTTCTAATGCCCGTTCAGTTGAAGGTGTTCCTGGAAACTTCTCCATAACTGATTGAGCACGAACAGCAGCTGCACTCCATGCGTTCATTTTGATATAATATTCTGCAACTTGAATTGAATATTTAGCCAAACGGTTCTTTAAGAACTGCATACGTTGTTGTGCATCAGCAGAATACTTGCTATTTGGATACGATTTAATCAATCGATCAAAATCTTTAAATGCATCTTGAGCATTTTTGGGATCACGATCGGTACGATCAATATTCATTAAATCGTGAAATAAGTAATTATCTGCCTGCATATTGGTTAAACCACGCATATAATAGACGTAATCTATATTAGGATGCGTTGGATTGAGGCGTAAAAAGCGATCAATATTGGCAACTCCTGAGGCAGCATCATCCATTTTGTAATACGCATAAATCAAGTCTAATTGAACTTGAGTTTTGTGCGGACCAAATGGAAAACGAGAGTCCAATGCTTCAAGTGAACGAACGGCTTTAGAGTAATTACCTAATTCCATTGACGTTCTTGCTTGAGAGTACAGGACATCAGGTGATGCTTTACTGGCAACATCATCGTCTTCTGGACTGCTACTACAGGCTGTTATAGCCAGTGAAAGTAATACTAGGGCGGCACCTTGGGCAATTTTATACATACTTGAATTCAATTCTTTTTAAGTTGTTGTTAAGAATTTTTCCATTTCACGGTAAAATAGAAAACATCCGATTGTAACAGATAGCACATTCACTTTGGACCCCTAAACTGGGGTACGGTTCCTATGACACAAGAGATTAATCTAAAAAGCGAGATCACAGCAACACAAACCGGTCTGAGATTAGACCAAGCATTAGCTGGTTTGTTCCCTGACTACTCGCGTACACGCATCAAGGAATGGATCCTATCTGGTGCAATTACTATTGACGGTATCACAGTCGACAAGCCACGGGAAAAGGTTTTCGAGTCTCAGTTGATAGAAGTGACGGCAACACTTGAAGAAGAAGTGAGTGCTAAAGCGCAAAATATCGACTTAAATATTATTTATGAAGACGACCATATTATTGTCATTAACAAGCAAGCTGGTTTAGTTGTTCATCCTGGCGCTGGTAATGCAGACGGTACGTTGATGAATGCTTTATTATACCATTGTCCAGATATTGAACATGTACCAAGAGCAGGTATTGTTCATCGTTTAGATAAAGACACTACAGGGCTAATGGTTGTTGCTAAAACAGTTGAAGCACAAACGCATTTGGTTGCCGCATTACAGGCTCGTGATATTGTTCGCGAGTATGAAGCGATTGTATTAGGCACTATGACGGCAGGTGGCACGGTTGATGAACCTATTGAACGTCACGCAACTAGACGTACTCAAATGGCCGTTATCCATGGTGGTCGCCCATCGGTGACTCATTATCGTGTGTCTGAAAAGTTCCGAGCTCATACGCGTTTACGTTTGCGTCTGGAATCTGGTCGTACTCACCAAATTCGTGTTCATATGGCGCATATTGGTCATGAGTTAGTTGGCGATCCGGTTTATGGTGGTCGTCCTCGTCCGCCTAAATCAGCGAGCCCAGAGTTTTTTGAATTACTCAAAAACTTTAAGCGCCAAGCTTTACATGCAGTGCGTTTAGAACTTGCTCATCCATTTACCTGTGAAATCATGACTTGGCATGCGCCGATCCCTGATGACATGGTTGAGCTGACAAAAGCACTACGAGTCGATACTGAGCTTAATCCGATAGTGTATTTATAATGCTTGAGCACGATTGGCCAATACCTGTTAACGTTGCCATAGCGATGACAAATCGTTTTGGTGGCGTCAGTGTTAGCCCGTTTGATAGTTTAAATTTAGGGCTACATGTTGGTGATAAGCCTCAAGATGTATTCGCTAATCGTGCAATATTAACTCAGCAATTATCATTACCTGCTGAGCCAATCTGGCTTGAGCAAGTTCATGGTACTAAGGTTGTTGATGTACAAACATTGATGCCAGGTAGCGCGATAGCATTAGCTGATGGTAGTTACAGTAATCAGTTTGGCCATGTATGTACGGTAATGACGGCCGATTGCTTACCAATATTATTATGTAATCAACAAGGCACTGAAGTTGCCGCAGTTCATGCCGGGTGGCGCGGTTTGTGTGAGGGCATCATCGAGCAAGCATTGGCGATGTTTCATTCTCCACCGTCAGCATTAATCGCATACTTAGGGCCTGCAATAGGTCCTTGTGCATTTGAAGTTGGTAGTGAAGTTCGTGATGCTTTTATCAATAAAAATCCGCAAGCTGCAACTCATTTTGTTCAGAATAATGCTAAATATTTAGCTGATTTAGTCGGCTTAGCTAAGTTGCGTTTATCTACAGCAGGCGTTACTCAAATTTATAGCGCAGATGTGTGTACCTTTTCTGAACCTGATTACTTTTCTTACCGTCGTGACAAGCAAACGGGTCGAATGGCTTCTCTCATTTGGCTTAAATCTTAAGTTATTATTGGTAACAACTTTCAAGTATAAAAAATCAACAATTTTTTGATCCAGATTAAGTTTTAACCTTGAGTTTACATTAAATGCCCCCATCTTTAAGTTAACAAATTATTCATTTCTGAATTAATTTCCCATTCCACATGTATCAGATCCTAGGAGGTTGTATGAGACTCGATCGTATGACTAATAAGTTTCAAATTGCCATTTCTGATGCCCAATCATTAGCATTGGGACGCGATCATCAATTTATTGAACCTATTCATTTAATGATGGCGCTGTTAAATCAAGATTCTGGTTCTATTCATTCTTTACTAACGCAAGCGGGCATTCGTGTTAGTGCGCTTCGCTCAGCGGTTAGCCAAGAGTTAGAACGTTTACCGCAAGTTGAAGGTACTGGTGGTGATGTTCAGTTATCACAAGGGTTAATTCGTTTACTAAACCTATGCGATAAGTTAGCGCAAAAGCGCAAAGACAAATACATTTCATCTGAATTGTTTGTCTTGGCTGCATTAGAAAATAATGACCCCCTTGCCAAAGCATTAAAAGATTCAGGTGCAAGCAAAGAGTTAATGGAAAAAACCATTGAAGACATGCGTGGCGGGCAGAAAGTTGATGATCCCAATGCTGAAGATCAACGCCAAGCATTGAAAAAATTTACCGTAGATTTAACCGAGCGGGCAGAGCAAGGTAAGTTAGACCCTGTTATTGGTCGTGATGAGGAAATTCGTCGCACGATTCAAGTGCTACAACGCCGTACTAAAAATAATCCGGTATTAATTGGTGAACCTGGTGTCGGTAAAACCGCCATTGTTGAAGGTTTAGCTCAGCGTATTGTGAATGGTGAAGTCCCTGAAGGGATTAAAAATAAACGGGTATTGTCATTAGACATGGGCTCGTTAATTGCGGGAGCCAAATATCGTGGTGAGTTTGAAGAACGCTTGAAAGCAGTATTGAATGAGCTATCCCAAGAGGAAGGTCAGGTCATTCTGTTTATTGATGAGCTGCATACCATGGTCGGCGCAGGTAAGGGCGAGGGCGCAATGGATGCTGGTAATATGCTTAAGCCTGCTTTAGCACGTGGTGATTTGCATTGTGTCGGCGCAACAACACTTGATGAATATCGTCAATATATTGAGAAAGATGCTGCACTTGAACGCCGTTTTCAAAAAGTAATTGTTGATGAACCGAGCGTTGAAGACACCATTGCCATTTTACGTGGTCTAAAAGAGCGTTACGAATTACATCATCATGTTGAAATAACTGATCCTGCAATAGTTGCAGCAGCAACCATGTCGCATCGTTATATTTCAGACCGTAAATTGCCGGACAAAGCTATCGACTTAATCGATGAAGCGGCATCTAGTATCAGAATGCAGATTGATTCTAAGCCAGAAGTACTTGACCGCTTAGAACGCCGCGCTATTCAGCTTAAGCTGGAAGAACAAGCGTTAAGTAAAGAGTCAGACGAGGCCAGTCGTAAACGTCTTGAGTTTTTACAACATGAACTGAGGGATGTCGAAAGTAAAGCTTCTGAGATGAATGAGATTTGGCATACCGAGAAAGCAGCATTAGCAGGCACACAACATATTAAAGCCGATCTCGAACAGGCGAGAATGGATTTAGAAGTAGCTCGTCGTGCGGGTGACTTAACGCGGATGTCTGAATTACAGTATGGGCGTATTCCTGAGCTCGAAAAGCAACTAGATTTAGCATCGCAAGCAGAAATGCAAGATATGACACTGTTACGTAATAAAGTGACTGAGGTCGAGATTGCTGAAGTACTATCAAAAGCCACCGGTATCCCTGTTTCAAAAATGCTCGAAGGTGAGCGTGAAAAACTATTGCATATGGAAGATGCATTGCATGAGCGTGTAATCGGCCAAAATGAGGCTGTAGAGGCAGTATCTAATGCCATTCGTCGTAGTCGGGCAGGTCTTGCCGATCCACAACGTCCAATAGGTTCGTTCTTGTTCCTTGGGCCTACCGGTGTGGGTAAAACTGAGCTGTGTAAATCGCTAGCTAAGTTTTTGTTTGATTCAGAATCAGCTCTTGTGCGCATAGACATGTCTGAATTTATGGAAAAACACACCGTTTCGCGTTTAGTTGGTGCCCCTCCCGGATATGTGGGTTATGAAGAAGGCGGTTACTTAACTGAGGCGGTTCGCCGTAAGCCCTATTCCGTGATCTTGTTAGACGAAGTTGAGAAAGCTCATCCAGATGTATTTAATGTGTTGCTGCAAGTATTAGATGATGGCCGTTTAACTGATGGTCAAGGCAGAACGGTTGATTTTAAAAACACTGTCATCATCATGACCTCTAACCTTGGCTCAGATATTATTCAAGAGGGCTTTGGTCATACGAGTTATGAAGATATGAAAGCTGGAGTCATGAATGTTGTGACGCAAAGCTTCCGTCCAGAGTTTTTAAATCGAATTGATGAGTCTTTGGTATTCCATCCCTTAGACGCCGAAAATATCAAACACATTGCCAGTATTCAATTTGAATTATTGCGCAAACGTTTGATCGAGAAAGAGTTCGATATTGAATTATCTGATGAGGCTTTATCATTAATTGCTGAAGCTGGATTCGATCCTGTTTATGGTGCAAGACCCTTAAAACGAGCATTGCAGCAAGAAGTAGAGAATCCTTTAGCCCAAAAATTGCTGCGAGGTCAATTATTGCCAGGTAAAATGATTAAAGTCGTAGTAGAAGATGGCAAGCTAGCCTTCAATCAATAATGTTATCTAGCATTATCAGCTAACGTTTTTGAACAAAGGGAGCATTAGCTCCCTTTGTTATTATTTACTTTGACAAAATAACCTGACCCGTTCGGTATTTTCAGTAATAGCTGCTTGCCTCTGTTCTTCTGTCATTGAGACAGTTTCACCAGTAGTTTTATCTTGTTGATTTAATTTGCTGTGAGTATTCAATACACTCAGGCTGTGCTTAGCACTTTCACAGATGTCTTTGGCTTGTTGTTTGTCTTTTTCATTAATGATTTTTGCTGATTGTTCTAATTGAGATTCCACGTTAACAGCGGTTTTTTTTTGTGGTGTGTAAGTGCCAATTTTAGCGGGTTCCATATCCTCACTATAAATCTTGCTTGCATCTACATTTAGGGGCTGTTGTTGGCTGTAATGTACAACGCCAGCATCATCCACCCAAGTGTAAATGGTCGCGGCAAATAAACATGTACTAAATGCAAAAGTGACTAAACCAAAAACTAAACGCGTAATTTCCATGTGAGTTTCCCAGAGCTAATTGACGTTATGCTTGAATATTTCAAAATATGCTATCTTTGAGTATAAATCCAACAACTAAAACGATAATGTGTAAAGTGTATGCAAAATTCACCTAATCACCCAGTAAAAAATAAAGGTATTTACCTATTACCTAACTTATTTACTACCGCAGGGCTATTTTCTGGTTTTTATGCTGTCATTTCATCAATGAACGGTCATTTTGAGTTAGCGTCAATTGCTATCTTTATCGCTATGATTTGTGACGGACTAGATGGCAGAGTCGCAAGGTTAACCAATACTCAAAGTGATTTTGGGGCTGAATATGATAGTTTGGCCGATATGGTTTCTTTTGGCATGGCTCCAGCGATCCTTGCTTATAATTGGGCATTGCAAGATTTAGGTAAAGTAGGCTGGTTAGCTGCTTTTATCTACTGTGCTTGTGCAGCATTGAGATTAGCTCGTTTCAATACCCAAGTTGGTGTTGCCGATAAACGTTATTTTCAAGGTCTAGCTAGTCCCGCTGCAGCAGCCTTAATCGCTGGAAGTATTTGGAGTGGTTCTAAATATGAGCTTGACCCTACCGATATAAATTACCTTGCCGCATTGATTACTGCATTAACAGGACTACTCATGGTCAGTAACTTTCGCTATCACTCCTTTAAGGAAGTAGATTGGCGAGGGAAAGTAAATTTCGTGGTGATGTTATTGCTCGTAGGTGTGTTCGTTATTATTTCTGTAGAACCAGCCATCATTCTTTGTCTTGGTTTCTACATATATGCACTATCTGGACCTGTTATCACGATTAACGCTATTAAGAAGTTAAAAGTGGCCCACATCGTTGGCGATGAATTGAATAAAACAGAGACACAACAACACTCAACCATCGATGACATCAATAATACTGATATTACCAACGAGAAAAATGAAAGTTAACTATAGAGTGATTTTCTTCAATAGCATCTAACAATAGAGTTTACGTAGTTAGTTCCTCTACTATATAGATAGCTGAGGTAATCGTTGTGACTTGCCAACATATTCATTAAATCATATCTTTTTTATCTAAATCTTAAATATGTACTATAATTATTATCCGGTTTTATATTAGTTAATCTACTCCTTTGTATTATCTGAAGCTTAATTGAGCAAAATCGAACACGGTTGTGTGTTTTTAGTACCGAGTTGTTTGATTAGTATTCGGTTGATTGCTTTTTTGCTAAAAGCTTTAAAAAAGGCCTTGCGCAAAACCGTGTGGTGCCTATAATGCGCATCCACTGACACGGCAGACAGCGCAAGCGGTTACCGAGTCAGGTTGAATTAAGTGCTTCAAAACACTGAGTTCAAGGCGAAAAGAAAGTTTGAAAAAACACTTGACGCCAACTT
>NZ_JABKAW020000008.1:0-214813 GCF_014596695.2 Shewanella sp. BF02_Schw
GCCCCCGAATCTTACGTATTGTTTAGAAGCATCTTAGCACGGCGGCTCCTTTTAAATGCTGCAACCATCTCACATAACGCTCCAGTTAAAACCACTTGCTCACTCTTTTATACAAACTAATTTCGCTCTCAGTGAGAGCGAAAATATTTATTTCGCACTACCCTATAGCTGATGAGTGCTGGGTTACAGAGTGTTTAATATAATTTATTAAAAAATCAACGTTTGAAACACCTGTTTGATTTACACGTTTTTTTTCGCTCTCACTGACTGCGAGCCATTTTCAATACCATTATATTTCGCTCTCTGCTGTAGCGAAATAATGACAGCTTTGGCAGTGTTTGTGCCTTATTAGGTACTGTTGCTGCCAATTGAGACAGGTTGTTAATTCAGTATAAAGTTTCTCGATTAACACCACCCGATCATCAAATTTGATAGTCAATTTTGTCAATCTCCTTAAGCAAGGCAGCAACGTTTACATCTTTGCCGTAACGACTGAAAGTGATATTGGGGTTAGCGTGGCCAACGATTTGCGCCACGATATGCTCGCTGATATCCAGTTGCTTCATTTCATCGATAAAAGTGTGTCTGAAGCCATATGACGTGGGGCGCAGATTCGCTTGCATGCCTATCTCGGTTTGAAGCTTGGCGAGCTGTTTGCAGTAAGTTTTTGACCAATCTTCAATGATGCCAACGGGTTTATAATCAAACAGCTGGGTATGTGTTGATTTTCTTTGCTCAACAAACGCAATAAAGCCTAGCTCAAGCAAGTGCTGATGTATTGGCACATAACGTTTAGCATTGAGGTTCTTTAATCGTTGTACAGCGCCACTGTCATCAATGCTAATGCAGTGTATGCCGTCGATTAGTTTGATATCTCCAGGTTTGAGCTGGCAAGCTTCTGAAGGCCTTAAACCACCATAAAGCATCAAACGGGTGACCCATTTGAAATCGATTGTTGAAGCCTTGAATGATGAGCTGCGAAGTAGTCGTTTAAGTTCAGTGTGCGTCCAGCGGTCTCTAGCTTGATTCGGTTTAGCTTTTGGTTTTTGTCCGACAGTAACGCTTTCAAAGGGGTTGTGGTTGCAATAGTTCATTAACTGGCACCACTTAAAGAACTGAAATATGGCAGCTAAGTACTCTTTATTGCTTTTGTAGCTTCGGCCTTGGGTCAGTAACTCATCGCGATAGGTCATCGCATCAGCACTGGTGATGTCATGCACACATTTATCATCAGTTTTAAGCTTGGTTTTAAGAATGGATTTTGATGATACGGTATCAATAAAATGCCGAGTACGCTGCTCAAGCTGCTTGATAGACAGAGGCCTAATGGCTGATTTTTGTTTTGAGATAATAAATGCGCTTAATGCTTCGTTTAACCCAATAACAGGCTTTGCTTGCGCCACAGAGGTAGTTTCACGATGCTGAGACAATTTAGTCTCTCTAATGGGGATAGAATGAGGTTTTTGCGTGATGTTGAATGTAATATCAGGATCAGCTGCATCAAACTGAGCTCTGAGATGGTTAATGACCTCATCAACGTAGCGAATAAAGTCATTTATACGGGTTTGATGGTCAATAGACTTGATGATTTTTTTGAGTGCTCCGGCAACATCAATGTTACGGATGACCGCTTCTGCTCTGTCACGAGTCAGTAAGGAGACTTTTACGTCAAAGGGAAAGCCCTTGTCGCGTAAATATTTGGCTAAACAGATACGTGTAAAGTATACGTTGTTGGGTGCTCGATAAAGATACATTGTCTGAGTCAATCCTTATGGAGAACCCTCAAACGCCAAAAACAAAAAAAGCCGTTGATAATCAACGGATTTTCTCGTATTTAATGTGGCGGAGGGATAGGGATTTGAACCCTAGAACGGGATAAACCGTTGCCGGTTTTCAAGACCGGTGCATTCGACCACTCTGCCATCCCTCCGAGCGGGCGAATAATATGATAATGACTGTTTTGTGTAAAGGGTAAATTGCAAATAATTTGTTAAGTGGTGATTAAACACTCAAGTTAACTGTAATTGGTGTATCGATATGGATTATTCGCTAACAGCTAAGCCTCTATACTGAGGATGAACACAATATGTGGTTTGAAGTGTTCTTAAACGAGCTCAACGGCAGTTGAATTGTGCTAATCAACTTAAGCTGACCATTTTTGTCATTTAAAATGTGATTAAACAGCTGATAGCGGCGACTTTGCTTGATTTGATTAGGCTTAATGTTTACCTTTACTGCAAGTAATTTTGCCAATGCCAAGGATAGCGAGATGCTTTCAGAACAAGCATTCGAGATGATAGATATTGTTGCCCGTGTGGGCAGTTTTACCGCCGCAGCCAATAAATTGAATAAAGTACCGTCTGCAGTGAGTTACGCCATTAAACAGATTGAAGATGACTTAGGGGTAATATTGTTTGAGCGTCACCATCGCAGTGTCAGTTTGACGCCCGCGGGTGAGCATTTTGTGGCGCAGTCGCGCGAGATAATGACTAAATTGAACAACATTAAACGTGATACCCAGAAAGTGGCTAATGGCTGGCGCCCTTCTTTATCTATTGCGATTGACAATATGGTTCGCGCAGACAAAATCAGTGGCTTGATTGCTGATTTTTATCGCCATTTTACCGACATTGAATTGATTATTCGCTTAGAAGTTTACAATGGTGTGTGGGAAGCATTGTCGACGGGTAAAAGCGATATCGCCATAGGAGCAACCTCAAGTATTCCTGTTGGTGGCACTTTCAAGTCGCGCGATATGGGAATGATTCAGTGGTCTTTTTTAGTCGGTAAAAATCACCCGTTAGCCAAAGCAGAGCATGCGTTAACCGATGATGAATTATTACAATATCCGTCAATTTGCCTGCAAGACACGGCTCATAATATTGCCCATAGGCCAAATTGGTTGTTAAATAACCAGCGCAGAATTGTGGTACCTGATTGGATCAGAGCAATAAATTGTTTTAGAGAAGGCTTAGGCGTGGGTTACATGCCATATCATTTGGCCGATATTTTTATCAAAGCCGGCGCGCTAATAGAAAAACAACTTGCCGCCCCAAAGCAAGACACAGCCTGCTGTTTAGCTTGGAATAATGCCAATATGACGCCTGCTATGCAGTGGGTGTTAGATCACCTCGGCGACACCGAAAAATTAAAAAAAGAGTGGCTTAGTTAAACCACTTTTGCAAAATAAGTTTTTGTTAATAACATTACTTATACAAACGTTTATGTTAAATTAGCGACTATTAAGATGATGTTTGTTATGAATTAATTTTTGTTTAATGTACATTGCTTACGCTATACAAAAGGATTTAGCTTCAGAGTGAAATATATTTTTTGTGAAAGATATTTTTCTCGTTGAGCAAATCATTGAGTTAACACCTGGAGACGATAATGAATCAACAATCAGTTATATCACCTAGTCTATCGACTACTGATGTCAACAAAATGCTAAAAAACACTTATATGCTGCTTGCAATGACATTGGCATTCTCTGCTGTTACTGCAGGTTTAGCCATGGCAATCAACATTGGTCCAATGATGTCGATAGGCTTATCGCTTGGTAGCTTAGTGTTATTATTTGTGACCCTTAAAAAAGCAGACAGTGCTGCCGCTATATTTTGGGTGTTTGCCTTTACCGGTATGCAAGGTGCGTCGCTCGGTTACATTCTTAACCATTATGCTGGTATGGCAAATGGCCCTGGCTTAATTATGCAGGCCTTAGGGTTAACCTCTATCATTTTCGTGTCGCTTTCAGCGTATGCGTTAACCACTAAGAAAGACTTCTCATTTATGCGCGGCTTCTTATTTGCGGGTTTATTAGTGATGATTGGTGCGATGGTCATTAATATATTCGTCGGTAGCTCAATATTATTTATGGCAATGAATGCAGGTATTGCGTTGCTAATGACAGGTTTCATTCTATATGACACTAGTCGTATAGTGAATGGCGGCGAAACAAACTACGTTCGTGCGACTATCTCATTGTACTTAGACTTTTTGAACTTATTCATAAGCCTGTTACATTTAATGGGTATTGGCAACGACGATTAATCGTCGATAGAGTTCATTGACAAATTACGTTAAAATGACCCTACATTAGGGTCATTTTTTTTATCATGAGCAAATTCATCATTCAAGTAAACGGCAGCGTTTATGGCTCTACGGCCAGTTTTCGTGCGTTATCATTTTGTCAAAGCGCATTAGCCAATGGCCATCAAATTATCAATGTCTTTTTCTATCAAGATGGCGTAACCAACAGTAATGCCCTCACCTGTCCTGCATCTGACGAAATTGATATGCATTCAAAATGGCAATCATTGTCATCACAACATTCAATACCGCTAACCAATTGTGTGTCTGCAGCGCTGCGCCGTGGTGTGTTATCTCCACAAGATGCAACCGAAAACGGCAAACCACAATGGAATAGCAGTGACGCATTTACCATGGGCGGTTTAGGTGAATTAGTGGTCGGTATTGAACAAGCTGACAGGTTGATTAGCTTTTAACGTATGAGTGGAATAGACAATGAAATCACTGGCAATTATGTTTAGGCATGCACCATTGGGTACCACAAGTACCCGTGAAGGGCTAGATTTTGCCATGCTCAGTGCCAGCTTTGAACAACAAGTGAGTATTATATTTACCAATGAAGCGGTATTACATTTGCTGGCAGGCCAAACACCTGAGCAAGCAGGATCTAAAGATTATGTGTCGGCATTTAAAGCACTTTCTCTTTACGATATTAATACCGTATTGGTTTGTGCAGAATCAATGCTCACATTAGGATTACAGCCTAATGACCTTAGTATTGCCGCGACGGTGGCGACTCCAGAGGTGATTAGTCAAACCCTGCAAGCTGCTGATGAGGTGTTAGTATTTTGATATTACATCATATCCAAACATCAGTAATGACTGACGACGCCTTAAGTACATGCTTACGCTATATTCACCCTACAGACAGTATTTTATTGTCTAGCGATGCAGTGAATTGTTTATTACAAACCCAGTGGCAACAGCGTTTAGCAAACATTGCTCTGTTTGTGCTACAAGATGATGTTGTCGCCAGGGGTTTATCCGATCGCTTGATGATTATGTTAGCCAATAAAGCTGCGGGCTCTTTTGATATTATTGATTATTCACAATTTGTTGAACAATCTTTGTTACACGATAAGGTGATAACTTGGTAAACTTTTTTGAATTTAATGGCCAACAAATTGAAACCGATCATCAAGGCTATTTAAAAAATGTTAATGATTGGCAAGAACCTATGGCAATTGCGATTGCCGCTACAGAGAACATTGAGTTAACCGAGCAACACTGGGAAGTTATCCGGTTTGTGCGGGATTTTTATCTAGAGTACAAAACCAGCCCTGCTATACGTGTGCTGGTCAAAGCTATCGGTCAACGTTTAGGTGCGGATAAAGGTAATTCTAAATATTTATATACCTTGTTTCCGATTGGCCCAGCAAAACAAGCAACAAAAATTGCAGGCTTACCCAAACCGGCAAAATGTCTATAGCTGATTAATGCTTACAAAAAAGCCCGCTCAAGATAACTTAAGCGGGCTTTTTAAATGGCTAACCTTAACTGAGGTTATTTTGGAAATATATTTTCTATCACTATAAATGCTGCTTGAGCTAGTTGAACAATTACCAACAACATAAAAAAGGAGATAACTGATAAGTAGATAAGCCTACGATTATCACGCCGACTTGAACCCATTGCTGGTTGTACCAACCCTTATAAATATGTGACCAACTCAAACTGAGTGACACAATTTCCAATGCAACGTAAAAATAAAATATGTGTTGCGATACGGTAACACCGTTAACACGATTTACGGATTACGAGGTTACTCAACGCGCACAACATACAGGTCTTTTAGAACGACGAAGGTCTAAAGCTCTATCCTGTACAAGACTGACGATTAACACCCTAGCCACACTCAAAATGGACCGCGGCTAGGACTATATCAATTGGCCAATCATATTAGCTAACTATAATTAGCTAACTATAATTAGCGCTTAACATTAACCAATCAGACTTAAACCGCCCATGTATGGACGTAATACTTCAGGTACTGTAATGGTGCCATCTTGATTTTGATAGTTCTCAAGTACTGCTACTAACGTTCGGCCAACCGCTAAACCTGAACCATTTAAGGTGTGCAATAAAGCAGGTTTGTTGTCGACTTTGCTACGGTATCTAGCTTGCATTCTTCGCGCTTGGAAATCTTTCATATTTGAACAAGATGAAATTTCTCGGTAAGTATTTTGCGCTGGTAACCACACTTCGATATCAAAAGTTTTACTTGATCCAAAGCCCATATCACCAGTACATAACACCATAGTGCGGTACGGTAAGTTTAATAACTGTAATACTTTTTCAGCATTGGCAGTAATTTCTTCTAGTGCTTCCATTGAATTATCTGGGTGAGCAATTTGCACTAACTCAACTTTGTCAAATTGATGCTGACGGATCAAACCACGAGTATCACGACCATAAGAGCCCGCTTCACTGCGGAAACATGACGTTAACGCCGTCATTTTCATTGGCAGTTCACTTTCGTCCACGATCATATCGCGCACATAGTTAGTTAATGGCACTTCAGCAGTTGGGATAAGTGATAAACCTTGGCCTTCTTCTGTGGCCGGTTTAGTGTGGAATAAGTCTTCACCAAACTTAGGTAATTGACCTGTGCCTAATAAGCTGTCTTCGTTAACCAATAACGGTACGTATGTTTCTGTATAGCCGTGTTCAGTGGTGTGTAGGTCTAACATAAACTGGCCTAAGGCACGATTTAAACGGGCAATTTGACCACGCATGATAATAAAACGTGAACCGGTAATTTTAACCGCGCTTTTAAAGTCTAAACCGCCTAGTGCTTCGCCTAAATCTAAGTGATCTTTCACTTCAAAGTCGAATACCTTTGGGGTGCCCCAACGACGCACTTCAACATTGTCGTTTTCATCAGCGCCTACCGGAGCCGATTCGTCTGGCAAATTTGGCATGCTCATGGCGATGCTATTGATTTGTTGCAACAACTCAGCAAGCTCAGCTTTCTTTGCATCTAGCTGTGCACCTAAATCACCCACTTGCGCCATAATGGAACTGGTATCTTCACCGCGCGCTTTAGCTTGACCAATCGACTTAGAGATCGCGTTACGCGATGCTTGCAAGTCTTCTGTAGCAACTTGTAGCGATTTACGCTTTTCTTCAAGTTTGGTCAAATTATCGACATCAAGAATAAAGCCACGAGTGGCTAAACGCTCGGCAGTGATTTCCAGTTCATTACGCAAAAATTTTGGATCTAGCATGTTGTGAGTTCTTTTTAGTTAAACACGTGAAAATATAAGCTGTTGACCTAAATACACCATAAAGAGGCATAAGGTGACATTCAACAACACATTTAAAATAGCTTTCTGCCATAAGCCTTCTTGCAATAGCAGTAAGGTTTCATTCGAAAAAGTCGAAAACGTCGTTAATGCACCTAATAGACCAATGCCAATAAGCGCTTTAATTTCAGGGCTAATATGACTCAATTGCCCTAGCGCATAAACGACGCCCATTAAAAACGATCCCAATAGATTGACTAACAGTGTACCAAAAGGAAAACTGCTTCCAAATACCTGGATCATAAAAATTGACAGAAGATAGCGTAAAACTGCACCAATCGACCCACCTAATGCCACCAAGAACACATTAGTCATAGCGTTTGTCCTCGCTTTGTTGATCAAGTTGGTTTAATTGGGCCAATTTATCTTGAATGCGCTTTTCAAAACCTCTGTTAGTGGGTTGATAAAATTGACTGTGTTGCAGTGATTCTGGAAAGTAATTTTCGCCAGCAGCATAAGCACCAGGTTCATTATGTGCATAACGATACTCCTTACCAAAGCCGATGTCTTTCATCAGTTTGGTTGGCGCATTACGTAAATGGTTGGGCACAGGTTCGTGTCCGGTTTGTTTGGCTAACTCGCGAGCAGCACCAAATGCACTATAAACAGCATTACTTTTAGGAGCACTGGCTAAATATAATACTGCTTGCGCTATCGCTCGTTCACCTTCTGCAGGGCCAATGCGGTGATAACAATCCCACGCATTAAGTGCAACGGTCATGGCTACTGGGTCGGCATTACCAATGTCTTCTGAGGCAATCGCTAATAAGCGGCGAGCAACATACAAAGCATCACCGCCACCTTCTAAAATACGGCAATACCAATACAAAGCGGCATCCGGCGCAGAGCCCCGCACAGACTTATGTACAGCAGAAATTAAATCGTAAAATTGATCGCCATTTTTATCGTAACCCGCAGCTTGGTGTCCGGCAACTTGCGTCAGCATCTCGGTGGTAAACGCGCCAGCATCAGCCACTAAATCGCTCATTAACTCAAGCAAATTAAGCGCTTTACGTGCGTCACCATCACTAATGTCGGCCAATTGCTTGGCTACATCTGCAGGTAATGTTAATTGGCGTTTGCCCAAACCACGTTCAACATCAGCTAATGCTTGAGTAACAATTAAGCTTATTTCGTCAGAGCTTAGTCGATTTATAAGGTAAACACGCGCACGCGACAATAAAGCGTTATTGATTTCAAATGAGGGGTTTTCGGTGGTGGCACCGATGAAAATAACCGTGCCGTCTTCAATAAAAGGTAAAAATGCATCTTGCTGACTTTTATTAAAGCGATGAACTTCGTCGACAAATAATAAGGTTCGTTGACCACGACTTTGGGCAATGGCTTTAGCTTGTTCTATTGCGGCGCGAATGTCCTTTACGCCAGATGTTACCGCAGAGATACGTTCAACATGGGCGTTGGCATAATGGGCAATTAACTCAGCTAAGGTGGTTTTCCCCGTACCGGGTGGGCCCCAAAGTAACATCGAGTGTGCTCGATTAGCCTCTAGCGCTTTACGCAGAGGTTTACCTTCACCTAATAAGTGTGCCTGACCTATGTATTCACTAATCTCCCTTGGGCGCATGCGAGCGGCCAAGGGGCGAAAATCTGGTGCAAAATCAAAACCTAAATTAGCCATCAAACAACCTAGTTTGTTTGCTTTAAACGTTGATCGTCAATATCAACGTTATCAGGTACGGCAAACTTAAAAATGTTTGTCTCGTTATCTTTTACTTTACGTTGCTGAGTTAACGCAAATTGACTGAGGTTGCCTTGCTCGTCAGTCAAGTTAAATTTAACTAACTGGCTCGCGTCAAAACACACACTCACTGCAACAACATTGCTGTTAAGTTTTTTAGGTTGAATATCAAAACAAGTTGATTTTCCGCTTACGGCACGCTTAGTGACAGAATACTTAGCCCATGTAGCTTCGTCTCGATGCACTAACAAGGCCATAGGTGATGCATCAACGGCTTGAGCAACATCCATCACAGTCACTTCTTCCGCAAAAGGATTATAAATCCACAAATTAGCGCCATCAGCCACAATTAATGATTCGTCTGGCTGAGTTAAATGCCAGTAAAATTGATTCGGATACGCAAGTGCAAACACCCCGCTGCCGGTTTGAATAGGCTTACTGTTAATGTCAGTCACTTGTTGGGTAAATGTCGCATGCAAGCTGTCTATATTAGATAGCTTAGCGCGTAATTCGGTTGCGTCATCGGCCATTGCTGCAACGCTGCTTAAACTTGTGGCTAATAATAGGCTTAACACTGTAATACGTTTATTCATCATTAATTCCTCGGTGGTGGCGGAGCCAACACTTCACGATTACCATTGTGGCCTTGGGCTGTCACAATACCTTGGCTTTCCATCATTTCAATAATGCGGGCGGCGCGATTGTAACCAATTTTAAATTTACGTTGTACGCTAGATATGGAGCCGCGGCGAGTTTCGGTAACAAATGCTACCGCGTCATCATATAACGCATCCAACTCTTCTTCGCTATCGGAGGTTTCACCGGGTAACAGTACTTGTTCACCATCTGTAGCACCATTAAGAATTTCTTCAATATATTGTGGCTTACCACGAGCACACCAATCGGCTACGACTTTATGCACTTCATGATCATCAATAAACGCCCCATGAACACGATTTGGCAAACCGGTTCCTGGAGGTAAATACAGCATATCACCCATGCCTAATAGGGTTTCTGCGCCCTGTTGATCAAGAATGGTACGAGAGTCAATTCGTGACGACACTTGGAACGCAATACGGGTTGGAATGTTAGCTTTAATCAAGCCAGTGATCACATCAACCGATGGACGCTGTGTCGCTAATATTAAGTGAATACCTGCCGCACGCGCTTTTTGCGCGATACGGGCAATGAGTTCTTCTACTTTCTTACCAACAATCATGATCATGTCAGCAAATTCATCGACGACCACCACAATAGAAGGCAGTTTTTCTAATGGTGGCGCATCGTCTAGCATGCTTTCAGAAGACTTCCATAATGGATCGGGAATGTACTCCCCTTTGGCGGCTGCTTCTTTAATTTTAAAGTTGTAGCCTTTAAGGTTACGCACACCTAATGCCGACATTAATTTATATCGGCGTTCCATTTCACCTACACACCATCGCAGTGCATTGGCTGCTTCTTTCATGTCGGTAACCACTTCACACAATAAATGTGGAATACCTTCATACACCGACAATTCGAGCATCTTAGGGTCAATCATAATAAAGCGGACATCATCTGGGCCCGATTTATACAACAAACTGGTGATCATCGCATTCACACCGACCGATTTACCAGAACCCGTTGTACCAGCAACTAATAAATGCGGCATTTTGCCTAAATCAACGACCACAGGCTCACCGGCAATGTCTTGTCCTAACACCATAGACAATGTCGATTTGCTGTCTTTAAACGCGGCAGAATCGAGTACATCGCGCATAAACACGGTTTCACGGAACTTGTTCGGCAATTCTAAGCCTACATAAGCTTTACCTGGAATAACTTCAACTACACGCACGTTTTCAGATAATAATGAACGGGCTAAATCTTTCGATAAATTGGTGATTTTAGACGCTTTAACCCCTGGAGCTAATTCAAGTTCAAAACGAGTAATCACAGGTCCAGGATACACCCCTACTACATTGGCGATAATGTTAAAGTCGGCCAGTTTTGTTTCAACCAATCGAGCAACTTGCTGTAATTCAGCTTCACTTATGGGGTTTTTCTTACGATCTGGAACATCAAGTAAGGTAATGCTCGGTAGCGGATCCATTTTTTGACGCGCTTGTTGAGGGGTTTGGCCATCAATTACCACAACGCCATCCACAATTCGGACATCTTTTTTCGGCTTTTGCTGAGCGACTAATGCCCCTGTTGAATGAGGCTTATTAAATGCTTCCTCAAAAGGTTCATCTGCGATATCTAGATTATTAATTGCAGGGCTATCATTAACGCCATCATCATTGTCGTCATCAATATCAAAATCGACATCATCTTTAGTCGCGACCCAAGGTGCAAAAGATGTGTCGTCATTATCGAGTTGCATCGACGGTTCTTGGCGATCATCTATATCAAATTCATCGTCATCATTGTCTGATACGTTAATATCTTCAGCAGGTTTAGCCTTGCGGCTAAAGAAACTGCGTTTTTTCTCAACAATTGGTGGCGTCTCTATTGCTGGCTTAATATGAATTGGCACTTTGACTGCCGATTTGCTTGGCTTATCCAGTGAGGGTTCATTTTGTAGATCAATTTCATTACGGCGTTGGGTAAACTTATCCACTAATGACATAAAACCTTTGGTATCTTCGGTCTCACGTTCACGTTTAAATAATCGTGGCAATGTCCATATTTTCTTAGCTAACCAGATAGAACCTAAACCCGTTAACTCAATAATGGTTAACCAACTCACGCCTGTCGCTAAGGTGAAGCCTGCACCAATAAAACACATTAATAGTAATGTGGTGCCGAGCTTATTAAAATACGGCAACATGGCTTGACCAATAACGTCACCTGCAACACCACCGGCTGAAAACACAAACATATTCTCGGCATTCATACTGACCAGCGCAGCTAACGCCAGCAACATCAGAATAAAACCAATGATTCTTAGGCCAACAGAAAAATAATCTATTTCGAACACTCGATGCGCGCGATTAAAAATAAACCAACCGGTTGTGGCTATAATCATGGGAATTAAAAAAGCGATGAACCCGAAGAAATAAAACAACACATCTGCTGTCCAAGCACCTACAGCACCAGTCCAGTTGTGTATCTCACCTTGGAAATGCGACTGACTCCAGCCAGGGTCACTTGGATTGAAACTGGATAATGCCAATAGAATATAGGTTGCAACCATGCAACATAATATAAGACCACCTTCAAGTAGCCTTTGTAGGCCACTGAGTGTTTTAAGACTATTTTCCTGAGTCAAACGAAAGCATCCATAAAAAAGTGAAAAATAAGGGTTAAGATAACAGAATATCACTGTATTTGCAGTGATTATGCACCTTGAATTAATCAAGCTCAATCGATTGTTATGTCGAATTAATCAAGAAACATAAAAGCATTGATGATGGTAGTCAAGATGATGATTTTATATACAAAAAATGTTTAGTTAGCGAAAAAGATGAACATAGGCAACAACAGTCATCTATAATTCATCATTCCGGCTCTAAAAACGGGATAGGCGATTAAGTTAGTGAGATTACCCTAGGTTGTATAACGCAACCTTATTGGTTTGTTTAACCTCCTCCATCACTACATAAGTACGAGTGTCTGAAATGGATGGCAGTTTCAGTAAGGTTTCACCTAGTAATCGCCGATATGCAGACATATCTGACACCCTAGTCTTTAATAAGTAGTCAAAATCACCAGAGACCAAATGGCATTCTTGGATGTCATCAAGCAATTGTACAGCACGGTTAAAGCGGTCAAAAATGTCTGGAGTGTCACGATTTAGAGTGATCTCAACAAAGACTAATAAAGAAGCACCGAGAAAATGTGGATTAACCAACGCAGTATAACCGCTAATAAAACCTTGTTTCTCAAGCCTTTTTACTCTTTCTAAACACGGTGTAGGACTTAAGCCGACTCGTTTAGATAGTTCAACATTTGATATGCGACCATCCTGTTGAAGTTCATTTAAGATATTACGATCAATGCGGTCTAAATCTTTCACTGAAAAGCTTTTACTATTTGCCATATATTCAACCTTGTTTTGTCCTTAAAACAACACTTCTGCCTATTAATTATCGAAATTCAGCAACATAATCTGCTAAAGCAGCACTATACTAGAGTCACCTGAAATAAGCACGTTCAGGTCACAATTAATAACAACTATACCCACTTGAAGTGGGGTTTTTTATGTCAATCGAGGCTCAAATAATGATTATTGGTGTTCCAACAGAAATCAAAAACCACGAATACCGTGTAGGCATGGTTCCTTCAAGCGTACGTGAATTAACCATAAAAGGTCACGTTGTTTATGTTCAATCAGATGCGGGTGTGGGTATTGGTTTTACCGATCAAGACTATATGGATGCGGGCGCCTCGATTTTAGCTACAGCAGCTGAAGTGTTTGCTAAATCAGACATGATTGTAAAAGTTAAAGAGCCACAAGCAGTTGAACGTGCAATGTTACGTCACGACCAGATTTTATTCACTTATTTGCACCTTGCACCAGATTTGCCGCAAACTGAAGAATTAATCACCAGTGGCGCTGTTTGTATTGCTTACGAAACCGTAACAGATGACCGCGGCGGATTACCATTACTTGCACCAATGTCAGAAGTGGCTGGCCGCATGTCAATCCAAGCAGGAGCTCGCGCACTTGAAAAATCATTAGGCGGTCGTGGTATGTTGCTTGGTGGTGTTCCAGGTGTTGAGCCAGCTAAAGTGGTCATCATTGGTGGCGGTATGGTTGGTACAAACGCAGCGCAAATGGCTGTTGGTATGGGTGCTGATGTTGTTGTTTTAGATCGCAGCATCGATGCATTACGTCGTCTAAACGTTCAGTTTGGTTCAGCGGTTAAAGCCATTTACTCAACAGCTGATGCTATTGAGCGTCACGTATTAGAAGCTGATCTTGTAATTGGCGGTGTATTAGTTCCAGGTGCTGCAGCGCCAAAATTAATCACTCGTGACATGGTTAAGCGCATGAAACCAGGCAGTGCAATTGTTGACGTTGCAATTGACCAAGGTGGTTGTGTTGAAACATCGCACGCTACCACTCACCAAGACCCAACTTACATTGTTGATGACGTTGTACATTACTGTGTGGCTAACATGCCAGGTGCAGTAGCGCGTACTTCTACATTTGCATTAAACAATGCAACACTACCTTACATTATCAAGTTAGCTAACCAAGGTTACAAACAAGCATTATTAAATGACAAACATTTATTAAATGGCTTAAACGTAATGCACGGTAAAGTCGTCTGTAAAGAAGTGGCAGAAGCGTTGAACCTTGAGTTCACTGAACCAAGAAGCATGCTTGCTTAAATGAGTAAGTCATTGAATTAACTTTATTCAATAAAAATGCCGCATTAATAAATGCGGCATTTTTTATGTTTATTAAGCGAGAATATCAAACACTGATATTAAACGCCGATATCAAACGCCGATATCAAAAGATACGAGATTGTTTCGCCAATAATGCAAAGAAGTCAGCTTTTGGCATAGGTTTATAAAAATAATACCCTTGCACCGCTTCAATATTCTGTTTTTTGATAAAATCTAATTCAACTTCAGTTTCGACACCTTCAGCGACAATTGACAGATCTAATGCTCGGCTCATACTGACAATAGCTTCTATCAACGCTTCATGTCGCGCACCCAATGAAATTTTCTGGATGAAGGATTTATCAATTTTAACTTGATCCACTGGGAAGTTTGCCAAATAAGATAAAGATGAATAGCCAGTACCAAAATCATCCACTGAAATTTTCATTCCACGATGCCGAAGTTCTGTTAATAATTGGCTAATCGATGATTGTTGTTTCATCATTAATGATTCGGTGATTTCTAAAGTGATCAGCTGATACGGGATCTGGCTACCACCTAACAACTGTGAAAGGTCATCAAAATACCGTAAAAATCGTTGTTGTAGATCGGTCGTCCAAAATTCAATCGTCGACACATTAATTGAAAATGGAATGGCATAACCACTTTTCTGCAATGCGATGATACTGGTTATTGCTTGTGTTCTCACCCACTCACCGATTTGAACAATTAAACCAGACTCTTCTGCAATAGGAATAAACTCATCTGGCGAAATAAATTGACCATCATGTATCCAGCGCAATAACACTTCAGCTTTAATGATTTGGCCACTAAACGGATTCACAATGGGTTGATAATACAGTTCAAATTCATTCTGGCTCAATGCAGACTTAAGGTGTAAGTACAATTCTGCATGTCTTTCTGCATCTTTTTGGATCTGCTGATTAAAGAACTGCAGACAATTACGACCTCGAGATTTTGCGTTGTACATAGCTTGCGTGGCGCAATTTAATATTTGTTCCACATTATCAGCATCGTGTGGATAACGAGCAAGGCCAGTACTCATGGATAACATGACATCTTGACCGCCAACAATAAAAAGCTTTTTCAACTCATCCGTTAGATCATCAAAAAGACTAATTAATGAGTCGGTACACATTTTACCCGGTAAAACTAATGCAAATTCATCGGCCGCAATACGCGCAATAAGGACATTATCAGGAATGGCACTCAGTAAGCGCTGCGCGACAAATTTCAATACAAGATCACCGTTATCATGTCCGAGGGTATCGTTAATTTGTTTAAAATGGTCGATGTCCATCAGCATCAAGCTAAAGTCTTGCTTACAACCGTTTACGCTGTCTTCTGAATCGATCATAGCTTGTAGACTTTCAAACAAGTATTTACGGTTCGACAATCCGGTAAGTTGATCGTAGTTGGATTGAAAGTTAATCATTTTTTCAGCGTTTTTACGGGCGGAAATATCGGTAATTAACCATGCAAAACAATTCTGTTGCGTAAAACTATCCCGAATAACGGTCACATTAAGCGAGATATCAATAATATCATTGTCGGTTTTAAGACCTTTTAACTCCCCTTGCCAAGGGTGTCCGCGCTTTAAATGCTCAAATAAATCTGCTACTACATCTTTTTGGGAGTGACTCAAAAAACGATGAACATCAAATAATTTAAGATTGGCGTAATAGGTAGACGTTAAGGATTTAAAAATTGGATTGGCTGATAACACCGAGTTATCTTCACTCGTAATAACTAACGCAATAGGCAAGCTGTTAAAAATATTGCTACTTAACCGTTGAATATGCATTCCGCGGCTTCGTTCAATGGCTAAACTGGCCAAACGTGCCGCTTCTTGTATTAGGTGCAAATCTTGCTTGGACGGCGATTTAATCGTGTCATAGTACATGGCAAAAGTGCCCAGTACTTTTTGATTACTGTCTTTTATCGGTTCAGACCAACACGATTTTAGTCCGGCTTTTAAAGGTAATGCTTTAAAGTCTTTCCAATTAGGATGATGTTCAATGTCTTCAACAATGACTCTTTCACAAGTATATGCGGCGGCGCCACAAGAGCCCACATCAACGCCAATCTCGATGCCGTTAATCGCATTGTTATATTCTTCAGGAAGATTAGGAGCCGCACCCGAGAATAACCGTTTACCGTCATCACTCAATAAAAGCACTGATGCACGAGTACCAATTTTTTGTGCTTCTATCAATAATACTAAGGCATGAAGCATTTCGCCTAAGGGTAGGCCCTGCAATACCATATCGAGTATTGTACTGTATCGCTCGATACTCGATTCACGAAAATCATGTTGGTCTGTATCTTCTATGAATTTATTGATATGCGGTCCTATATCCATAACGCTCCATTATTACGGCGAATGCTTAAAAATAGATATTTCTAATATGAATAAGATTATGCATTTGTGAGAACTTAATCAATGTCTTAACGTAAATTAATTCAAAACACTCAGTTTAACGAGCAAAATTTATCCATAAATAAAAACAGTGCAAATAAATGCACTGTTTTTATGTTACTCACCATCAATTTAATGAATATAAAAATTGGTATTATTTGAATAATTATTCGCTAATGCGTTCCATCTTTGCAAGATAGAAACCATCGAAGCCGCGTTCTGAAACTAAGATGTTTTCATCTTCAATAAGCGTAAACTGTGGATTGTCTGCAAGAAATGCATCAATTTGATCGCGATTTTCTTCTGGCATGATTGAACAAGTCGCATAGATTAATATTCCGCCGACTTTAACCATACGGCTGTAGCTTTGCAAAATATGTTTCTGCAATTCAACCAACACAGGCAAACGCTCTGGAGTATCACGCCATTTTGAATCTGGATTACGTTTTAACACGCCAAGTCCAGAACAAGGTACATCTAGTAGCACGCGGTCAGCGGTTAATTTTAAACGCTTAATGGTTTTAGAACTGGCAATAATCCGTGTTTCAACGTTATGGGCACCTGCACGTTTAGCGCGAGTTTTAAGATTATCCAGTTTCCATTGCTCAACATCCATCGCGAGCAAACGGCCCTTACCTTGCATTTGTGCCGCGATGTGCAAAGTTTTTCCACCTGCGCCAGCACAAGCATCAACAACACGCATACCTGGTTTTGCATCCACAGCATTGGCAACTAACTGTGAACCCGCGTCTTGCTGTTCAAACCAACCGTCTTTAAATGCATCGGTGCGAAATAATGCTGAGTCTGATGTGACCTCAATAGCAGAAGCTACATCACTTACTTCTATTGCCGTTACGCCTTCTTTTTTAAGTCTTTCAATAAGGGCGTCGCGATTACATTTCAGTTCATTAACGCGTAAATAGCGTTTTGGTTGTTCAGCCAGTGCCGCACGTTCAGCAGGCCACTTATCACCAAGTTGTGCCTGACCAAGC
The DNA here is from genome assembly GCF_014596695.2 of Shewanella sp. BF02_Schw. Classification (NCBI taxonomy): domain Bacteria; kingdom Pseudomonadati; phylum Pseudomonadota; class Gammaproteobacteria; order Alteromonadales; family Shewanellaceae; genus Shewanella; species Shewanella sp. BF02_Schw. The sequence goes on from NZ_JABKAW020000008.1 coordinate 17,848, forward strand.
TCATTTAGCCACTCAGGACAACCATCCCATAATACAGGATCAGTTTTGGCTTGTTCTAGATTCGCCTCAAATGCTGCTTGCTCTAGTTGCAATGAATACTGCATTTTAGGTAAATCTAAGCCATGAAATACATGCCAACCGTTAAGTAATTTTGACCCTAAACGATCAAATTCTTCTGGTTTAATATCAACCAGAAAACAATATAAGTTTAAACGACGTAAAATATCGCCGGTGACTTGCGTGATCCGCGCTTGCTCTGATGGGTTAAGCGTTAAACCAGAAAAATGCTCTGAATAAGCTCTATCTAATGGTTTTCCTCGGGTTAACACCATGGTTAGTACATTTAAGACTAACTCTGATGAACTGCCTGACAACGGATAAGTCAACATGGGGGCTCTCTATCTAATATAACGATCAATTTAAAAACGTGCTGATCATAGGGATTAACGCTGTTGATAGCAAGGCCATATCAGGCTTTACTCCTCACTTTGACAGCATAAAATAGCCAATTATTCTACCTTTATAGGTTTTCTGTGAATAACATTTTGTAGCAGCAACCGACCTTAATACCCTGAAGCTAACCCGTCCCCATTCATAACTGCATGATGATATGTTCACTAATGCAACGCATTAAAAAGCGGCCCTAAAGCCGCTGATGGTTAATACTAATGACCGGTAATCAAAACGAGATTACATTCTTGAGCCTTTAGCACCATAGAATAGAATAAACGCGTAACACACAACCGGTAAAATAAACGCCACTTGTAAGCCCATACTATCGGCCATCACTCCCTGTAATAACGGTACAATTGCGCCACCAACAATGGCTAAACATAATATGCCACTGCCTTGTGAGGTGTGTGGGCCTAAATCTCGGAGTGCTAAGCTAAAGATAGTTGGGAACATAATCGAATTAAACAATCCAACTGCCAAGATAGACCACATGGCCACTGCGCCAGTACTGTTCATTGCCACTAACACCAGTGCAGCGGCAACAAAGGCATTAAAGGCTAACAAAGTACCTGCTGGAATTTTTTGCATAATAACCGAACCGACAAAACGGCCTATCATCGCCCCGCCCCAATAGTAGGTGATATATTTAGCGGCTTCTGCTTCTTGTAAACCGGCAACTTGCTCTTCGCCTAAAAAGTTAACTAAAAAACTACCAATAGACACTTCAGCACCAACATAGACAAAAATACCTACAGCACCTAACACCAAATGGATGCTTTGTAAGGCACTTGTTTTGCCATTATGCGTTATCACGCCAGTCGCTGAATCATCGCTGTGTTCAGCAATGGTAGGTAAATTGAGTTTAGAAAAAATTAACGCGAGTAAGCCTAACATCGCAGCCAAAATAAGGTATGGAAGCTTAACCACTTCTGCTTCTGATTGCGCTTGACTTAAGCCTTCTACCGCGCCAGATGCAACAGATAATATCAATACAGCACCAAAGAAAGGAGCAACCGTCGTGCCTAATGCATTAAATGCTTGAGTTAGGTTTAAACGACTTGATGCGGTTTCAACGCTGCCTAACGCATTGACATAAGGGTTTGCCGCCACTTGTAAAATGGTGATCCCAGACGCCAATACAAACAGTGCACCAAGGAATAATCCATACGTTGCAAACGCTGCAGCAGGGTAAAATAACAAACACCCGATACAAGCAATAACAAGCCCTGTTACGATGCCTTTTTGATAACCTAATTTTTTGACTAACTTACCTGCTGGTAATGAGACTAAAAAGTAGGCTCCAAAGAAACAAAATTGGATCAACATCGCTTCGGTGTAATTAAGCGAGAACACCGCTTTTAAATGTGGAATGAGAATATCATTTAAACAGGTAATAAATCCCCACATGAAAAACAGTGAAGTTAATGACACAAGTGCAAAGCGATAACTACCGCTGCCTCCGGTCACTGTTGTTTGTTGAGTACTTTGCATTGATGAAGCCATAGTGTGGTCTCTTCTTGTTAATTATTATGTCGCTGTTTTATAAATTTATAATGGCGGCCGTATAGCATTTGAAGTTTGATACATTAATTTTTATATTGTCTCTCTACTGAAAACTAATAGATCAAAAAAGCTGAAATACTGTCGTATTTCAGCTTAGTCACTCTACTTAGCAAGCAAGCCATAAAAACTGGCATAACTTGGTAATACGATAGTCGCAGGATGCTGTTTATCTTGCATGCCACTGAGTAACCCATGTCCATCTAAGGTCGAAGATAAACGTAACGCTTTTAGGTCAAAGGTTTGTTGCATTGCTGACAAGTTAAACAGAACTAGCATCCGTTGTTGATCTTGACTGCGGATAAACGCTAATACATCAGGATGGCTATCAATAAACTGAATATCACCTTCAATCAGGATATGTTGCTGTTTACGCCACTGTAAAAAATGACGATAACTGTTCAGTATCGAATCTTGATCGGCTTCTTGTACATCTACGGCACTATTATTGTGTAACGGATCTATTGGTAGCCAAGGTGTTGCGTCACTAAAACCTGCATTAGGTGCTTCTTTTACCCAAGGCATTGGCGTGCGACATCCATCACGGCCTTTAAACATCGGCCAAAATGCTATGCCGAAGGGGTCTTGTAATTGATTAAACTCAATCGGTGCTTCCGTTAAGCCTAATTCTTCACCCTGATAACTACACACACTGCCGCGTAATGAAAACAACATCGCATTGAGCATTTTCACCATCGTTGGGTTAACACTATCTTTACCCCAACGTGATGCAACCCGCTTCACATCATGATTGCCGATAGCCCAACATGGCCAACCATCACCAATACTGGCTTCCAGTTCTTCAACAGTTTGGCGAATATAAGCCGCGCTAAAATCATCGGTTAACAACTCAAAACTGTAGGCCATGTGTAAACGGTCATCGCCTTGAGTGTATTCTGCCATCGTGGCAAGTGAATCTTCAGATGACACTTCACCTAAGGTAACCGCGCCAGGGTAACGATTAATTAATGCACGTAACTCTTCAATAAAGCCAACGGTTTGTGGACGAGTATTATTGTAGTAATGGTATTGGTAAGCATACGGGTTATCTTCACTGAAGCCACGGCCTTGACGCTTATCTTTTGGTTTAGCGGGGTTATCGCGTAATTGTTCATCGTGATAACAGAATGTAATCGCATCGAGACGGAAACCATCAACGCCTTTTTTAAGCCAAAATTCAACATTATCCAGCACAGCTTGACGAACCTGCGGACAATGGAAATTCAAATCTGGCTGACTTTTAAGAAAATTATGCAAATAGTATTGCTGACGGCGTGGTTCCCATTCCCATGCACAACCGCCAAAAATAGCGAGCCAATTGTTTGGCGCACTGCCATCATCTTTAGGATCGGCCCACACGTACCAGTCTGCTTTATCGTTATCACGGCTTTGACGACTTTGCTCGAACCAATCATGCTGATCTGAGGTGTGACTGAGTACTTGGTCAATCACCACTTTTATATTTAATTGATGGGCTTTCTCAATAAGTTGGTCAAAGTCGGCCATGGTGCCAAACAGTGGGTCTATTTCAAGATAATCACTAATGTCGTAACCAAAGTCTTTCATCGGTGATTTGAAAAAAGGCGAAATCCAAATAGCATCAACGTTTAAACTGGCAATATAATCAAGTTTAGCAATGATGCCCTGTAAGTCGCCAACACCGTCACCATTAGAATCCATTAAACTGCGTGGATAGATTTGATATACCACTCCACCGCGCCACCAGGTTACCTGATCCATTGCTTCCCCTTAGAATTAAGCTAACCCCAAAATTACCTGTGAGTTACCTTGATGTTGCGGCTGGGTAACAGCTCGCTGTTGTTTTTCATTACCCCGAGGATACGTGAATAAGGAAATCAGGTTCAATACACCTGCATACGTATGCAAAGAATTAATTGACCTAACGCACTTACTGGAAACAATAAAAAAACTATTAATACAATAGGTTAACTTACATAAATAGTATCCTTAAGTTGTTTCGAAATTGTAAAATTGAGCCGCTAATTCGTCACTAATAACGTTGAATACGTATGCATAATATTGTCGGCAAAACTGTACTGGGAGTAGTATCGTCACTGTTGCGCAACAATTTGGTCATAACTTCAGCACTTATGCAGTCACTTATAAAAGTTAATTAAGCATGCTGAGGGAAAAACACAATAAAGACTGTAACCAAAATTCAAAAGGACACTAACACTCGACCTGGACTTCAAGTTGTTAAGTATCCACTAAAGGGGAAAGATGAATGTTGCTATTTAAACCGAGCCTACTTACGCTAGCGTTAGTTGCTGCAGGTGCAAGCATGAGTGCTTACGCTGCTGATGACGTTAATACTACTGATACTGCCGAAGAAAATATTGAAGTGATTCAAGTCACTGGTATTCGTCGCAGCTTACAAGAATCACAATCACTAAAAATGTCTTCATCATCCATTGTTGAAGCCATTTCTGCCGAAGACATTGGTAAATTGCCTGATGTCAGTATTGCAGAATCACTCGCACGCTTACCCGGTGTATCAGCACAGCGTTTAGATGGACGTGCAAACGTTATCTCTATCCGTGGTTTAGGCCCAGACTTCACTACTGCGACATTAAACGGTCGCGAACAAGCCTCGGTTAACGATAACCGTGGTGTTGAGTTTGACCAATATCCTTCTGAATTATTAAATCGTGTTGTGGTGTACAAAACACCTGATGCGTCTGTCATGGCGCAGGCCATCGGCGGCACGGTAGATATGCAAACTATCAGCCCATTAACACATGGTGAGCAAACTATTGCGATGTCGCTTCGTGGCGAAATGAATGATTTAGGATCACTTAACAGTGGTTCAAGTGACACCGGTTATCGTGGCAGCATTTCATACATCGACCAGTTTGCAGACGACACTATCGGTATTGCGTTAGGTTATGCCCGCATGATGTCACCCAACCAAGAAGAACGCTGGCAGGCATGGGGTTACCCAGAAAATGATGCCGGTGACAGTGTTTTAGGTGGCGCAAAACCATTTGTGCGCTCAAGTGAATTAGAACGTGATGGTGTATTAGCTGTATTTGAATACGCACCTAACGAAAAATTCACTTCAGTTGTTGACATTTACTATACAAAGTTCACTGATGACCAGCGTTTACGCGGTATTGAAATCCCTGCAGCTTGGGGTACTAACGGTGGAGTGACTGCGACAACTACCGAAGATGGTTTAGTGACACAAGGAACCATTAATGGTGCCGAAGTCGTTATCCGTAATGATGTCAACAAACGTGATGCTGAATCACTTTCAATTGGCTGGAATAACAAGTTCACCATTAATGATAACTGGCGCGTTGAAGCCGATATTGCTTTATCAAAAGTTGATCGTACCGACATTGGTATGGAAAGTTATACTGGTACAGGCCGTGGCACCGGTGTTGGTGCAGTTGATGACTTAGGCTTTGCTTACAACGGTAATGGTGGTTACAACTTTACTCATGACCTTAACTATGCAGACCCTAATGTCATCAAATTAGGTGACCCACTCGGTTGGGGTAGCCCACTTGGTGCCAATACTCAAGACGGTTTTATTAACAAGCCTGAAATTGAAGATGAGTTAAACTCGTTCCGTTTAAGCGCAGAATATGTGTTTGATGACGGTGCAGTGCGCAGCGTTGAGTTTGGTGTTAACCGCACTAATCGTGATAAAAGCAAACTTGATAAAGGTTATTACCTAACGTTAGCGGGCTATGACGGTTCTGATAACTACCTAGAATCTGTACCAGAGCAATATTTATTATCGCCAACCTCACTCGACTTTTTCGGCATGGGTGATGTGCTCAGTTATGATTCGTTAGCCTTTTACAATGCGGGCGGCTATACCGAAACAGACGTAGCAGATGTCGATTTATCCCGTGCGACTAACTCTTGGGACGTTTCAGAAGAAGTCTCAACTTTTTATGTTAAAACCAACTTAGAGTCTGAGCTATTCGGATTCCCACTAACCGGTAACATTGGTATACAGGCCGTTCATACTGATCAAAGCTCAAATGGCACTGTCGCGACAGTTGAAGATGATGCAGTTGTATTGACAGCACGCACAGCGGGCGATACCTACCTTGAATGGTTACCAAGCATGAACTTAGGCTTTGAAGTTGCCGATGGTCAAATGCTGCGTTTTGCCGCTGCACGTACGTTAACCCGCGCACGCATGGACAAAATGAATGCTAACGTAAACTTTAGCTACAACGAAAACCCAACTGACGGCGTAAACTGGTCCGGTGGTGCGGGTAATCCAGAACTACGTCCATGGTTAGCGCGTCAGTACGACATTAGCTACGAAAACTACTTTAGCGACCAAGGTTATTTCTCATTAGCTGTGTTCTATAAAGACTTAGAAAACTATGTATATGACCAACAAGCACCTTTTAACTTTGGAGAGTTGTTCCCAAATCGTGAAGGTAATCCAATTGGTTTAGCCTCACAACCACAAAATGGTGAAGGTGGTTATGTACAAGGTATAGAAGCGTCTTTGTCTCTCGACTTTGGCCTTTTTGCAGACCAACTAGAAGGTTTTGGTACTATCTTAAGTGGTTCGTACAACGACAGTGAAGTGAAAGAAACACCAGATAGCGATCCAACGACGTTGCCAGGTTTATCTGAAAAAACCTTCAACGCCACTGTTTACTACGAAAACGCCGGTTTTGAAGCGCGTATTAGCTCACGCTATCGTAGTGACTTCTTAGGTGAAGTTACCGCAATCAGTTTGACTCGTGTCAACGTAAACGTGAAAGCTGAAACGGTTGTTGATGCCCAAATTGGTTATGACTTTACTGAAAGTGGTATCGATGCCCTATATGGTTTATCGGTACAGTTCCAAGTGAACAACTTAACCAACGAGCCATTTACATCTTACACTGGTGAAGATGCACGTCACGTACGTGATTATCAAAACTACGGTCGTAACTTTATGTTAGGCGCAAACTACAAGTTCTAATGGGCTTGTAGAATCTACTAAACCGACAAAAAAAGCCTCTGTAACCAATTACAGGGGCTTTTTTATTTTTTGATACTGAATACAAATAACAAGAGATAAAAGGCGATAACAATGGATCAAACAATAATAAAAAACATTGTCATTGTAGGTGGCGGAACGTCGGGCTGGATGACCGCAGCCATGTTAGCCAAATTGTTTAAAACACAACTTAATATCACTCTCATTGAATCTGACACCATCGGCACTATAGGTGTGGGTGAAGCCACCATTCCGCCCCTGCAGATATTTAACAGCGTATTAGGCATCAGCGAGAAAGACTTTATTAAAGCGACCCAAGCAACCTATAAATTAGGCATCGAGTTTGAAAACTGGCACCAACAAGGCGATGCTTACATGCACGCTTTTGGCAATATTGGTCGTGACTTAGGCTTTACCTCGTTTCATCATTATTGGCTCAGCGCACAAGCTCATTGTGGCCAACAAAATCAAAGTACGTTTAGCGCTAAAGATTTCTGGCAATACTCGCTTAATTATCAGGCCGCTAAAAATAATAAATTCCAACCTATTCAAAGTATTGCTCAAGCGCAGATGAGTGGTATCACCCATGCCTATCATTTTGATGCCAGCTTATACGCCAACTTACTTCGCCAATACAGCACACAACGTGGCGTCACTCGAATAGAAGGCACTATAACCAGCACTCAACTCACCAATGATGGCTCGATAGACAGTATCACCTTACAAAATGGTGACTGCATTAATGGTGACTTATTTATTGATTGTTCAGGTTTTTCTGCTTTATTAATTGAAAAAGCATTAGGGGTAGAATACGAAAACTGGCAGCATTGGCTCCCCTGTGACAGCGCATATGCAGTGCCATCTGAAAGCACCTCTCCTGTCACGCCTTACACTAAAGCAACCGCCCATGATGCTGGTTGGCAGTGGCGTATTCCACTGCAACATCGCACTGGCAATGGCATTGTGTATAGCAGTAAACATATGAGCGACGAGCAAGCTAAGCAGCATTTATTAGCCAACCTAGACGGAAAACCGCTAGCCGAGCCACGTAAAATCACCTTCACCACAGGCAGGCGCGTCAAGCAATGGCATAAAAACTGTGTTGCTATTGGGTTATCGAGCGGATTTTTAGAACCGTTAGAGTCCACCAGCTTACATTTAGTCCAATCGGCGATAATTCGTTTAACCAAATTATTTCCCCGAAACGGCATTCAAGCACAGCACATTGATGAGTTTAATCGCCAATCACAAACAGAGTTTGAGCAAATCCGCGACTTTATTATTTTGCACTATCATCTTAATGCTAAACAATCTGCCGACAGTGAACACGGTTTATGGCAGCAATGTCGCGATATGGACATCCCTGAAAGCTTGCAACGAAAAATCGATTTATTTAAATCCACCGCAACGGTTTTCAGGCATCAAGATGAACTCTTTACCGAAGCGGCCTGGATCCAGGTCATGTTAGGTCAAGGCATTATTCCTTTAGATTATCATCCACTGACCCAAGCGGTCACCCAAGTCGATTTAACCGACTACTTAACTAATATCCGTAAGGTCATTGCCAGCACGGTGAACCAAATGCCGACCCATGAAACCTATATCGAAAAAATTTAAGTATTTGATAAAAAGTAATAATGCGTTAACAGAATAAAAATAAATTACATAAAACAGGACTAGTAATCATGTCATCACATTACTCACACCCAACGCCCCTAGGCCAACATCGCATCAGCAAGCTCGCATCACGTTTAGTATTAGGCTGTGCGCTCAGTGTCAGCGCCATGTCGGTGAATGCCGCACTTAACGTCGAGCCCATGTCATGGTGGGCGGGTATGCAACAACCTACGTTACAACTATTGATTGCTGGCGATAACATTCGCGACACCCAAGTGAAATTAATCAAGGCTGAAGGTGTCACGCTCAGCAGCGTAGATAAAACCGACAGTAACGACCATTTATTCGTTAATTTGGACTTAAGCCAAGCTAAACCACAACAACTTACTTTAGGTCTATATAAAGACGACCAATTAGTTGATCAATTTGATTATGAGCTGCAAACCCGTCAAAAAGGTTCACGCGATCGCCAAGGGTTTAGTAATAAAGATGTGATTTACTTAATCACTCCAGATCGTTTTGTTAACGGTAATCCCGACAATGATAACCACCCAGACATGCTTGAAAAAGCCGATAGAAGCTTTGATGGTGGCCGCCATGGTGGTGATATTATGGGGATCCGCAAAGCTCTGCCCTACTTGCATGATTTAGGTGTCACTCAATTGTGGATTAATCCACTGCTTGAAAATAACCAACAAAAATATTCTTACCACGGTTATTCCACCACAGATTTTTATAAAATAGACCCTCGTTTTGGTAGCAATCAAGAATACCAAGCCTTGGTAGAAGAAGCGAAAACCTTTGGCATTGGCATCATCCAAGATGTGGTTGTTAATCACATGGGCTCGGGTCATAAATGGATGAGCAGTATGCCGAGTAACACTTGGATTAATGGTCAATCCCGTTGGGTGAAAGACCCTACAAATGTTAGCTATTCAAGCCATAGACGCACTACCGTACAAGATCCTTACTCTGTGAATGCAGACACGGTCGATTTTAGTGATGGATGGTTTGACGTCACTATGCCAGATCTCAATCAACGCGATCCGCACATGGCAACATACTTAATTCAAAATAGTATTTGGTGGGTTGAATACGCGGGGCTGAGCGGTATTCGCGAAGACACCTACTCTTATGCTGACAAAGATTTTCTAACAGCATGGTCAAAGGCCATTATGGATGAATACCCGCATTTTAATATTGTTGGCGAAGAATGGAGTAGTAACCCAGTGACGGTAAGCTACTGGCAAGCTGGTAAGGTAAATGTAGATGGTTATCAATCTTTTGCACCCAGCATGATGGATTTCCCCTTGTACGACACTCTTATAGCAAGCTTAACCAAAGAGGAAGATTGGGGCGCTGGATTTATCGATCTTTACCAAATGTTGGCTAACGATGTGGTGTATGCCAATCCAAGCCAGTTAGTGTTATTTGAAGGTAATCACGACACTAACCGTATTTACAGTTTAATGAAAAACGACATTGCACTGTACAAAATGGCCATGGCTTATGTACTGACCAGCAACCGTATTCCACAAATATTTTACGGCTCAGAAATAGTCATGCAAAGTCCTACAGAAGACCGTAACGACGGCGCTGTGCGCGCAGATTTTCCTGGTGGCTGGCCACAAGACAGTGTCAATGTGTTTACGGGTAAAGGTTTGAATGCACAACAAACCGAAGCACTTAACTTCGTACGTACATTATTAAATTACCGTAAAAACTCATTAGCGATTCAACAAGGTAAGTTGCAGCACTTTGTGCCCAAAGACGGTGTTTATGTCCAAAGCCGTCATCAGGGCGATGAAACCTTACTGATCATTTACAATAAAAACAGCCAGCCTATTGAACTTGATTTACAACGTTTCAAACCTGCGATTAATGACAACACTACTGGCGTTGATATTATCAACAAACAAACGTACTCATTATCTAAGCCGCTTACCTTGGCCAATAAAGGTGTCACGATTCTTAAACTGAGCCATTGATTTTTATCACAGATATGTATACTCGAATATGTAGAGTCGAATATTTAGAGTCGAATATTTAGACGTTGGAATTTACGCTCTAAAGTTTAGATACAGATACGTTCAGTTATTTGACATTAAGGAGTGGTTCTATGTTCTTCAATAGAATCACTCTCATAAAAACAATAAAAGAGAGACTCATGCGCCCCATCACTAAACCGTTAGTAAGCCAACTTCGCCTACCTTCACCGACCCCAAAGGCATTGGTACTAGCCTGTATACTGGGGTTAGGATTAAGCGCTTGCCAACCCAATACCGTTGAACAAATTGATACTGCTGTAAAAAACGATAACGAAAACGTATCAGTTACTCAAACAAGTCAAACTGCTGCAACAGGCAAACCTGTGGTATATCAAGTATTCACTCGTCTGTATGGCAACACCAATACTACCAACAAAGCTTGGGGAACTATTGCCGAAAATGGCGTAGGCAAATTCCGTGATTTTACCGATGTGGCATTACAAGATATTAAGTCCTTAGGCACCACTCACCTTTGGTATACCGGCGTACCGCATCATGCATTAGTCAATGACTATACATATTATGGCATTGGTAATGATGATCCTGATGTCGTCAAAGGCCGTGCGGGTTCACCTTATGCGGTAAAAGATTATTACAACGTTAATCCAGATTTAGCGGATAATCCGGCTAATCGCTTGGCAGAATTCGAAGCATTAATCGACCGCACCCATGCCAATGGTATGCAAGTGATTATCGACATAGTGCCTAACCATGTCGCGCGCAATTATCATTCTATTTCAGCGCCAAAAGGCGAGCCAGACTTTGGTGCTAACGACGATAAAACTAACACCTATAGTAGACACAACAATTTCTATTATGTAGTCGGTGAAGACTTTCAAGTCCCACAAGCATCGGATGGTTATTTGCCATTAGGCGGCGAAACACATCCCCTCATAGACGCAAAGTTTGCCGAGTCACCGGCTAAATGGACCGGCAACGGTTCACGTTTAGCCAAGCCCGATGCCAACGATTGGTACGAAACCGTTAAAATAAATTATGGAGTCAAACCCGATGGTAGCCATGACTTCCCTGCTCTGCCAAAAGAATATGAAAACAAAAGCACCGCCGAGCATTTAGCCTTTTGGCAAACACAAGCGGCCGATAACATTCCCGATTCATGGCGTAAATTTGAGCACATTGCGCAATATTGGCTAGCCAAAGGCGTAGATGGTTTTCGCTACGACATGGCTGAAATGGTACCAGTAGAGTTTTGGAGCTACCTCAATAGCCACATCAAGCACACCAACCCAGATGCGTTTATTCTGGCTGAGGTGTATAACCCCGATTTATACCGCGATTATATTCATTTAGGTAAAATGGATTACTTGTACGACAAAGTCGATTTATATGACACCTTAAAAGCCATTATTCAAGGTAAAGCTAGCACTGCAGCCATTGCCACAGTTCAAGCCAAAGTCAGTGACATCGATCAGCACATGCTGCATTTTTTAGAAAACCACGACGAACAACGCATCAACACCAACGAGTTTGCTGGCAATCCATTTAATGCCCTACCAGCGATGGTGGTGTCTACAACCTTAAGTCGCTCACCCACCTTGCTGTATTTTGGCCAGGATGTTGGCGAACAAGGCGCTGAAAATGCAGGCTTTGGCCAACCGACTCGCACCAGTATTTTTGATTATGTGGGCGTACCGGCTCATCAACGCTGGATGAACAACGGCAAGTTTGATGGCGGACAGTCAACATCTGATGAAAAGACATTACGTGGTTATTATCAAACGTTATTAAACTTAAGCCACACTGCTACTGCGCTAAGCGGTGAGTACAGAGAACTAGATAGCCTACAACGCCAAAATAAGCTTGAAGGCTATGACGACAGCGTATTTGCTTTTAGCCGTTTTAACGAAGTACAGCAATTGATCATTGTCAGTAATTTCAGTCAAAGCCACAGCAAACAATTTACCCTTCAGTTGCCAAACATACTGATGCAAACGTGGCAAATTAGCAGTAATAAAAAGCTGACAGATTTGCTGAAAAGTACCCCACAGAATCAACAACTCATTTTACACAAAGATGGCAGCGCCAGTGTTGATATTGAATTAGCCCCTTTGCAGTCTGTTATTCTTAACGTCGCCAATAAGGCATAAACTGATACTTATAATTGTTTAGTTTATGTAAAAAGTATCTCATTAAAAAGCCACAGATATGCTTACCTGTGGCTTTTTTAAACGTTTATCGATAACGCACAGACTAAATATTCGGCATCGTTTCAATTGCGCTTAAGGGTAATCCACAGGCCTGTTCGCGTAAAAAATCCATTCCAGACAAAAAGCCTGAAAACATTTTTAGCGCTATAAACTGACCCTCAACCGTAGTGATATAATTATCACCCTGCTTATTCAGTGCTCCAGCTGAAATTAAAAAACTCATTTCTAACGGGAATGCGTGCCACAAAGACTTGCCGGTATAGGCTTTACATTGTCGATTGTCCAGTAAGCCGCAGCCCATCATCATCATTAAATAATGCTGTGACAGTGCCTTGGTTTTTAATGGTTTGGTATAACAAGTGCCGCTATGTCCTGCTTTAATACGGTTAATGTAATCTGGGATATTAAAACTGGAAATTCTAAATTGCTCCCCAAAGCGACCAAATGCGCCTGAACCGACACCGAAGCAGTCTTCACCATCTAATACATATTTATGTTCAACTGGCTGACCAAAGTTACGGCTAAAGGTCCACGGAAACTCCATAATATAGTGTTCAGCTAACGCTTGTTTTACCGCTAAAAACTGTGGCCATAACGCTTCAGGTTCGCCAGCAAGGCAACCGGCTTTTTTGCGATTTTTACCAATGCCAATGGTTAACGGATAAGTGGTAATTTGATCTGGACGTAAACGAATGGTTTGAGCCAAGTCGTTCGCCACCGTCTGCGGTGTTTGCATGGTAAAGCCATACATCATATCGAGATTAACCGTAGGGATAATCTCGATAGCGCGGCTAACATACTCAGCTTGTTGTAAACCGCTGCCAAATTTTTCAAAACGACCAACCGCTTTTAAAATCTTATCGTCAAAGCTTTGTATTCCAATCGACATTCGGTCGACCAAACCGTTAAGCAAATGCGGCTGACCATTTTTAAAGTAAATAGGATCGCTTTCACAAGTGACTTCACGTACTGATGTTAATGACTTAATCAACTCTATTGTTTTGATCAGCTCATCTTCTAAAATAGTTGTGGTGCCACCGCCGATGTACACCCGATTAAAACGAAATCCTTTAGCAAGCACTTGGCGGATTTCTTGTCTCAGCGCCTTAAAATATTCTCGGGCTACTGGTTCATTAAATTTAATTTTATGAAACGAGCAATAACGGCACAAGGTATGACAAAAAGGAATGTGGATATAAAGCGTTTCAATCGGCTTGTCTGGCACAATCAGCTGTTGTAATTCATCAAGTGCTACAGCATCTTGCAGATTTAATGAATGTCTTATGGTTTGGCCCATAACCCAGTCAAGGCTGCTTGTGGCAATATTCAACCTTGAGGACAAAAGAATGTGTTCATGAGTTGGCCTTAGTCTTAGATACTAAATCAGCAGAATGGGCTTCAGCCAATCCTGAGTATCTGCGTAAGTGTGCTATTTAACAGCGATTATTTGTGTGATATTAGATCGCGTGATTAGATTGCGTAATTAGAAAATCTATATTTATATGTATAACCACACCTTTACCTTTATCTACACAATACGAGCCTTCCTATTGTTAAAGTTTGATGTTGATCACATATTGAAATTCAAAGGTTCAAAGGGGATTGTGTGCTTAATTTGTGAAATGGATTTATCCGAGCCAGAAATCAACACTGAAGAGTTAGTGAGTGAAATTGAAGAGTGTATGGTAAATTATATTTACATTAGGCTTATCTAGAACCAACTAGTGCTAAGCCACATATTGTCATCTTGATTAATTTAGTGATTACAAATTTTATCTGCTGCAGTGGTAATACCGCCGTCACTGGGAATAAACTTACCTTTGCCCTCTAAAAACTCAATCAGCATCTCAGCGTCCATCTCTGTTGCAGAGCAAGTATGATAACGAGTATCTGCACCAAATGTAGTTTGCATCATCATTTTAAGTTCTTGTTTTGTTAACGCTGAGCCGTGGGTTAGCATCATTTGCATAACTTGATGACCGTGAACTGATCCAGACATAGTATCTCCAATTAAAGATGTAATTTATTTGTACTTTATAACGTATTTTTTAGTTATAAATACCGATCTCACACACAAGATTTGAAAAATATCTTTCTTGTTGCCTGTATTAAAATTGATGCTGCTAACAGAATTATATAGCCATATTTGGCTTGCTATTAACATTTAACCTATACAAAAGTGTACGCTAATCGCTAATGCACATCACTTATGATTATTGATAAATCATTGTTTAATCGTCATTATCACAACGAAATATGCAACTAAAGATCAACACCTTATGTTTAATATTTTAATGACTAGTTAACAATTATTGATTCATGGAGTAGGTAAATGGAATTAACAAACAAGTGGCGACTTTCTGTTGTTGCAACTGCACTTTCTTTTGTATTAACCGGATGTGGTTCATCTTCCGATGATGAAAATGAGGTGATTAAAAACATCGCACCGTTAATATCTTCTAGCGCTGTTGTCACTGCAATTGAAGATAGTGAATACCTGTATCAGCTAACCGTTACCGATCAAGACGATGCCAATGATGGTACGAATTTAACATTCAATTTAACCAATGCGCCAGATGGTATGGCCATTAACAATACAGGTCTGATTTCATGGACACCACTTGAAGGTGTATTAACGTCTGGGTCAATCACGGTTACTGTGAGTGATGGTGGAGAAGACGAAGCGCAACCTGCTGTACAGAACTTTGAAGTCTCTGTAACGCCTGTAAACGATGCCCCGGTTGTGTCTTCTATCGTGGCGCAAAGTGTAGATTCAGGCTCGACATTTACCTACCAATTAGTCGTTTCTGATGTAGACGATTCTGACACTGAAAATGACATTAACTTTGAACTAATTGCCGGACCAAATGGTTTATTGATTAGTCCTTCTGGCTTAATAACTTATACATCTTCCGTATATGAAACAACATCAACCGATATTTCTGTACAAGTTACTGACGGTGGTGAAGATAGCGTTGCGCCAGTTCAAGTTAGTTTCAATTTAAATGAAAAATATTTTTATACTATTTCTGGTACCACGATTAACTATTTTAATGGTGAAGTCATTCCAGAAAGTGTCGTGAGTTTATCTAATGGTAACCTAGTTGTTAATACAGTAACGGCTGATGCTGAAGGCTTATTTTCAGCAAAAATCCAAGATACTCAATTGAGTGACAGATTGACTCTTGTGGCTGATGCGACAGATTATTCTGAAGCTGCATTGAGTATTTCAAGAAATGAACTAACCCAAGAACACAATTTACTATTACAACCTGTTCATGCATCAATTAGTTTTGATGCGACTCAAGTATCTGAGCTAGCTGTTGATGGTAATGTGCTTGTTACTTTACCTGAAAACAGCCTTGTTGATTTAAATGGTAACCTTGTATCTTCTGCCGTTGTAGCTGAACTAACCGTCATTAACCCGGCTATTGATATTGAAATGATGCCAGGTGATATGCTCACAACAAACGGTGCCAACGAAATTGTGCCAATAGAATCATTTGGTGCTATTACAGTTAGTTTTGTTGATAGTGCAGGTAACAAGCTACAACTCGCTCCAAACAAAGTCGCGCAAATTCATATACCTGTAGCAGGTACTACTCCCCCCTCAACGATACCGCTTTATTATTTCGACACCACGTCAGGTTTATGGATCGAAGAAGGTGAAGCGCAATTAGTTTCAGTCAACGGTGAATCATTTTATCAAGGTAATGTTAGTCATTTCACTACTTGGAATGCTGATATGATTTACGACACCATTATGGTAAATGGTTGTGTGGAAGATGAAGATGGTAATTTGTTAAATGGTGCTCGCGTTATTTCAGACGGACGTGATTACTTGGGGCGCTCACTCACATTCTCTATCGATGATGGCACATTTAGCATCCCAGTTAAGCGTCATTCTACCGTTTTACTTGGCGCCACTATCGGATTTCAAAGCCGAACATCTATTATTAACACGTTTGAAGAGGACATCACCTTAGCAGAGTGTTTAGTGCTATCTGAAGCGTTAACTAAAATAACCTTGAACTGGGGTGAAGCACCAAGAGATTTAGACTCACATCTCTATATTACTGATACTGAAGGTAATGAAAGCCATGTGTATTATGCCAATTCAGAAGTCACCCTTAATGAAACCATCATCTATTTAGATGTTGATGATGTAACAAGTTATGGGCCTGAAGTGATTTCAATTCCTCAGTTTCCTGTCGAAGGTAGATACGATTACTACGTGAAAAATTTCTCTGGCTCACCTGACATTGACCCGGCTACAACACGTGTTGAATTTATATTTAATAATGAACAACGCATATTTAGCCCACCAACAGTTGGTATTACAGAGTGGTGGTATGTAGCCAAAATTGAAAAAGGTGCTGATGGTCAATTATTGTTCACCTCAATTAATGAATGGATAGATGAACCGCAATCAGTGACGCCGCAATCATCACAAGGAATACAATCGGTGGTTCCGATCAAACAAATTGAATCAATTGTTAAAGGCATGATTAGTAGTAAGTATTACGATAGCCAGACCAAGTAAATACTCCAGAGGGATTAAGCCACAAATTTAATCCCTTTTTTATCAATTATTCAATTAACTACATAGCCGTAACTAATAAATAACTTGAATCTGCGCTACTCATTTTTTCAGTCATTAATAGCGTTACAGCGGGCCTTTAAACTGTGATAATAGACATTATATTAGGCTTTAACTGATTGATTATTCGACTACGTTATCCGCTTCATGTTTAATTTACCTCTAATAGGATTTCCCCATGCGCGCTTTTGTAGTTCGAGCCAGAGCAGCTCCCGTTGATAGCCAACAATTTTTGGCAGGTATTGGTCAATCGGCCCACACTGAAATTTTAGCTCACACTTTGATGAATACCATTTTTGTCGCCCAATCACATCGCGACGATGTAGTGGTGTATTTAGTGTTAGAAAGCACCCTCGATTTTTCTCGCACCATCTGTTTCCGTTCAAGTGAGTTAGGTCATATTGGCGGCTTCCATGAGCAAAACTTAACCCATAAAATTGCTAAAGCTTTAACGACATCTAAAGGCATGGCGAAAGAACAGTTACGTGAAGTTGAAGCAGGTATCACAGTGCGCACTGTTAGCTTTGAAAAACTGGTGCAAGAGTTAGCGGAAGATTATCAGCTGTATATGTTAGAGAAAAAAGGCACCCCAGTACGTGATATCGAGTTTGCTGCTAACCCGTGTTTTTTACTGACCGATCACATCCCTATGCCTAAGAAGAGCTTTAACAGCCTTAAACGCCTGGGTACTCAGCACATAAACTTGGGGCCCAAAATGTTGTTTGCATCACAATGCGTGGTGTTAATACACAATGAATTAGACATGAGAATGTAAATTAATACGATTGCGTAAAGGATAAAGTGTTGGTGAACAATGTCTGAGTCAAGTAATCAACCCTGAGCCAATCATTGTTCGTGGGGTAATAAAATTGTTGCGTAATTTCACTTCAAGCACTTGCTTGGCACACTGAATACGTATGCAAATCTTTGCTGTATAAACGAAAAGCGTCATATATTACTTGTTCTAAAGATAAAATAATAATCAACAAGGACATACTATGGCGCGCGTTTTATTTAACGGAGCAAATCCGCTATCCACACAGTCACACTTTGCACTTAATGTTATCGCAGTAGCTTGTGCTGTCGCGTTATCAACCATTCCCAATATCGCTCAAGCTAAAACCATTAATGTCGCCTCGCCTGACAAGCACATCAACATCAGCTTGACCGATGATAATGGCCGTCCTGAATACCAAGTAAAATTTAATGACAATATTGTTATTAACCCAAGTAAATTAGGGTTGGTATTTCAACAGTTAGGTGAATTAGGTACTGATTTTAACATTAAACATGTGACTAACAGCAGCGTAGACCAAACATGGCAGCAACCTTGGGGTGAACGTAAAAATATCCGCGATCATTACAACCGCGTGGTCGCCACCCTGAGTAACGGCAAAATTGACTTTGATATCGAATTTAAATCGTTTAATGATGGTATTGGCTTTCGTTACCTAGTGCCAAAACAAACCGGGTTGGCTAACACACCAAAACTCGATATTACCGATGAATTGACTGAATTTTCCATCCCAGATCCACAACACACAACCGCATGGTGGATCCCCGGGCGCGGCTGGAACCGATACGAATATTTATACCGTACAACCTCACTTGATAAAATCGACCGAGCCCACACACCTATGACTTTTAGAACGGCTGATGGCGTGCATTTAAGCATCCATGAAGCCGCCCTCACCGATTATGCCGCAATGGTGCTTAATCAAGGGCGTGACGGTATTTTACGTGCTGATTTAACCCCCTGGTCGGATGGTATTCGAGTGAAGACTCAACCTGGCTTTTCAACACCTTGGCGTACGATTCAAATTGCTAAAGATGCCCCAGGTTTACTTAACTCAGATCTTATCCTTAATCTTAATGAACCCAATAAACTAGGTGATGTGTCTTGGGTGCAACCGGGTAAATACGTCGGCATTTGGTGGGGAATGCACCTCAATGAAAACACCTGGGGAAGCGGCCCTAAGCATGGTGCGACCACCAGCGAAACTAAGCGTTATATGGACTTTGCCGCCCAATATGGGTTTGATGGGGTATTGGTTGAAGGTTGGAATGAAGGCTGGGATGGTAGTTGGTTCGATAACGGCGACGTGTTTAGCTTTACTAAAGCTTATCCTGATTTTGACATTGATGAGATAACTCAATATGGACACAGTAAAAATGTCCGTTTAATTGGCCATCATGAAACCTCTGGTTCAGTCACTAATTACCGAAATCAAATGAGTGATGCTTATGATTTATATCAAAAACATGGCGTGACTCAAGTTAAAACCGGTTACGTAGCAGACGGTGGTGACATTAAGCGCGTTGATGAAAATGGTATTGTGCGCCATGAATGGCACGACGGCCAATTTATGGTTAACGAATATCTACATAGCGTTACCGAAGCCGCAAAACGTGGTATTAGCATTAATACTCACGAGCCGATTAAAGATACCGGTTTACGTCGTACTTACCCAAATTGGATAGCACGCGAAGGCGCTCGAGGCCAAGAGTTTAATGCATGGGGAAGCCCACCTAATGCTCCAGAACATACAGCAATTCTACCTTATACCCGTATGCTGGCTGGGCCGATGGACTTCACCCCTGGGATCTTTAATTTAGCGCCTGAAGGTCTAGATGCGGTTAACCGCGTAAAAACCACACTCACAAAGCAATTAGCCTTGTATGTCGTGTTGTACAGCCCTATTCAAATGGCTGCAGACTTACCGCGTAACTACGTGCAACGTCTCGATGCTTTCCAGTTTATTGAAGATGTACCAACAGATTGGAGCGACAGTATCGCCCTTGCAGGTGAAGTTGGCGACTATGTTGCCTTTGCAAGAAAACAGCGCGGTGCAGAAGACTGGTATCTAGGCGCATTAACAGATGAAGAATCACGGAAATTGACGCTAAAATTAGACTTCCTCACGCCAGGGAAACGCTACCAAGCCCAAATTTATCGTGACGGTGATAAAGCGGATTGGCTAACAAACCCTTATGATTACGTGATTGAAACCAAAATCGTTACTGCAAAAGACGCGCTGACACTTAACCTCGCAGCCAGTGGGGGTACCGCGATTCGTTTTAAAGCTTTGTAACGCTAGAATGTTACATAAGTGTTCGCATTAGGTTGCTCACAAAGCATGAATACGTATGTAGTCAGTTGTGCCAAGAACAAGCTCGAGGATACTATAAAACATGCTATTTCGTTTCTAATTGCAGGATGGAATGGTTTAGGTCGTTTCTGGTGTGTCTTCGGCCATGGAGACCATCAGCTTTAGAGTACCTTGATTAACTTTATCCACTGATTATTTGACGAAAGTCGCTAATGGATAAAGCGTAGGTTTTGGCGAATACCCGTCTTAGGGAGATGCGTATTCGCCATTTTTTTAACTATTAATATGTAACATAGCCAACGTAATGGTTACCAACGAATTCGCCATAAGCAATAAAATTAAAAGAAGTAAGCACAACGACTTACCAAAAAGGATGTCACATGTCTGACAATAATTATAAAAACGTCACCCAACAACCGCAGCTTAATTTTTGGCAAATCTTCAATATGTGTTTTGGATTTTTGGGGATCCAATTTGGTTTCGCACTGCAAAACGCCAATGTCAGCCGTATCTTTCAAACTCTAGGAGCATCCATTGATGACATTCCCATTTTATGGATTGCCGCACCGCTCACGGGTCTCATAGTACAACCTATCATCGGTTATTTAAGTGATAACACTTGGAATGGATTAGGCCGTCGTCGCCCCTATTTTTTAATTGGTGCAGTATTAACCACATTGTCACTCTTTATCATGCCGCATTCACCTACGTTATGGATTGCTGCTGGTATGTTGTGGATTATGGATGCCTCAATCAATATCGCCATGGAGCCGTTTCGCGCTTTTGTCGGCGATAATCTTCCCAAAAACCAGCGTACCCAAGGCTATGCAATGCAGAGCTTTTTCATTGGTATTGGTGCGGTGGTGGCATCTGCCTTGCCATATATTTTAACCAATGTCTTTGATGTGGAAAATACCGCCCCAGCGGGCGAAATTGCCGACTCTGTACGCTATGCATTTTACTTTGGTGGCGCGGTACTAATGTTGGCCGTGGGTTGGACCATTATTTCAACCAAAGAATATTCTCCAGAGCAATTAGCTGAATTTCATCAACACGACACCACTGACGCACAAGACACTAACGTCAATACGCGTACAGCCAAACAATATCAACATGGTGCCATTATATGGATGGCGATTGGCGCCATTTTCACTCTCGCAATTGTAAGCCTAGACCTAGATAAGCAACTTTATATTTTAAGCTTGGGTATTTTCACCTTCGGACCGCTGCAACTTTACTGCTCGCGTAAGTTAGCCAAACTGTCAAACAATAACGCAGAATCGTCAGCAACACGCGACGGCTTAGGCATGACGTTTAATGTTGTCGATGATTTGTTTCATATGCCTAAAGCCATGCGTCAGCTAGCACTGGTACAGTTTTTTGCTTGGTTTGCGCTATTTGCAATGTGGATTTACACCACAGCGGCCGTTACTTCGTACCATTACGGCACCACTGATGTGGTATCACAAGCCTATAATGATGGTGCAGATTGGGTCGGTATCTTATTTGCGTCATATAACGGCTTTGCTGCAATTGCTGCGATTATTATTCCGTTTCTAGCCAAAGCTGTCGGCATTAAACTCACCCATACCATCAACATGTTTATTGGTGGTGCGGGTCTCATCAGCTTTATGTTTATTGAAAACCCTAACCTGTTGTGGATACCGATGATTGGCGTTGGTTTTGCTTGGGCATCCATTCTATCGGTACCTTACGCCATGTTATCAGGTGTATTACCCCCGAAAAAAATGGGCGTTTACATGGGGATTTTTAACTTCTTCATTGTGATCCCACAGCTGTTAGCGGCCAGTATTCTTGGCTTATTGCTTAAGGTATTTTTTGATGGACAACCTATTTACGCGTTAGTACTAGGCGGGATATTTATGATGTTGTCGGGCATTGCGGTGCTATTTGTCGATCAAGACAAGCAAACACAATAAGGATTACCAGTCTTTGTCACTGGTAACTAGTAACTAGATTAAGATTATTATTTTGGGGAATTCCATGTTAAAACCACATTTACTCACGCATCGCAGCATCATAGCGAAAGCTGTCACAACTAGTCTGATGGCACTAGCCTTAAGTGCATGCTCACCAGCTGATACTCAAGTAAACACACAAGCTCAGGTTATTAACGTCGCACCCGGTACGCCGGGCATAGAACCTACTTGGGCTTTCTCAGGAAAAACTGGCATAGGCACATCTTACGAGCCCTATGTTAACGGCCATTATCAAGACACAGCTGCAAACCCTGTCAGTAAAGTGTGGTTTTCGATAGCTCAAGGCGTATTAACCGAAACCATGTTTGGCCTTATTCACAATGCCCAGCTTAAAGAACTGCAATTTATTATCTCTGGCAATGGCTTTGTCGATACTGAAAAAGACCACACTATCAGCACTATTGAGTATTTAGATACCGATGATATGGGACGACCATTATCGCTGGCTTATAAAGTTATTAATAAAGATGTTGAAGGTAAATACCAAATAGAAAAACATATTTTTACCGATCCCGATAGAAATAGCTTGATGATGAAAGTCACCTTTACTGCTTTTGAGGCTGGCATTACGCCACACCTTTATGTCAATCCGCACATTGATAACAGTGGTTCAAATGACATTGCTAGTGTTGAAGGCCAATCGCTAGTGGCTTACACCAGCGACACTAATTCAACGGTAATGACCGTTAAAACAGATGTTGATTTTGTCGCTGCAAGCGCTGGGTTTGTCGGCACATCAGATGGTATTGTCGATTTACAAGATAACGGTAAACTTGACTCTCATTACCAAACCACTAGCGACACCAATCAAGGCGGCAACGTCGCCCTAACCGCACAATACCCTACCCTCACCAATGCTAATGACAGCCTAAGCTTTAATTTGGTTATTGGTTTTGGTAAAGACAAAGCAAGCAGCTTAGCCACCACTCAAGCGACATTAGATGCGGGTTATGACGCCGTTAAACAAGCGTATTTAGGCGACGATAAACATCTTGGCTGGAAAGATTACTTAGCCTCGCTTAAGCCATTAAATGACATGAGCAGCAACACTACAGATAACGGTAAATTACTCTATGCCAGCGCCTTAGTGTTAAAAGCTCAAGAAGATAAAACCCATGCTGGTGCATTAATCGCATCACTTTCAAATCCTTGGGGCGACACCGTTTCAGCTAAAGTCGGTAGCACAGGCTATAAAGCCGTATGGCCACGTGATTTTTACCAATGTGCAATGGCATTTTTAGCCATGGGCGATACTCAAACACCAAAAGTGGCTTTTGAATATTTAAAGCAGGTTCAAGTACAACAACAAACACCTGGTTTTGCAGGTACACCTGGATGGTTTTTACAGAAAACCCATGTCGATGGTGAAATTGAATGGGTTGGCGTGCAGTTAGATCAAACCGCTATGCCAATCATGCTCGGCTGGAAACTGTGGCAAGCAGGTGTGCTTAGCGATGCAGAAATAACACAATGGTACAACGACATGCTTAAACCAGCCGCTAACTTTTTAGTTAAAGGCGGTAACGTAAAACTGGATTGGAATGACACTGAAATTAACCCTCCTAGTACCCAACAAGAACGCTGGGAAGAACAAGCAGGATTCTCTCCATCCACAACTGCAGCCGTAATTGCCGGTTTAGTGGCTGCCAGTGATATTGGAGCGCTAGCCAAAGATGAACGAGCACCTGAGTATGCCGATTTAGCACGTAAGCTTCAAAGTCAGCTTGAAACCACTATGGTCACCACCACTGGCTTATTAGGTGAAACAGATGCCAAAGGTAATATTGCGCCTTACTATGTTCGCATTAGCCCAAATGGTAACCCTAATAACACCGATAAACTCATCGATAACAATGGTAAACCTGGTTTAGATCAGCGCATGATCCTCGATGGTGGTTTTTTAGAATTAGTCCGTTATGGTGTGGTTAACGCCCAAGACCCTGTTATTAAAAACAGCGTCATGCTAATAGACAACCAAGGTCTTGAAGATAACTTACGAGTTAAATACCAATTTACCGCCAAAGATGGCAGTAAAGTACCAGGATATCGCCGCTATGGTAACGATGGATATGGTGAAGACACAGTCACAGGTCTTAGCTACGCAGAAAAAGGCGACACCGTAAATCAACGAGGTCGAGTATGGCCTTTCTTTACCGGTGAACGCGGTCATTACGAATTAGCCTTAGCAAAAGCGAACGACACCTTAACCCCTGACACGAAGAAAGTATTAATCAATACCTATGTTCAAGGCATGGAAACCTTTGCTAACCAAGGGTTAATGTTACCTGAGCAAGCTTGGGACGGCGTAGGCAATGAGACTCGTTATAATTACAAAATGGGCCAAGGCACCAACTCAGCAACACCGCTAGCGTGGACTCATGCTGAATACGTTAAATTGGTGCGTTCGATGACCGATGAAAAAGTATGGGACTTTTACCCTGTTGTACAACAAACACTCGCTAAATAGCACTGTATTAATCACAGTGTATTGATAGCACTGTATTAGCTTGTTCAATAAGCCGTTGTGACTCACAACGGTTTTATTTTTTGTGTGTATTTTGAAACAAATCCTTGTTAATTCAAACACTATCTTGTTACAAATACACCGGATTAATAAAAGTTAACGTTAAGGAACAACAAATGGATTGGTATGTAAAAGTATTGAAGCAGTATTTTGATTTTAGCGGCCGTGCACGTCGTAAAGAATACTGGATGTTTGGATTAATCAGTGCGGTGATCAGTATCGTACTGACGCTATTAGACATGGGTGTCGGTTTTTACAGCGACGTCTACGGTGCAGGGGTATTAAGCTCAATTTATTCACTCGCCATCATGATCCCAAGTATCGCAGTGAGTGTCCGTCGTTTACACGACACAGACCATTCTGGTTGGTGGTTATTATTGATATTTATTCCATTGCTTGGCATATTAATTTTACTGGTTGTGATGTGCTTTAACAGTAAAGATGACAACGAATATGGGCCAAATCCAAAAACAGTACCAAATCCAGACAGTCCCGATAATTTAACGGTTTAGTCCTAAGAGACTGATTAACATCGTCGTTATCGTCAATACCACGAAAAAAGCATAGTCATGGACTATGCTTTTTTCGTATGTTTTTACCCATCATTGCTTACCACAACAAATACTTGGATTAACTAACTTTTTGCTGGCATTAACTAGTTTTTTGCAGGCAGTAACTAATCTTTTGCAGGCAGTAACTAATCTTTTGCAGGCAGTAACTAATCTTTTGCAGGCAGTAACTTGGTCACACCATTCATCAATAATACCGCCAAACCACCAGCAACAACACCAAATAGTGCATTCAACACGCTTGGGGTTAATAGCCCTAAAACGTCACCAACAACACTCACTTGGCTTACCAGCGTTTCTGCATGCACAATCCATTCAGACACCACATGAATTCCGTGAGTTAAAATACCGCCACCGACCATAAACATGGCAATAGTGCCGACAAATGTCAGGACCTTCATTAAGTAAGGGGCAGCAGATACTAATCCTAAACCCAATTTATGCCCTATTCCACTTGGCTTACGCTGAGCCAGAAACAAACCAAGATCATCGATTTTAACAATCCCTGCTACTAAACCGTATACCCCTACCGTAATCACAATGGCAATAACACATAAGGTTAAAAATTGCCCCATTAGATCCATGTGTGCAGCCACACCTAAACTAATAGCGATGATCTCAGCCGATAAGACAAAATCGGTACGAATAGCCCCTTTTATTTTTTCTTTTTCGAATGCGGCTAAATCTTCGATATCCGCTTTTGCTTTGGCGACTACCGCATCGTCATCAATCACAGGAGCACGCTTATGTGTTAGTGAATGATAGACTTTTTCAAAGCCCTCATAACATAAAAACAAACCACCAAACATTAATAAAGGCGTTATAGCCCATGGAATAAATGCGCTGATCAGCATGGCCATCGGCACTAAAATCACTTTATTTTTAAATGATCCCATCGCCACCGCAAATACCACAGGCAGTTCACGATCAGAAGCAACACCCGACACTTGTTGTGCATTTAAGGCTAAATCATCACCCAGAACGCCCGCAGTTTTGCGTGCAGCCACTTTACTCATTGCCGCCACATCATCCAGAATAGTCGCAATATCATCTAATAGGGTTAATAAACTGGCACCGGCCATAAAAAACTTATCCTTTAAAAAACAATTGAATAGCAGGAATTACACACATGTTTGAAAGCGATTTAATGATATGAGCATGTAAGTTGTTACTGTAAAATAAGTGATCTTAACTCAGAGCATTAGTTTGCCAAGCTTCTGTAAATAAACAAAAATAGCACTACATAAAGTATTCAATGCACTTAATATCAATTATCTAATTATCTTCAACATTTGCACCACATGAACTACGCACCACTAAATGGGTCTTGATTAATCGCTGGCTAACTTCTTGACCACGGATTAACTTCAACACACTTTCGACAAGTATTTCACCTGCGAACTGAGTATCTTGCTTTATGGTTGTTAACGCCGGATTGGCAAAACTGGCCACTGGAATATCATCGTATCCCACTACAGCAACTTGATCTGGCACTACAACACCGCGCTTTTTCAATGCACGAATGGCCCCTATCGCAATAAGATCACTCGCAGTAAAAATAGCATCAAATGTCACGCCGCTATCTAATAATACGTTGGCGGCATGATAGCCAGAGGCTTCGGTATTAATAGCGTCATGCTGTAACTGTTTGTCGGCTTCGATACCGGTAGATTTTAAAGCATCAACATGACCTAAATATCTGTCGCGAAATTCAGGGCTGCGACTTGACGAGTCACCTAAAAACGCAATGTGTTTATGCCCTAACCCGAGCAAATGCTCTGTGGCCAAAAAACCACCTTGATGATTATCGCAACCAATAGACAACACCGCTTTATTGTTATGCTCAGCTCCCCAGATAACAAAGTGAGTATTTTTTTCGATAAGCTTATCAAGTTTATGGGCATAATCCATATAATCGCCATAACCTAATAAAATAATACCATCGGCTTTATTGCTGTCTTCATAATCTGCATGCCAATCCGTTGAAAGCTGCTGAAATGACACCAATAAATCATAACCTTGACGGGCGGTTGCTCGAGTAATCGAACCCAGCATAGAGAGAAAAAATGGGTTGATCATCGACTCATCGTTAGTAGGATCTTCACAAATTAGCAATGCTAACGTATGGCTATTTTGCATGCGTAAGTTACTGGCATTTTTATCGACTTTATAATTGAGTTCTTTTGCAATGGCTTGAATACGCTGTCGCGTTTCTAAATTTACCAATGGACTGTTTCTTAACGCACGAGACACTGTCGATTGCGACACGCCTGCACGGTAAGCTATATCAATAGAAGTCGCTTTAGATGTCATTTCTCTGCATCGCCTTTAGTTAATGGGTGAAGGTTTGAAACTGAAAGTACCCACATTTGCTTTTAATAATGATTTAAAAAAATAGTTAGCCTCTACTATTATGAAATTTATAAATATTGTAGTTTATTCACTTAAAATATTTATTCATAATTCTATCATTTCATAGTAATGAGCCAACTTAAGCTAGCTGAATACGTAAATGGGGGTAGTTAACTACATCATTTACTTTGGTTTTAGGTATCTATTATCATATGTTAAGTTAAGTTATCAGTAATTACTATGGGTAATTTTTTTAACATTAAGAAGGTGGTATTGTTAATTATTCATTTAAAAGGACTTAGTAACATGCTTATTCAATTTAATAAATTATGGGTTAACCATCCTTATCCCAGCAACCCTTGCGACAAAACATTATTCGCTAATCAATGTGCTATCCGTATGGGTGTGTCATTAGAAGCGTCTGGAATCGATATTTCATCTTTTGATAAAATGTATCCTCAACGTCGCTGTTATCCTGGTTTAAAACATACACCAAGGCATATCCTTGCTGCACAAGAACTTGCAAATTGGATTGACTCTGCTAGCTGTACATTTGTTGGTAACAAACAAGTCCTTAAAAACGATGCTCTATCTGTTTTAAAAGATAAAAAAGGCATTGTTTTTATAATGAATGGTTGGGGAAATACTGATCATATTGATTTATGGGATGGTGAATATTTAAAGGCTGGAGATCCTGACTGGCTTAATTTAGGAGAGCAAATATGGTTCTGGGAAATGTCAGCATGATTCGACCATTTGGTTTACTCGGATCATTATTGTTAATGTCATGTGCTAACGCTCATGTCAGTTTGAACGATGATTCAGGGCAATGCGTTTTCGATAAAGATACTCAACATATTTCTTTACAACTAAAAACACCATGTTCTCTCGTAAAGGTTAATGACGATGGGCGTTATTTTTATCAATACAATAATGTGAAAGTTTATATTGTTGCTGGTGCGCCTGCAGCTTTAGATGAACTCAAAAGATGGCAAGTGAAAGCGATTGATAAATGCTCATTACAATCACAAGCAGTGTTTATCACTGATGGCAAGATGACTGTTTCAACTGTAAGAGATAAAGGGTTAACGTGTCCAACAATTGGCCTAGATGAAAAGGTCTACCGTCACTTCTTAAATAATAAACAATAAATTTTTCTGGTAATAAGATTCTAACGCTATAAGTTGAATGTCTTTAAAGAGCTTCAATAAAGAAATTAACAACCAAGATGGCCAAAATCGAGAGAAACAACCAAGATGAATTGCTTATTTGGTTATGTCTCTCAATCTGCATTACTTATAATCCAAGTTCACTAAGCAAGTCATCTGCGTCATCGACAACAATGCCTTTAATATTGGGATCATTTAATACATCTTTTGATTTTACAGTGCTGACTTGCGCTGTTTTACCATGAGTTTCAATTAACGAATCCAAATCAAACTCTTCGTCCATTTCAAAGTCTGCTGAGCGTATAAACTCAGTTTTATCCATGGCGAATTCAAGATAAAAAATATGATTATTTTCAGTCTTAAATGACACTCGTCTGGCAACTGCATTATCGAGGTTTGTATCGATAGAAATAGTTAACTCTTTATTGATAACCAACATTTTAGGTTGGCTTTGGCTAATTGATGTTTGCAATTCTTTCGATATTTTACCAATAAAATCACCCAAAATTTGGTTCATTAATTCGCCCATAACATTACTGACATCATCAGAAGTATGTGAAAACGCGAGTTCTGTTTCAGGCATGCCCATGTTGATCATATAGCGGCGATAAATTTCAATAGCCGCAGCAGCTGAAAAATTGATAACAACTAAACCTGAAAAGCCGCCGTCGAAAATGGAAAAACACGCCAAATCAGGCTTTAAACGGGTACGAGAAATACTTTGAACCATCCCAGCATGACTAATATGGCTCGCACTAGTGCTAGACAGAACATGAGAAACAGAATGACAAAGTTTAAGTAAAATGTCGTCATTTTTTACTGTAGAAGATGAATTCATAACGTAGGTACCTTATCCATTAATTAAGCTAATCTTGCGGGTAAATCAAAAAAAAATCAAAATTAAAACAATCGATTAGCATGTTAATTAACCAATCAAACTTAATGGTACACTAATCATTTGATAATCAATAATTTTTTACAAATAAACACATTCAATTAACAAATGTAAAAATCAGCTGTTTGCTCACAAAAACAATCTTTCAAGCTTATGTTTTTTCATATTTTCATTATAATCGCACAACTTTGTATGGATTGTTTGAATTAGGACTGATGATGATTGGATTATTAAGACGCTTAACCATTTTAAAGCGCTTATTCATTATGTTAGCTTTAGCTGCTGTAGGCACTGTGGTTTTCGGTTCTTTTTCAATTAAAGAACAATATAATCATTTAATTGAGGAAAAATATAAGCAGATAAGTGGACAAGTCAGCCAATTAAGTAGCACTCTTGATGCGTTTAAATTGGCTAAGCCGGACGCTACGGTTGAAATATTAAGCCAATTTGCCAGTCAAATTGAGGTTAATGATCATCAAGCTTTTATCATTGTTGATAACCAAGACCGCATTATTGTTAATCCGCTTAATCAAAACTCTATCGGTAAACCACTTGCCAATTTAGCAACATTCAACGGCTCTAATTCATATCAACAATTGATCGCTAACGCCAAAAAAAACAACATCGCACAAAATGAACTTGCTATTGTCGACCAACAAAATCAGCCTCAAACAGTATTAGTCGCAGCGCAGTATTATTCAGCCCTTGATTGGACCTTAATCACTCAAGCTAACGTCAACGATGTTAATGAAAGCATGACGGGTATCATTATTGACTATTTTATTATCATGATGATTATTTCAGTGCCTATTTTTGCATTCTTTTTATTGTTGAATCATTCCATTACCCAACCTCTCAACGTCACGATCGATGCGATGGAACAGATAGCCAAAGGTGAAGGTGACTTGACCCAGCGTTTGTCGACTGAAGGTAACGACGAAGTGGCTAAATTGGCTGATGCATTCAATCAATTTGTGATTAAAATTGCCAATATGGTGGCTAATTTGCAACCGCTCGGGCATACCTTAAATGATGAAGCCATACATTTATTAGACACCGTAAAGTCATCTAATCAAAGCGCGAATCAAGTGCATAGTGAAACCCAAAGTGTCGCCGCGGCTATCAACCAGATGTTATCGACTAGCCAAGAAATGGCACGAAATACACAAGATGCAGCTGACGGTGCCGCTAATGTAAAACATCAAGCGGAACAGAATCAAAAATTGATGCAACAAACCGTTGAACAAACACAAAGTTTAGTCCATGAATTACATCAAGCTGAAACAGTGTCACTAACACTGAGTCATTCATCCGCTGAGATTGGCAGTATTCTTGATGTTATTGGCAGTATTGCAGATCAAACTAACCTGCTTGCGCTCAATGCCGCCATTGAAGCAGCACGAGCCGGTGAACATGGTCGAGGCTTTGCTGTAGTGGCAGATGAAGTACGAGCACTCGCGAATAGAACTCAGTCATCGACTAATGAAATCAATAAAATTATTAGTCAGATCCAAACGGGTATTCAATCGGTTATCGACAGCATTACTCATACCCAACGGGAGTCTGCTCAGTTACAGTCAAAAGCCGTACAGTCAAGCGATGCAATTATCGAAATTCTAGCACTCATCGATAATATTAGTGGCATGACAGCACAACTTGCTAGTGCCACTGAAGAACAAGCATTGGTTACCGAAGACATCAATGTCAACGTCAATACCATTTCTGAACTCACCGAACAGTCGTTAACCGCTAACGAAACCCACAGCCAGGCAGCGCAATCGTTGCAAGCCATTAGTGTTGATATGAGCAAAACACTAGGGCAATTTAAAATATAATTAATAAAACGATTTATTAACTAAGGCTTGTCAGGCGGAGCATTGCAAATGTCAGCCCCAAAAGCCTTAGTTTTTTACCTGCTAAACCCTCTCATTCTTAGCACTGCCAATATTGGCTTATATCCCTGATGATTACATCGCCGATCATTTCGAGTCGAACATCACTTTTAGCCCTTCTGACTTTAGGGTATATTGTCTCCATCAGATTAAAAACTTGGGTTCTACAAGCATTTTTCAACCAAATGGCTAGTGAGTACTTTCGACTAGCTTATTGAAATATTGATACTTAATCCGATGAGTATTTAGTTGTCATTCATTACAGAGTATGTTGTTTATGTATCAAAAAACGGTCACCATTGTTGCTCCTCACGGTATTCACACCCGTCCAGCGGCATTACTGGTAAAAGAGGCAAAAGAGTTTGATTGCGACATTATGGTCGAATGTAATGGAAAACAAGCCAGTGCGAAAAGTTTATTTAAGTTGCAAACATTAGGCCTTTACCAAGGCATGTCTGTGACGGTGTTAGCGTCAGGTGAACACGGCCAAGCAGCCGTTGACAAAATAGCCTCAATGCTGATTACGCTTAGTTAATAGGACAACGTTATGTCAATCAATGGAATCGTTGTATCTGCAGGTATCGCTTTTGGTAAAGCATTAACTATTACCACCCAACTGCCACCACTCGATTTTAAACTGCTTTCTATTGAACAAATTGACCAGCAACAGCAACAGTTAACCCAGGCAATTCATCACTTGATTGCACATTTACAACACTGCCAACATCACCTGTGCCCAGATTGTGATAATTTCCAACTGATTGATAGCGATATTATGTTGCTTGAAGATGAGGAGCTGCAGCAGCAACTACATCAACATATTGAGCAATTTAGAGTCTGCGCAGCTGTCGCAGTTGATCGTATTTTTAATCAACATGCTGCAGAAATGTTGTCATTAGACAACCCTTATTTGGCCAATCGTAGCGGTGATATAATTTGTTTAGCTAAACGCCTCACCAGTGCTTTGCATGGCCATTTGCAATGGGATTTATCAACACTCACTGAAGACACTATTTTACTCGCTGATGACTTAACCCCTGCTGAATTTGCCATATTGCCATTAACCCACATTACTGGACTTATTCTCGAATCAGGAGGCTTAACAAGCCATACTGCCATTTTGGCTCGGGCAGCAGGAATTCCTGCATTACTCAATTATCAGTTTTCACAATCTGAAGATCCTATTACAGATGGTTCGCAGCTTATTTTAGATGGAATGTCTGGTGAGTTACATATCGCTCCATCAGCTGAACTTTTCGACCAATTAAAGCAAAAACAACAACAAGAGTTACTGCGTCGCCAAGCGTTAATGATTTATAAAGATAAGCCCAGTCAAACCAATGATGGTCATCTGGTCACTTTGCTGGCCAATGTGGGTAATCTGAGTGAAATATCTCATACAGCCGAAGTCGGAGCACAAGGCATTGGCTTGTTTCGTACTGAATTTTTATTGATGAATGCCAAAGCGCTACCTAATGAGCAGCAACAATATAAACTCTATTGTGACGCCCTTCATAGCTTACAAGGTGACGTACTGACCATTCGAACATTTGATATCGGCGCAGATAAAGAGATCCCTTGTTTGCCGCAAAGTAACGAAGATAATCCAGCTCTTGGCATTCGTGGTATTCGCTATAGTTTGGCGCACCCAGAGACCTTTATCACCCAGGTAAAAGCAATACTTCGGGCGGCGAATCATGGCCAGGTTCGATTAATGTTTCCGATGGTAAGCCAGGTTGAAGAACTTGACGCCGCATTTTTATTAATTGAACGTGCCAAAGCAGAATTAATTGAACAAGAAAAAGGTTTTGGTACCCTGAGTTACGGCATTGTGGTTGAAACCCCAGCAGCGGTACTGAACCTACCCAGCATGCTGCCACTGCTCGATTTTGTCAGTATCGGCACCAATGATTTAACTCAATATACTTTAGCGGCCGATAGAACTAATCCACATTTAGCCAAACAATATCCACCTTTATCACCTGCTGTTATTCAATTAATTTCCATCACCATAAACCACTGTAAACAGGCAAATGTTAAAGTCTCTTTATGTGGTGAACTTGGCAGCGATCCATACGTCTTACCTTTGTTAGTCGGACTTGGGCTTGATGAGTTGAGTATCAACCCGGCTAATTTATTAGACGTAAAAGTGGCATTGATTAAAGGTAATTACACAAAATTTGTCCGCCATGCACAACACATTGCTTTGTTAACTCGAATTACTGAAATTCGTAAAGCCATTAACGCTTTTGCACATGATTGCGATTAATCACACGAATAAAGTTGGTAAAGTTGACAGAGCCGTTTACAATTAAGCGCATAAAAATATTAATAAAAGGGGCTTGTTCTTATGGGATTTTTAAGCCGCATTAGACGACTTATTTCCGGCCAACCACCATTAACGGGTGGTATTGCCATTTATGCACCTGTATCGGGTGATATTGTTGCAATTGAAAAAGTACCCGACGTGGTATTTGCTGAAAAAATTGTTGGCGATGGGATTGCTATCGACCCTAAGGGCGAATTTATTGTTGCCCCGATTGATGGCACTATAGGTAAAATTTTTGAAACCAACCACGCATTTAGTATTGAGTCTCCACAAGGGCTTGAGCTGTTTGTGCATTTTGGGGTTGGTACCGTTGAACTTAGAGGCAATGGTTTTAAGCGTTTAGCCGAGGAAGGTCAGCAAGTTAAAGCCGGTGAACCGATTTTGTCTTTCGATTTAGCTTACTTACGCGGAAAAGTTGATAGTTTACTCACTCCGGTAGTGCTGGCCAATATGGAAGACGTTAAACAATTAGATAAGGCCCAAGGCAGCGTTATTGCGGGTAAAGATATTATTTTTACGGTGCAAATGTAACATCAAATTGGTTCGATTTATTTAATACCTCTACTCAATCGTGTCGTAAACTATTACGCCACGATAATATGCAACCTTCAGCTTAAGTGAGCGTAGGTTGCATATTATGAAATCTTTTCAAAACACCGTCTTCGGCTTGTCCAAGCCGCTTCACAATGCCACAATGTTGTTAAATGCATTCAATGATATCAATGTTACATAAGGCACTTTTTCAGGCTTATCTATAGAGCCAAGCCTCTACATGACACCCCTATCGACATTAATGGAGTATTCTTTTGACTTTATACGGCATAAAAAATTGCGATACCGTTCGTAAAGCGCGCAAATGGCTTGAAGCCGAAAAAATTGATTACACGTTTCACGACTTCCGTGAAGATGGCCTAAATGAAGCCATGGTTACGCAGTGGGCTGATGTTGTAGGTTGGGAAACCTTGTTTAACAAACGTAGCACCAGTTTTCGTGGTTTATCTGATGCAGATAAAACGGATATCACTCAAGACAAAGCCATTGCCTTAATGGTGCAACATCCAACATTAATTAAGCGCCCTGTTCTCGTCAATAACGATAAATTACTGGTTGGTTTTAACCTAGCTCAATACCAAGCGTGGTTCGCATAATGAATAATGATGTAGTTGAATTAGCAAAAGATCTGATTTCACGTCCATCGGTAACACCATTGGATGAAGGTTGCCAAACCTTAATGGCCAATCGCCTTGCCGCAATTGGTTTTAACATTGAACCAATGGTTTTTGAAGACACCACCAATATGTGGGCAAGAAGAGGGAACAGTGATCCGGTTTTCTGCTTTGCAGGTCATACCGATGTGGTGCCTACTGGTGATCTTAACCGTTGGCATACTCCTCCGTTTGAACCGACCATTATTGATAACTATTTACATGGTCGTGGTGCAGCAGACATGAAAGGATCGTTAGCCGCGATGATTATCGCGACTGAACGTTTTGTTGCTAAGCATCCAGACCACAACGGCTCTATTGCTTATTTAATTACCAGTGACGAAGAAGGTCCTTTTATTAACGGTACCACTCGGGTTATTGATACGCTCGAAGCTCGTAATGAAAAAATGACATGGGCGCTAGTTGGCGAACCTTCATCAACGCATAAATTGGGTGATGTCGTCAAAAATGGTCGTCGTGGCAGCTTAACGGGCAACTTAACCGTTAACGGAATTCAAGGCCATGTTGCCTATCCACATTTAGCCGACAACCCTATTCATAACGCGGTTCCAGCACTAACTGAACTCGCACAAATGCATTGGGATAACGGTAATGAGTTTTTCCCACCAACCAGTTTCCAAATTGCTAATATAAATGGCGGTACAGGGGCATCTAATGTTATCCCCGGTGAATTAACCGTGATGTTTAACTTCCGTTACTCAACCGAAGTGACCGCTGAAGAGTTAATCCAACGGGTGGTAAGTATTCTTGATGCTCATGGCTTAGATTATGATATCAACTGGATATTTAATGGTTTACCGTTTCTAACGGGTGACGGTCCACTGCTTGATGCAACACGGGAAGCGATTCGCGAAGTCACAGGTTATGAAACCGACCCCCAAACCTCAGGTGGTACCTCAGATGGTCGCTTTATCGCACCAACTGGCGCACAAGTGTTGGAGTTAGGCCCAGTCAACGCGACAATTCATAAAGTGAATGAATGTGTCAACGTGGCCGACTTAGAAATATTAGCTAATTGCTATGAACGCATTTTGGAAAAGCTATTGTGCAAATAAGCTCACTGCTTTGTTCGATTGATATCCCTAACGAGCAAGCTAAACTATACGGTTTAGACGATCGTCATTTAGTTTCAGTAGGACAGTTTTTGCTTGAACAACGCACTGCAACTGCATTTCAGCAGTTGCAGAACGCGGCATCTGCTGCGGGGTTTAATGTACAAATATGTTCGGCATATAGACCATTTGATCGTCAATTGAGTATTTGGAACGCCAAAGCCACAGGTCAGCGACCATTACTCGACCAAGACTCAAATCCAGTTGAGTTTACGTCACTCACGCCCCAACAGCTGATTGATACCATTTTGATATGGTCTGCCCTCCCTGGCGCATCTCGGCATCATTGGGGCACCGATTTCGATATATATGATGCGAATAACATTAGCAAACAAGCACTGCAGTTAATCACTGCAGAATATACCGCCGATGGCCCTTGTGCTTCTCTACATCAATGGCTTATCTCGCATGCTGCTGAGTTTGGATTTTATTTCCCCTATCAACCTGATTTAAGTGGCGTTAGTCCTGAGCCATGGCACATGAGCTATTTTCCTGTCGCTAATGAGTTGTTGGAGCAATTTAGCGCAGATGAATTTGCAAAAGTGTTGTCTGCGGCAGAAATATCGTTAAAATCACCCTTAATTGAACGGCTAACAGAGTTAGTTAATCATTATGTTTTCTTTGTTGCGCCCTCTCCGGCTTAATGTTTGCGCGCATTTCCTCTTTGAATGAGTTTGTTATGTCCACTTTAATGCATCACATAGAAATTGATAATCAACCACTGTATTACTTAGATGAAGGACATGGACCTGTTGTTATTTTTTGTCATGGCTTACTCACCAATAGCACTATGTGGCGATCGCAAATTGACCAACTGTCATCACAGTATCGATGTATTGCCATCGACTTTTGGGGCCATGGTCAAACAACCACTATCCCAGAATCTGTTGAAAATTTACAAGATGTGGCCCAAAACGTATTAACGTTAATGGATAAGCTTGAAATCAACTCTGCCGCCATCGTAGGTCATGGTAGTGGCGGTGCAATTGCGGCAGAGCTTATATTACATGCACCGGCTCGCATTAATGGCTTGGTGATGTTAAACAGTTTTGTGGGATTTGAACCGCAAGTTAATTGCGTTAAATACCAAGGGTTAATGGCTCAAGTTGCCAACGACCAAGCTATATCAGCAGACCTTGCACAAACCATTAGCACATTATATTTTAGTAAAGAGATTGAGCAATTGGTCAACCAAGACCCCAATCTAGCTAATATTGTTGCACAATTTAGCGCTGAATTAACGTCTTACTCTGGCGCCCAACTTACTGCGTTACTTAAATTTGCCAATATGGCCATATTCAAACGTGACACACTCGAATCGGTTGAGTTATTAACATTACCGACTTTGGTGGCCGTAGGATTAAGTGGTTATTTGCGTACCGCACTGGAAAGTTATTTAATGCATGACTGTATTGATGGCAGTCAATTATTGCACATTGAACAAGCTGGTCACTTAGCTAACATCGAAAAACCAGCCATTTTTAATCAGCATCTTGTTGATTTTTTGAGTAAAGTTAATTTTAATTAATCACCTCAATGGATAGACCAGATCCGTCGGCATTGCTGATATACTCATTACAAAATGACATATTACCTGTAATACCTTACCGGTAAAAAACGACCTAATTCGAGCGCTCATGAAACTTCTTAAACCATTATTTGATAATAATCGCCGTTGGGCTGAACGGATCAATAAAGAAGATCCTACCTTTTTTGCGCAACTGGCAAAACAACAAAACCCAGAATACTTATGGATTGGTTGCTCAGATAGCCGAGTGCCTTCTAATCAGATTATCGACTTATTACCCGGTGAAGTGTTTGTTCACCGTAACATCGCTAATATGGTCATTCACACAGATTTAAATTGTTTATCAGTGCTGCAATATGCTGTCGATGTACTAAAAGTAAAGCACATCATGGTCGTTGGGCATTATGGCTGTGGTGGTGTTCGTGCGGCAATGAATAAAGAGCGACTGGGCCTGATTGACAATTGGCTCGGACATTTACGTGACATTTATCGTATTCACGAGGATGCTCTTGAATCGATGAGTGAACAAGGGCGTTTTGATCGCCTGTGTGAGCTTAATGTGATGGAACAAGTGTCAAATGTTGTGTCGACCAACATCGTTCAAGAAGCATGGGATCGTGGCCAAGATGTTGCAATACATGGTTGGATTTACGGAATTAATAACGGATTACTCACAGATTTAGACGTGACAATCGACCGTCTTCATGGGCGCAATTTAGCTTAACCTTGCCTTCTATCTCCATTTACACTTTTAATAGGCCTGTTATTTAGCAGGCCTTTGTTTATTGTTATTAAAAATATGCAATAAAAGTCGCGAACCACCACTGAAGAACGTTATAATCATCCAGTTTATTTAGCGCTACTATGCGCAGAATTTTTAGGAGATGATTTCCATGCCTGGTTTTGAATTATTTGGTCCTGAAGAAAAGCAGGAAGTTGCTGACGTAATGGAGAACGGTTTTACCTTCCGTTATAACTTCGACCATATGCGTAATGATCGCTGGAAAACCCGCGACATGGAGCAACTACTTTGCGAAAAAATGAACGTGAAACACGCTCATTTAGTATCAAGCGGTACTGCTGCATTACAAACTGCAATGGCAGCAGCGGGCATTGGTGCTGGCGATGAAGTTATTGTGCCTCCATTTACCTTCGTAGCCTCTGTTGAAGCCGTGTTTATGGCCGGTGCTGTACCTATTTTTGCTGAAATTGACGAAACATTATGTTTATCTCCAGAAGGTATTGAAGCTGTCATCACACCACGTACCAAGGCTATTAACCTTGTTCATATGTGTGGTTCTATGGCGAAGATGGACGAAATCAAAGCGGTGTGTAAAAAGCATAACTTGGTGATTTTAGAAGATGCATGTCAAGCCATCGGTGGCAGTTATAAAGGCCAAGCATTGGGCACCATCGGTGATGTAGGTTGTTATTCATTTGACTCAGTTAAAACCATCACCTGTGGTGAGGGTGGCGCGATTGTCACTAACAATAGCGAAATTTATAACCACTCACACATGTTTTCAGATCACGGCCATGACCATGTTGGTAATGATCGTGGTGCAGAATCACACCCAATTATGGGTTTGAATTTCCGAATTTCAGAAATGAATGCAGCAATGGGTTTAGCACAATTACGTAAGCTTGATAAAATCATTGCTATTCAGCGTAAAAATAAGAAAACCATTAAAGATGCTATGGCGTCTATTGCTGAAATCACCTTCCGTGAAATTCCAGATCCAGACGGCGATTCTGCAGGCTTCTTAACATTTATGATGCCAACAGAAGAACGCACTCAAGAAATTAATAAAAAGCTGGCTGCCAACAAAGTTGATGGTTGTTTTTACTGGTATGTTAACAACTGGCATTACCTTAAAAATTGGAAACACATCCAAGAACTTAAAGCACCTGCCGCATTACCGATTATGCTAATCGCTGATCGCCCTGACTACACTAAAGTGCTGACACCTAAATCTGACGCTATCATGAGCCGAACGATTTCGATGTTGATCAAGTTGTCTTGGACTGATGAGCAAATAGCTGAACGTATTGAAAATATCAAACGCGCTTTTGCCTAGCATTGATGCCTCTCGGTCAGTGATGGCTCAGAGCACTTTTTACAGTACTTATCTCAATGGAGACTGTTGTAATGAGTTTTAAAAATTTTAAATGTGTACCAAAAATGATCTTTGGCCGTGGTTCATTTGTGCAACTTGATGTTGTATTAGGTCAAGAACGCCAAGATGCTAACGATTTTGTCGTTTTCCTTGTCGATGATGTACATCAAGGTAAACCGCTAGCTGACCGCGTGCCAACTCAAGCGCACGACCTACTGATTTACGTAAACGTAGATGATGAGCCAACAACTGAACAAGTTGATGCGTTAACGGCGCAAGTTAACGCATTTAACACTAAGCTACCAGTGAGCGTAGTCGGTTTAGGCGGCGGTTCAACGATGGACTTAGCCAAAGCCGTATCACTAATGCTCACTAACCCTGGTAGTTCTTCTGAATACCAAGGTTGGGATTTAATTAAAAATCCTGCAATACATCATATTGGTATTCCAACAGTGTCAGGCACGGGTGCTGAAGCATCACGTACTGCAGTATTGTGCGGACCCGTTCGTAAGCTAGGTTTAAACTCAGATTACACCGTGTTTGATCAAATCATCATGGACTCTGAATTAATTGCAGGGGTTCCGACTGATCAGTGGTTCTATACTGGTATGGATTGTTTTATCCATTGTGTAGAATCATTACAAGGCACATACCTCAACGAGTTTGCTAAAGCATTTGCCGAAAAATCAATGGATTTATGTCGTCAAGTGTTCTTAGAAGACCACGCAGAAAAAGACGACAAGTTAATGATGGCGTCATACATGGGCGGTATGAGCATTGCTTATAGCCAAGTCGGTGCATGTCATGCGGTATCTTACGGTTTAGGTTATGTACTGGGTTATCACCACGGTATTGGTAACTGTTTAGCCTTTGACGTGCTGGAAGAATTCTATCCAGAAGGTGTGACTGAATTCCGTAAAATGATGAAAATTCATAACATCACTCTGCCTAAAAACATCTGTAAAGATTTGCCAGATGGAACTATCGCTAAGATGGTTGCTGTGACTAAGAGCATGGGTCCACTTTGGGACAACGTGTACGGTAAAGGCTGGGAAGAGAAAGTTACCGATGAAATGCTGACTAAGTTATTCCGTCGTATATAATAAACGACAGATTAAGTCATAAAGGGCTCTTATGAGCCCTTTTATTTATTGTCTATATTATTGTCACAACCACAAGTAGGTCATATTAATGAAAGTTACTCTATTAATCCCGGCACGTTATGGTTCAAGCCGTTTCCCGGGCAAGCCGCTAGCCCCGATTAATGGTAAACCCATGATCCAACACGTTTATGAACGTGCATCATTAGCAAAAGGCCTCGATAGCATCTATGTTGCTACAGATGACGACCGCATTAAAGATGCCGTTGAATCCTTTGGTGGTAAAGTAGTAATGACCAGCCCTGATGCCGCCTCTGGTACCGACCGTATTAATGATGCCATTGCATTGCTTGGTCTTAACGATGACGATTTAGTGATTAATTTGCAAGGCGATCAACCGCTGATTGATCCTATCTCAATCGAACAAATCATAAGTCTATTTGAACGTCACCCTGGTGAATTCGAAATGGCGACTTTAGGATTTGAAATCGTCGATAAAAGAGAATTAGACGATCCTATGCACGTTAAAATGGTATTTGATAATGACCATAATGCATTGTATTTCTCTCGCTCTCGTATCCCCTTTGGTCGCGATACCAATGACTATCCGGTTTACAAGCATTTAGGTGTTTATGGCTACACTAAGCGTTTTGTGAATGCCTTTGCTAAGTTACCTTTAGGTAGACTTGAAGATCTCGAAAAATTAGAACAGCTACGCGCACTCGAATACGGCCACAAAATTAAAATTGCTATCAGCGCATTTGACTCTCCAGAAGTCGATACCCCTGAAGATATTCGCAAATGTGAACTACGTTTAGCCGTCGACTAACCAAACATATATGCTTATAGCTGGTGTTGTCTTAACAACATCAGCTATAAAATTGCAGGTTAAAAGGAGTTTCCAATGAGTCTAGAAGGTTATGAAGTTTGGCTAATTATCATTTTAGTCATCGGCGTTATTGCAAGTAACATTGCGGTGTTGAAATATTCTGCCAAATTTAAAATGCCTCAATTTGGTGAACATAAAGACCGAGAGCAAAATCCTGAAAAAGAAACCAGTTCACCAGAATCTGAACAAAAACTGACTGAAGAACCTTCAGACGAGAAAGACAACGGCAGCAAAGACAGCAAAGACAAAACGTTATAATGCTCAATGTACCTATCTATAAAATGAGCCTATCTATAATTTAGTGGGTTGCAAATAGCAAAACGCCCATGTTGGCCTATCTTCTCGTTCTTAATCGTTGTTATTTGCCTAGCAGTTATTTTATATCTGTATTTCCATTAGTCATAACCTCTATATGGCGCAACTTAAGCTAATAATAAAGCTAACCTCATAATGGGGTTAGCTTAAAGTATCCAACGGCTCTGTTGCTATACTGATGTTTTAATACCACAGGCAAGTGTTACTCACTGTCAAGTGTGACTCGTTGTTGCTCTTGGTTATTAGGCCAAGCATTAATGACTGCTTTTACTAGCGATGCTAGTGGTATGGCAAAAAAGACTCCCCAAACGCCCCATAAGCCCCCAAAGACTAACACGGCGGCAATAATCACAACCGGGTGTAAATCAACCGCATCAGAAAACAATAGCGGTACCAATACATTGCCATCTAGCGCCTG
Source organism: Shewanella sp. BF02_Schw (assembly GCF_014596695.2). Taxonomy (NCBI): domain Bacteria; kingdom Pseudomonadati; phylum Pseudomonadota; class Gammaproteobacteria; order Alteromonadales; family Shewanellaceae; genus Shewanella; species Shewanella sp. BF02_Schw. Next base: position 60,820 of record NZ_JABKAW020000008.1, read on the forward strand.
AATAATCCCATAACCTAACATTAAGTAACCAAACTCAGCACTAAAACCCCATTGAAAAAATGCGACTAATGCAATCGGCAATGTAACCAAAGTAGCGCCAACATATGGGATCAATACCGACAAGCCTGTCAATACACCTAGTAGTGCTGAGTAACGCAGCCCCATGATAGCAAAAAAGATATAACTGGCTACGCCAACAATAACAATTTCAATCACTTTACCACGAATATAATTAAAGATTTGTTGGTCCATTTCAAACCAAACTTTTCTCGCTAGACCACGGTTAGACGGGAAAAATCGTTTGCTGCCATTTAATAAAAAGTCTTTGTCTTTTAAAAAGAAAAATACCAACAATGGCACTAAAATGGCGTACACCATTAATACTAATAATGACGCAGAATAACCTAAAATTTGTTTCCCTAAATCAATAAGGTGCTGTGTATCAAGCATCTTATTAATTTCTTCCATCATCGAATCAAGTTGTGATGCACTCACAAACTGCGGGTAATCAGCGCTAAACTCGCGCACAATTAGCATGCCCTTATCAATCATTGAGGGTAAATCAGTAACCAATGACACCCCTTGACGCCAAATACTGGGCACCAAACCAAACATCAAAATAATCATCACCCCTAAAAATACCACCAACACGATTGTTGCCGCAGCGGTTCGGCTTATACCCAGTCGCGACATTTGTGCTACCGGCCACTCCAGTAAAAACGCTAACACCAAAGCAACCAGCAAAGGCGCAAGCAATCCAGAACCGAAGTACAATGCAAGACCAATCCCAATAATAATAAACATTAACGTTATGGCTTGTGGATCACTAAAACGGGTTTTGTACCAATCAGTTAAAATTTCCAGCATTGAAAAACCTTTTATATAAACAATATCAATTTGTTTTGGTGATGATAAATGACAAACAATGCGGTTGATCAGCAATGATTTCAATACCAAAACCCATTTTTTTTATCAACAAGGGAACATCTCGGCGTGAACCAGGGTCAGATAAGAGTACATGTAATTTTTCATCCACATCCATCTGTTTTAGTAAAAGTTTCACTTTTACTAAAGGATAAGGACAAACATAGGGTGTTAAATCAATTAAAATCATTATCAACTTGCTTTAAACAATCTAGGGCTATTATCCTAGCTTGTACAATAAACCACAAGCAATGTAACTTAAGCAAACTTGCTGGTTAAGCTTAAATTTTCGATTCAATCATCATTAAAGGTTCCGCTTGAGTAAATTATCATTATCGACCTTTTCAAAATCACTGGCTGCTAGCGCTATTAGTGTGCTTTTTGCTGCCAGTATTGGCCACAGTTTTGCCAATAATGATCTTCCAGATCTAGGTACCGCAGCGGTCAATACTTTTAGTTTAGAAAAAGAAACTGTCTACGGAGACGCTTATATGCGCGTTATTCGTTCATCGGCACCGGTACTCAGTGATCCAGTGTTAACCCAATATTTATCTGAACTGGGTAACAAGCTTGTTGCTAATGCCACGGGGGTAAAGACACCATTTTATTTCTTTTTACTCCGCAATGATGAAATCAACGCGTTTGCGTTTTTTGGTGGTCATGTTGGCGTACATACGGGGTTATTTTTAAATGCCGACAACGAAAGTGAACTTGCATCGGTATTAGCCCACGAAATTACCCACGTCACTCAACGCCATTTAGCACGATCTCTTGAGGCACAACAAAAAAGCTCAACTGCCACAATTGTGGGAATGTTAGGGGCTATTTTATTAACGATTGCTGCACCACAAGCCGGTATGGCAGCCTTAGCAACCACTCAGGCCTTAGCAACACAATCTAAAATTAACTATACCCGCTTACATGAAAAAGAAGCTGATCGTATTGGAATGCAAATTCTTGTCGATGCCGGATTTGATCCTAATGCTGCCGCTACATTTTTTGGTCAACTGGCAATTCGTTATCGTTTTACCACAACACCACCACAAATGTTGCTGACGCATCCATTGCCAGAATCACGTATTACCGAGGCACGTAACCGCGCGGCTCAGTACCCTAAAAGTAATGTCCCTAACAGCCTTAACTTTCAGCTAGCTAAAGCGCGTATCCAAGTTCGCTTTTCAAGTTTTAGTGATGATGCCGCGTTATCTTTGTTTGAACAACAACTCAAAAAGAATGAGTATTCGTTTAAACAAGCGGCACTCTACGGCAAAGCGTTAGCACTTTTCCGTTTGGAAAAATTTGCTCAAGCTGAAGTGATCATCGATGATCTACTAAAACAAGATGACAATAATCTGTTCTACATCGACACCAAAACAGATTTGTTAGATCAGAAAAAAGATTTTGCAGGCGCAATAGCATTATTAGAAGCTCAGCGGAAATTGAAACCGACCTCACAAGTGGTCAATGCTAACTTAGCCAATATTTATGTTCAGGCAGATCAACCTAAAAAAGCGATCCCGCTGTTAGAAGAACTGATATTTTTCGATAAGCAAAATATGCTGCCGTATCAAATTATGGCTGATGCATATCGTAAGCTAGACAATAAGGCGCTTGAGTATTATAGCAATGCTGAACTCATGGCCTTATCGGCTAACTATAAAGGTGCTATTGACCAACTCAATTATGCATATCGCTATTCTGATGGACAAAACCTGCAACTGGCGCGAATTGAGGCAAGAATAAGACAATTCAGACAAGCAGATAGGGCAATGGAAGAATTAAAATAGCCGCGATAATCTAACCTTATAAGCTATTTTTTGATAGAATAATGGCAAACAATAAATCTACTTATTGTTTGCCATTTTTTAATGACGGACTATGACAATGACAACCACAAAAACAACGATATACCATAACCCTCGCTGTTCAAAAAGCCGTGAGACGCTCGCATTGTTGCAAGCTAATGCAGTAGATGTCACTGTCGTTGAATACTTAAAGACACCACCTACAGCCGCTGAAATTCAGACTATTTTGCAACAACTTGGTTTAACAGCTCGCCAGCTTATGCGCACTAAAGAAGACGAATATAAAGCTCAAAATTTGGCTGACACATCGTTATCGGAAGATCAGCTCATCGCTGCAATGGTAGCAACACCTAAATTAATTGAACGTCCTATCGTGCTAGCCAACAACAAAGCAGCCATTGGTCGTCCACCAGAAAATGTTTTGTCTATTCTTTAACGAGTAAAATAATGACTTCACAAACCTTGTTTCAACTAAGTCGAATTGGTTACCTTGCATTACTCCTGCTGCTCAGCGGCTGGTTTATTCAACAAGGCATGAATGGCACCTACTCGCTAGGATTCAGCTTAATATGGATTGTACCTTTACTGTTTCCGCTTAAAGGCATCTTAACCGGTAACCCATATACATATGCATGGGCCAGTTTTATTCTGTGTGTATACTTATTACATGGCTTAACCCTTGCTTATGTCACCACTGATGCGCTGGTATTTGCACTGATTGAATCGGTATTGATTTGTGTCTTGTTGGTGAGTTTTCCATTCTATGCACGTAAACGCGGCCGAGAACTGGGATTAGGGTTGAAGAAAAAGTCTGAACAACAATAAACAAACTTCATTTTTGTTGCCTCACTAAGCGCCTTCGGGCGCTTTTTTGTTAGTTGCATTTAACCAAAACAGCGTGCTACATTATTTTGCAAACAAGATGTTATAAAAATGTATTGTTAAATAATAATAAAATAGACATGGAGTCGCTTAATGAAGTTATCGCAAAATTTAGGGATCTATAGCCTTTTAGCCAGTGCCATATTCGTTAGCGCCTGCGGAGGAGATTCAGACAATAACGATCAAGGTGTGCCTACCTCATCCACTTTCGAAATCTGCAGTGAAAGTTTAACTTATTCAATTACCGACACAAACTCTCAATTGGCTTTTACCCTTGAACAGCATTATGCCAAAGACAAGCCTGGCAGCATTATTGCCAACCTTAATGAACAAGACACTATTGGCAAATCATTTTTGTGGCAGCAGATATCAGGACCCAGTCTTGAACTAGCTGCAGTTAATAGCCAAGTATTAGCATTCACACCCACAAGTAACCAAGATTACGCTTTTAAGGTGACTGTCTCTGGCGGTAATATCAACATTGAAGAAACGATATCAATTACTGCCGATTCTAATGACAATATTTTACGCATTAATAGCGATCATCAAATGGTGAATAGAACTGATGCGAGTTTACGTATACAAAATATAAACGGCCAAGTACCTGAAAATATTAGTTGGTGCATGTATCCGAGTGCTAATAATAAAGCCTTTACCAACGTGGATTTGAGTGACATAAATAGGCCACTTTTTGTTGCGCCAAACGTCGATACCGATCAATTATTCAGTCTTAAAGCCACTGCCACATTTGATGGCCAAACCATTAGTGATGACGTCAATTTACTCGTAACCAAAGAAAAAAACGCCCCATCGGACGCCTACTTCAGCTACCCCATTGCACGAATGCACCCTTACAAGCCTAACTCACCTTATGCTAATAATCTGGCCTATTGTGTTTACTCGAACCAACTAGTCAATCAATGTAATATTCTTAACGAGCTGCCCTTTATTAGCCAAGATACTAAGCCAGATCCGATTGATACTATTATGGACAGAGTTCTTGTGTCGCACGACTGGATGGGGGCAAACTTTGAAGCCTATTTACGCGCACAAACACATAATGACTTTGTAGAATTGTTGCAATCAGTGACGGCTGTCGTCATCAGTTACGATATCAGACCAGCCTTTTATACTGGTTTTATAGGAGCAATATATCTTGATCCTGAATACCTGTGGCTAACTTCTGCCCAGCGAGATACGATTAATGAAACGCCTGATTATCGCAGCAACTTTGGTGAAGACCTGAATTATTTATCTCCCTATCGTTATGTCAAAAACAACGATTATGCTGGTCAATATATAGAAATAGGCAACCGTACTAACCGTACCATGGAGAATATGTCTTCTAACCTAGCCAGGCTCTTGTATCATGAACTGGCTCATGCAAATGATTTTTATCCACAAAACATGCATGCCAATATTCAAGGCCCTACTTTAAAAGACGAATTTAATCGTCGTTTTGATGGTAAAGAGATGACATCAGACCAACTTAACATCCGCTATCCATTAACCAGTAATGAGATGTATGGTCTTGCAAAAGTAAATTATGCCGGTGAATCTGCAAATAACACCCAAAAAGCCTATACTCCAAGTGATGTAGCGCTATTTTTCTCAAGTGACCTCGCCAACGATGATTATGCCTATTCATCAACACGAGAAGATGTTGCCATGTTGTTTGAAGAAGTGATGATGAGCCATCGATATGGTATTTTGCGTGATATCGCCATTACTGACAAACCAGAAATTGAGACGAGCTCGACGATTGTGGTTGAATGGGGCCAACGCGGCCGAGTCGGTCAACCTGAGTTATACGATCGCGCTAGCTACGTCTTGAGCCAAATACTGCCTGAAGTTGATGTTAGCCAAGTGATGGACGGTTTACCTGCACCAGTAGCGTTAGTTAAAGGCCAAACTTGGGCACAAAACTTGGTGCTAACAACTGATCCATCACAATCACCACAGAAAATCTCATCACAAACTGAAAAAAACACTGCTGAGACTAGACCATTGCAATTTAGTGGCAGTGATCACGTGAAGCAATAAACCATTGAATCACACAATAAAAAACGCCAAATGAATTCATTTGGCGTTTTTTATTGTGTGATTGCGTAGACTGATGACGATAATTTTTGCCTAAAGAATTAAAACCTAAGGTATTAAAGTCTCAACATCTCTTTTATAAACGGAATAGTCAGTTTACGCTGATGTACCATAGAAGCTTTATCGAGTTTATCGAGTACATCAAACAAGGTGCGTAAATCACGCGCCATTCGCGTCAGTAAAAAGCGCCCTACTTCATCAGACAACTGCAAACCACGCATTGCCGCTCGGCGCTGCAAGGCCACGAGCTTTTCATCGTCTGCCATTGGTTGTAATTGATAGATTAATCCCCATTGCATACGAGAAACCAAATCTGGCAATAAAAACCCCGTTTCAGAAGGTGATGCCTTTCCGCTAACAATTAAACGGCAATCTTGTTGCTCAGCTATACGATTATATAGATGAAAAATAGCTTCTTCCCATACAGGATGACCCGCTATGGCTTCTATATCATCAATACAAATCAATTCCAGAGATTCTAGGCCCTCAAATAATGCCGGTGAAATACTCGCATGAATGCCTAATGGGATATAGAGAGTGCGGCGTTCTAGGTCATTGGCAAGGGCACAAGCTGCATGCATTAAATGCGTGCGGCCTGATTTTTCTGGGCCATATACATACAAAGAAGACGCTAGATTGCCTTCAGCGCTAGCTTGAAGTTTCTGGATCAACTCATCATTACCCGAAGCAGGATAATAACTCTGAAAGGTTTCATCGTCAGGTAGATAAACGGGTAAAGATAATTGTCTTGGTGAGTTTTGTGTCACTCAGATAGGTCTCAAAATCATAAACTAACTAACGTTATTATACCTAAATCCGTCAATTATGCGAGTATCAGCAAGAATCCTGCACATAAAGATCACCTCGGTATAGCATTTCACGCTGTACAATTAAAGTGTACAGCGCACCTTTTGATAATACTTATTGGCCCAACCATTGATAAAGTAATTTAGGCGTAGAATTATCGGCCTTAGACTCATAAAATGACTCCACACTGCCAACGGTATCTAATTTTGATAACCGACTATCAATATTAAGCAATCGTTGCAAATCATCTACACTGCTAAACAATTCTATCGTATAAGTGGCTGCTTCACCCTTAAACTGACTAAGTTTCAGGGATTTCACCGCACTAAGCTGACGAAGATAGGTTTCAATATTTACCACTTGAGTCATGTTGTTTAACCCAGTAAAGCTGACTTGGGTAGCTACATCACTGCCTGTCGAGGCTATGGCAAACTGGCTAATATAATAATCGGCCAGAATGTTCATCATTCGCTTCGTGGCTTGTTGATAATCCGTCGCTTCACCCTGTTGTGAAATTAACGGCTGTAGTACACCATTAGTTCTATTTTTATCAAATAATTTGATGGTGAAATGAACGTTACTGCTTTGAGTATCCAAATTGGCAATAGCGAAGTAATCAGCTTGATAACGGGTAGATGCATTAGCTAACACATCAGTAAACATTCCACGTACATCAGTGATACTCACTTGCATCACATCATCCAAATCCATAATAGGCAGCAATAACGGAATGCCTTTATTATTAGACTCTTGAGCCAACTCTGATCGAATATCGGCTGAAGAAGCATCAGCTAAAATAGACGGTTCATTATTTTCATCAACCGACATCCATAACAAGGTTAATGGTCGTTGACTGCCCCAAACAGGTAAACCGGCTTGACGTAACGTTGAAATAACCCGTTGATGGTCAAAGCTGGCTTTGAGCATGAGTTCACCATTTTTCTCATAATAACCGTATTGAGTCAAAATGACTTCTGGGTTATTAATTTGGTCTTTTACCAATGGGTTTAATACTACACTCGGCAGACCAGAGTTTTTTAAGAAAACGGCAGCTAATGCCTCTTTAAGGGCGTTATTTTTCACATCGTTTGCGCGTGAAGCTACCGTAATATCGGCTTCATCAAGCTTGCTCACTTCAGCAGCATGCACAAGCGTAATCGAGGTTAACGCAATTAGTGGTAACGTAATGAGATTAATTAGTTTTTTCAGCATCTGATAACATAAACGCAGCAAATATAAGTGAACAAATTATATCATAATAAAATTCTATCGAGTAATGGATAACGAAAACTCTTTTTTACTGCCGCCAAATTGACCCAGTATTGTAGCCATATCAAATAACAATAATCGCTACAGCGTCCTCAAAGTTGTTATGCATATTATCGCTTTTATGTGACAATTCGCGCCGTTTAATCACACGCTAACTTTCTAAATAATGATGGAGAACAATATGAAACGCGTGTTAATTCCGCTTCAAGGCGCACAAATGCTATTTGTCGCTTTTGGGGCACTCGTGCTAATGCCGTTATTAACGGGTTTAGACACCAGTGTCGCATTATTTACAGCCGGTTTCGGTACCCTACTGTTTCAATTAGTCACTAAACGTCAAGTACCTGTATTCCTCGCTTCTTCCTTTGCCTTTATTGCGCCCATTTTATATGGCGTACAAACATGGGGTATTCCTGCCACCATGGGCGGTTTAATGGCTGCTGGCGTGGTGTATATGCTACTTGGATTAACAGTAAAACTTCGTGGCACTGGATTTATACATACTTTATTACCTCCGGTTGTTGTCGGCCCAGTCATTATGATCATTGGCTTAGGCTTAGCGCCTGTAGCCGTCAATATGGCATTAGGTAAAAGTGGTGATGGAAGCTTGATCATCGTAGAGCAAAATGTCGCGCTAACGATTTCACTTTCGGCATTAATGACCACCATAATCGTAGCGATTTTTGCTAAAGGATTGGTCCGACTAATGCCTATTCTGGCGGGTATATTGGTTGGCTATGGTGTGAGCTTAGCCTTTGGTGTTGTCGATTTCACCCCAGTTACTCAAGCGGCTTGGTTAGCCATGCCAAACTTTGTCGCCCCAGAATTTAACTGGCATGCGATTCTATTTATGATCCCAGTTGCCATTGCACCAGCGGTTGAACATATCGGCGATATTTTAGCCATTTCTAACGTGACGGGTAAAGACTATTTTAAAAAGCCTGGTTTACATCGCACCCTTACTGGCGATGGTATTGCTACGATAGCAGCGTCGGCATTGGGCGGTCCGCCTAATACCACTTACAGTGAAGTAACCGGTGCGGTTACACTGACCAAAAGTTTTGATCCACGGATCATGACCTGGACAGCCATCACTGCGATAACCCTAGCTTTTGTCGGTAAATTGGGTGCCATGATGCAAACCATACCTGTACCGGTAATGGGCGGTATTATGTGCTTATTATTTGGCTCGATTGCAGCTGTTGGATTAAATACCTTAATTCGTCATCAAGTCGATTTATCTGAACCTCGTAATCTGAGTATTGTCGGGGTAACGTTGGTGTTTGGTATTGGCGGAATGGCGTTTGGTATTGGCTCGTTTAGCTTAACGGGGATAAGTTTGTGCGGTATTGTTGCTATTTTGATGAACTTGATTTTACCTGCCGTGAAAAAGCCACAGGTTGAAAAGTAACTTTCTGTAACCGCATGCAGAAGCACTGCTTTGTAAGTACATGTTTTAAAAAATAATAAAAAGCCCCAACAGCCTTTCGCTTTGGGGCTTTTTTTGAGTGCGTAAACACTCAATCATCTGCAATTACTCTGCTGCGTCTTCTGTACGGAATTTATCAGCAGTTGCTTTAATAATTGGTTGAAGTTCACCTTTTTGGAACATTTCAGTGATAATGTCACAGCCACCAATTAACTCGCCTTCTACCCATAATTGTGGGAATGTTGGCCAGTTAGCAAATTTTGGTAATTCAGCACGAATATCTGGATGCTGTAAAATATCTACGAACGCAAATTGTTCACCACAGTTGATCATCACTTGAGCAACTTGAGATGAAAATCCACAGCTTGGTAATTTAGGTGAACCTTTCATGTACACAATAATTGGGTTTTCGGTAATTTGCTGTTTAATCTTTTCTACAGTTTCCATTTGATTTCCTAAGTACGACGACTGAATACATAATGTCTATTGTACGACACCTAGACTAAGAACAAAATGCCACAGTTTGTAGGGTTTATCTAAAATCCATAAAATCGATTACTGCAATCCACATAATTCCCTAAACAATGATTCACATCACAAAAATAATCAGTACAATAGCAATAGAGCAATGTTACCTGATGGGTAAACAAAACGATAACCTGAATCCATGGAGAGATACTAATGGCCTTCGAATTACCAGCATTACCTTATGCAAAGAACGCACTTGAACCACACATTTCTCAAGAAACCATTGAGTTCCATTATGGTAAGCATCACAACACATATGTGGTTAAACTAAACGGTTTAGTTGAAGGAACTGAGTTTGCGGGCAAAACACTAGAAGAAGTTGTTAAAACTTCAACTGGCGGTATGTTCAACAACGCGGCTCAAGTTTGGAACCACACTTTTTACTGGAACTGCTTAGCACCTAATGCTGGCGGCGAAGCAACTGGCGATATCGCTGCTGCTATCAATGCTTCTTTTGGTTCTTTTGAAGAATTCAAAGCTAAATTTACTGATTCTGCAGTAAATAACTTTGGTAGCGCTTGGACATGGTTAGTGAAAAAAGCTGATGGTTCATTAGCGATTGTTAACACTAGCAATGCTGCTACACCGTTAACAGATGAGTCTGTTACGATTCTATTAACTGTAGATGTATGGGAACATGCTTACTACGTTGATTACCGTAACGCACGTCCAGAATATTTAGCTCACTTCTGGCAGCTTGTTAACTGGGAATTTGTTAATAAGAATTTTGCTGCTTAATTTCGATTAACTGCAAAAACTAAAGGAGCCTTCTGGCTCCTTTTTTTGTCATTTTATCCGCCTAAAGTACGCTGCCTATCATCAGACTATGTTTGCAACTATTGCAAATGCTACTGTTTGTTATTGTTTTTATTTGATTTATTTTTCATTAAAACTTCGCCAAGTTATTTACCCTGTCCTACACTTTAGTCGTAAAGCCTAATATTGCGCTAACAGATTTAACATTACATTCTTGACCATCGCATTCATCACTCAGGCTTTTTACGTCATACAACTGTACGTTTTGAGGGGGTTACTATGGGCATTTTTGAGCACTATCAACAACGCTATGAAAAAAAACGTGACGAAGAATATACCTTAGAGCAATTTCTCGATATCTGTAAACAAGACAGAAGTGCCTATGTGTCTGCTGCCGAACGGTTACTCATGGCCATTGGTGAACCGCAGATTATTGACACAGCAAAAAATCCAATTTTAAGTCGGATTTTTTCTAATCGTGTTATTGCACAGTATCCCGCATTTAAAGATTTCTATGGTATGGAAGATGCGATTGAACAAATCGTGGCCTACTTGAAACATTCTGCTCAAGGCTTAGAAGAGTCAAAGCAAATATTATATCTCTTAGGCCCTGTCGGTGGCGGTAAATCATCGCTGGCCGAAAAACTCAAAGCATTAATGCAACAAGTGCCGATTTACATATTAACTGCCGATGGCGTTCGTAGTCCTGTCAACGACCACCCATTTTGTCTGTTTGATCCTGAAGAAGACAGTGAACTACTCAAAAACGAATACAACATACCAAGTCGTTATATCAAAACGATTATGTCACCATGGACAGTAAAACGTTTACACCAGTATGGTGGTAATATCTCAAAATTTAGAGTCGTAAAAGTGTATCCATCGGTGCTCGATCAAATCGGTATTGCTAAAACAGAACCCGGAGACGAAAATAACCAAGATATTTCTGCTTTGGTGGGTAAAGTTGATATTCGTCAGTTAGAACATTTTTCACAAGATGATGCCGACGCTTATGCTTACTCAGGTGCGTTATGTCGTGCAAACCAAGGGTTGATGGAGTTTGTTGAAATGTTTAAAGCCCCCATTAAGGTACTTCATCCATTATTGACTGCGACTCAGGAAGGCAATTACAACGGTACTGAAGGCTTATCGGCCTTGCCGTATAACGGTATTATTTTGGCCCATTCTAATGAGTCAGAATGGTCCGCGTTTAGGAATAATAAAAATAACGAAGCGTTTTTAGATCGCGTCTATATTGTCAAAGTGCCCTATTGTTTGCGGGTATCTGAAGAAATGGAAATTTATCAAAAATTATTGGCTAATTCTGAATTATCCACTGCATCTTGTGCTCCTGGGACCTTAGAAACCCTGGCACAATTTAGCGTGTTATCGCGTTTAAAAGTGCCCGAAAACTCGTCTATTTATTCTAAAATGCGCGTCTATAACGGTGAAAGCTTAAAAGACACCGATCCCAAAGCGAAATCCTACCAAGAATATCGTGACTATGCTGGCGTAGATGAAGGCATGCAAGGGCTATCGACCCGATTTGCATTTAAGATTTTGTCACGAGTATTCAATTTTGACAGTGCAGAAATCGCCGCAAACCCAGTCCACTTATTTTATGTACTGGAAAAGCAAATTGAACAAGAACAATTTCCTAACGATATAAGTGAGAAATATTTAGAGTTTCTTAAAGGTTATTTAATCCCTAAGTATGTTGAGTTTATCGGTAAAGAGATCCAAACCGCTTACCTTGAGTCGTATTCTGAATACGGACAAAATATTTTCGATCGTTATGTTACCTATGCTGATTTTTGGATCCAAGATCAAGAATATCGCGACCCAGAAACAGGACAACTTTTTGATCGTGGTGCCTTAAATGCTGAATTGGAGAAAATTGAAAAACCAGCGGGGATCAGTAATCCAAAAGATTTCCGCAATGAAATTGTTAACTTCGTCTTACGTGCTCGAGCCAATAATGAAGGTAATAATCCTCTGTGGACTAGCTATGAGAAATTACGCACCGTGATTGAGAAAAAAATGTTTTCCAACACTGAAGATTTGCTGCCCGTTATTTCGTTTAACGGCAAAACATCGAATGACGATCAGCGTAAGCATGACGACTTTGTTAATCGCATGATGGAAAAAGGTTACACCAAAAAACAAGTCAGACTATTGTCAGAATGGTATTTACGAGTGCGTAAATCATCGTAGACACCCAATAATTGGTAGCGCCGCTGACCAGGGCGCTACCAAACATAAGACTTGGGAGCGACGTATGGCAAATTTTATTGATAGACGACTCAACGCAAAAGGAAAAAGCACTGTTAATCGGCAGCGTTTTATTGAACGCTATAAAAAACAAATCAAAAAAGCTGTCGGTGATGCGGTAACACGCCGAAGTGTTACGGATATTGATAAAGGTGAACAGATTAGTATTCCCAAGCGGGATCTCAGTGAGCCCGTTTTTAGGCAAGGACAAGGTGGAATAAGGGACAGAGTTCATCCTGGCAATGATCAATTTAATCGTGGAGACCAAATTCAACGGCCTAAAGATGGCCAAGGCGGTGCAGGTCGAGGCGATGCCTCAAATAGTGGCGAAGGTGACGACGATTTTGTATTTACTATTTCAAAAGATGAATATTTAGCATTGTTGTTTGAAGATCTCGAACTGCCAAACTTACAGAATAATCGCCTTAATAAATTGGTTGAATATCAAACCTATCGCGCAGGCTTCACCAATGATGGCGTACCCGCCAATATCAATATTGTCAGATCACTGCGTTCATCACTCGCTAGACGCATCGCCATGAGCGGCGGGAAAAAGAAAGCACTACAGGCATTGGAAGCCGAACTTGCGGTATTAGAAGATACTCCTGGCGCTCAAGCCGAGCGGATTATAGCCATCAAAGAGCAAATAACAGTGCTCAAGCAGCAAATCGCTAAAGTACCTTTTATCGATACCTTTGATTTACGCTATAACAACTATGCGAAACGCGAAGTCCCTTCTAGTCAAGCGGTGATGTTTTGTTTAATGGATGTGTCAGGTTCGATGGATCAAGCTACCAAAGATATGGCTAAACGTTTTTATATTCTATTGTATCTATTTCTGACCCGCAGTTATCAGAACCTCGAGGTAGTATATATTCGCCACCATACACAGGCAAAAGAAGTCGATGAACACGAATTTTTTTACTCACAAGAAACCGGCGGAACCATAGTATCAAGCGCATTAAAACTGATGCATGAAATACAACAAGCTCGTTACCCTGAAAATGAATGGAATATCTATGCAGCTCAAGCTTCTGATGGCGATAATTGGTCCGACGACTCCCCCACTTGCCATGAAATATTAGCAAAACATATTCTGCCCAAAGTACGCTATTTCAGTTACATCGAAATCAGTCATCGGGCTCATCAAACCTTGTGGCATCAATATGAACAGTTACAACAGCAGTTTGACAACATTGCGGTACAGCATATTCACCAAGTTGAAGATATCTATCCCGTTTTCCGTGAACTCTTTAAAAAACAAGCTATATAGGAGGCTATCATGGTTCAACATAAACGTAACCCGTTAGATGATGGTCCCGAGTGGACATTTGATTTACTGCAACAATATCAATATGAAATTGAACAGGCCGCGGCTTTCTTTAAACTTGATACTTATCCGAATCAAATTGAAATTATTACCGCGGAACAAATGATGGATGCCTATGCAGGGATAGGAATGCCCATTGGTTACACTCATTGGTCATTTGGTAAACGGTTTATCCAAACAGAACAAGGCTACAAGCGCGGCCAAATGGGGTTAGCTTATGAAATTGTGATAAATTCCGACCCCTGCATCGCCTATTTAATGGAAGAAAATACCATCACGATGCAAGCATTGGTTATGGCTCACGCCTGTTATGGCCACAATAGTTTTTTTAAAAATAACTATTTATTTAACACCTGGACCGATGCCAGTTCGATTATTGATTATTTAGTTTTTGCTAAGAATTATATTCGTGAATGTGAATTACGTTATGGTGTAGAGCAAGTTGAACTGACCTTAGACTCTTGCCATGCATTAATGAATTACGGTGTAGACCGCTACAAACGTCCAGCTGAAGTGTCACTCAAAGAAGAACAAGCAAGACAACAAGAGCGTGAAGATTATCTGCAAAGCCAAGTGAATGACTTATGGCGAACGCTGCCTACATCACCACAAACAGACACCCCTGAAACGACGGCTATTTTCCCCAGTGAACCTCAAGAAAACATTTTATATTTTATTGAAAAAAATGCACCATTATTAGCACCTTGGCAACGTGAATTGGTGCGCATAGTACGTAAGATGGCGCAATATTTTTACCCACAAAAGCAAACCCAAGTGATGAACGAAGGCTGGGCAACTTTTTGGCATTACACCATACTCAATCGCTTATATGATACCGATAAAGTTACCGACCGTTTCATGTTGGAATTCTTGCAAAATCACACCGCAGTGGTCGCTCAACCTGCCTATAATAGTCCACATTATAGTGGCATAAACCCCTATGCTTTAGGGTTTGCAATGTTTATCGATATCAGACGCATCTGCGAAACCCCCACTGAAGAAGATCGAAAATGGTTTCCAGACATTGCAGGCAGCGATTGGCTGACAACGGTTCACTTTGCCATGAAACACTTTAAAGATGAGAGTTTTATTAGCCAATATTTATCACCTAAAGTGATTCGTGACTTTAAGCTATTTGGTATTTTAGATAATGAAAAACGCAGTCAACTATCAATATCGGCCATTCATGATGATCAAGGTTACCAAGATATTCGCAACACCCTATCACAACAATATAATCTGTCGAATATCGAGCCCAATATACAAGTACAACAAGTGCAAGTGAACGGTGACAGGTCAATTATCTTACGCTACATACCATTTGACGGCATCCCGCTGGCAAACAACCATCAAGAGGTATTAAAGCATTTACATCGATTATGGGGATTTAATGTCACCTTGGAGCAACTTGATGACTTAGGCATTGTTAGTACCTTATCAATGTGTCCAGAAACGGCAGCATAAAGTCTATCTAGTTTACAATCTGTGGTTTGAACGAGATGATTTATGCTATAAAAAAGAGCCAATCGATTTAATTGGCTCTTTTTTAAGTGTAAATGAGAGGTTTTACTCACTAATTCACTAATTCACTAATTCACTAGGATTTATCATGACCCATTTCAGCAGGTAAATCATCACGTAATTTTTGCCACATTTTGCCACTTTCGATACCATTGATACGCATTAATGCTGGTACGTCAGAGTAATTTTTATCTTTAGCTAACTTTTCAAGTTTGACATAAAAACGCATGGTTAATTCACGAGCTTCTTGGCTCGAAAAATAATATCGACCAACACGATTATAAAGACCTTTGAAACCATTTAAAATCAATACATACAATGGATTACCTGATGCAAAAGCTAATGTATGATGCAATTGGTAATCAAATGTAGCATACGCTTCTGCATCATTTTCTAAGCTATGAATACCCGCTAATACATCAACTACTTTTTCAGGATTGTGGCGAATGGAGGCCCGAAAGTAAATGTTGCTTACGTTACCACGAGCAGCCATTAATTGGTCGACAAGTAGTGGAAAACCATCCGGATTTAAATCAGCAATGGTTTCTAAAATATTTAACCCAGACGTTTCCCAAAAATTATTCACCTGGGTAGGTTTACCATGTTGAATTTTCAACCAACCATCTCGAGCAAGACGTTGTAACACTTCTCTTAACGTTGTTCGAGTAACACCGATAAGTTCAGAGAGCTCACGTTCAGCAGGTAAAATTGATCCCGGTGGAAATTTGTTTTCCCAAATGGAACGAACAATATATTTCTCGGCAAAACTCGCTGGCCCTTTGGCATTGATGATCATCAGCCTTCATATCCTATTGCTAAACAATGGCGAAACTATTGTGACTGATCATACCAGAGCGGTAGAAAATAAAAACCATTGTTTAATCACTACGCTCATTACGATTGATTTTCAAACAACTAAACTGAGCAAAAATCAATAATTGAATATTCATCACATTAAACCACTATAATCATCGACATATCATCAATTTATCTGATAGAACTCTTTAAGTTTAGTATATAATGATGTAGCTAGTTTGTTAACGCTACGTGTTAATTCTAACGACAATAACAGCGTTACAATTCGATTTTTTTTAAGCTACACTAGCGATGAAAATAAGAGCCATACGTAGTTAGTGAGTAAACTATTTTGCTAACACATTGTTTGCTATAACAAGATATCTTTATTCAACAGAGAGTAATTGGCCAAAATACTCAGTTCAATCGAATTGAATTTTAAACTCAATTAACGAAAAATTGATGCTTATCAAGTTTTCTAATCTGAGTTGCCTCTATTCTCCCAAATCTATTTGAAAATAATGATGTATTGTAAGCTATCAAAAAATGGTAACAATACTGCCACAATAACAATATCGGAGAGGCTGATATGCCTGTAACCAAAAGTCAGGCGCTATTTGTAAACTTTTTAGGCAATTCACCTAAATGGTACAAATACGCAATTTTGGCATTTTTAGTAATAAATCCCCTGCTGTTTTTTTATGTCAGTCCATTTATCGCTGGATGGGTGCTAGTCGTTGAATTTATTTTCACTCTAGCAATGGCACTTAAATGTTATCCACTTCAGCCCGGCGGTTTGCTCGCAATTCAAGCCGTATTTATTGGCATGACATCTCCCTCGCAAGTTCTACATGAAATTGAAGCAAACTTAGAAGTATTGTTACTTTTAGTCTTCATGGTCGCTGGTATTTACTTTATGAAGCAGTTGTTACTGTTTGTATTTACCAAGATGATTACCAAAGTACGTTCGAAAATCATCGTTTCATTGATGTTTTGTACTGCGTCGGCATTCTTATCTGCGTTCTTAGATGCGTTAACGGTCATCGCGGTTATTATTGCTGTTGCCGTTGGTTTTTACTCTATCTACCACAAAGTGGCTTCAGGAAAGAGTTTTAATGATGGTCACGACCATACATCTGAAACAACTGAACAGTTAAACAATGAAGAATTAGAATCGTTCCGAGCATTCTTACGTAATTTATTAATGCATTCAGGCATTGGTACCGCTCTTGGTGGTGTTTGCACCATGGTTGGCGAACCACAAAACTTAATCATTGCGGCCCAAGCCCATTGGCAGTTTGGTGAGTTTTTCTTACGGATGTCGCCAGTGACAATGCCAGTATTGGTTGCAGGTATATTCACTTGTTTTCTTGTCGAAAAATTCAAAGTCTTTGGTTATGGTGCACAATTACCTGATGCAGTACATAAGATTTTAACTGATTACGCCACTCATGAAGACTCGCACAGAACCAATCAAGATAAAATGAAATTGGTTATCCAAGCCCTTATTGGTATTTGGTTAATTGCTGGTTTAGCACTTCACCTAGCTTCTGTTGGCCTCATTGGTTTATCAGTCATCATCTTAGCCACTGCGTTTAATGGTATAACCGACGAACATTCTTTGGGTAAAGCATTTGAAGAAGCTTTACCTTTCACTGCACTATTGGCGGTATTTTTTGCCATCGTTGGTGTGATTATTGACCAGGAACTGTTTGCTCCAGTGATCCAATGGGCATTAGGTTATGAAGGCAATATGCAGTTAGTGATTTTTTACATCGCTAACGGCTTGTTATCTATGGTCAGTGATAACGTATTTGTGGGAACTGTTTACATTAATGAAGTGAAAGCAGCATTGATGAGTGGCCAAATCACTCGAGATCAATTTGATTTACTTGCTGTGGCAATTAATACCGGTACTAACCTACCTTCTGTGGCTACGCCGAATGGACAAGCAGCGTTCTTATTCTTGTTAACCTCGGCCATAGCACCGCTTATTCGTTTATCGTACGGCCGTATGGTATGGATGGCGTTGCCTTATACGATTGTATTATCAATTGTGGGCGTGATGGCCATTGAGTCAGGTTTCTTAGTCGACATGACTGATTTACTTTATGAAACTCAATTAATTATCCACCACTCAGCCAAAGACATCAGTGGCGCGACAATGGGTCATTAATTAAATCAGCTTATTGGACTTAGTAGATAAATTATCTTAAAGTCTCTATTGTTTGTGTAAACACCCTCATTTGAGGGTGTTTTTTTATCTGTTAACACATTTATTAGGAACTGAAATTGTCGCAACTACAGCAGTTTTGCCATAACCGTTTGTCTTGGGGTTTATTATTATTGTCCGCCATTGGATTGGAATTGGCAGCCCTTTTCTTTCAATATGGAATGGATCTAGCGCCGTGTGTCATGTGCATTTATATTCGGGTTGCTGTACTCGGTATTATTCTGGCAGCGCTGATAGGGATACTACAACCTAAAGCGTGGTTGTTACGATTTGTGGGTATGGCTGGATGGTCTGTATCGGCGGTTTGGGGCTTCAAATTAGCTTATGATCTAAACCAGATGCAAGTTAATCCTTCACCGTTTGCGACTTGTTCTTTTTACCCCGAATTCCCCAGTTTTATGCCATTAGACACCTGGTTACCTTCAGTATTCTCGCCAACAGGCATGTGTAGTGACTCACCATGGTCGTGGCTGTCTGTCAGCATGGCACAATGGATGATGCTTGGTTTTGCTGTTTATGGTGTTATTTGGTTGTTGATGTTGTTACCTGCACTTAAATCTGCAAAATAAATCAGCAAAAGTTCGAAATCAAATATAAAAAAGACCTCATTGAGGTCTTTTTTATATTTGAAGAATTGATTATTCAACGTCTAGCATCGGCCACAGTACAATACAGTCTTCCAAATACTTCACTTTCATTTCGTTTACGGTTTTACCTTGTACCGAAATACCCGCTGCATGCATAGCCTGTTTATTTCCAGTCAATAACGGATGCCAGCTAGGTAAGCCTTTGCCAACATGCAAACGTCGGTAAGCACAGCTATCGGGTAACCAAGTCAGCTCAGCAATATTCTCAGGCGTAATGGCAGTACATTCAGGCACATAAGTAAAACGATCAGGATATCTACGGCAACCACAAGTATCGTTGTCCAATAGATGGCAGGCGGCATTGGTATAATAAAGTTCATCCGTTTCATCATCGATGATTTTATTTAGACAGCACTTACCGCAGCCGTCACAAAGAGACTCCCATTGTTCGGGGGTCATGTTTTCTAAAGGTGTGGTTATCCAAAACTGAGTCATCATTTTATGTCTAAAGTAGTTTATTGTCTAAATTTTCACGCATTTTACACCTAAAACGGTACAATTTACTGTTTAATTTTCTCAGAAAGGTAGGTTATTGCCAGCGTATCGTACAAAGAATTATTAAATTGATGTAATAATCGAAAATTATTATAAGTTAAATAAAAGCGGCCTTTGGGTCCATCCGGCGCAATTAATGATACTTCCATGTCATTACGTTGGGGTAAATCTGCACCATCAAAACGCCTGACACCATAGGCTTGCCAATCTGGAAATGTGTGATGTGATTGTAAACCAAGTAAGTTTGGATCTAACATCATTGTCGTTTTTACCTGTCTTCCCCACGTAGAATCATATTGCCAATCTTGTTGATGTAGCATATTAGCCGTAGATGCAAAGGCATCATCCATACTGCTCCAAACATCAATGATGCCATCTTTATCGGCATCTATACCGTATTGGAGTATCTGGCTAGGCATCATTTGCATCTGTCCCATCGCCCCTGATGAAGAACTTTGCAATAAATCTTCGGTAATATTTTTTTGTTCGATTAGCTTGAGCGCTGCAATAAATTCATTAATGTAAAAAGCTTCTTTATCGCCTTTATAAGCCAGTGAGGCTAAAACAGATAACCCAGAAAAACGTCCTGTTCGCTCTCCAAATCGAGAGTTCATCCCCCATAATGCCATCAGGAATCGGGACTGAACTTGATAAGTTCGGCTAATATTTTCTATTTGTGATTCATGTTGCTGAAACATTGCTCTGGCTGTACTCACGGTAATTTCAGGTACAGCTTGGGGAATAAAGTGTTCTAATGTTTGTGATTCATCTGAATGGGTATTGAGGCTGGCTTTTTTGAAGATTTTAATATTAGCAATATAGCGTTCTGCTGTCAGTTGATTAACGCCAGTGGCTATTGCCCTTTGTTGTAGTTCCAACAAATAGTCGGAAAATTCGCCACGGCTGTCTTCTGCCATGGCAATATTAGAACAAATGAAGTAACAAAATGCACATAAAATGATTTTTTGAATCATATTCGTCTTGATTACTCCTTTAAGAATGAGCTTATTTCTTAAAAGCTAATTCTTGTTTATGTTGTTCGAGTAAATTAATTTGCGGTGGTGGTATTTGCAAGTAATAGCCTTTTTCTACTAATGCTGACTTAACTTTGTCAATATCAGCGATACCTAAATGATCTCGTTTAGATAAAGGTACAATCATCACTAATGTCTTTGAACCAAACATTTCCATTAACGGTTCAGGAACGTCATCAAATACATCACGTTTTTTGACAAAAAGGTAAGTATCTGCTCTTCGACCGCTTTTATATACTGCACATATCATTTTAGTGTAAATTTCCAAAGGTTCAAACTTGATAGTCAACTAAGCACACTATAACATGGTGGCACAAGAAAATAATTGTAAATCAGTTTATCGCTGAAGTATTGGAGAATCACGCCGGGATGGCTAAACAAAATCTCGAATTAAAGGCCACGTCTTTTACCTTATCAGTACTGCATATCAATCATAACGATCTCGATATCATTGCGGCTGAATTAGACAACAAATTGGCTCAAGCTCCCCAGTTTTTTTTGGGCGCCCCCTTGGTATTAAATTTATCAGCCATTCAGCATACTCACATTGATTTTAATGCACTAAAACAATTATTAATTGACCGAAATCTTATTATTGTAGGCATTACCGATGCCAGCCCAGAACAAATTGAACAAGCAAAAAGTATGGCAATTGCAGTGGTTAAATCGGGTAAACAAGCCCGCAAAGCTGAGTTGCCTGTACGAGCAACTAAAATTGTTAAACAAAATGTGCGTTCTGGACAACAAATATACGCACAAAATGCTGATTTAATCATTTTTGGTGCGGTTGGTAATGGCGCTGAAGTCATTGCTGATGGTAGCATCCATATATATGGTGCTCTTCGTGGGAAAGCCATGGCGGGTGCTGCGGGAGATAATCAAAGTGTGATTATCGCTAACTCGTTAGAAGCAGAATTAGTATCGATTGCTGGACAGTATTGGTTGACAGAACATTTGCAACAATACGATCTAAGTCAAAGAGGCTGTGTTCGCCTTGAAGGCGCATCTCTTACTGTTGAATCATTGCCCCAATAATCGGCAAATACAAGGATATAAATATAAATGGCGCAAATTATTGTTGTCACATCAGGTAAAGGCGGTGTGGGTAAAACAACATCCAGTGCAGCAATTGCCACCGGATTGGCCTTAAAAGGAAAGAAAACTGTCGTTATCGATTTTGATATTGGGTTACGTAATCTTGATTTGATTATGGGTTGTGAACGCAGAGTCGTATATGATTTTGTTAACGTCATTAATGGTGAAGCTAATTTGAACCAAGCGTTAATTAAAGATAAACGCTGCGACAAACTGTTTATCTTACCCGCGTCTCAAACACGCGATAAAGATGCGCTCACTAAAGAAGGCGTTGGCCGGGTACTTGAAAATTTAGCCAAAGATTTCGATTATATTGTTTGTGATTCACCAGCGGGTATTGAACAAGGTGCCATGATGGCGCTTTACTTTGCCGACATAGCGATTGTTACCACTAACCCTGAAGTGAGTTCTGTACGTGACTCAGATCGTATATTAGGCATGCTGCAGAGCCGTTCACGTCGTGCGGAATTGTCTTTAGAGCCCATAAAAGAATATTTATTGTTAACTCGTTACTCTCCTGCGCGGGTCAAAACGGGTGAAATGCTCAGTGTTGAGGATGTGAAGGAAATATTAGCCATTGAATTACTCGGTGTGATCCCTGAGTCTCAATCGGTACTGAAGGCGTCAAACTCTGGTGTACCGGTCATTATTGATCAAGAAAGTGATGCAGGTTTAGCTTATGGCGATACGGTTGCACGCTTATTAGGTGATGATGTACCTGTTCGATTTATTACAGAAGAAAAAAAGGGATTCCTTAAAAGGATATTTGGGAGCTAACTATGTCGATACTTGATTATTTTAGAAGCAGTAAAAAGCCCAATACCGCATCATTGGCAAAAGAACGATTACAAATTATTGTGGCTCATCAACGTGGTGAACGTGGTGCACCTGATTATTTCCCAAAGATGAAACAAGAAATCATCGAAGTGATCCGTAAATATGTGCAAATATCAGATGACCAAGTCTCTGTGCAACTTGACCAAAACGATGACAATTTATCGGTGTTAGAGTTAAACGTTACCTTACCTGATTCAAAGTAATCAGCCAAGGTCACCCTACTCTGCTTAACACAAAAAAGGATACTGGCATTATGCGAGTATCCTTTTTTGGTATGTTGATAAATTGCATTAACTAAAGCGGTATCAACTAAAGCTGTATTAACTAAAGCTGTATTAACTAAAGCGCACTGGCTCTAGTAAATCACCTACCAACTGCCCACGCCAACCGACCAAGAGTATCGGTGTTGGTGTTTGTTTGTTGTGATACAACCATAATAGAAATTCATGAATATGGCGCTTAGAACCAACAAATTCTAATGCGACATTTTCACGCTCACATAATTCAGTTAAGACTGTTTTAACTTCTTTAAAAGCTGATTTATAACCTGACTTAAGCGCAACAACATCAACTTCTTCAGGTAGATTAATTAAATCTGCCGTCGCCATAACTGTTAATAAATCTTTGCCGTGAATACGTTTCTCTTGATCTGTTAAGTCATTTAAACTATTCAATTCCGCCAGTGTGGTCGGTTGTTTTTTGGCTAATGCAATTAATGCATGGTCTTTTACCACAAAACCCAGCGCTAGATTGCGGCTTACCGCTTTGGCTAGACGCCATTTCGCCAATACTTTTAAATAGGCTAGCTGCTGACTCGATAATTGAAATGCATTTTTGACTTTAAGGTAAACGCTGTCGCCTTCTGGCAATGACATGCGCCCTTCAGTCATACGCTGACCTTCTTCAAACAACCATTCAAGACGATTGTCCGCAGCAAGCTTCTGTTGCAGCTGAGGGTATAATTGATATAAATAAAACACATCATTAGCCGCATACTGTAATTGCGCATCAGACAGTGGACGATTCATCCAATCCGTACGTGATTCGCCTTTATCTATTTCGACTTGCAAGCATGCGTCAACGAGCTTGGCATAACCTAATCCGTGGCCTAAACCAGCAAAGCTTGCCGCTATTTGGCTATCAAATAAAGGGCTTGGTTGGCATTCACCATAATGAGCAAACACCTCGAGATCTTCACTGCATGAATGCACTAATTTGACAATATTTTGGTCAGTTAATAACTGCCAAAATGGGCTTAAATCGGTAATTGCAACCGGATCAATTAAGGCTAAAGTTTTGCCATCATAGGCTTGAATAAGGCCTAATTTAGCATAATAGGTTCGAGTGCGGACAAACTCAGTATCTAGCACCAGCAAGGTGCTTTGTTGGTATTGTTCAACTAATGACAACAGGCTGGCATCATCACTGATATATTCAAACGTTAACAAAATAGGCTCCGCTAAAAAAAGGTGTGAGCAATACGATAAGCTGATAACAACCAAACATAAAAAAGCCGGCTTAGTTGCCGGCTTTGATTTTACGCTTTGTTAACTTCATCTCGAAGTTGTCGGCGTAAAATTTTACCCACATTGGTTTTCGGTAATTCGTCTCTAAATTCTACCAGCTTAGGAACTTTATATCCCGTTAAATGATGACGGCAGTGCTTAATCAGTTCTTCTTCGGTTAATGATTTGTCTTTTGCTACCACAAAAATCTTCACTAACTCGCCACTGGCATCATTGGGAACGCCAACAGCAGCGACTTCGATAACTTTAGGGTGTAGGGCAACAACCTCTTCCACTTCATTCGGAAATACGTTAAAACCTGACACTAAAATCATGTCTTTTTTACGATCGACAATGAAAAAGAAACCTTTTTCATCCATATAACCAATATCACCAGTGGCTAACCAACCGTTTTTATCAATCACACTGGCCGTTTCTTCCGGACGCTGCCAATAGCCTTGCATCACTTGCGGGCCTTGAGCATACAACTCACCAGTTTCACCCTGGGCTAATACTTTACCATCATCATCACGTATCTGAATGAAGGTTGAAGGCGCAGGAAAACCAATAGAGCCATTGTACCCACTGAGATTATAGGGGCAGCATGTGACCAATGGTGATGCTTCAGTTAAACCATAGCCTTCGAGTAAACGTGTCTTAGTAAGGTTTTGCCATTTATCAGCAACGGCGCGCTGCACCGCCATCCCGCCGCCAATAGACAATTTTAAACCAGAAAAATCAAGTTGAGTAAATTCTTCATTATTAACCAAAGCATTGAATAAGGTATTAACACCCGTTAATACCGTAAACGGGTACTTTCTAAGTTCACCCACAAATGCTGGGATATCTCGAGGGTTAGTGATCAGAAGATTTTTACTGCCTTTGTGTAAAAACAATAAACAGTTAACTGTCAGTGCGAAAATATGGTAAAGAGGCAATGCTGTCACCACAAACTCAGCACCATCATCAAGCGTTGGAGAATAAGCGCCACTAGCTTGTAAAACGTTACTTACTACGTTTTTATGGCTTAACATGGCACCTTTAGATACCCCTGTAGTTCCACCGGTATACTGTAAAAAGGCCAAATCCTCGCCGCTAATATCGGCTTTAATGTACTGCAGGCGTCGGCCTTTAGAGAGCGCATCGCGAAATGATAATGCATGCGGTAAATGATATTTTGGTACTAATCTTTTAATGTATTTAACAACAAAATTCACTAAGGTGCGTTTGGGTGCGCTGAGCTGATCACCAAGGTTAGTGATAATGACCGACTCTATTGGTGTTTGATCAACAATTTCTTCTAGAGTGTTAGCAAAGTTAGACACCACAATGATGGCTCTTGCACCCGAATCGACTAATTGATGTTTTAATTCCCGTGGCGTATACAGTGGGTTAACATTAACCACCACCATACCCGCACGTAAAATACCAAACAGAGCAATAGGATATTGCAGCAAATTGGGCATCATAATGGCAACACGGTCGCCTTTATTTAAGTGCAGTTCGTTTTGTAAATATGCAGCAAATGCTCGACTTCGCTCTTCGAGTTTACGGTACGTCATCGTCGCACCCATGTTAATAAATGCAGGTTGGTCAGCATATTTTGCTACTGCATCTTCGAACATGTGTACTAAAGAACTGAATTGAGATGGGTCGATTTCGGCCGGAACATGTTCAGGTAAATTATTAATCCAAGGCTGGTCCACAGGTGTCTCCTAATAATGCCCACTGTGCTAAGACGTGCATTCCCCGTCAGTGGTAAAATATTTTATTGTCTGCGTATCATTAATATTGTTTTCGCAGGCTTTATTATGTTGCTTGTCATGAACTAAATCATACAAGTGTTTTAATTTTCGATCATAATCACATAAATAAACTAAAAATAACAGCGTTTTCACCTATGGCTAGCGGCTATTTAGAATAAATGCTCCAATCGATTTAGCAACCAGGTCAGCATTCCCCATGTGAAGATGATGGTCTCCGGCTAAATGAACGATATCAATATTGGAAAACCATTTATTGGCTTGCTCTGTTGATACTGTTAATTGTTTATAGCCATCATGGCCAACAATGAGTAACGAAGGCGTGTCACTTATTGTCATCAAAGCGTCAACCTGTTCAAAGGTAAAACGGTTAAGTGAATCTAATTTTAACCGAGGATCACTACGCCAAGAATAATGGCCATCAGTGGTAGCCATATTACGTTTGGTGATCATTTCGCACCATGGTAATGCTAATCCAGTGAGTTGATGGCGAGCCTGAATCGCAGTATCCATTGAAGAATACGTTGGAGTGACTCTGGCGAGTTGACGATTAAAGCGTTGTTGTTGCTGTAAGCCTTTTCGTAAGCGATCTTTAGCCTGTGTGGCAGATTCAGATAACGGTGCCAAGGCTTCTATTAATATGAGTTTATGGATGTTGTCAGCAAGACATGCATTGTAAGCTGACGCCACAATGCCGCCGAGCGAATGGCCCAATAAGATAATGGGACCCGTTTCTTGTGACAGGGTATGGATCACGGCTTGCAGATCGTAAATATAATCAACCCAATGCAACGGATAACGCCCTGGGCGATGATCTGATAATCCATGCCCTGGCCAATCGATGCACATCAGTTGAAATTTATCGAATAACTCTTGCTGGGCAAAGGCCTGCGCTAAGGGGATAAAACTGTCGACATTATCAAGCCAACCATGCAAAGCCAAAATCACTGGCTTGTCGGCTTGACCATAACGTTTAGCTGCAAGAGTAATATGAGCCAACGGCAATTGAATTTCTTCTACATCAATGTTCAACATTGTTGGCTCACTTTGCAAAAATTATTTAGCGGCTATTTTGGTAAATTTGATTGTCATACGATCACTTTCACCAATATCAAGATACTTCTGTTTATCTTGATCACCCATAGCTAAACGCGGTGGTAATGTCCACACACCTTTTTGATAATCTTTAGTGTCTTTAGGATTGGCATTCACTTCAGAGCTGCCGGTTAATTCAAAACCGTATTTATTGGCCAACTCAACCATTTGATTTTGATCCATATAGCCACTTTCTGCAGCCATACCGATATTGGCACGATGTTCAACAATGCCTAATGAGCCTCCAACTTTTAACACGTCATGAGCGGCTTTAAACACACCTTCCAACTCTCCTTTCATTGCCCAATTGTGCAAGTTACGGAATGTTAATACGTGGTCTGCAGAATTATCTTTACCCAATGAAAACTTAGCCGGTGGATCAAGCGTTACAAACTGTACATTGCCTACGCTGGCTTTGTTATCGCTAACCCATTTTTCAAACTTCAAACCCGCTGATTTGTAATAAGCACTTTGATTCGTGTCTGTTGCAGGATTAGTTTCAAAATTAGCAGCTACATATTGGCCTTTTTCAGCTAGGTATGGCGCTAAAATTTCAGCATACCAACCACCACCTGGCCATAGTTCAATCACAGTTTGTTCAGGCTTAATATCAAAAAACGCTAATGTTTCAGCAGGATGACGATATTGGTCACGTAGTTTATTATCTGCAGTACGAAACTCGCTGGCCACTGCTTTAGCAAGGGCAGAACTAACCTGCGGTGCTGTCACTTTTTTATCGGGCATACTATCGGCTGCGTATATTGCGGTCGACATACCTAAACTTGATAAGCCAATTAAGGCTCCTAACATCATGTTACGTTTCATTTTGACACTCCCTTTTTTCGATCAACTTTACGCCAACAGAGCAACAACATAAACCCGCTAAAGGCGAGCCATGTTATTACCCATAACCATGCAGGTAGCCAAGTCATTTTAGCTAACATAACCGCATCGCCTTGACCGCTTAACCCTAATAATACCATTGGACTTGCCATGGCATTTAAAATAATCATTAACCCTAATATACGCAGTAAGGTGTTTAACAGACTACTGTTTTTTAATTTAAGTGGTAACAAAAAAAGTATTATCAATACGCTGAGTATAACAATGGTTAACACATCGCGAGCCCACAAAAGTAACGATGCTGCCACGGTAAACGCGAGTAAAGTCAGGGTAAATCTAATGGTCTGTTTTTGCGTTGCCATCAGAAATATCGAATAACCCCAGAGTGCGGCGCCAAAATAGCCCGCATAAGCGATTAATATACTGCTGCCGCCTTGGCTAAAACAAAAGCCAGCTCCGTTTGGAAATAGCTGAATATGACTGACCGAGCCACCAGTCAATAATGTCGCGATGCCATGAGATAATTCGTGAAAATAACTTTCAAACCATTTAAAAGGTATAGAGATATAAGGGAATCGCGTCAGTAAAAAAGCCAACAGTAATTCAATCACAAAACGGCTACGACTGGGTGTTGCAGACAACGGCACATTAGGCATATAAATCAATACCAACCATTTGTTGAATTTCGTCTCTTTTAGCAGAATGCTGTGTCGATAAATACTGCGCTATAGCGCCACGCTGACTGTAAGTCTCACGGTCGTATTCAACACGCGCTTGCTGTTTGGCCGATAAAGTTGAATCATCAACAATGGCCATGTTGCGAGCTTCAATCCCTTGAACCTCAGTTTCTACAGTAGCAGGATTAACAATAATAGGTTCGTGGGCCGCTATGATCGGCCGATTACCGGCAACAGCTTGGCTCAGGCTAATTGGGCCTGATTGATTATTTGCCATTGATAATGCTGAATTTATCGTCATTAACGACACCGTTTACCTATATTTGAATCTTATACTTTATGTCAAATTGCCGTGAATGGCTATTCTCGGCCCGGAAGTTTTTTCCACGTAACAGTATCACGAAGGTACACAGGCGAAAGTTCATCAACAGTAGTATGCAAACCTTGTTGATAACCTTGTTGTGCCAGAATTAACATGGCTTTCGCATCTGGATAAGTTGCTTGGGTGCATGGTGTCATGTGTGGCGCTATCGTTAATAATTGTGGATTGGCTTCAAAGCCTGTGCCACAAACACTAATGTTTTGTTGTGTATCGAGGGTTAACTCAATCGCTTCTGGCGCGCTAACGTGTTCTTGACCTACTAAGGTAGCAATGCCGTCTTTGGCAATGTATTGGCCCCAATAGACTTCCTTCATACGGGCGTCAATACAGCACAATACTTGCGTAGCACCTTGCTCTGTTATGGCTAATTGGGCCATAGCGGCTAAGGTCGAAATGCCAATAACCGGCAAGTCGAGTCCCAAGGCTAATCCTTGGGTCATGCTGGTACAAATGCGGATACCGGTAAAACTGCCAGGACCGCGGCCATAGGCAATCATGTCCACATCGGCCAGTGTCACTTGGGCTTGGGCTAGCACTTCATCGACCATAGGTAATAATCGTTGACTATGCTC
The DNA here is from genome assembly GCF_014596695.2 of Shewanella sp. BF02_Schw. Lineage (NCBI taxonomy): Bacteria > Pseudomonadati > Pseudomonadota > Gammaproteobacteria > Alteromonadales > Shewanellaceae > Shewanella > Shewanella sp. BF02_Schw. The sequence continues at coordinate 90,415 of NZ_JABKAW020000008.1, forward strand.
ACGTGGTGCATCAGCAATAAGTGCAAACACCTTACCATTAATGGTTAACGCAGCGGAGCAAGTTTCAGTGCAAGTATCAAGAGCGAGGATGGTTAACGGCTTTGGCATTATGATGGGTTACCCAGTAAAAAAACATCAAATAGACTCAATATGATAACTGATGCGTACGGTTTTAAAAAGCTTAAGGGATTTGTTTTAAAAATTGTAATGCACGGTCTAAGTCACGTGTGCGTTGCATGGGTGGCAAAGAATTAATAAACGCCTGGCCATAAGCGCGGTTAACGATGCGGTTATCGCACAAAATAAGCACACCACGGTCTTTCTCATCACGGATTAGCCGCCCGACTCCTTGCTTTAAACTTATGACCGCTTGTGGCAGAGAAATATGGTTAAAAGGGTCAAGCCCTTGACGTTCGGCATTAGCTGCACGGGCTTTGTATAAAGCATCATCTGGCGATACAAACGGCAACTTATCGATAATCACGCAGCTGAGTAACTTACCGCGAACATCGACGCCTTCCCAAAAACTGCTGGTACCGAGTAATACTGCATTACCTAACTGCCTAAATTTATTTAACAAACTTTGTTTACTGGCTTGGCCTTGTACCAGTAAAGGATAAGCGACTTTACCTTGTAAAGCGGATGCAACTTGTTCGAGCATTTGATGGCTAGTAAACAATATGAACGTACGGCCTTGAGCCGCGTTGATAGCTTGAATACACACATCGACTAATTGTTTTACCGTATGTTGCGACTGACCTACTTTACCTAAATGGCGCGGTACACAAAATACCGCTTGATTAGGGTAATCAAATGGACTGTCTAAAATGATTTGTTGCGCTGATGACAAGCCAAGCTCAGTCGCAAAATGGCCCAAACTTCGGTTTACTTGTAAGGTAGCCGAGGTGAAAATCCAGCGAGTTTTGGCATCAAACAGCTGCTGGCATTGTTTTGCCACATTGATAGGACTCAGTCTTAACAGGATAAAGCGCGGACCTAACTCGACACTATAAGCCGCTTGCATGTCTTTGCATTCAAAATAGTCTTGTAGCTTTTCAGCAAGCTCATGCAATTGTTCAAACGCTAAGTCGAGTTGGTCTTCACGCCCAAGATGATGACGCATTACATTGGTAAGGTCGGTAAGTGCCTGTTGTAGTGCCCACGATACTGTCGCTAAGTGTTTGTTGGCGAGTACTTTACGCCAATCAGTTACTTGGTTGTCGTACATAGCGTTGTGCCAGTCACTCAAAGCCAACAGCCCACGTTGCGACAGTTGCTCTATTTGAATACTGTCACGAATGAGTTGTTTGTGTATTTTAATGATGCCATTAAGCAACTGATCAATTTCGCGACTGGAGATATGGCTCCCAAAGTAGTTAATGCAAATATCTGGCACCAAATGGGCTTCATCAAAAATAACCACATCAGGATCTGGCAATAACTCGGCAAACCCGGTGTCTTTGAGTAAGCGGTCAGCAAAAAATAAATGGTGATTAACCACCACCACTTTTGCCTCCATGGCCCTAATACGTGCTTTACGGGTAAAACACACATCATAATGATCGCATTTTTTACCCGTACAGGTTTCTTTGGTGCTCACAACGCTAGGAATAACCTCTGAATGCTCTGCCACCGAGGTTAAATTGCCGATATCGCCATCTTTGCTTAAATGTGCCCATTGGTTAATCTTGAGTAAATCATCAATATAATATTCGCTAAATTGACTGGCATTTTGCATCTGCTTTTCAAGACGTAACTGACATAAATAATTGTTACGCCCTTTTAATAACGCAATGGGTACATGTACATCTAACATGGCAAGTAATGCGGGGAGATCTTTGAGGAATAGCTGCTCTTGCAGATTTTTACTGCCGGTACTCACAACCACTTGCTTGCCGCTGAGTAAGGCCGGAATTAAATACGCATAGGTTTTACCCACACCAGTACCCGCTTCTAAAATCAGATTATGCTTTTTAGCAATAGCGTCACTGACCGCAACGGCCATATCTGTCTGACTTTGTCGATGGTGGTAATGATGCACATGTTTGGCTAACGCACCGCGATCGCTAAATTCATGGATTACAGATTGGGTAAGTGTAGAGCTCAAAGCATCCTCAAATTATCGCGCTAATGCTGATGTAGTGTGATTTGGGCTATTATGCTTATAACGGCATCATGTTCCAACTGTTTATCACCAAAAGTTGTAAAGGAGATAGGTTAACAATGTCAACTCTCCGATGGATTAAACTGGAAACAAAAAATGCCGGCCACCAGCGTGACTCAGCATTTTTGACTCGTTCAACGCCTAACTTAATCGTTGGACAGTGAGTTATTCAGCAAATAGGTTTTGAATAGGGTGTTCCGGGGTGAGTTCAAACGCCATTTTTTGATTGGCCGCCTTGTGTTTCACACTCATGCTCATGACTTTTTCAGCCTCGGCTAGGCCAAATAAGTCTAATGAGAAAATTAAATTTGTCGCGTTGTTATCAATAGCAAAACGCCCCATAACAATTAATTGCGTCGCTGTATCGGCGTCATGATGATCATCGCCTAACGAAAACATTAACCCCTCTAATGGACGCAAACCATTATTATCTTTTAATTTAACCTTAGCCAATATTTGAGCAATGATTTCAACACGATGAGCGTTAAACTCAACCGTTGATAAATGACCATTAATATCATCATCTATATCATTAAACGCACTGATCGGTAATGATAACACCATAAACGCACCATTATTGACCATATTGATGGTGCCGTGTTGAGCCACCATCATGTGAGATTGAGCCTCTGTTGCCAACAGTAAACTCATCATAAAAATAATCATTATTATTTGTTTTTTCAAAACCCGCATGTAATGTCCTCCTTACGTGTAATAAGATTGATTTATTGAGGTGGTGGAGGTAATTGGCCAGCAGCTTCAACTTCACCTTTCACACATCGTTGAAAGAACGGGTAACTGTCTGTCGCGTAATAATGATAAATGCCATTAGGGAACTCTGGAGTGACCCCAAAGCGGCCGTTACATTCATCTAAATCACCTGATCCATCTACATATTTCCAATCTTGTTTAAAGGTACCTAAAGCATATAAATCCGTCGATGGTCTGTTATCACTCACTGTTGTGACTAATTGGTAACTACCCGTGACCACTTTAAGTCCTGAAGTAGCATCATCTGCGCTGCTATAACCATAACGAGCATAAATCGGAAATCCATCAGATGCCCATGCAATTAAGGTCATAGTGTCACTGCTGCCACCGTGTAGCGTAATAAAACCTTCAGGCATACCGTGATAATGATATTCGCCACTTGGTTGAACATGCGCATTATTGTCATCAGTACCAAAATCAAAGCTTGATTGACCTAGCGCCTCAATATTCCAGTTGCCGACATTCATAGCTGCATCACAAATTAAACCAGAATCATCACAGGTTCCGGCTGTGCTGGCATCGATTTCAACCCCATTTAACACATACCCCTGCGGGCCTGATGGGCCACCTAATTCTTTAGCAACATCAGTTTTAACGGGCTGTAAAGTAATACTGGCTGTAATGTCTTGCACGGTGATCATGTTCGGATTGTTATCATTAGGAAAAGTCCCAACAGCGTGATCAGGAATACCGTTTGCCACTAATTCGCGCATATCATCGGTACAATTCCACTGTGACTCGCTGTTATAACCCACAGACTCAGAATCATTGAATTCGCTGTATGCATAATCACATAGTACACCGTCAGTAGTGCCGTCGTAACTGACACCATTATCTGTGACCACTGTCGTGCTCTCATCGACTGTAGCTGTGTCAGTGTTATTATCACTGCCGTTGCAGGCTGTTAATAAACCTGCGATAACCAAAGAACACAAAATTGATTGAGTGAATTGTTGATGTTTAACGAATAATTTCATGGCATCGATTCCTTTAAGTGGATCGTTATTGGTTTAACTAAAGAGATATTGTATTACCTATAGATGATATAGACAGAAAGTGCAGAAATTATGCAGAAAAATAACAAAAGTGATGGATTCGGTGAATAATCTGTTAATGACGTGACGTCACTTACAGCGTTGTGAACAACGTAACGTGGGAACGTAAAAGCGATGAGGAGGTACCTTAGCTTTACGCTTAAATATACCTGAGCAAAGTAAACACAACAGGGTTAAGGTTGATTTGAATATAGTAAACTTATAGATGATCGTATTTCAATCTAATGGCAGGTTACTACTAACTTACTTACAGCCAATAGCCCCAAGCCATTAATCGCTACAGACACATTATATCCACATTGCCATCTGTTCTTTGGTGGGCTTACTGCCTTTGTGGACCACTTTTTCATCAACCACTACCGCTGGCGTACTCATTACGTCATAAGCCATAATTTGCGCCATATCGGTCACTTTTTCAATTTTTATTGTAACCCCCTTTTCATCAGCAACAGCTTGGGCAAGCTCAGCAGTTTCAAGACACTTTTTACAACCAGAACCTAATACTTTAATGATTTTCATTTATTGTTCCTTGTGACTAATTCGTAGATGATAGCAACGGAGCAAATGCATTAAATATCCACCCCACTAAAGTGAATGAAACTAATAGAAGGCTAAATAATATTGCCAGTAAACGCCATTGCATGACTTGCTTTAACAAAATAAATTCAGGAAAACTGGCCGCTACAGTGCTCATACAAAATGCTAATGTGGTACCTATTGGTAAACCATTGATAATAAGGCTTTCCATAATCGGAATAACACCTGTCGCATTGGAATAAAGTGGAATGCCGAGCAACACCGCAGCAGGAACAGACCACCATTGTCCGTCGCCCAAATGCGCTTCAATCCAACCGTCTGGTACAAAGCCATGCAGCGCCGCGCCCAAACCCACCCCAATGATGACCCATTTCCACACTCGGCCGAATATATCTAGCATCTCAGTTTTGGCAAATTGATGCCTTTGTGGCAATGACATAGTTTGCACTTTGCCACTATCATCAGCAGTATTGCCAACCCCCTTCTGCTGACCACGTTTTAAGGCTTCGGCCGCAAACGACTGTAGCCAACGTTCAGCTTTAATACTGTCAAGAAACAGGCCGCCTAACATTCCTACACTCATTCCAACGGCAATATACAATAAGGTAAATTTGAGCCCCAATAAGCTCATAAGCAGTAATATTGCGACTTCGTTGATTAAAGGCGAGGTAATCAAAAAGCTCATGGTGATCCCTAATGGGATCCCGGCAGAGGTAAAACCTAAAAAAACAGGAATGCTCGAACAAGAACAGAATGGCGTTATGACACCAAAACCTGATCCCATTAAATAACCTAATCCTCGGTGTTTACCTGCTAAATAATCTCTGACACGCTCAACATTTAACGAAGCCCGGATGAGGGCAATGAAATAAATCATCACCAGCAGTAAAGCAAAAATTTTAGTGACGTCTTCAACAAAAAAATGCAGCGCATCTCCGAGTTTGGTCTCTGGCGACAACCCCAATAAACTGTATATAAGCCAAGATGCAAAATCAGAAAAAATCTGAAACATAAGTTATTGCTCTATAAAAACACTACTGTAAAGATAGCCTTATTTTTAGTCGTAATATAAGATCCAGGTCTCGATTTTGTTGATGATAAAAATAAACATAGATTATCCGAAATAATATCGGGTTAATTTTTTGTCTAAGTGAAATGTCTTGTTTTTGTCAGTTTTACCTATGATGACTTATTCAAACTCAAAATTTAAATGTCGATGATAAATTAATATAAAAATTAGTCAGTTAAACTCGTTTTTATTAAATCTATTACTGAATAATTCGTTGCAATGTTAACGGCATCATAATAACGTAGCCCTAGAGATATTTGAACACAGTCAATAAGCTTAAGGAAAAGCAATAATGAAATGGTTAATTGTAGTGGTTATAAGTTGGTGTATCGGGTTTATCAGTTATCCGCTGATATGGCCTAGTGACACCCCAGACACTACCGAACATGCCGATTTATTGTCCAAAACACCACAAGGCAACACTTCAAAATTTGTCTCTGCAGGTCAAGCTAATCTTACTTCGGTAAATGATGTAACCCAGAACACTCAAGACCGAGAAGCATTTAAGGCATCGTTAGGCAATGATGAAACGCCTTACATGTCGATTTTTCGCATCATGCAACTGGCCGAACAAGACCCTCTAGAAGCATTACTCGTTGCCGAAGAAACGCAACATGAAGACTTATATGGATTAATTTTAGAAATAGCGGGGAAAATGCAATTTTCAAATGTCATTTCATGGCTAGAACAGCAAAAGTCGACTGAACAATATGAATCATTACTCGACGGTTATTTACGTGGTTTAGCGTCTGTAAATCCGCAACAAGCATTAAGCGATGTAGAGTTATTAGCAGTAGAACCAATGAAGTCGTCGATCATCATGTCGATTGTCGACTCATGGGCCAACACCGATGCAATAGCCGCATTTGAATGGTTAAAATTGCAAACAGAAACTCAATCAACGTTAAAAATGTACTTAAATACCATGTATTACTACATTGAACAGTCACCTAACGAAGCCGCCAATCTCATTTCATCACTGCCATTAAATGAGTCGACTAATTATCTTATTACATCGATGGTATATCAGTTGGTTGAAAAGAATACTCAAGATGCTGTCGATTGGTTAGATACTATTGCCGTAGAGCAACGTGCCAGCGGGATATATATTGTTTCTCGAAAAATGGCAGAAACAGATCCTGAGGCTGCTTTAGTATTTTTAAACAATCAAAAACAAGCTTACGATTTAAATCAAGATTATTTCAACAGTGCCTTAGCTGAAATAGCCAGTGTGGAACCCAATATGATGCTAGCGCGAATAGACAATTATGAAGCGAATGTTCAGCGGGATATTATCATTAACGCTAGCTACGCCCTCGCAGAAAATTCGGAAGTCGATTTTTTGCAGGTAATTAACTCGCTGTCCGATGACAACAAAGATATTGCTTTTCGTCAACGATCAGCCCAGTTGAGCCAAACAGATCCACAACAAGCGTTTAATGTAGCCGAACGCATTAATGATACCACGACTCGATTAGAATCTATTGCCAGTACCGTCAATGTCTGGAGTGGGTTTGACAAACGAGCAGCGATGACAGCAATTGATAACTCAACCCTCTTAACAGCCAGCCAAAAAGCCGAAATAAGCAGTCAAATACAATTGCAGCTGACATCATCGAATATTATTTACCCTTGAGTAGCCATTTGATTATTTGGCTAACGAGCTTGTTCTATTGATTGCCACGGCAATTAACATCTTGTTATAGAAATAAGCAATCCACACAGATGCACACAGTCGTTAAGTTGATGATGATGATGATGACATTAAATAACCTGAACTCGGGATAAGAATTGAACTAAACGCCCTCTTTACGATCAGATCTTTCGACCAAGAAGGATTTAATCATGCAGAGGGCGTATGAATAATTTAGTGGATATATTTTGTGATGTCGATGATTTTTGTGCTGTATTCATTCCGCAATGGAAAACACAATGCCTGACTGACGGCACACGAAAACGTCAGCGCTCAAATCGAATGGACATGAGCGAAATAATGACCATTATCATACTCTTCCATACATCCCACCACCGTGACTTCAAGAACTTTTATACTGGTTATCTTGCTCGATTCTTTAAATCTGATTTTCCACATTTGCTCAGTTACAGTCGCTTTTTGGAACTAATGCCCACAACTGTCGTGCCATTGTGCAGCTATTTTTGTACCATAAGAAGTCAGCCAACAGGGATTGAGTTTGTTGATTCAACGAGTATCAAGGTCTGTCACAACTTACGAATTCCAAGGCATAAAAGTTTATCGGGCCTCGCTAGCCGAGGAAAAGGCACGATGGGATGGTTCTACGGGTTTAAACTTCACCTAATTGTTAATCACAAAGGCGGCATTGTAGCCGCCAAAATAACGCCCGCGAATGTGCATGACACTCAGCCTGTTTCGGGGATGGTGGTTAACTCAATGGATAAACTTTATGCCGACAAAGGCTACATTAGCAGAGCACTGGCGAGCGACTTACTCGAACAAGGTGTTACGATCGTCAATAATGTCCGTAAAAACATGAAAGCTAAAGCATTATCCCTATGGGATAGAGCGATGCTTTCACGTCGATTTATCATTGAAACCATCAATGACCAGCTAAAAAATATTTCACAAATAGAGCATACAAGACATCGAAGCGTGCATGGTTTTATGTTGAATATGATAGGCGGATTGATTGCCTATCAACTGAAAGAAACTAAGCCACAACTCAATATTACGAATGCTGAGTTTGGCGCTATTGTTGTTATGGCTTAAACCGATCTCAGGTTAAATAGTAAGTTAATGCCTACCAAAAAGGCCACATAATGCAACGCAGACAGTTTTTAAAAGTGGGAATGTTAGGCGCTGCGGTAGGATTAACTGGTGCCAGTGCATTATGGTTAAGCCAAGGCAATGATCCAACACAACTGAACATTGCTGCACTATTAGCCAAGTTGAATAAGTTAACGATGTTATCAACCGAACAACTTGCAGGTTTAAGCACTGGCAAGTGGAACAGTGCTGAAGTGTTTACACATTGCGCGCAAAGTGTTGAATTTTCAATGAGCGGGTTTCCAGAGCATAAATCAGCACTCTTTAAACAAACTGTCGGGGCGCTGGCATTCACCGTATTTGCCACTAAAGGCGCAATGTCTCATAACTTAGCCGAACCAATCCCTGCTACGCCAGAGTTAGACCGCAGTGTTGATGTTAATCAAGCACTCGCTAGGCTGATACAATCTTTAAAAGATTTTCAACAATATCAAACTGATTTGGCACCACATTTTGCTTATGGTGAATTAAACAAAGCAGATTACGAGCTTGCCCATGTACTGCATTTTTATAATCACCAACAGAACTTTAATCTAATGAGTTAACGGTTAAAAATTAATATTAAATATCAATCACTTAAACAAAACCCCAATACAATGTTAGTGCAGCTTAGATAGCCCGTTTTTATCGATACTACTGGCATTATGTAATCGCAACGCCCAATTACCATGATGTTGCTGATCACAAGCAGTTTCAGTATCAAAGCTAACATGTTGATTAATATCTTTGAGATCAATCTGGTATTGAGCAAGGGTGCGTTGAATTAGCGTTAACAGTAGCGCTTTATGACCACTTTGATTGAATTGCGTTAGTTGTGTTTCTGTATCAAATATACAAATAATTCGTAAGCTCTTGGGGAATGTCGTGTAATCAACGACGTGCGTAATCCATGCAAAACCAGGATAGCTATCCAGTGCATGTTCGCATACGACGGTTAACCCCTCTCTTAATTTATTATCGATTTTTTTATCGGTTTTTCGCATACTAAAATGTTCTTCCTAATCTGTACAACTAGATGAATACATCATCATATTAAAAGCTATCGAGTACATTATGTTTTTATGCGCAGAACATATCGTTAACCATAGTTCTGGTTACCATTAATGATGAACGGCTATTTCGTTACATAACTCTTGTTACAGTTTGAGCTAATGACGAGGGCCTGTTTATCTTTGCAAAAACAGCCTTGAAAGATCAACAGGCCCTAAACCGTAACCCTACTTAAGATGGTCTACACCAGTATCGATCCGGTTCCCTCCAGCATTTTTTGCTCTATACATAGCTTGATCTGCATATTGAATTAATTGCTGCTCATCAGCACCATTATCGGGATAACGAGCGACACCAATACTCGGTGACAGTTGCAAATTAAGGCTATCAAATTGATAAGTTTTCTCCAGTTCAACTCGAATATTCTCAGCAATAAACAGCACACTATCAACTGAATCAATACCGTTTAGTACAACGACAAATTCATCGCCACCAAAACGTCCAACCGTATCTGATTTACGAACGCAATCACGCAAACGCTGAGCGATATTCTTAAGTAGCTTGTCACCAACAAGATGCCCATAGCTGTCATTAACATGTTTAAACCCATCAATGTCGATAAATAACAAAGAAAGATGAGAGCCTTCGCGACGCGCCAGTCCAAGCGATGTTTGTAAACGCCCAAACAACAATGCTCTATTAGGTAATTCTGTTAATGGATCATGTCCTGCAATGTAATGAAGTTGCTGCTCCATTAATTTTCGTTCAGTAATATCGTGAGCAACTGCAATTCTAAACTGGTGATCTTCAGACCATCGTGCCGACCAAAGAATATCAATTATTTTGCCATCTTTACGAACCCAACGGTTTTCAAAACGAGGTAGCTTTTTGCCACTCAGCAATGATTCAACGACTTTAAGTGTCTTTATACCGTCTTCAGGGTAAACATGGTCAAGCATAGGTTTGCCTATCACTTCGTCAGGAGAGTATCCAAAAATATCTTCAAATGCAGCACTAACAAACACAAAATTTCCTGCTTTATCAACCACACATACTGCATCGAGCATTAAGTCCATAACATCTCTAAGCGCCACTACATCAATGGTCTTCATACTGTGCGTACCTCGAGAAGTTAGCTAAATTAATAAAGCGTAATTCACGCCAGCTTATAAGTAGCGTCCAATAAACTCAATGGCTTATAACGATATGATTTAAACATTGCGATTCATAAAGACTAAAGGAACAAGTTTCATCACACTAAAACATCGTTTATCCCTTGAATAATCGACTAGCACACGGCTCTTGTTGCATAAGAATCAAGCCATTAAACGATATCATTAACCTAAGTGATGTAGAGTGCCAAATGGGAGGCGTCATTACGCTAACGGTCTACCCTTTGTATTTATTGAGTTCTCAAAGTCATTTATCGACAAACAACAAGTAGAGGTTAATCCCCAAGGGCATTGATAGCTAAAATATTAAGCAGTTGTGTTGTTAACGCTTTCTTAATCGGCTCTAATGATCACAAACAGACAAGAAAGCATATCTTATGCAAAAAATATGGTAATTAAATAACATTAATGCTTTATCCGCTCTTGCAAACAAGCATAAATGCGGTTAAGTTAACTGAAAGTCGATATACACGACATCAGATGAGTGCATAATCCCTCATTTGAACTGATTTACTAATATCAAATAAAGAGTACTGAAATGAAAATCCAAGTGACTACAATCCACCATCATCACCATATGCGGTAGCCTTCGGATGCTAACTGCCGAAGGACGATATCCTTCTGGTGGTGAACAATTATTCACATAAACCCCTGGAAGGAATTTCAGGGGTTTTTTGTTTTCTAAATTTTTATTTTTATTTAAGCAGTTAAATTTACACATTTTATATTTAATACATAAGGAATTATCACATGAGTGAGTCAAAGCGTTTACGTATAGCCATCCAGAAATCAGGCCGTTTATCTAAAGAATCTCAACAATTGCTGAAAAGCTGTGGCGTTAAATTTAACGTTAATGAGCAACGCTTGATTGCACACGCAGACAACATGCCAATCGACTTATTACGCGTTCGTGATGATGATATTCCAGGCCTAGTAATGGATGGAGTTGTCGACCTAGGTATTATCGGTGAAAACGTTCTAGAAGAAGAACAAATAGAGCGCCAACTAGCAGGTAAACCGGCTGAATGCACTAAATTACGTGAATTAGATTTTGGTTCATGTCGTTTATCACTCGCGGTACCTAATGAGTTTGAATATAAAGATGCCAACTCACTAGAAGGTCTGCGCATCGCGACATCTTACCCGAACTTACTGCGCCGTTTTATGCTAGAAAAAGGCATTAACTACAGCGACTGTATGCTTAAAGGTTCTGTTGAAGTCGCGCCACGGGCAGGATTGTCAGATGGCATTTGTGATTTAGTCTCGACCGGTGCAACCCTTGAAGCGAACGGCTTGTATGAAACCGAAGTCATTTACCGCTCAATGGCTTGCATTATTCAATCAAACAAAACTCAATCTACTGAAAAACAAGCTCTAATCAACAAAATCTTATCGCGTATTAATGGCGTTATCCGTGCCCGTGAAAGTAAGTACATCTTATTGCACGCTCCAATTGAAACGTTAGATCAAATCGTTGCCCTACTCCCAGGCGCTGAAAACCCAACCGTATTACCACTTAATGACGACACTAATCGTGTGGCTATTCACGTAGTAAGCACAGAAGATTTATTCTGGGACACTATGGAAGAATTAACCGCACTAGGTGCAAGCTCAATTCTGGTCATGCCTATTGAAAAAATGATGGGGTAACACAAATGCAAATTCTCGATTGGGCTTCTTTATCTACTGAACAACAACGACAAACGTTAGCGCGTTCGCCATTAATTGGTGATGCAAGTGTAGAGCAACGTGTTCGTGACATTATTGAGCAAGTCAACGCTCAAGGTGATAGCGCATTACTGGCTTATAACAAGCAATTTGACGGTGTTGAACTGACTGAGCTCGCATTATCAACTGACGCCATTGCGGCAGCATGTGCACGTGTAGGTGACGACGTCAAACAAGCTGTTGCGCAAGCGGTGAACAACATTGAAACCTTTCACAAGGCGCAGGTGTTTCAGGGTGTTGATATAGAAACTCAAGCGGGAATTCGTTGTGAATTGCGCAGTGAACCCATCGAGCGAGTCGGCTTATATATTCCCGGTGGTACAGCTCCATTAATATCCACAGTAATGATGTTGGCGTTACCAGCAAGAATTGCCGGTTGCGAAAAGCGTGTGTTAGTCAGTCCACCGCCGATTAATGATGCGATTATTTATGCCGCCAATGTCTGTGGTATTACTGATATTTTCCAGGTGGGTGGTGCCCAAGCCATTGCGGCATTAGCATTTGGGACAGAGTCGGTGCCGAACGTAGATAAAATATTTGGTCCGGGTAATCGTTATGTGACTGAAGCAAAAAGATTAGTGTCACAGGACAGCCGTATTAGTGTGTCAATAGACATGCCTGCAGGTCCGTCTGAAGTGTTAGTGATTGCCGACAAAGATGCAAATCCTGGTTTTGTTGCGGCCGATTTATTATCCCAAGCAGAACATGGTGTTGACTCGCAAGTAATGTTAGTGACTGACTCATTAACATTGGCAGAGCAAGTCAACCAAGCGTTAACTGAACAATTAGCACCGTTGAGCCGTAAAGACATCGCCGCACAAGCGCTAGAATGCAGCCGCAGTATTATTGTTAGCGATATGGTGCAAGCTGCAAAAGTGTCTAATTTGTATGGCCCAGAACATTTAATTATTCAAACTACTGCCCCACGTGACGTGCTTAGGCAAGTTCGCGGTGCCGGCTCCGTCTTTTTAGGCGCTTATACCCCAGAGTCTGTGGGCGATTATGCTAGCGGTACTAACCATGTTTTACCGACTTATGGTTATAGCCGTTCAGTTTCAAGTTTGTCATTAGCCGATTTTAGTCGACGTTTTACAGTGCAAGAGCTCAGCCAACAAGGGCTTAAAAATTTAGGTAACACTGTGATGGTTTTGGCAGAAAATGAATTATTAGATGCACATAAAAATGCTATCGCCATTCGTTTAGCCAGTTTTGAGTAGTGAGTAGTGAGTCATTCATATTGTCAGCGCTATAGCTAAGAGCTAGTTAGCACCCTATTAGAGTAGAAAGTAGAGAACACCGCCATGAGCCAGACCGTAGCAGCATCTTTTGATCCAAAGCAGTTGGCTAGACCCGAATTATTGACATTAACACCCTATCAAAGTGCCAGACGAATTGGTGGTCGCGGTGATATTTGGATTAACGCCAATGAATCGCCATTCAATAATAGTCCGCTTGATAAAGTGAATCGTTACCCAGAATGCCAACCTGCTGAACTCATCAATGCTTACAGCCGTTATTCAGGCGTTAAGGCAAGTAATATTATTGCCAGTCGCGGTGCCGACGAAGCGATCGAATTACTCATTCGTACATTTTGTATCCCTGCCGTCGACAGTATTGCTTGTTTTGGTCCAACTTATGGAATGTATTCAATTAGTGCTGCAACCTTTAATGTAGCTGTCACAGCGTTAAGGTTAACCGATGAATATCAGTTACCGGATGCGTGGCCAACACAAATCGGCAATGCCAAAATTGTATTTATTTGTAACCCAAATAACCCAACCGGCACCGTGATTGCAAAAGACAAAATTGAACAAGCTATTAACGCAGCACCTAAAGCTATTGTGGTGGTAGACGAAGCCTACATTGAGTTTTGCCCAGACTACAGCGTGGCAGATTTACTTGGCGCCTACCCTAACCTTGTGGTGTTGCGCACATTATCAAAAGCATTTGCTTTAGCAGGTGCACGTTGTGGCTTTATGCTCGCCAGTGATGACATTATTGACTTAGTCATGCGAGTCATCGCCCCTTACCCGGTGCCATTACCGGTGTCAGACCTTGCGGTAAAAGCGTTAAGTCCTGCTGGCATTGACACTATGCGAACTCAAGTCGCCAGTTTAATTGAACAAGGCAAACGCTTAAGCGTTGCATTAACAGCCTATGGCGCTAAGGTGTTACCTGCCAACGGTAACTATGTTTTAGCCCAATTTGACGATGTACAAGCAGCCGCTAAACGATTAAGCGATTCCGGCGTGGTTGCTCGAGCATACAAAGACCCACGCCTTGCTGATGCGATTCGTTTTAGCTTTACATCAGCCAAACAAACCGATGTGATTATTCAGTTATTTGGTTAATGCGTTAGTGCGTTAGTGCACGTTGCATATCGGTCAATACCCTATACATCATAAATAAGAATTAGATATCACCATTAAGGTAGTTAGCATGAAACAGAAAATCCTTTTTATCGACCGCGACGGTACATTAGTTGAAGAGCCAGCCATCGATAAACAACTCGATAGTTTGGCTAAATTAGTGTTTGAACCACAAGTGATCCCAGCGTTACTTAAATTGCAGAAAGCCGGTTTCCGTTTAGTCATGGTCAGCAATCAAGACGGTTTGGGCACACCTTCGTTTCCAAAAGCAGACTTTGATGCCCCGCACGACATGATGATGCAAATTTTTTCAAGCCAAGGTGTCGTTTTTGACGATGTGGTTATCTGTCCACACTTTAATGATGAAAACTGCAGCTGTCGTAAGCCTAAACTTGGCTTAGTAAAAGACTACTTAACCCAGGGTAAAGTAGATTTTACTGAATCCGCGGTAATTGGCGATCGTGAAACTGACGTTGAGCTCGCTAATGCCATGGGCATTAAAAGCTTTAAATATAATCGTCAAACACTCGACTGGGACGCTATAACCAGCGCTTTATTAAGTAAAGGTCGCGTGGCAACGGTAGTGCGTACCACCAAAGAAACCGACATCAAAGTCACCATCGACTTAGACAACCAAAGCAAAGGTAAGATTGAAACCGGGATTGGCTTTTTTGACCATATGCTGGATCAAATTCAAACCCACGGTAATTTTAAAATGGACGTG
Source organism: Shewanella sp. BF02_Schw (assembly GCF_014596695.2). NCBI lineage: Bacteria > Pseudomonadati > Pseudomonadota > Gammaproteobacteria > Alteromonadales > Shewanellaceae > Shewanella > Shewanella sp. BF02_Schw. The sequence goes on from NZ_JABKAW020000008.1 coordinate 105,797, forward strand.
CATGTTGACGGCGACCTAGAAATTGACGACCACCACAGCGTAGAAGACACGGCCCTCGCTATTGGCGATGCCATTCGCCAGGCATTAGGCGACAAACGCGGTATCGCTCGTTTTGGTTTTAGCTTACCTATGGATGAAGCCAGTGGCGAATGTTTAATGGACATTTCCGGTCGTCCATTCATAAAATTCAATGCTGACTTTGATCGTGAAATGGTCGGTGAAATGGCTATCGAAATGGTGCCTCACTTCTTCCGCTCATTCGCTGATGGCCTACGTTGCACTTTGCACATTGGATCGAAAGGCGATAACGATCACCACAAAGTAGAAGCACTGTTTAAAGTGTTAGGCCGTACGCTTCGCCAAGCGGTGAAAGTCGAAGGTGACATACTGCCATCAAGCAAAGGTGTGCTGTAAGGAGTTCATGTGACACAAGTATCGAATACTTCAAACGCTAGCAATGATCTTACCGTGATTATTGATACCGGCTGTGCCAATTTAAGCTCTGTACGGTTTGCTTTTGAGCGCCTGAATGCCAATGTCTTAGTCAGTGCTGACTTTGATGTCATCCGCAGCGCCGCAAGAGTGGTACTACCGGGTGTTGGCACCGCTGGTGCGGCCATGGATGCCCTAAAACAAAAGAACCTTATCGAGCTAATTAAAAGCTTAACGCAACCTGTTATGGGCGTGTGTTTAGGCATGCAAATGCTGGCATCATTGTCTAATGAACATGGCGGCCGCAGCGAGCAAAATATCACCTGTCTAGGATTAGTGCCGACAGACATTGGCGACCTAGACAGTAAAGGCTTACCGCTGCCACACATGGGCTGGAATCAAATAGAGGTGAGCGATCACCCATTATTTGTTGGCATTGAAAATGGCAGCTACGTGTATTTTGTTCACAGCTACCGTGCGCCAATCAGTGAGTACACCCTAGCCAGCAGCACTTATGGCGAGTCATTCAGTGCCGCCATTGGTAAAGGTAACTTTTTTGGGGTGCAATTCCACCCAGAAAAAAGTGCCAAAGTAGGCGCGCAAATTTTACAGAACTTCTTAAATATGGGGACACCACAGTGATTATTCCTGCCATTGATTTAATTGACGGCCAAGTGGTGCGCTTGTACCAAGGTGACTATGACAAACAGACCACCTTTGACTTAAGTCCACTGGTACAATTGCAGTCTTATCAAGCCCAAGGGGCAAAATTGCTGCATATCGTTGACTTAACGGGTGCTAAAGATCCGAATAAACGCCAAACTCAATTAATTACTGAACTTGCTGCGGGACTTGATGTTGACATTCAAGTCGGCGGCGGTATTCGCAGCGAAGAGCAAGTCGCGGAATTATTAGCCATTGGGGTTAAACGTGTGGTGATAGGCTCTCTTGCAGTCAAAGAGCCTGAACTGGTAAAAAGTTGGTTTGTAAAATACGGTAGCGATGCTATTTGTTTAGCTCTTGATGTCAATATTAACGATAACGGCGACAAAATTGTTGCGGTATCGGGCTGGCAATCGGGTGGCGGTAAGTCATTAGAGTCGTTAGTAGCTGAATTTGAAACCGTCGGCCTTAAGCATGCTTTAGTGACTGATATCAGCCGTGATGGCACCTTAACAGGCGCCAATACCGAGCTCTACACAGAACTTGCCGCAACGTATCCCCATATCCTTTGGCAAGCCTCTGGTGGCATTGCAACACTTGACAATGTTGCCGCTGTACGCGACAGCAAAGCATCGGGCATTATTATCGGTAAAGCTTTACTGATTAACCAATTTACCGTGAAGGAGGCAATACAATGCTGGCCAAACGCATAGTTCCGTGTCTTGATGTACGTGAAGGTAAAGTGGTTAAAGGGGTGCAGTTTCGCAATCACGAGATTGTTGGAGACATCGTTCCCCTCGCCGCCCGTTATGCAGAAGAAGGCGCTGATGAGTTAGTGTTTTATGACATTACCGCCAGCGCGCACGACCGCGTTATCGATAAATCTTGGGTTAGCCGCGTAGCTGAACAAATTGATATTCCGTTTTGTGTCGCCGGGGGCATTAAAACCATCGAGCAAGCACGCGAAAAACTCGCCTTTGGTGCTGATAAAATATCGATTAACTCGCCTGCATTAAGCGACCCGAGTTTAATATCACGCCTGCAAGATGAGTTTGGCCGCCAGTGTATCGTTATCGGTATTGACTCATTTTATGATGCTGTCAGCGATAGTTACAAAGTAAAACAGTTTACCGGGGATGAAGCCGCTACCAAAGACACTCAATGGTATACTCAGGATTGGGTTGAAGAAGTGCAAAAACGCGGTTGTGGCGAGATTGTATTGAACGTCATGAACCAAGACGGCGTGCGCGGTGGTTATGACATCAAACAACTCAGCATTGTACGCGCCATTTGCGATGTACCGTTAATTGCTTCTGGCGGTGCGGGCACCATGGAGCACTTTAAAGAAGTGTTTGAACTTGCCAAGGTTGATGCCGCATTAGCAGCAAGCGTGTTTCATAAAGGCATCATTGATATTGGTGAGTTAAAACAATACTTGCACGCCAATAACATCGCGATTCGTTTATAGGCTTAGACTTTACGAAACTAGAAAATAGCCTTACCCAAAAAGAGATTACAGATGACAGACATCAAATTTGATAGCACAGGCGTAGATTGGGACAAGCAACAAGGCTTGATCCCAGCGGTTGTACAGCACCACCTAACGGGCAAAGTCCTCATGCTAGGTTACATGGACCAAGCTGCATTAGAGAAAACCTTAGCCACCAAACAAGTCACTTTTTTTAGTCGTTCTAAACAACGTTTATGGACCAAAGGCGAAACCTCAGGCAACACGCTTGATCTCATTGCTATCGACAAAGACTGCGACAACGACAGTTTTCTAGTTCAAGTTATTCCTAACGGCCCAACTTGTCACACTGGGACAGAAAGCTGCTGGAAAGATGGTAACGCGCATCCTTTTATCGATAATCTAACCAAGTTGATTATTTCACGTAAAGGCCAAAGTGCTGAGTCAAGCTATACTGCCTCGCTATTTGAACGTGGTACTAAGCGTATCGCCCAAAAAGTCGGTGAGGAAGGTTTAGAAACTGCACTTGCTGCTGCGACTCATGATAAAGAGGAGCTTGTGAATGAAGCTTCTGATTTGATGTATCACTTAATCGTGTTACTTGAAGACCAAGGCTTATCAATGGCTGATATTAATAAAAACCTATTAGATCGCCACAATAAAGCCAAGTAGTTTTAGAGTCCTTCTGCATTAAATAGAAAAAGACGCTACGGCGTCTTTTTTGTTGATATACATTGATATAAAAATGGTTTTATTTACATTTTATGACTTTGAGTTACCGTCAAATTACCATTAACATGCAAATCACGTTGTGGGTATGCTATCACCACATTATTCTCGTTAAATAGTTCATACATTCTAAAACGAATTTCGCTACGACGGCGGCGGATATCCGTTTCTGACACTGCACTAACCCAGAATATTAAGTCAAAAATCAATGCGTTGTCGCCAAAGTCTTCAAATAAAACTGAGGGTTTAGGTTGCGGCAGAATATCATCCCGTTCAGCAATAACTTGATAAATCAGCTCACGCACTTTAATCACATCCGAACCGTAAGCGACACCAACACGAACAAATGTACGTGCATTTTTATCGATCAAGGTCCAATTAGTTACGGTATTTTCCAGTAACTGACTGTTAGGTACTAGCATGTGCACCCCGTCATTTCGGCGTATCAAGGTTGAGCGAGTATTAATACACTCCACTACTCCACGGGCTTCACCGACTTCTAAAAAGTCACCGATACGGATTGGCCGTTCCCACATTAAAATCCAACCACTGATAAAGTTATTGATAATATTTTGTGCACCAAAACCGACCCCAATGGCTATCGCACCAGACACAAACGCAAATGCCGTTAATGGAATATTTAAAATTTCCATACTGGTAAACACCAGCACCGCAATACTGATAATAAAATACATGCGAGTGAACAGGTGAATTGCATCTGCGCCCACTTTACGACGTTTTAGTGCTTTAACAATCAATCGCCCAACACGAGTGATAATAAACCACGCTAAAAATATGTAGAGAGGCACTTGCAACAGCTGCAATAAGGTGATGTGATGATTATCATAAGTGAATACCACAAACGATAAAGCCGCTAATAACTCATTAAAATCCATATAAACCTCTTATTATTATTGTGTTCATATCATGGTAGTCGTTATATTTTAGTAAAATTCTTGCTCGCCTGGAGGACGAGTTTTAAGTAATTTCAAAAACCACATATATTGCTCTGGATAAGCATTAATGACTTGTTCAACCACTTTGTTTAATGCGATAGCTTCGTTTTCTTTGCCAATCATTTCATCAGGATTAACCGCTGGCATCACTGTCATAATAAATTGTTTAGCTTGTTGATCGTATCCTATTTTAACAGGCATAACTTGTGCGTTGCCGGCTTGAGCTAAGCGCCCTACTACGGGTAACGTCGCTTTAACAGTACCCATAAAAGGTGCAAACACACTCTGTTCAGGGCCTAAGTCTTCATCTGGTAAATAGAAAAAACTGTTATCATTTTTTAACTCTGCTAACAATGCTCTGATGCCTGCTTCACGCATATACACGCGACCATTTTGACTGCTGCGCATCCGGTTACTAAACCAATTAAATAACCCATTGCGATGAGCCTTAGCCATAGTCACTAAAGGTATTTCCATGTTAATACGAAGACCTGCGTACTCCATCGGCCATACATGCGGCATGATGAAAATAATCGGCTGCTTAGCATCGCGAGCTGCTTTAACATGCTCAAAACCGTTAAGTTGAATACGTCGTTTAAGGTGCGCGGTAGAACGAATAAGCAGCTCTGCTTGCGATAATAAAGTAATGACAAATGTCTCAACATTTTTTTTGATTAATTCATCGACTTGTTCAGCTGATTTTTCTGGAAAACAATGGGTAATGTTCACCTTTGCTATTCGCAATGGTTTTTTGGCCACTTTCATCACGACTCGAGCCAATAGTCTCGCAATGGGATCTCTTACGCTTGCGGGAAGTACGCCAAATAGAAACAACACAGCGATAGCTAGCCATGTTCCCCAGTAACGAGGATGCAATAGTGATTTATTAAAGCGAGTATCAAAATATTTTGCTTGTCGTGCCAAAAGAAACTCCAAATAAACTGACCGTGACCCACGGTAAAAAATCATATTATAGCGAAGGCATTATACTAGTGATTAATGAGTGTGAAACAGAAATTATACCAGACAATAGCAAACGTCTTTGTTGCACAGCTTACTCACACCTATTTTAGAACAGCCTGGGCAAGATTTATCGAATACACTGGTTACCATGCCAATATCAAGCTGATGCTGCAAACGGTGGGTTACATTCACCAAATTCAAAAACAAAAGAGCCACTCAATTAAGAGTGGCTCTTCGTAATACAGATCCGTTCGGATTGGCGTATTAACTAGTGAACTATTTTTTACCCGAGTTTGCCGCTTCGACACGTGATTTTAACTTCTGTCCAGGACGGAAGGTAACAACACGGCGTGCAGAAATCGGAATATCTTCACCAGTTTTCGGGTTCCTTCCCGGTCTTTGATTCTTGTCCCTAAGGTCAAAGTTGCCAAAGCCAGATAACTTGACCTGCTCACCACTTTCGAGTGCTTCACGAATTTCTTCAAAAAAAGACTCAACCATCTCTTTAGCCACACGTTTGTTAATGCCCAATGTTTCAAAAAGATGTTCTGCCATTTCGGCTTTGGTAAGTGCCATACTTTAATCCCTCAACGATGCGTTGAACTCGGTCTTTAGAGCCGATACCACTGATTCCATAGTCTCAGTAATATCTTTATCTTCAAGTGTACGAGTAGTGTCTTGTAACGTAAGTGCGATGGCTAGGCTCTTTTTGCCTGGCTCAACACCTTTACCTTGGTATACATCGAACAAGTTTAAGCCAACCAACTGATTTTCGCCAACTTTTCTTATCAAATTCATAACATCAGTTGCAGAAACTGTTTCATCTACTACTACCGCGATGTCGCGACGATTGGCAGGAAACTTAGATACAGCTTGGGCTAGCGGCAAACGGGCGTGCAATAATGCATCCAGTTCTAACTCAAAAACAATTGTTTTTCCATTGAGTCCAAACGGCTTTTCCAAACTAGGATGGATAGCACCGATGTAACCAATGACTCGATTATTTCGTAATATTTCAGCACATTGACCTGGATGCAGCGCAGGATGTGTTGCCCCTCTAAAGCTAAATTCTGTAGAGGCAACTGTCAAGCCGATTATTGCTTCTAAATCACCTTTTAAATCAAAGAAGTCGACAGTTTTCGATTCCATTGACCAATGTTCTTCGTTTTGAACACCGGAAATAACCGCGCCCAGCATAGCTTGTTGACGAACTCCAGAATCTGCTTGTGCATCAGGAACAAAGCGTAAACCGGTCTCAAATAAACGTACTCTATTTTGCTGACGGCTCTGGTTATAGCCTACTGCGGTCAATAATCCAGTAAACATTGATAAGCGCATTGCTGACATTTCGACAGAAATCGGGTTAGGCAATACCATGGCTTCTTCGCCAGGATGAACAATGTTCTGCATCTTAGGGTCGACAAAGCTGTAGGTCACCGCTTCTTGGAAACCACGAGCCACAAATATACTGCGCACACGTTTTAACGAAATATCCGCTTCTTTGTGATCTGGCATGCTTAACGCCGCTTGAGGGGCGATATTAGGAATGTTGTTGTAGCCGTAAATGCGGGCGACTTCTTCGATTAAATCTTCTTCAATCGCCATATCAAAGCGATAGGTAGCCGTTGTCACATGCCATACATCACCGCTGGTCTGCACGCTTAAACCTAAACGTTCTAGAATTTCAACCACGTCAGAATCTGGAATAAAGTGACCTAAGCTTTTATCTAACTTGCTACGACGCAAAGTGATATTAGCGGCTGCGGGCAAATGCTCAGCAGACACGGCTTCAATCACCTGCCCGGCTTCACCACCACAAATATCTAATACAAGGCGTGTAGCGCGGTCCATAACCTTATGTTGCAACTCAGGGTCTACACCACGTTCAAAACGGTGTGACGCGTCTGTGTGTAAGCCTAAGCGACGAGATTTACCCATAATGGCTAATGGTGCAAAGAAAGCGCACTCTAAAAGAATGTCTTGGGTGTTTTCATTCACACCGGTACTTTCGCCGCCAAACACACCCGCAAGCGCAACCGCTTGTTTGTCGTCTGCAATCACTAAGGTATCGCTTGGAACGGTAATTTCGTTGCTATCCAGTAAGGTTAGCTTTTCAACACCATCAGCTAAACGCACGGTAATACCGCCGTTTAAAGCATTTAAATCAAACGCATGCATTGGCTGACCAAATTCGATCAACACATAGTTAGTGATATCAACGATGGGATCAATTGAGCGAATACCACTGCGACGCAATTTTTCTTGCATCCATAATGGCGTAGCAGCCTTAACATTGATGTTTTTAACCACACGTCCTAAGTAACGTGGGCACAAATCTGGTGCAACAACATTTATGCTAAACGGCGCGTCGATAGTGGCCGTTACCGCTTCCCAGGAAGGCTCTGTCACTGCTTGGCGATTTAATACACCCACTTCGCGTGCAAGCCCTGCCATGCCTAAACAATCAGCGCGGTTAGCCGTTAAATCAACATCAATAATGGCGTCATCTAATTGCAAGTATTCACGCACATTGACGCCTAAAGGCGCATCTTGTGGTAATTCGATAATGCCATCACTTTCGATGTCCATACCTAACTCGCCATACGAGCACAACATGCCCATTGACGGTTGACCACGTAACTTGGCTTTTTTAATTTTAAAATCGTCAGGTAACACAGCGCCAACCATTGCTACAGCCACTTTTAAGCCTAAACGGCAGTTTGGTGCTCCACAAACAATGTCAATAAGCTCATCGCCGCCAACATTGATTTTGGTGACGCGTAATTTGTCTGCATCTGGGTGTTGGCCACATTCAACCACTTCACCAATAATAACACCGCTAAAATCGGCAGCTACGGCATCAATACCGTCAACTTCAAGACCGGCCATGGTGATTTGGTGTGATAATGCGTCACGACTTACTGATGGGTTAACCCACTCACGAAGCCAAGATTCACTGAATTTCATCTAATTTTTGCTCCGTTATTTGAATTGCTTAAGAAAACGTAAATCGTTTTCGAAGAAGGCACGTAAATCATTTACGCCGTAGCGCAACATGGTTAAACGCTCAACACCCATACCAAAAGCAAAACCAGAGTATTTTTCAGGGTCAATACCCACACTGCGCAATACATTTGGATGTACCATGCCACAGCCTAATACTTCTAACCACTTACCGTTTTTTCCCATCACGTCTACTTCGGCTGAAGGTTCTGTAAATGGAAAGTAAGATGGGCGGAAACGTACTTCTAAGTCTTCTTCAAAGAAGTTACGTAAAAAATCATGCAAAATGCCCTTAAGCTCGGCAAAGTTAACGTTTTCAGCAACCATTAACCCTTCAACTTGGTGGAACATTGGCGTGTGAGTTTGGTCGTAATCATTACGATAAACACGGCCTGGAGAAATGATCCGAAGTGGCGGCTTTTCATGTTCCATCGTGCGAATTTGTACGCCCGATGTTTGGGTGCGTAACATCACTTTAGGATTAAAGTAAAAAGTGTCATGATCAGCACGAGCAGGATGATGCTCAGAAATATTTAACGCATCGAAATTATGGAAATCATCTTCGATTTCAGGACCTTGCTTAACAACAAAGCCTAACTCACCAAAGAAGGTTTCAATACGTTCGATAGTACGCGTAACCGGATGTAAACCACCGATATCTAAGGTACGACCAGGTAAAGTCACATCAATATTTTCAGCAATTAATTTGGCTTCTAACTCAGATGCTTTTAATCCGTCAATACGCTCAGTCAACTGCTGTTGAACGGCTTGTTTAGCTTGATTGACTGCGGCACCAAAGGCAGGTTTTTCTTCTGCACTTAATGATCCCATCATTTTCATCATGTCAGTGATTTTACCTTTTTTACCAAGGTAATCGACACGGATATCATCCAATGTCTTTAGATCACTGGCCTTATCAATGACTTCTAAGGCTTGTTCTACGATCTCGGTTAACTGCTGCATGTTATCATCCACTGCATTTTTGCATTTAAATGCGATTGGGCGTCTTGTCGGCTATGCGAGTACACAAAAGTGATAACCCGGTAGTGAGTGACGACGCGGTAGTTTGACGCTTATTATGACAAATAAACCATCAAAACTGGGGTTAAAATAAAAGAGTGAAATTTTACGTTAGCGAGTCTAAATTTACTAGTCATTATTGGTATATTTAATGGCAAATAGTTGTATTTAACTACAATTACCCCTCTTAGTGTGTATCGGTGACGACAAGTAATAAGCTAACAGTCTTGCTAAGCAAAATCGTCGGTCTGCTGATGGTGAGAATAGATGAATGTCTATTGAGCTTGCATGCAACAATTTAGTGCCGTTGAACAGTCATCATAAAGGTCGGTTTACGCGGATAAAACACAATAAAAAAGGCGCATGTTGCGCCTTCCTCATTATTTTTCGTGAATATTTATTCACATATCGAAAATATTTACCTATCTAAAATTGAGTGTTGCAGTGTCTTTTTCATCGTTATTATCGACTACCGTCAGTGACACCGCTTTATCGCGACGACTGAAACTAAACGCGATTGGCCCATGTGCTTTTCGACCATTATTAAATAGCCAGTTTTGACGTTTAATAAAACCGTCTTGGTCATAGCTCGTTGAAATAAATAATTTCATAAACCATAAGTTAACCAAGTGTATTTGTGCAGTTGGCGCTATATTAGCCGGTTCAACAAGCACATTTATGGTTTTCACGGTTGTCACAACCTCACCTTTATTGTCAGTAACAGTAAGCTGAACTTGATAATTACCTGATTGCAGATATTGATGTGAAGCCGTTTCTCCATTAGCAACAGTACCATTAACGATAGTACCATCACCAAAATCCCATTCTAATGACGTAATATCACCATCATTATCAACAGAGGTAGACTGAACCTGTAGTTGGCTACCATTGATTTGATGATCAAAACTGGCGATTGGGAGCTCATTTTTCACCTCAAATTGCAGTGAAACAATCACAGGATCATGGTCTGAAGAGCGGAAGCCATCAGCTTGATACAAATCTTGTATCTGAGCAGCAGATTTAAACTCTTGGTTATAATCAAGGATCCTTGGCTCGTCAGCATTGATGTGCCATTCCGTTATCGCTAATACATTATCCAATAACGCTTGGTTTGCTAATGCATGGTCTAATTGGCCTGACTCACCCGAGAACACATAGGAGTATGAATTAACACTGCCAAGATGCTCATTTAATTCGCTATAGCCATGGCTGGCAAGTTGAGTGAGTGGATTTTCTTTGGCATAAGCATTTAAATCACCTATTACCAAGATTTTTTGCTCTGGATACTGCTCCATTAACCATTGCCCAATAGCATCTGTTGCCCGGGTACGGGTTAAATTACAGTTACCTTGGCCATCCAATAAATCAGGATCATTGTTACTGTCGCAACTACTTCCTTTTGATTTTAAATGGTTTACGGCGACAACAATGCTGCCCTCACGGCCATTGAGCATAAATGATTGCGTTAACATCGGACGGTTTTTACCGTCATCAAACAATGCCGCGCCATTTCCATCAACAGGCGAATTAGCTGAAGATAATATTTGAGCATCACCTGTTGGAGTGATTTTATCAGCACGGTAGATCATTCCCACAGCAATTGCATCGGTACCTATTTGTGCCACTGAAGGCACAACATAAGCGTATACCTCCGCTCCCATAGCTTGGTTTAATCCGCTGACTAAGTCGTTAATGGCTGAATCACTACCATAGCCGTCATTTTCAATTTCCATTAAACCAAATACATCAGCGTTAATGGCATGCATTGCACTGATAATTTTCACGCGTTGACGCTCAAATTCAGATAATGTGTCGGCGCCGCGATCAGTCGGAAATCCATTGCCGTTGCCATCACCGTTGAAATAATTAAGCACATTGAAACTGGCGACACGAAGATCTGCGCCAAGCGCTAACTCTGGAGTAGATTGTCGCGGGTTACTTTGCACTACATTGACCACTTGAGTTGGCATCACACGATATTGGCTAAAGCCATAATGCATAATACCCTCGAGCCCGGTAACAGAATCGCCTACCCGTAAGGTATTTGAGGCTGATAACGCAGGAGCTGGATAAGGTATCTGTTCAGGATTTTGGCTGGTTAAGCCATCATCCAACAAAATACTATCTCTGGCATTCGCTTCAGTCACTGCCAGCGCTGCTGCACCAGGTAAAGCAACTTGAGTACCGATAAAATGGCGACTACTGCCTAATGATACTTCACCATAACGGCCCAAGTTATACACTTCATTGACCACTAGAGATTGATCGAATAATACCCGCATGCCTTCAACACGCTCAAGTTGTTGATTGTCGGCTAACGGCAATGTGACAGTAGCAACTACAGGCAATGGTAGGTTAGTGCCACATAACGCAAATTGAGTCACATTAGACAACTGAGTTGTGCCTTGATATTCGGCAACAGAAGCTTGTAAACGAATTCTATCACCGGCATTCACGTCAAGTGATTGATTACCGCTGTAAACAAAAATACCTTCTGAGGTGTTAATGTCAGCATCGACTTCGCTGTCGGCCATTTGGATAAATATACCCTTTAGCCCAGCTTGTTGATTACTCGTCACAATCGCTTCAACCACCACTTCTGAACCCACTAGAGGGCTTGTGTCATCCATCCCTTGAATGTCATGGATTGCGACTGCGCTTTGTGAACAGACAAATTCTATTGGCTCAGTTGGATCTACTGGGTCTACCGGATCTGTTGGACCTGAATCATTACCCGCGAAAACACCTAAATCGCTGATGTCATCTTGAGCAAAACCTTGCCAGCCAGTAAATGTGACTTCGTCGTCAATGATGGTATCGGCAATTAATTGAGTGGCGTCACGACGAAGAGTATTGTTTTGGGTCGATAAATCACCTGTTCCCCATTGTGAACCGGGGTCTGTACCCACTTGTCCTAGGGAGTCGATAACTAGGTTATTGTGACTGAGTACAATGGCATCATCACCATTAAAAAAGCTCGCAGTACTAATCTGTTGGGCAAGCGCAAGGATTTCTGCTGATGCATCATTATCGGCAATAACAAACGTTGAGTTGGCTGCAATATTACCATCCAATGTAATATTGGTTGCCGCTGCGGTATTGCCATTAAAATAAAATGACAACACATAATCACTCAAATCTATCGCTGTCGAACTTGGATTGTACAATTCAATTGCTTTGTTATTACTGCTGCCTTCTATGTACTCTGAAATAAGCACATCTTGAGCAGCAACATTGAATACCATTAAAGATGATATCGATATCGCGAGCAACGACTTTTGAACTAACATAGTGAACCCCTATTCATTATCCATAAATCCAATGAGTTAATTTAATTATTCAATTGATATTTTATTGCTTGGTATAACCTCAGCTCGGAATAACCGTTGTAATAAACAGATAAAGATCCGTTTATGTTCAAATCATCAATATCAAGCTTGCTATTGTTTTGCTAACAAACCGTATTGACGAATCAATAGTGTGCGAGTTGTAAGTTGATACAACAGCGATAGCGAAATAAGCGCATGTTTGATAAGCATTTATGATCCCGCGTTGAGGCTACATAGCTCAATCAGCGCTTACTATAACGATTACGGATGACAATAAGGTTGCAAAGATGTTGCAGTGAATACAAAAGCAATTTCAGTCAACAACCGCGCCTAACTACCGCTTATTCACACACCTCTTTCTACGATCTTTTTTGGTTACCTAGGCGTGAAAAACAGCTAACAATACCGCTCATATTGAGCGGTATTGTTAGCTGATGTTATTGAACGATGTTATTGGCCAGCGTTATTGATCGATGTTATTGACTGATGTTATTGACTGATGTTATTGACCGATGTTATTGACTGATGTTATTGACCGATAATAAGCAATTAATGCTTTTTAGACACATCAACCATATAGTGACCTTGTAACCAATTTCGGCCAATTAATAATTTATAACCCATTTTGGTACGGTCTTTAAGATTCACATCGACTATAAATTCATGACGAGGTTCACCAACACTTAACCTCACCATATAACGCCTTTCTGTACCTTGTGCATTACGAATTAACGATGTGCCCCGAATTTTGGTGCGAACATCAGCTTTTTCGCCTTTTTCATTCGCTGTGGTGAACGTAATCATCTTACCGATGTTATTTTCAATGTTCACTTTGTCTTCATTCTCGACTCGAATATTAACTGCATGTAATGAGTTTTCAACGGCGCCGGTATCTATACGCGTATTGTACATTAAGCCAGTTTGCTTAATGCTCAGCTCAGCTAAAGGACCAATGGTCTTTTTGTCAGAAACATCCACAATGTAGTTATGTTTTAAAAAGTTACGCCCAATAAGTAATTTGTAATTCATGTGGCTACGATCGCGTAAGTTAACATGAATATTATGCAATTGATCAGGAAAACCTATATCAAGCTTCACCATGTAACGAGTTTCAATACCTTGAGAGTTTTTCACCCTTGAAGTACTGACAATTTCGGCTTGAATGCGTTTTTTCTCACCACGTTCATTTTCAGTAGTGAATTCAACAATTTTACCAACATTGCTTTTCATTTTTTTGGATGCACCGCCAAGGATTTCTAAATTGACAGCGTGCAGTGAAGTGTTCACGGCACCTGTATCAATGCGAGCATTATATTGTAGTCCTGACTTAGCGACGGTCATGGTTTCAACTTGACTTAAAACGGTTTTATCACTCGCAAAAACAGATATAGAAAGCAAACACAGCAGAGTCGAAATCACAATTCTTTTAAACATGATCAATCCCAAAAAATCCACAAATCGCTTTAGTAGTGGCCAGTTTTATGTACGTTTATTGCAATAAATGATCAACTTCTTGATCGAATAAATTTTTAATCAGTCCTGAAAACTCAGTAATAAAAATGCTTTGTTCGGGGGTGGCTTGTTGATTGGCTACAGAGGCTAAAATCTCTTCTAAGTCATATACAATTGCGTCAATTTCGCGAATTACCATATTACGTTGTGCAAATGATAATTGCGGGTTTTGCCCACATACCATAATGATCTGAGCAGATAACTGCTCTTCAAACAATTCCATGACAGTTTCCGTTGCAGCGGCATTACTCTCAGACGACTCAAATAGCCCTAAATGTTCAGTTAAATACTGAATTAAATGCATGTATCCGTCTTTGTCAGTAACCATTTCATACCACCTTTCTTAAAAACGACTTAACAGGAAATGGCTCTCAACCTGATGATTGAAAACCATTAATAACCACATATAACTATTGCGCTAAGGTTAGCACAAATGACACTGGCACCGCTAAGCTGATACTCGGCAATCCCGCCATTTCTTTAAGTTTTTCGACACCGGACACTAAACCAAATTCACTTGCTTGAACAATCACTGGCGCTAAGCTTGAAATCACCATTTTCTTATCCGACAATTTAGCTACTAACACATCAAAGCTCTTCTGTTGTTTCTGACCATGTAGCTTAATGGTTGCTTCAACTTGCGTCGTTAGCGTGTCACCGACTTTTAATCCGGCTAGCAATTTAGGGTTAACCACTGCATCCAAGGTTAACTTAGGAAACTGTGCCACTTCAAATAACACTGCTTGCATTCGTTGATCACGAATTTCTATTCCGGTATCAACACTGGTTAAATCAATCGATAAAGAAAATGCACCTGCATCCGTTAATGAACCTGCAACTTGTTTAAAATGATGCACTTCAGCAACATCGGCTTTCTTAATCGAAATGAAGCTCACCCGAGAATGATCTTGATTGACTTGCCAATCGCCTGCCATCACTGATGTACTCAGCAAGCTCGCGGCTAATAATGGTAACCATTTTTTCATCGTAAAGTCCTTTGTATAGAAAGTAAGATTAACAATAAATAAGTATAGAGTAATCTTTGGTTATATCTTGCTGGGGATCAATCTAGCCAGCCATTTGTCTAACGCTTGTGCAAAAGCATGTTTATCCGTTTGCGAAAAACTGTTCGGACCACCAGTATGGATGCCACTGCTGCGCATTTCTTCCATAAAATCGCGCATCGTCAGAATCTGTTTAATATTTTCAGCTGTATACACCGTACCACGAGGGTTTAATACTAGTGCGCCTTTATCAACCGCATCAGATGCCAGAGGAATATCAGCAGTGACGACTAAGTCCCCTTTGACGACTTGTTCCACAATGTAGTTATCTGCTTCATCAAAACCCGAACTCACCCGTATCATGCTAACTAAGGGCGAAATAGGCACTTTAATCATTTGATTGGCCACTAACACTAATCGAACCGATTTACGCTCAGATGCCCTAAATAACATTTCTTTAACTGGGTTGGGGCAAGCATCAGCATCAACCCAGATTTTATTGGTTATCACCGCAAAATGCTCCACTTCATTAACACTCATTAAGGTGCCAACCGATCAATATTCCAATCCGTATCGGTTTTAGTGTAAATAAATCGGTCGTGTAACCGATGTTCACCACCCTGCCAAAACTCAATGCTAGCTGGTCGCACCAAATATCCACCCCAAAACTTAGGTAGTGGAACCTCACCTTGGGCAAATTTAGCTTTCATTTCAGCAAATTTACCTTCTAACGCCTGTCGTGCGCTAATCTTGCTTGATTGTTTAGATACCCAGGCAGCAATTTGGCTGTCTTTTGGTCTAGACATAAAATATTTCGCCACGTCCAACATAGATAATGGCTCCGCTTGCCCTAATACAGCCACTTGACGTTCAAGTGGATGCCAAGGAAACAGTAAACTGACTTTACTGTTAATCGCAATTTGTTTTGCTTTGCGGCTTTCTAAATTAGTAAAAAACACAAAACCGTTATCATCAAACTTTTTTAATAACACAATACGTTGAAATGGCTGGCCATCTTCGTCTACCGTCGCGACACACATGGCCGTTGGGTCAGTAAGTTGGGCATCTTTTGCCTGTTGCATCCATTGTTCGAATAGATCCATTGGGTTAACAGGCAAATTCGCCCGTCTTAATCCGCCCTGGGTATATTCACGGCGAATATCACTTAAATCACTCATATTGGTTCCTCATTAAACCTTGCTGGACCTATTCTACGCTGAGCAGACACAAAAAAGCCAACGTCAACTCGTTGGCTAATGTGTTTAATTACAAAGTTGAAATTACTTTTTAATTAAGCCTTTACCTTCAGCCCACACCTGTAGCATTTCAAGGCCCAGTGTTGCTGCAGCTAGCGGGGTAACATCTGTATAATCATAAAAGAGTGCTAGTTCTACAACATCCATGCCGACAATATTTAAACCACGTAAGCCACGAATGATCTCGCTAGTGAACTTACCACAAAAGGGCGTAGCTGTAGCGGTTGCAAAAGCCGGGTCTAAACATAAACAGTCAATATCGAATGTCGAATGTCGAATGTCGAATGTCGAATGCGACGTATAACGGCATATCGCCAACACGCATAATTAACTGTTCAACCATTTGTTGAGCCGTTAAGTTATTGGCGAATCACTTCAAAGCCATGACCTTTTTTGTGCTATTCAGTACAAATAGCAATTTGCATTGAATGCTCAACATCAATAAACCCCTCACCCAGAGCATAGTAAAACATTGTCCCGTAGTCGTACCGTACTTATTGCCTTGGCGGTATCTGTGTGGGCATCAAAAGGTAAACCAATAACAACGTCTGCGTCAGACTCTGCTGGTTTGAAATCAAGCGGTTGGCGTAAATAGCCACATGGGTTTGAATAATACGAATAATCAAATTTTTCTACGAAAGTAGTTATAAACGATCAAAAGATGGCAACTGTTGATAATTATAATAGTGTAGGGCTCAGCACTTCTGAGCAATCTTGCTGATAGTGGTTAAAGTGTATAGTGAAACCTTGCTCGATTGGCATCGCGCAATGGCTTAAACACAAATATTTTAAAAAGGGTTTATTGGCAATATGACTATTAAAGCCAATAATGTCACAGCTACTAGGCTGCAATAATCTTACCAGTTCAGCAAAAACATCAACCGGCGTTGAGCTAAGATCAATGTTAGTTTCAACACTCACATATGAGCTATTTTCTTGAGGTGTAATGTGTATTGTAAAATATTCAGCACCGCGAATACCGTTTATTGAATAACCTAACGGACTGAATAAATACTGATCAATACTAAAACCATTAAATAATTGTTCCAGTTGCAGCATCTGACTAATTTGAACAGTTGATTGCTGCTCACCACGTAAATAATCAGCTACTGCACCAGAAATATGGTACATCAGCAGCTCATTGGTGGTATCGAGCTGGCTAGCTTGATAGTCTTTGTTGGTCGAAAATATATAGTGATGATGGCTATCTAAATGACCCATTCGATAGGCCTGCCCAGCAATAAACTGCCTTAATCTAAACACATCATCGGTAAAGGAAGTTGCTTGTAAATGGGCATAGTATTCATTTTTGCGTTGATAACAAATGTACGCAATCGCCTGTTCACTTAAATGTTCAATGCAGTAGCATGCAGATTCTACCAACGTGCTAGCCCCGCAAGTGAGCATAACGATACGATCATCCCAAACAAATAAACTCGATTCACTCAGCAAATAAGCATCACAATATTCATTACTTATGGAAGATAAAATGTCTGCATTTGAGGCAGCAACGAGCCCCAGCCAAAATGTTCGATCTAAGGATCGTAATTTAGGCGCTGATTCATTAACAATAATCTCTAACTTTTTCTCTGAACCTTCAAAAAACATGTGTAACTACTCAGCACTTATTCTAATTAGAGACGTTTGTATAAAAATGTAATGTCTCATGGTTAAGCCATATATGCGCAGTAAAAAGCGAAAAAAGCGTAGTTTAGCGGTTTAAATGAGCATTTCCCAACGATAAAATAGGCTTAAATAGAACTGCCTGAATAATTACAAATATGTTAGCAACTTAAAAGCCTAGCGACCTGAGATCGCTAGGCTTTTTAATAATAAGCTAACATCACTTAGTCGATAAGATTAAAAATCTTCTAAGTAAGTGTAACCCTTAAGCCCTAACTGTAACTCTTCTAGAATACTGGCACGCTCTTCTTCAACTATATGCTGATTTACAAGCTCTTCATAAGTGCGCATAAAGTCAACCGCATCTAAGTTTACATAACGTAAAACGTCAGCTACCGTATCGCCTTCTAAAACAGATTCAATCTGGCTTAATCCACGCTCATCAATGCGTACAACAGCAGAGTTAGTATCACCAAACAAGTTATGCATATCACCCAGAATTTCTTGGTATGCACCCACCATAAAGAAACCAATCAAATATGGGCTGTCGGCGCTCCATGCTGGGACGGGCAATGTGGTTTCAATTCCCTGACCGTCTACGTATTGGTCAACAATACCGTCTGAGTCACAGGTAATATCTAACATAACCGCACGGCGCTCAGGTGCTTTATCTAAACCCGATAACGGCAACACTGGGAACACTTGATCAATACCCCATGCATCAGGTAATGACTGGAATAAAGAGAAGTTAACGAAAAACTTATCAGCTAACTTTTCATTTAATTCGTCAATCACTGGACGGTGATAGCGGTTATTGTTGCTTAATAGTCCCTTCACTTCATGGCAAACACGTAAATTAGCTTGTTCTGCCCAAGCTCGGTCAGCCAAACTTAATTGACCCACAGCAAACAATGAGTGTGCTTCAGAAATATCACTTTGACTATCATGGTAAATTTCAATAATTGCACGTTGATCATATCGACCGCTGATTTCTAACCAAGATTGCCACATATTGTGGAGCAATTGCGGCGCCTCTTCACTTGGTTCCTGAATATTTTCTGGTTGATACGCTTCAGTACCAATAACATCAGTAATTAACACCGCATGATGCGCCGTTAAATGGCGACCAGATTCAGAAATAATACGCGGCATTGGTTGCTCGTACTCATTACATAAATCAGTTAATACGTTGACGATATTGTTAGCATACTCATTTAAACCATAGTTCATTGAGTTATTGCTCTGACTACGAGTACCATCGTAGTCAACCGCTAACCCGCCGCCCACATCGAAACAATCAATGCTGGCACCAAGTTGGCGCAATTCACAGTAAAAACGGCCAGCTTCACTTACGCCTTGGCGAATGTCGCGAATATTGGCAATTTGCGAACCTAAATGGAAGTGCAATAGCTGCAGAGAATCAAGCATATTAGCACTTTTTAATTCAGCTATAACTTTCAACACTTGTGCTGCAGACAAACCAAATTTAGACTTTTCACCACCGCTGGCTTGCCATTTACCTTTGCCCTGGAAAGCCAAACGCACACGTAAACCTAAACGAGGTGTAATACCAAGCTTTTCAGCTTCAATTAATACCATTTTAAGTTCTGACATTTTTTCCAGAACGATATACACCTTATGGCCAAGCTTTTCGCCGATAAGTGCTAAACGAATGTATTCTTTATCTTTGTAACCATTACATACAATGACTGAACTGGCTTTTTGTGCCATGGCAAGTACAGCCATTAACTCTGGCTTACTACCTGCTTCAAGTCCTAACTGAGGGACTTCTTTAGATTTTTGGCTAGCTAAAATTTCTTCAACTACCGTTTTCTGTTGGTTTACTTTAATTGGGTAAACTAACAAGTAATCATTTTGATAATCGTACTTCTTAATTGCATCGTTAAATGCTTCGCATAAACTTTCCACTCTGTGGTGTAAGATTTGCGGGAAACGGACTAATACCGGTAACGAGACGCCTGCTTCGACCATACTTTTGGCTAATTCATTTAAGCCAACTTTATGATCAGGATTTTGTGGGTTAGGTGACACTGTCACTTCGCCATCTTCACGAATACCATAAAAACCTTGGCTCCAGTGAGTCACGTTATAACCCGAGCGAGCATCTTCGATAGACCAATCAGACATAATTATTTTCCGTATTTGTATCAAAGTTAGCAGTTGACCAAAAGTGGCTTCTGCTTGTTAAAAATCCAGATAACACAACAATGCTATCCAAGAAATAAAAATGGTTTATTCAGCACTATGATTATGGCTGTAAAACCTGTGACAGACAAAATGAAGGCCCTATAAATTGGCTCGACATCATATCGTCATTGTTATCATGTTTCGCATCTGCTTATATAGAACATCTTACGCAGAAATCCACAAAGCATGCAAATTTTGGCTGCTGAACATCAGTTCGCTGCTGTAACAAGTATTTTACTGATTACGCCTGCAGTTAGTTCACTTTTTAATTGCTAACTAACCACATTTTTAGCCTTTATAAAAACGGCGCAATTAAAACCTGCAATGATGTGTAATGCAAGTTAATTACCGATTAATTACTATAAAAAAACATCTACAATTGTTGTCATAAACCTCAACAAACAAGGCGATAAGCCTAAATGATTTTCGATAGCGCTTAGATAGCGCTTAATTGGCACAACGTGAGCTTAATTTACGTGTATAATTACGTGTTTTTCTTAAGTTCATCTTTTTCATTTTTAATTAAAGTAGAGTCATTCATGATACAAATCGGTAAACGTTATTCATTAGAAGTTGTTAAACAAGTTAATTTTGGGGTTTATCTAAATGCTCAAGAGCTTGGACAAGTCTTGCTTCCTAATAAATTTGTCCCTACCGGTTGTAATGTCGGTGATATGGTAGATGTGTTTCTTTACCTAGACTCTGAAGACATTGTGATTGCTACTACCCAAAAGTCGTTAGCTCAAGTGGGTGAATATGCTTATTTAAGAGTAATCGCCACGGGCCCATTCGGCGCATTTTTAGATTGGGGCTTAGACAAAGATTTACTACTCCCTTTTGGCGAGCAACATAAACCGGCAGAAGAAGGCCACTCATATTTAGTTTATGTCCATGCTAACCATGCCGACGAACGTATTATGGCATCGTCAAAACTGGATAAGTTTGTCGATAAAACAGAAGCGCATTATACCGAAGGTGAACAGGTTAATTTAATCATCGGTGGCACTACAGAGTTGGGTTACAAAGCCATTATTAACAACCTGCATTGGGGCGTAATTTACACTAATGAAGTTTTCCAAAAATTGCGATTTGGTCAAAAAGTGACTGGTTATATCAAAACGATTCGCAGTGATGGCAAAATTGATCTTGTACTGCAAAAAGGTGATAAAGACGAGCTAGACAAAAATGCCCGGTTGATCATTAATAAATTGCGTAGCGCTAATGGTTTTTTACCACTACATGACAAAACTGATGCTGATGTCATTTACGACAAACTCGGCATGAGTAAAAAAGCCTTTAAGAAATCAATTGGTGGTTTATTTAAAGCAGGTGAAATCACAATCGAAAGTGAAGGTATTCGCCTAACTGTGTGAACAATAATCGATTAGCCTCGGTAAACTAGTCCAATCCTTTGAGAAAAAGCATGCCTCTGTTATAAAAGTAATAGAATCATGCTTTTTATTAAAAGGATACTGTGTATGGAATTAACCCCACTAGAAGCTAGAGTTATCGGATGTTTACTCGAAAAAGAACTCACGACTCCAGATCAATATCCTCTGTCATTAAATTCACTCGCCTTAGCATGCAATCAAAAAAGCAGCCGCGAACCTGTGCTGTCACTGAGCGAATCTCAAGTAAAAACAGTATTAGACGATCTTACCAAAAAACGCTTACTCAGCGAGCAATCTGGTTTCGGTAGTCGAGTCGTAAAATATAAGCATCGCTTTTGTAATACTGAATTCAGTGAATTGCAGTTAAGCAGTGCGGAAGTCGCTATAATTTGTGTGTTGTTATTGCGGGGACCGCAAACACCAGGCGAACTCAAAACTCGTACCAATCGACTCCATGAATTCACTGATGTCTCACAGGTTGAAACAGCATTACTGGCATTAAGCCAACGTGAAAAGCCTTTAGTAGTTCAACTTGCTCGAGAAGCGAATAAACGTGATTGTCGCTTCCTTGAGTGCTTTAGTGGCAACGTTGATGATTATGATGTGAACAACAGTGATGCCATTGTCGTGTCGACTCACACTCAACAAACTGTACAGCAAGATTCTCGGATTGTAGAACTAGAACAAAGAGTTGAGTTGCTAGAACAAAAGCTAGCCCAATTAGAGTCGCTTTTAAACTAATTAACGCTTTCCAAAACAGGTTAAGCAAGGAAAAAGTATATGGACCGTACAGCCTCTCCATCGACGTTAATTCATATTTGGTTATTAGCCAAATATGAGTTAACCAAACGTTTTACTAACAAAAGCGGTATGATTTCATTAATCGCCTTTATGCTAATTTGGGCAATTTTATTGCTGTACCCTATCAAGAGTGCATCTGAATTTATTATGCAGCCTAACTTCAAAGACTTTACTGAAGCCCTCTTTGGGCCAGGGAGTTTACGCCATCTATTTGAATGGCCCGTCGAAGAGTTTGCTGTGTTTTGGTTAGCTGCACTGTACCTTTTCCCCATGTTCAGTATTTTTATTGCCGCAGACCAATTTAGTTCAGATAAACAACGTGGTAGTTTGCGATTTCTAACCTTAAGAGTCAGTCGTTCCAGTTTGTTTTTTGGTCGTTTCTTAGGGCAAATGTTTATCCAATTGATGTTGATCATCTTAACGTTATTGGCAACCATCGCATTAGCATTATCACGTGATATATCTTTGTTATTGCCATCAATAACAACTAGCTTAATCGTAATGGTTAATCTAGTGATCGTATTATTACCCTACACTGCTGCTATGGCGGTGCTGTCATTACATGCAAACTCAGCAAGACAAGCCAGTATATTTGCGGTTATCTTGTGGGCTGTAGTATCAATATTTATTGCATTAATTAATATGAATTTCCCACAATTAAGCTGGTTAAACTGGATACTGCCTGGTTCGCAAATAGGTAATTTGATCAATACTCAAGGATTAGGTTCATTCGTATACGCTCCCATTCCTTTACTGCAAACTGCGGTTATTTTATTTGCTGGTAAAGTCTTAATGAGTAGGAGTGCGCTATGAGTATCATTCAATGTGACAACCTTTCTAAACAATACGGTAATAAACTTGCGCTCGACACTGTATCGTTAACGCTTACACAAGGTGCTCCCATTGCATTAGTGGGTCCAAATGGTGCCGGTAAAACAACGCTATTTAGTTTACTATGCGGTTTTATTCAACCCACCAATGGCAGTATTAGCATTTTAGGCCATAAACCCGGTAGCAAAGCGTTACAAGGACTATTGTCGGCATTGCCACAAGATGCAGCATTGGATCCTAATTTTAGTATTGTGTCGCAACTCCAGTTTTTTGCCCAATTACAAGGCATGACAGCAGCGGCAGCAAAACAAGAAGCATTAAGAGTTCTCGCCCTTGTCGACTTAAGTGACTCAGCAGAGGCGAAACCTAAAAGTTTAAGTCATGGTATGAGTAAACGAGTCTCTATTGCCCAAGCCCTCATGGGTTCTCCTAAGATTGTGTTACTCGACGAACCGACAGCGGGACTTGATCCTGCCAATGCGAAAAAAATTCGTCAAATTGTCAAAGATTTATCCGACCATACGACTTTTGTGATCAGCTCACATAACCTTGATGAACTTGAAAAGTTATGCGACCAAGTTGTCTATCTCGAACATGGCAAATTGCAGCAATCGGTATCAATTAAAGCCAGCCAAGCGACAGACTTTATCACGCTGACAATGAAGCAATGTGACATGGACAGCCTCCATCAGCAGTTATTAGGCCTTAACGATATCATTGAAGTAAGGCGTATCGGTGATGAGCAATATGTTATCGAGTACCAAAAGCAATCCGGCTTTGCCATTGAAATGCAGTTGTTTGAGCTGTTTACTGCTCACCAGTGGCAATATAAAGCATTACTTAAAGGCCGAACCTTAGAAGAAACCTTGTTTTCTTAACTCACCGCCAATGGTTAAATGAACCTTTAATGCTGACTAAAATCGGTTTGCGTAAAAAGGCTTAACAACAAACGTCATAAGCATCAGTCTCTAATGCCATCGTTTATTAATTAGTGATAACTCACCAGATTAATAAACCATGGCATTTTTTAATATATTGTTTACGTATCAGGTCGATATAATGAAAATTTAATTGCTGAAAAAACCACATCAAATGAGGTATGTTAAAGTGTCTTCAATCGCTCACCCCTCCTCTACATCGACTCTAAAACAGCAAATACTCTACATTCAAAATAACGACTAAATGCTAAGAAATCAGTCTAAATGACTAGACCCTTAAGTAAAGAAGCCTTCCCAGCAACCTCAATGCAATGCAATTAACTCAGCGTCCTTCAGTTAGTGAGCTCAACGCTAAAATCTGTTAAAGGATTCTAAAATAGACAACATAAATAGGCAAAATTGATAATAATAATGATTTTATAAGCTTAGACTTAAAAATACCCATTGCTGACGTGTATTTTAATGCGTTAATAACCTGTCGTTACGACTAATACAATCCAGATATTCAATAAGCAACGGCTGAATGAGCGTTTATAACGATGAATTCGTTGTGTATTAGTTCTGAATCTGCTCTGTATTGTCACTAAATGGCAAACAAGCCATTGCTGTTATTGTGCTTATAATACTCAACACTTTTGGCTGTTAATGTATTTTCATAACAAAGACAAACTAATAAACCTCAATTCTAGTCATCTTATTAAGTTGGCTTTATGTGATGACCGTTTATGAGTGAGCTACCTTGTTCTTTAGAAAAGCTAAATCTTAAGTGACGGTATAGGATATAGGGATACGCGGGTCGACCGTATAGCGTCGACAGAAGAACGGTTTTTATCATCCTTGAATGAGATTCTGGAGTCATTTTGAACTGATAATGATTTTATGCGCATAACAATATCTCTATGTGTATTAATAATATGAAAGATAAATAGATTAATGATTTACAACATATGATTAGACGATTAGACGATTAGACGATTAGACGATTAGACGATTAGACGATTAGACGATTAGCATGATGACAATACACAATAAAAAAGCAAAAAAAACTGCAGCAATAAATTGCTACAGTTTTAAATCTTTTAACACTTAGCCGAAGCTAAATACTAAACGATTGAAACGTTCTCAGCTTGAGGACCTTTCTGACCTTGAGTCACAGTGAAAGAAACTTTCTGACCTTCGTCAAGAGTTTTGAAACCGTCTGAGTTGATAGCACGGAAATGAACGAATACGTCTGGACCAGACTCTTGCTCAATAAATCCGAAACCTTTATCAGAGTTAAACCACTTAACAACACCAGTAACTTGAGACATAATATAAATCCTGTAAAAAAAAATAGTTAAAGCCTTAACGGCAGTAAAGCTGGAAAATGCCGGTATTACTTATGTTTACAGGACGAAACTGTTCGTATTGATAAATATAAGCCCAACCTTCAAGCTGAGTAAACTATAAACCATTTTCAGGATAAGTCAACAAACATCAACCAAACAATGGTATTTAATTAGTCTCATTTCAAAAAGGTTTATCTTTGAGCATCAAATAGTTATTTATATCAATTATCTGATTGTTTATTGTTCTCGTTGATGAATTTCGATTTTAAAATCTATCTCACACTCGAGCCCTTGCTCTATTATCTGAGACTTCTGTGAATCACTCAACTTCCATGCGTAAGGAGTCATGTTAAGAAAGTGATCAATGTCTTCCGCACGAGTTAATGTTAATGAATAAGCTAACGCTTGGTGTGCTAAGTAAGTAAAGCCATCTAACACCATAGGTTCTTGTGGATGTTGTTTGGGTTCACTATAAATTTTCTTTTTTAACGCATAGTGATGCATCGGCCCAGGAGAAACGGTAATGAGTATTCCGGTCGGTTTTATCACCCGCTGTAACTCTTCAACTTTAGACGGCGCATAAATACGTATCGCTAAATCAAAACTGTTATCAGCAAAAGGCATTTCAAATGCACTCGCCACACAAAAATGTAATCCTCTATAGCGTTTGGCAGCATAACGAATTGCAGACTTAGAAATATCTAAACCATAAAACTCACAATGGGGTTTAACCACAGACTGCAACGTTTCAAATAACCGATGACTGTAATACCCTTCGCCACACCCTATATCGAGCACCTTAGTGGCATCTCCAGCAAACTCTAGCGCTAACTGATTTACTTTGTCGCTTAAAGGTTGATAAAAGCCTTGATTAAGAAACTCTCGTCTGGCAATCATCATTTCTTTGTTATCACCAGGATCTTTTGTTTTCTTTTTTTGTACAGGCAATAAATTAACGTAACCTTCTTTAGCACAATCAAATTGATGGCGCAGTTCACATTGCCAAGAATTTTGTTGTTGTACTAATGGCGCGCTACAAATAGGGCAAATATAAGACATGGGTGGGCTCTAGAGTTACTGAAAAGTTAAAGATCGTCATCACACAGCTTATTGACCATTTCCGACACGTCTTTAGGGGCTAAAAGTTCAAAACAATCCAATTTACGCTGTAATTGTTCATTATTATAAAATTGTTCATTAGAAGAGCGGCCGAAGTTGGAACGCTCTAATGACTGATGATAGGTCCGTAACAACCATTGATGCTTATTTTGCAATAAATGATCGAGTTTTAGTAGCTCAGTTGAGACACCTGGGTGGATTTTGCCCGACTCGCCTCGGAGGTAATCACGTAATTCTCGTCGAACTTGCTCTAATTCACTTATATGAACCGCAAGCATGGTAGAAGGCTCATCATAATCAAACTTACGTCCTAATATCGCTTTAGCCATAACTAGAGCTTGAGGTTCACTCAAAATCCGTAAGTCATTCTCTAACGTCACTAGTTCAAAACGAGCTTCAGCCGCTACACTAAAGTGCACATCTTCATCAGCGTGAATATTAATCGTCACCCCATTTCTGAGTTGTTCAATACACACACGTGGAGCTACCCCCATTGAAGGATATAACTTAATCCCCTGCCCTACGAGCCTTGGCTGAGTAGGCATTTCAATCATTGTTTGTGTATGTTCAAAAGCAAAAGTCAAAAAAGGTTGAATACGTAAAATGAGTGTCGTTTGTTTATGCTCAACTTGGCTAACCACAAACTCAACTAAAGGATTACTCATCGTTGAAAGTACTAATAAATCACTCACACTATCCGGTAAACGAAGTGTCAACGCAGTCGGTTGAGTTATTTCACTGACGCATGGTTGAGTAAATACATGATGATGCATACAATATTCCTTTACTACTTCACTAAATTGTAACCAGCAAATCCACATTAGTCACCAGTAAACAAGGTTATATTAGAAAAATCATATTGAAGGTTACCTCATTATCATTTTTTTATGCTGATAAATGTTAACATGGTTTTAATCGCGAAAAGGATCTTATACTTACTATGGCTAACGCAATTCAACCCACCTTATTCTGGCACGATTATGAAACATTCGGGGCAAACCCAAGCAAAGATCGTCCGTCTCAGTTTGCGGGAATTCGAACCGATCTAGAACTCAACATTATCGGCGAACCTGAAACATTTTATTGCAAACTCGCGCCTGACTATTTACCGTCTCCCGAAGCCATATTAATTACGGGGATAACCCCACAACTGGCCAACCTTAAGGGCGTACCAGAAGCTGAGTTTATGAAACGTATTAATACGCTGTTTAGCCAACCCAGCACCTGTGTTGTGGGCTATAACTCATTACGTTTTGATGATGAGGTCAGTCGCTATGGTTTCTATCGTAATTTTATCGACCCTTACGCGCGAGAATGGCAAAACGGTAATTCTCGTTGGGATATCATTGATTTAGTTCGAGCTTGCTATGCATTTCGTCCAGACGGAATAAATTGGCCGAAGAAAGAAGATGGCTCACCGAGTTTCAAGCTAGAGTTACTCACCCAAGCGAATGGTTTAAGTCATGAAAAAGCCCATGATGCTATGTCAGACGTTTATGCCACGATTGCTATGGCTAAACTGATAAAGCAGACACAACCCAAGCTGTACGAATATTATTTTAATTTAAGGCGTAAACAAGCGGTTGCGGATCATATTGATGTCCTTAAAATGCAGCCTTTGGTTCATGTCAGTTCAAAAATTAGTGCGCTGCAAGGCTGTACTACGTTAATCGCGCCAGTGGCATATCACCCAACTAATAAAAATGCGGTGATATGCGTTAATTTGGCCATGGATATCTCGCCATTATTAGAATTATCTGCTCAAGAAATAAACGACCGTATGTATACGTCTCGTCAAAACTTAGCTGAAAATGAGCTCGCAATACCACTCAAACAAATCCACCTTAACAAGTGTCCCTTTATCGGATCGCCAAAATTACTTGACGACGAGGTAGCTGAAAAATTACAGTTCGATAAAGCATTTGCACGTGAGCAATATAAACGCTTAAAAAACCACCCAGAATTGCGCGAAAAGCTTAACCAAGTATTTGAACTTGAATCAGATCGTAAACCGATCACCGATCCTGATTTAATGCTATATAGCGGTGGATTTTTCAGCCATGCTGATAAAACAAAAATGGACATTATTTGCCATACTGCACCACATAATTTAGCAGCTTTGGCATTGCAATTCGATGATCCGCGGATCAATGAAATGTTGTTTCGTTTTCGGGCACGTAATTATCCAGAAACATTAAGCGACAGTGAAGTCCGTAAATGGCGTGATTTCTGTCAACAACGCTTATCGGATGCCGATTATGTGATTAAACTCGAGAACCTGGTCGAAGAAACCAGCGAGAATGAACACAAACAAAAGCTATTAAAAGCCCTATATCAATATTTACAGTCACTATAGTAAATTTTATTTTTACCCAATTTATTTCATCTAAGGATTAAGGGAATGCAAAATCGTTTTTTAGAAAGCATTACTCAACTAGACAAACCTTTGGCCAATGCGCTTGTGCCATTATTACACGAGCAATTTTGCGGTCATATTGATGCAAGTCAATTTGCAGGCCTAGTTAACGCAAGCGGTAAAACAGAGCAACAAGTGCTCATGGATTTATTACCTATTGCCGCAGCACTCGCTAACCCACCGATAAGCGAATTTTATGTCGGTGCTATTGCAAAAGGTGGCAGTGGCGACTTGTACATGGGTGCTAATTTAGAATTACCCGGAGAAGCGTTATTTCACAGTGTTCATGCTGAACAAAGTGCCATCAGTCATGCATGGTTAAGTGGTGAAACAGAAATTGTTGATATCATTGTAAACTTCAGTCCTTGTGGTCATTGTCGCCAATTTATGAACGAACTAGTCAATGGCAGTAAGATAAATATTCACCTGCCTAATCAACCAACCCAAACATTAGCGCATTATTTACCTTATGCGTTTGGGCCGGCAGACTTAGATATAACCGTGCCACTATTATGTAAGCGCGAGCAAGAATTTAATTGTGATTCAGATGACCCAATGATCATCGAAGCCATTGATCAAATGGGCCTCAGTTACGCGCCATATACTAATAGCAATGCCGCTGTTGTATTAGAAACTAACGACGGCGCCACTTTCTGTGGTCGTTATGCTGAAAGTGCGGCATTTAATCCATCAATGCAACCGATGCAAATGGCATTATCCAATTTAATCCGCCATAACCGTCAATACAGCGAAATAAAGCGCGCGGTATTAGTCGAATCATCAGTAGGCAAAATTACCTTGGTCGGCGCTGCTATGGATGCTCTGCATGCAATCGCACCGATTGAGCTTCAACATATGGTTGTAGAACCATTGCTGGGATAAATAACAGCAAACTTACTATATTAAATATTCAGATAGATGGAAGGCGCTAATAAGCGCCTTTTTTTATTTGGATTAACACTACATTAAACCTAGATTAATAATGTATTATATTTTAACAATCTACTGCTGATACCATGCTAAGCTAATTGACATTTTTAGCATGGATAACATTAATTTAGCATGGATAACATTAAATTATCGGTGTACACATCGTTAAACAAACAACTGTTTATTGCTATTTTAATTATTTACTGGCTAATAATTTTCATCTAATGCAGCGTTTAATCAACAACAGTCTGTAGATAATTTATCTCCTTTAATGGCAGATAATGAGTAGGATTATTACCATGGCCGATATTAATCAATTTTACAGCCAAATTCAGATAATAACTGCAACATTATTAACGGGCACATCGTTATCAATGAACAAACAAATGTAAAGCGAGTCACTATTGCGCATATCGAGCCTTAGCAAAGTTTTACTCTTTATGCTGTTTTGTACAGTCGCTTTAGTATGGGCCATTATCGAAAATGCCAAACCTCTTACGGTCAAAATACTCAACAACTTATTAGCCGACAACCACATAGAAGTGCTTAATTTTGATGCCGAATATGTCTCATTTAATCATATTCGGATCCCCAGGTTAGTCCTAAAAATTGAAGACAGTCATATCGCTATCCAAGAGTTCAATCTTGAGCTGCGTGACAGCCTGCAAATTCTTAAAAACCAACAAATCAACGCCGACGATATCGTTAGCATCAAAACCCAGAGTGTCTATGTTGATTTGGGCGACAGTTTTTTCATTCGTCAATCACAACAAACTGAAGAATCTCCAGCGGCAATGCAACTCAACCTCGCAAAATTACCCACTATTGAGCTAGGTGAAATAAACATTAAGCTACCAGTGCTGGATAAAGATCTCCCACAGCAACACACTTTAAAGATGGACCAGCTTACGTTGACACAAAAAGGTCAACTAAATACCTTGTGGCGATTTAATGACTTCCCGCTATTTAGCCTAGATGCCAGCTTAGACAAACGTGCTTGGCAATTTAACACCCTTGTTGATTTAGGGTTAAGCTATCAAGGGCTTGATTCATTAGAACAATATTTAAGCTTATTAAACAATAAACAACAGTCACAACAAGCGCAAAGCAACAATATGCTTCATGGTTTGCATACGCAGCTATCACAACTTCTACAACCCATTCGTCAACAGCAAGTCACCATAGAAGGCCAATGGACAGCCAACAGTAAAATTAACTTAATCAGCGGCGAGATGAGCAGTCAGCAATCGATAGCCGGATTATCTTTGCACTCGCCACTTTGGCCTAGTGTCTATTTTTCGCCGCAACAACCCATTAAGGCGATGCTTAATTTGGGTAATTACCCGCTACAGGCCTCACTAGACAACAGTAAAACCATCGATGCCTTCGCGCTAAAACTTGATATTGCCCCGCTACACTACCAACTGTCGCCCTCACAAGACGACAGAAATAAATTAATTGCATTGTTAGCCGATGATCACGCCAATCAAATAGTTCATATCATTGAACAGTTAACCCCTAAATCACCTTCGCAGCTAGCCAGTATCGATGTAGGCATGGCCTATCCCGTTGAAGTCGTTATCCCGCTGCAAAATGATGCTCTACCTCTGCAGGTGTCAATTCCTGACCTAAGCGTCAGCATTGAAGGGTTATTGCTCCAAAGCAAATTAAAACTGGCGCACACTACATTCAATAGTCATCAACAATTTAACAGTCATTTCGATTGGGGTATGGCATTGTCGACCCCGGAAGCAACAGCCAAGACACAACAACAGCCAGTTAACACACTCGCCGCTGACGATATAACTGTAACGGCCAGTGAGAATGTATCCGTACCAACACCAGTAACCGCGATGGCTCCAAGTCTAATTGATATAAAAGCCTTATTCCCTGAGATCCCGTTAGAGCAGCTGTCACTTTCTAATGCGAAAGTGAATCTAGTCGGTCAAATATCGCAGTGGCAACAAAATCAACTCGAACTGTCATTGCTGCCAAGCTCCAGCGTAGCCGTCAACAACGCAAGTATATTGCGCAGTATTATCAGTGAGAATGAACAACATACCAAGCAGACCAAAAAATCTTCTGTACTATTGGGGTCATTCGGACTTGTGCTTAACGACACCTCGACCATGTCATTCAAACAAAATAATACTCAACTCAATCTATCTCCGTTTACACTGCAAATTGGCCAATTGATTGTTCAGCAAGCAACCCAAGTGGACAACAGTAAACTATCAACCACACTGGCCTCGGTTAACAAAGCCGATATTGCCATCAATCAAGGTATAATCTTGGCGTTACATCAAGATGAGCCCATCGACAAGTCGCTAGAACGTTGGTTACAAAACCCTGCAACCAACGACATAGCTTGGCGTATCAATAAACTCGATATCACCAAGCAACTGGGCAAAAGTCGCCGCCAGCCACTACTTGCGCTTGATAAGATTACGGTTACTCAGCAGCTCAATTTGTCCAAAGGATTACTGGTTGGTAGCGAACAATGGCAACTCGACACCCTTAACTTAAGCAGTTATCACTTACTTAAATTTGCTGATAATAAAAGCCCATTATCATTAGCTGGCCAATGGACTTTTGATACCGACATTGAAACAGCAATCAAGACATTACAAAAAGTCCAACCCTTGCCAGATAACTTTACAATTCAAGGCCACAGCAAACTAATCGCAGGTTTTG
The DNA here is from genome assembly GCF_014596695.2 of Shewanella sp. BF02_Schw. Classification (NCBI taxonomy): domain Bacteria; kingdom Pseudomonadati; phylum Pseudomonadota; class Gammaproteobacteria; order Alteromonadales; family Shewanellaceae; genus Shewanella; species Shewanella sp. BF02_Schw. The sequence goes on from NZ_JABKAW020000008.1 coordinate 138,411, forward strand.
CATTAAGCGAAATAGGCAACACCAGTCAGTTTGAAATGAAAATTCAACAACAGTTATCATCTTTGTCAGGCCAATGGGAAGATAAAACCTTTAACGGTGGTGACGTGTTTGCCCAATGCCAATTTAACTGGCAGCAAACTCACGATGGTCCTAATACTCCTGCGGCTGAAAAACACTTTGCTCACAGTCAATTAGTCTGCCCACAAACCGCAATCAGTTTACAGCAAGCTAAACTTGGTTTATCGCTAACAAACTTGAATTTGAATGCCGATATCGAACTCAATAAAGACGGCAATAAAACGCCGACCAATTGGTTACAGCAAGTTACAGGGTTAAGCGAGACCAACATCAACCTTACCGCCAGCGGCGACATGCTTGATGGACGCTTTTTATTACCTGAGTTTGTACTAAAACTGCATGATAAATCTTATGGATACTTATTATTACAAGGGTTGAGCCTAGAAAAATTCTTAGAAGAGCAACCGCAAGTGGGTGTTAAAGCCAATGGCTTATTTGATGGCGTATTACCCGCGGTACTGGTTGATGGCAAAGTGACTGTTACTGGTGGCAAACTGGCTGCGCGAGCACCTGGAGGATTAATTGAAGTTGCCGGAAATCCTGCAATGGATCAGCTAGAATTATCTCAGCCTTATCTTGGATTAGTCTTTACCGCACTTGAGCATCTTAACTATACTGAATTGTCGAGCTCCTTTGACATGATACCCAACGGCGATGCACAGATTAATATTGCAGTAAAAGGTAACAGCCGTGACATTGAGCGCCCTGTTCACCTTAATTACTCTCACCAAGAAAACTTAATTCAGCTATACAAAAGTACTCAGATCGGTAATCAGCTACAAAGCAAAATTGAAGCAAAAGTCCAATAGCAGCATAAAAGGATCGTCCACGTGAAATATTCATCGACATATTTAGTCAGTATCAGCACCATAATGGCATCGTTATGGTTATCAGCTTGTACGCCTACCGTAAAGATAGAGCCACCTGACAAGCCAATTGTCATTAACTTAAATGTTAAAATTGAGCATGAAATTAGAATTAAAGTGGAAAAAGAACTCAATAATTTACTTGAGAATGACGAGTTATTTTAAGCAGAGGTTATCAAGATGAAATCTAGATTCGCTTTAGCCACTGCCGTATGCTTAACCAGTTTATTATGGTGTGCCACTGCTTGGGCAATGACATTGCAACAAGCCAAAACGGCCAGACTAGTAGGTGAGCAAACAAACGGTTATTTAGGTGTTGTCATTCCATCAAAAGAAACACAACAGCTAGTACTCACGGTTAATACCAAACGCAAACACTATTATCAACTCATCGCTGAGAGAAATAAAATTAGCCTAGATAAAATTGCCACTCTTGCAGCTCAAAAAGCGATTGAAGCAGCAGAACCTGGGCATATGATCCAAACGCCACAAGGGCAATGGCTAAAAAAATAACCACGAGAGTTGCCTCTACGTGGTTATGTCTATGTCTATGTCTATGTCTATATCTATATCTAACAAACCATTACATGGTCGCCATAACCCAATAATCTAAGCGCTTCTGTGGGTCTGTGACAATCGATTTGCAAGAGTCTTTGTATTTTGACATCAATGCGCCTAAGTTATTCGACCCAGCTAATTTATCAATTTGCTTTTGTTTAGCAGCAACAACATCTTTTTCAACTTGCTCAGGGGCACGGTACTTACCCGCTATCGCCACGGCATCAATTGCGGAGGTTTTTAAACGATCACCCACCGCTTTCATTTGTGGGGCATTCATCGCAGCAATCGCTTCCGAGCTAATTTGATAATACGCTGCACATTCAAGTAGTTCATCAGTGAATGCTTTTTCTGCAGCATCTTCTGCGTGTGCAGTTACACTCATGCATATAGCCGACACAGTAAAAACCCACATAGCAGATTTGTTCATGGTTGTTTCCCTTCGTTTTTAGAAATTTGGAGATAAAGTTAACGATTGATAATGCGCTAAACGAGATGTTAAAAATTGTTCAACTTGAGGCCATTCGGTTTCAATAATCGAAAACACCACAGTGTCACGAATAGTCCCGTCAGCTTGAATTTTATGATTGCGTATAATGCCATCTTGCTTAGCACCCAACCGTGCGATAGCGTTTCGAGAGGCATGATTATGCCAATGCGTCCTGAATTCGACCGCGATAGCATCTAAGGTATTAAATGCATAGCGGAGTAATAATAACTTGGACTCAGTATTAATAGCACTACGTTGATAAGATTTAGCGTACCAAGTGTAGCCTATTTCGAGTCTACGATTAGGTTGGTCCCTGTGGCAAATTCGAGTACAACCAATAATATTGCCAGAGACTTTATCACGCACCGCAAACGCGACCGCTTCGCCTTTGTTTTCACAAGCTAAAGCATGCTCGACATACGCTTTCATACCATCGGCATTAGGAATTTGCGTAAACCATAATGTCCACAAATCGCCATCACTGGCAGCCACAGTTAATCCAGGAACGTGATCGAAAGACAGTGGCTCTAGGATAACATGTTCGCCCATTAAGCAATCTTGTCTATTAATCCAGCTCAAATTAACGCTCCTTATAGTAAAAGGTTACATTACCTTAACTGCATATAGATTTACAGCCAGCAACTACAATGTTTTTATCTATCGCGTAAAAACATTGTTTTGCTGTTGCTACAACCAATCACTAAAGACGGATCCCTTACCAACGGTAGAATTAAAAACCGTGATTCGCGTTACTCACCCTAAACCAGCCGGCAATACTATTACGGGTTTTTGTGGTCGGCCTGACTTCATGCGGAAAGCGTTCACTTAAAAACAATACCAAGGTACCAATTTTAGGATTAACGACTTCTAAAGGTGCATCAAACTCATCATAAATGATCAATTCGCCACCATCGCTGTCTTGCCAATCTGGATTCAAGAAAAATACTGTCGATAAAATACGATTTTGGCTGCCATGCAGCGCATCAACATGTTTTTTATAAAAAGCACCAGGCTCATAAACAGCATAGTGACTTTCAAAGTCAAACAGCCCCATAAACAAACGACGATTTAGCCCGTCTTTCAATTGGCTCATAATCGATAAATATTCACGGTCGGTATGATCTTGATTGTCTAACCAGCTAATTTTATCCGAGCGAATTTCAGTATTGATTTGTTGTTCAATCCCTCGACCGATGGCGGCTTTTTTAAAATCAATATCTTGCTGAGCTTGCACTTTTTCAAGCAAGGCTAAACTTACATAATCAGGAATGATATCAGATAAAAGGATATACCCTTTATCGACTAACGCATCTGCGATCACATCCAGCATTGCTTCACTTACTTGCGAAACCATATATGCCACATCCAACAGAAAGACTACGCTTTTTACTTTACTCAAGGGCACAGAAAGGAAATTAAGGGCCTGATTTTCGAGGGGGCGTCATTACAAAGTATGATTGCCATACCTTGGTTATTTTCGGCGATTTTATAGAATAAAACAGCCATGAACAACATTTATTAAAATCATTATAATTCATAAACTTAAACCAAGCTAACACACAGTACCAGGTAAACCTAATGGTTAAATTTGACTATGTGTTAATACGGTCTCGGTTGAATCATCGCTATGACTATCATCAAGCTTTTGTGCTTCACAGGCTGCAACATGGCTTTGTTGCATTTTTAAGGCGAGATATAAATCTGAACGAATGGTAATACCCTCTTCGCCAGACACCATATCAGTTTGTTCAAACCAACTAATTAACTGCCGCTTACGCCCTGCCAATACTAAACTGACACCACGCTTTCTTAATAACACATCGATGTCGGTCAGCATTGCCATTACGCTTAGATCTAAATGAGTAAAGCAAGGTACCGCATCTATAATCACACATTCGACCGTTTCAAGTTGGTTCTGCCGAGCAAAGCGTTCAAGTAGACGGCGCTTAAAATAGGTGGCATTAAAATAGGTCAACGGAGAATTGAACCGATAAATAAATACACCAGGTACCGATGAGGCTTTGTCGCTGCTATCTAAGCTGCGAATAATGCCTTTAGCATCCAGTCCCAACACTTGATCCGTCGGTCGCATAACCGTACGAAGAAACTGAAACAATCCTAATAACACTGCAAGGGTGATCCCAGGGATCACGCCAATAAAAAGTACTGCGAGGAAAGTGGTTAAAGCTAAATAAAAGGCTTGGCGATCACGTAAACGTAAGCCCCAAATCGCTTTTAAGTCGATAAGGTGCACAGAGGCAATCACTAACACTACCCCGAGCGCTGCGCTGGGAATAAATTCTAACGGCGCGGTTAAAAACACCGCCACTACGGCGATTAACACCGCAGCAATTACCGATACTAACTGAGTTTTGCCGCCGTTAGCATCGTTCACCGCAGTACGAGAATCTGCACCACTCACGGCAAAACCTTGCGATAATGCGGAAGCAATATTGGCTAAGCCTAAGGCTTTAAACTCTTTGTCGGCATCAATGTCGTAACCATTTTTAGCAGCAAAACTGCGTGCGGTCAGCATCATACTCACAAAACTGACCATGGCTAAGTTGAGTGCCGGCATCACTAATTCACGCGCAATACCTATGTTAAACACAGGAGCTTGAAATGATGGCAAACCACCTGCCACGCTACCAATAACCGCCACATCATAATCGGTTAAATGAAAAGCCCACACCAATGCACCACCGACTGCAATAGCAAACATTGATGCTGGCCATGTCGGTTTTAACCGCTTCATCACAAAATAAACAACCACAGTGAGAATGGCCATCATCAATGTCGGTATGTGAGTTTGTGATAAATAACTTGGCGCACCGCCTAGGCGTTCAAGCAAGTATTTTTCATCAAAGGTAAAACCGAATATTTTTGAGAATTGCCCCACAATAATGGTAATGGCGACACCGTTAAGCAGCCCCATCAGAATGGGTTTGGATAAGAAATCGGCTAACACGCCTAATTTAAATCGACTTGCAATCAAGCACCAAAACCCTGTCATCACGGTCATGGTCATCACTAATTGCCAATGTTTTAGGCTATCGCCGGCCGCTAGAGGGGTCACAACGGCGGCAATTACCGCACATGTTGCAGCATCAGGGCCAACGATTAGTTGTCTTGAGGTGCCAAATAAGGCGTAGATGAGCATCGGCAACACGCATGAATACAAACCTACAGCTGCATTCACGCCCGTTAACTGCGCATACGCAATTGCCACGGGTAAAGCGACTGCAGCAACAGATAATCCAGCACGAACATCATCTTTAAGCCAGCTTCGCTCGTAACGAGAAAAGGTTTCTAAACCAGGCATAAATCCATATAACCGACTCAGTAACACAACAACCTCAATAATAATAAAGCAGGTTGTTATCATAGTTTTATTTCAAATTAATTACGACATATTCACCAACGATAAATAAAATTTCATCCAATAAAAAACGCCAAGCGAGTTAGACTTGGCGTTTTGAGTTACTAATTTGTGGCTAATATAAAATAGCCGTAATGATACAGAAGTAGCGATATCGTTACTGTAAACGTAATTGATATACCACAGTGGTGCCGCTGACTTCATTACCAATTAACAATAATGGCAATCCGGTAGGGCTGTATTGACTAGCAATAAACTTCATCCCCTCAGGACCTAAATCACCCGCTAAAGAGGCATCACCTTCTACTTCGCCGGTGTCGGTATCAATGGCAAAGTCGGCATCAAAATTACGATTACGAACATAATCGACAAACGATACGGCAAAAGGGTTAGTAATGTCGTAGATCATAAAACCACCGGTGCGTTCTAAACCAATAAAGGCATAAGTATGTGAACCTATTTGGCCAATAGCTAATGCCTCTGGCTCCGGGCCTTTGTCGTCGCTGCGGCTATCACCTTTGTTTTCATCGTTGTTGTTATTGAAGTTCATCGCTAATAACGCCGCGGTAATACGCTCGAAATCACTGCCACTGTCAAAAACTTGTTGCCCCTCTGCAGTCCAAATCGAAAATGAACGGCCACCGTAAGCGACTATTTTATCCATTAAGCCATCATTATTCTCATCGCCCATACTCGTGGTGACTTTTAAGCGCCCAAGTTGAGTTTTATCTTGTGCGGCAGCAAACTGCGGATGGTTAGGGTCTAAATTCAAATCTTCAGCTCGAGCTTCTTCAGAAAAACCGTCATAGTCGCGGGCATCACCTTCGTTGGCCGTTACGATAAAATCAGTATTATTCCATCGATAACTAGCAATAGTATCAGGCTGATACATACCATAAACACCTTCATAAGCTTGTAAATTTATGGCATCGTCTTTGTCACTGGCATCAATTTTATTAGCGTCTAAACCAAAATCTTTAAGCCCTAATGCAATAATACGCTTTACCGTTGCTGTTGCTATATCAATCACAGCAATAGCATTGTTTTCTTGTAAACTGACATACGCAAATTGACTGTCAGCTGACACTGAAATGTACTCAGGCTCTAAATCTTGCGCCACACTCGCGCCAGGACCATTAATTTTAATCAATGGATTAAGCTCTGAATTACGCGTACCACCAATATTAAAATCCTTAAAATCAATGACAGTTGCCGTGGTTGCGGGCACACCACCCACAATGGCAATTAACGCAACAGAACCTTCAGGGTCAACATCATAAGCGCTATTAGGCTCACCTTCATCGGCAACTAACAACACTCTACCGTCAGGGCTAAAAGTGACATTATCAGGTAATGCACCCACCTCAACAAACGACAAATAAACGGGTAACGCGCTTTCAGATAATCGATAGAACGCCACTATACCATTACCTTGAGTAGCGTTACCTAACGCATCGCCTCGCTCAACGGCTGCCGCTAACAAATTACCCGAGACACTGACACTGTTCACGGCGCCCAGTAAGGTTAACCCGGTATCGACGCTAATATTCAATTCGGTCTTTTTGGCAATATTATTTAAACTGTAGCCTGCTTCATCTTGAACGGCTGTTTGAGTTAATGTCGATAAATCGAGTACATCTACTTTGCCACTTTGAGCATTCACCACAAATGCGCTCTGACTCAACGGATGATAATCGACAATTTCTGCAGCACTTAAGCCATAAACACCAGACTGATAACGCCCCACTAAATCAACTGCCAAAGTATTTTGGGTAACATTACAAATCGTTTGAGTTTGGTTGCTATCAACCTCACTCATCTCTAATACACCGTTACTATTAGTGTCTAATCCAGTGTCAATTTGCTGACCACCAAACGCGCACTGATCATGACCTACAGCAAGAGGGGTTACACTAACCAAAGCAGATAAACCATTATTACCACTGGCTCCGTCTACGCCACTATCACCCTTTGAGCCCATTTGGCCGTCATCGCCATCGCACGCTGTTAGTAGCATGGTGGTCATTATTGCAGACACTAGGGGCTGTTGATCTTTCACATTGGCAGCCAAATTATAGAGCAAGCTAGAGCCAGCAGGCTTTCAAAATTAATTTTCAATTTATCATAGCGGGTCGCTATCGCTCTAAAATGCTTAAGCCGAGCAAAAGCATTTTCAACTAAATGCCGATATTTGTATAAACACCAATCGATATCGCCATTTCCTTGCTTCGAATTTTGTCTTCTAGGGATCACTGGCTTTGAACCACATTCACGCACTTTATCTCTAATCGCTTCACTGTCGTAGCCTTTGTCTGCAATAATAAAATGACTTTGTGGCAACAGTTCAATAAGGGCATTAGCTGCTTTACTATCATGAACTTCTCCACCTGTAACAATGAATTCTATCGGTAAACCATAGCTATCTACCGCGAGATGGATTTTGCTTGTATTACCACCACGACTTAGCCCAATTGCTTGATTTTCATCAGATGATGCACCTGAACTGTGTTGATGTGCTTTTACATAACTTCCATCAATAAATTCCCATTCAGTATCACTATTAGTCGATAATGTTTTGAACAGCCTGAGTAAAATACCTTTTCTTGACCACAGTAAAAAACGACGGTAAATGGTATTCCATAAGCCAAAATATTCAGGTAAATCTCGCCAAGGGCAGCCGACACGCAATCGGTAAAGGATCCCTTCCATCGTAAATCGATGCTCTTGCTTGTTATAAACTCTATCATCAAGCAGAATAGCTTTTAGCTTCGACCACATCTCATCAGTGAGCATTAATCGGGGCATGGTAATCTCGTTGTATTTGTTTTTGGCGAAGTGAATTATACGAGATTACCTTCTTCGCACAAAATTCAAACAAAGATCAACAGCCCCTAGCAGTGCCGTTTTTCCTTGAACAAAGCGCATCATAAACTAAAGTTCCGAATAGAGGTTGGTAATCTAAAGCGAATAATCTAATCAAAAACAATGAAGCTTTAATGACAATAATGTTGCATTTATGTGCCATCAATAAAAATCAATATAATGAAAATGTAAGCACAATCTGTACATATTATTCATTACAAAATCAGCCGCAGTAAATGTCTAATATCGTGGTAAACTAGCGTTGATTAAATTAGCATCGTCTGCAACACCTAAAGCACATGAGGTTCACGTGGTATCGCCATCAAAATTCGACTCGTCTCCAGTCTCTGCGGGTATTCCCCACTTAGCGATGCTAATCCCTATGCTTGCCGCTATTGTCGCCATTACGCCTTTAGCCATAGACATGTACTTACCGGCAATGTCCATGCTGGCATTAGGTTTTGAGACCGACATCACCACAGTACAACAGTCACTCAGTATTTATCTTGCAGGTTATGCCTTAGGCATGCTGATTTTTGGCCCCCTTGCCGATAAAATTGGTCGTCGACCACTGGTGATTTTTGGGTTATTAGGTTTCACCATTATCAGCTTGTTAATTGCACTTAGTACCAGTATTGAACAGTTTTTAATATTGCGTTTTGCACAAGCTCTCATTGGCGCAGCTGCCACGGTTGTGGTACCGGGTTATATTAAAGAGATCTATGGCGACAACACCGCCAAAGGTATGTCTTATGTAAGCCTTATCATGATGCTAGCACCATTACTTGCCCCTACTTTGGGCAGTTTAATTATGGAGCTCGGTGATTGGCATCTTATCTTTTTAAGCCAAAGTTGTTATGCCATCACGTTATTGGTATTAGTATTATTTAAACTAAAAATGCCCAGCGATAAAGATCTTGGCAGTCGCAGTCAAAAGACATTTTTAGGCGGTTACTACACAGTCTTTGCTCGCAATGGCGTCAAACTGAATTTATCCAGCGGTGTATTAACGTCATTTGCTTTCTTTTGTTACTTAACCGCTTCGCCATTTATTTACATGGAAGTGTTTAATTTAGATAAATCGCTGTTTGCGATTTTATTTAGCACCAATGTGGGAGCCTTGATGCTCGCCAATATTGTTAACTCTAGAGTGGTAACCCGATTCGGATCTAAACGGATGTTACACGTAGCAACATTCTTCGGCGTCATTGCCGCAACCGGCCTACTAGCGGTTAATTTACTTGATTTAAGTTATCATTTTACCGTGTTAATGCTTATCCCTTTAATGGGTTCGCTCGGGGTCATGTCGGTCAATGCAGACGCCATTGTATTAATGAAGTTCAAGCAAGAAACCGGCACCGCAACTGCCGTCATTGGTACGCTAAGATTTGGTTTTGGTGCAGTAGCGGGGCCACTGTTGGCGTACTTTTATGATGGTACTGCCGTGCCCTTTTCAGCGCTGATGCTTGGCGCAATATTGCTAGTCGGATTATGTCAGTTTTTTCAAAGTACCTTACCTAAAACTGAATAACGCAAAATATTTCTGAAATAACATTATGCAGAGGCCACTATTTTAGTGGTCTTTTTATTGCCTTATTATTGGTGATAGACACTATCAATCCCCTTTCGCCGAGCAAATAGCAGCACTTAAACATCAAACTCATCACAACAACCAAAAACAGCCCATAAACATGAAATGATTTCAACCTTGAAAAATAATTAACTAAAGGGGTTGCAGTAAAAATAAATTTACATAAGATGGAGGCTAGTTACTTGTTCAGTAACAATGAAACCAGCCATTGAATATTGCGACAGCAATTTCAATCTTCGAGTTTGGATTATCCTTCAAACTTATTTTTTAAAACGATTACCGTCGTTGTATACAAGATACTGTTTACCATACGGTAACTTAACAAGGATTCATTTCATGGAAAAGCTTTCTGGCGCGAGTATGATCGTGCGCTCATTAATAGATGAAGGTGTCAGCCATATCTTCGGTTATCCCGGTGGTTCGGTATTAGACATCTATGATTCTCTGCATAAAATATCTGGTATTGAACACATCCTAGTTCGTCATGAACAAGCCGCTGTGCACATGGCTGATGGTTATGCCCGTGCAACTGGCAAAGTTGGCGTCGTGTTAGTCACTTCAGGCCCTGGTGCTACCAATGCTATTACTGGTATTGCCACTGCTTACATGGATTCAATCCCACTGGTTGTGTTGTCTGGTCAAGTGCCGAGTAATTTGATTGGTAATGATGCCTTCCAAGAATGCGACATGATTGGTATTTCACGCCCTATCGTAAAGCACAGTTTTTTAATAACAGACGCAAAAGACATTCCAGAAACGGTTAAAAAAGCCTTTTTCATTGCCGCTACCGGTCGCCCTGGCCCTGTGGTCATTGATTTGCCTAAAGACTGTTTAAGCCCAGATATACTGCATGATTATGTTTATCCGGACAGCGTTAAAATGCGTTCGTATAACCCCACTACATCGGGTCATAAAGGCCAAATTCGTCGCGGTTTACAAGCCCTGTTAGCGGCTAAAAAACCGGTATTATATGTCGGTGGTGGCGCGATTATTTCGGGTTGTGATGCACAAATACTTGCCCTTGCCGAACGTTTAAACATCCCTGTCGTGAGTACTTTGATGGGCTTAGGCGCGTTTCCTGGCACCCATAAGCAGAGTTTAGGCATGCTAGGAATGCATGGTTTATACGAAGCGAATATGGCAATGCACAACACCGATTTAATCTTTGGTATTGGGGTCCGTTTTGACGACCGCACCACCAACAATGTTGAAAAATATTGTCCTAACGCCACCATTTTACACATCGATATTGATCCATCTTCTATCTCTAAAACGGTTCGGGTCGATATTCCAATTGTTGGCTCTGCCGACAATATTTTAGACGGCATGTTAGATCTACTTGATGAATCCAAGGACACCAATGATGCTACTGCTATGGCAGCATGGTGGAGCGACATTGAAATTTGGCGTTCACGAAAGAGCTTAGAGTTCGATCGCACTACAGATAGAATCAAACCACAGCAAGTTATTGAAACATTGTACAAACTCACCAATGGTGACGCTTATGTGGCGTCGGATGTCGGCCAACATCAAATGTTTGCCGCGTTATATTATCCGTTCGATAAACCACGCCGTTGGATTAACTCAGGTGGATTAGGCACCATGGGCTTTGGTTTACCTGCGGCAATGGGCGTTAAAATGGCGTTCCCTGAAGCGACTGTAGTGTGCGTTACGGGTGATGGTTCTATCCAAATGAATATTCAGGAGCTTTCAACGGCACTGCAATATGATACTCCGGTTAAAATTATCAACTTAAACAACCGCTTCCTTGGCATGGTGAAACAGTGGCAGGACATGATTTATTCAGGTCGTCATTCCCATTCTTATATGGATTCTGTGCCTAACTTTGCCAAAATTGCTGAAGCCTATGGCCATGTGGGAATGAACATTAATCATCCAGATGAATTAGAATCTAAGCTGGCTGAAGCCTTGGCGATGAAAGACAAGTTAGTGTTTGTTGATATCAGCGTAGACGAGACTGAACATGTGTACCCAATGCTGATTCGCGGCGGCGCGATGAACGAAATGTGGCTAAGCAAAACGGAGAAAAGCTAATGCGTCGTATTATTTCTGTATTACTTGAAAACCAACCAGGCGCTTTGTCACGAGTGGTGGGATTATTTTCTCAACGCGGTTACAACATCGAAAGCTTAACCGTTGCGCCGACTGAAGATGTGACCTTGTCACGCTTAAATATTACCGTGATTGCTGATGCCAATATTCTTGAGCAAATTGAAAAACAATTGCATAAGCTTATCGATATTTTGAAAGTGGCTAACATTACCGAGTCGGCCTATATTGAACGTGAAATTGCCTTAGTTAAAGTGAAAGCTCAAGGCGATCAACGCGAAGAAGTCAAACGCACTGCGGATATTTTTCGTGGCCAAATCGTTGATGTTACCGCCAATATTTATACGATCCAAATGGTCGGAACCAGCGATAAAATTGATGCGTTTATCCATGCGATCACCGATATGACCAAAGTGATTGAAATATCGCGTTCTGGTGTGGTTGGTTTAGCCCGAGGTGAAAAATCAATGAGAGCCTAATTACAGGTTGTCTGACACAAAAAAGCAGAGTCCTATTGGGCTCTGCTTTTTTATTGCAATTAAGACAAGTGGCCATAAATAGCTAACTCACACTGTATCGCGGTTTTGTATCGATTGGTTTAGCTTCAACAATATAGCGATATTCGGCATTGCCACTCAGTTGGTCAAACGGATAACAGGTTATCAAGGTTAAATGACTTTCTGCTGTGGGAGCCAGCACATCTAAGTCGGTTTCATGCACCACATGGGTGGTAGTAATTTGATATAACACTCGCTCACCTGCAGTGCTATAAAGTTCAATCATGTCGCCAACCTTAACGTATTGTAAACGCATAAAATGACTGTCTCGATGGCCGGCAATTATCATATTGCCCTGCTCACCCAACGCCGCCCCCGCTAACATTAACCCAGGGCCAAAGGCTAAATTACGCCCAGAGGCCCCCGCTAATACGTACAAGTCACTGCCTAAAGGTTGCAAGCTATCATTGTGTTGTTGCAACACACGCATCTTAGCTACCGGGTGAGTGTCTGCCCAAGACCAGGGTTTATGTGGTTGGCTATCTGCCAAGGTTTTTTCAAAAGCCCGTTCAATTAAAAACTGGGCAAAATGGGCTTTAGCTTGCATATAACCTCCCTGTAATAATAATGCACATCCCAGTACGCTTAGAAGCACAATCACAATCCAATGCTTGGTCGGTGATATTGTTCGCTGCATATTTCCGCTCCTGTTTAATCATGTGATTCAATCACTAACAATTGGCCTGGTAAGCGCTGTCTTAACCATAAATAGTGCAACAATCCTAAGCCAAGCAAACTAAAACCAATTAATAACCATAATCGACTAGCGGTACCGGTTTGTGGCAATACTTGCGACGACTGCGATGCATTTAATCCATGGGGCATATGCGGCTGTAACTGCACATCTATAGGGCTATCAATTAATGGGTTAACCGGTGTCACATCCACCGCAACTAAACTGGTCTGACTGGTCACTAAGTGATACAACAAGCCTAATGCTTCAACTTGCTTATTGACGCGGTCGCGGCTGGCATTGTCTTTATAAAGCTCAAGTGATGTTATTTGCGCATTTGCCCATAACAAATCAATCCCCTTAGCTGCTTGGTTCTCTTCAAAATCAAGTTGTTGCTGCCAATATTGACCATTAATATTGCCAGACACTATGATGGGCTGTTGTTGGTGTGACGCCGATTTAATACTTACCCAAAGGGGTTCATTTTGGTATAAATCGCTAATGGTGGTCGGCCAATAGTCCGGTACACTGCCATCAAGATAGTACAAGCCAATATTGGTCAGCACGGGTTGCTCAATTTTATTAAGTAATTGTTCAATTTTTTGCTGCACTTCAGACTCTTTACCAATATAGGTAAATGTTCCTCGACCCATTGTTGCCGCTCGGCGCATAAAATCGGAGTTCGGCGCAGAGCCAATTCCGACCGTGAATAATCGGCTGTCACCCAATTGATCATTAATAAGCTGATACAACTCATGTTCGTTGCCAACGGCACCGTCGGTCATAAAAATCACTTGGCGTAACATTTCGCTGTGAGCATCGGTTTGATCTGAATCTTGCTGTACGCTGTCCACCAGCGCAGTTTGTAATGCACTGCGCATTTCGGTGCCGCCATCAGCATCTAGTGACTGAATAAATCGGTTTGCTTTACCAATATTACGGCTATTAGCAGACAATGGCGTGGCAGATAACATTGTTACGTCACTATTAAATTCAATAATATTAAAGCTGTCGATGTCACGCAGTCCCGCTAGTGCGAACTGTAATGCTTGCTTGGCTTGAGTAATAGACTGGCCAGACATAGAACCAGACGTATCGATAACTAAAATCAGTTCTCTGGCAATAAGGTGTTGCTCGCTCACTTCCACACTCGGCGGCATTAACATCAAGAGCGAGTACATATTGTTATCAACCGGATTGGGTTGTCTTTGTGCTGTCTGTTCATGTCCAACGCTATTGTTTATCACATGGGTTTTACCGGTTTGATAAAACGTCGCGGCTTGTGGTAATGCCCCTACGTTAGCCTGCCATTGCAGCACAAAATCACGGTCAGCAATTTGCTTGCCGTCAAAGTTAACACTGTAATGATTACCGGCAATAGACTGTTTAATCGGATGATAAAGACTGTTTAATGAGGTTAGTTCAAAACCGGCATCAATGTTCACCTGCATCTTCACATTTAGTTCAGGTATTACTTGTTTAACAGATGTCGCCGTATTAGCGCTCGATGGCATGGCCAATGGCGGCTGCTCGGTAGTGCGATCTGCTTGCGGGTTATAACGCGGTGTTATCGCTAATGGAAAACGTAAACTAAACAGCCCATCACGATACTCAACCTTTTGTTGATAACTAATTTCTACCACGAGTTGCTCGTGTGGCCCTAAATTGGCCACATCTGAGGTAAACAAATTGCGTCGTTGTTGCTGTAACAAACTCGCTTGTTTACCTTGTTTCTTGGCAGTTTCAAAAGTCTGTAATGCTTGTTTTTTAGGTTGTATTTGTCCTGCTATGACTTTGTCGCCAATGCGTAACTGCATGCTATCGACAGCTGCAGTTTCAGGTAACGGAAATAGGTATCGCCCATTCACCCATTGATCAGAATCATTGATAAACACTTGCTTAACGGTGACCCGATTGAGTAATCCCGACACATCCATGCTCACTTGTGTATCTAGCGCAAAAGCTTGTATCACTTGATTTTGTTGAAAGTACTCTAATGTTCCTTGAGTGATATCGTCATATTGATACCCAGACGGTGATGCAAATGCCGTTGTAATACTGGCATAAATGACAAACAACAAACCAAAACACAGCGATTTACAAACAGGTTTAATAGACAAATGTGAGATTAAAAACAACGGGCGCATACTAGCTCCTCACCCATTTAGGCTACAACATCAATGTTTGCGCCTAGATGGGTAATATTCAAAACAAAAAGGAAAATCGACGTGTAAATTTAGTTAGCAGCAAGTTCAGCACCTGGGGCTAATAACTTGAGCGTCACCCGACGATCAAAAAAGTCGTTTTCAAAATTTTGTTCCTGGTGCATTGGCAACGTTGAACCATAAGCCTGTCCATGCAAACGCTCGCGGGCAATGCCTTGGGTAACTAAGTATTGTGTCACTTCAGCTAAACGCTGTTCAGACAAGGCTTGGTTGAAATCATTATCGCCACGGCGGTCGGCATAACCCGTTAAATCTATTGTCAATTCTGGTGACAAGCTCATCATGTAAGCCACATTATCTAATTGTTGTTCAAATAACGGCTCAATATGGCTCGAACCGGTTTTAAACTGCACATTCATTCCAATGGTTAACTCATTAAGCGTTTGTTGTTGATTCGCTTTTTGTTCAGCCAAGTTAGACTGTAATTGATAATATTTCTCCGACACTTGCTCCAACGACTGCTGCTTAGTGCTCAATGCCATTAATTGCTCGTTAGTTTGCGTTAATTTTTGTTCTTGCTGCACTAATTGTTGTTTCTGGACGCTGAGTTCTGCTTCATCGCCAACCGACTTACCAATAAACGTACCGGTAAATGCACCAATAATGGCACCCACTGGGCCGCCGATAACAGCACCGAGTAAAATCCCAGAGCTCAAACCCACTAGCTCTTCTGTGTGTTCGCGCTCTTCGCTCATGCTATGGTCATTGTCATTTGCCCAACTGACGTTTGAAATCATCATGGTAGAAATAATTGTTGCGGCAATAAGTTGCTTTTTCATAAAGAATCCCTTTTAGCGGTTGTTTAAAGTGGTTGTTTAAAAAATGATGGTTATCATCAATACATGAGTTAATGCGTTGCTGATTAACTCTATGTCGCTATTAAACACCTCATAGGTGGCTTTATTGGGGAGCAAAAATGGCAATGTGGCGATCAAATGTGGCAACAATATGGCAATTGCCGTCAACGGCTTTTTTGGTCGATAAAATCCTGTATAGTCAGTACTGTATCTAATTATCAGCCTATTAATTGAAATCATCCCATGAAACGAATTGCCATTGTTGAAGACGAAGCCGCTATCCGCGAAAACTACAAAGATGTCCTGCAACAGCAAGGGTATAGTGTTCAAGCCTATGCAAATCGCCCCGCAGCCATGCTCGCCTTTAATGCCCGCTTACCAGACCTAGCCATTATTGATATTGGCTTAGAACATGAAATAGACGGCGGTTTTACCCTATGCCAGGCACTGCGTGCAATGTCGAGCAGCCTACCAATCATCTTTTTAACCGCACGCGACAGTGACTTTGACACCGTGTGTGGTCTGCGTTTAGGGGCCGATGATTATTTAACAAAAGAAGTCAGTTTCCCCCATTTAATGGCCCGTATTGCCGCCCTGTTTCGCCGTTCAGAATTAATCGGTTCAAGCCCAATAGAAGACAACTTACTTGAGCGCGGCCACCTCACCATCGATGGCAATCGCATTCAGGTATATTGGAAATCGCAACCCATTGAACTGACCGTGACCGAGTTTTGGATGGTTCATGCCATGGCCAAACATCCAGGACATGTGCGCAGCCGTCAGGATTTAATGCAAGAAGCTAAAATTTACGTCGACGACAGCACGATCACCTCGCACGTTAAGCGCATTAGGAAAAAGTTTATCGTTATCGACGCTGAGTTTGACTGTATCGATACCGTTTATGGCATGGGCTACCGCTGGGACAATATCTAACAGATGAATTTACCGATAGGGCTGCGTGCCAAGGTCGTCATTTTGTCGCTGTTTTTACTCTGCCTACCATGGCTTGGGTATGAATATGTGTGGGAAATGGAGAAGTACCTGCGTTATGGCCAAGAAAAAACCCTTGAAGGCACCACTCAAGCGCTTGCTACGGCGCTACATGAGCGACCAAAATTATTTGATAACCAAGCCAGCTTTTTAAACCAAGTTGAAAAAGGCCGCGACTTATACGCCTACCCGTTAGCTGGGCCCATTCAACTCGACGGTAAACTGAGTGACTGGGATTTATACCAACATCGCACCCTTAACTATTCAGACAAACATGTTATTTATCAGCGCAGCGAAACTGAGCCAATCGATATTAGCTTTAGCCATATGGTGGGCAAATACGGCGGCTATTTATACGGATTTTTCAACGTTAATGACCCGAACCTGATTTTCCGTAACCGTAAAAGCTTACGCATTGATAGAAACGATCACTTAGTCATGGCAACTCAATCCCCAGACGGTCAGTTCAGGCGTTATATTATTGCCAATACCAAAAGTGGTTGGCTTAGTGCGTTTGAATTACCCGCCGACCCCAGCCAATCGATGCCCGTTACCCCAGAAGTGCGCATTCAAGGCCAGTGGTTAAAAACCGACAAGGGATACAATATTGAGTTTAGACTGCCACTCGAAATGGTAGGCAGTAAATTAGGTTTTGCGATTCATAATGTAAACGATACAAAAACACGTCAATTAGTGAATGTTATTGGTACCTCAGCCACCGACTCAGTAGCCAGTTTAGGCACGGTGTTAGTGCCCTCGCCTGAAATTGAAAATATCATTAAAGGCATGAGCCACAACAGCTCACGTATTTGGGTCGTCGATAATCATGGCCGCGTACTGGCAAAATCTGGTGATATTCGTTCATCGTCCAACACCTGGGCAGATGATATCGAGGTCAATCAACCTGAGTCGTTTTGGCTGCACTTTAAGCAGCAATATATTCTGCCGTTATACTACAAAATATTAACTCGTCCGCCACAAGACTTTATCGATTCACTGCAAGATTCAACTGAACTCACTGGCAGCCATATTGAAAAAGCCTTAAGCGGCAAACAAGGCTCTACATGGCGCTTAACCCCAGACAACAAAGCCGTGGTATTAGCCGCAGCAAGCCCAATTTGGATTGACGATAAAGTCATGGGGGTAGTTATTGCAGAAGAAACCACTCACGGCATTCGCAGCCTGCGTAACCGCGCCCTGGAAAAACTGTTTAACGTCATATTAACTATTATGAGCATGGGCACATTAGCCTTGTTTATTTTTGCCTCGAGTATTTCAAGCCGCATTCGCCGTTTACGTGATCAGGCTGAACTCGCCATCGACAGCCAGGGCCGAGTAAGACAGCAGATTGTGGCATCAAAAAATCGAGATGAAATCGGTGATTTGTCACGCAGCTTTTCAAGTATTGTCAGCCGCCTTGGGCAATACACTCATTATTTAGAAAATATGTCGTCGCGTTTATCGCACGAACTGCGTACCCCTGTTGCCGTGGTGCGCAGCTCACTTGAACACTTAGGCTTGCAACAACTGGACGAGCAATCACAAAAATATGTTAGCCGTACCCAAGAAGGTGTCAGCCGCCTACACCTTATTTTAAATAACTTAAGCGAAGCAACTCGCTTGGAAGCCAGTTTAACCCAAGCTGAAAGCTGTCGTTTTTCATTAAAGAAAGTGATTAGCGGTTGTATGCAAGGCTATCAAATGACTTATCCAGACCAGCTCTTTAGCATCCACATTGAAGATAAAGCCATGTCTTGCGACGGTGTACCGGAATACATCGCCCAATTAATGGATAAACTGATCAACAACGCCATTGAATTTCATCAGCCCGACAGCGCCGTCACCGTCAGCCTGACCCAATATCATAAACAGGCAATATTAAAAGTCAGTAACATTGGTCCTTTACTGCCAAAAGACATGAACAGCCAAATTTTTGAATCTATGGTGTCTATCAGGCCTCAAGGTATTAATGGTAAGCCTCATCTTGGTTTAGGCTTATACATTGCCCGATTAGTTACCGACTTTCACCATGGCAGCATTAAAGCAACCAACATAATAGAGAACGACATTGAAGGGGTTGAAATATGCCTCACGTTACCTTTGAGTGATGAAAAATAGTCAACCACAGCATTTAGGCGCTTTTATTTAGGTTTGTTGGTGCTAGGATGATGAACATCAGTAGATCATTCACCGTAGCGCATTTATCCATGTCATTGATATTTGCTAATAAACATTAGCTAAAACATAAACCATGGACTCTACACATAATGGAAATAACAACATGAGCAAAGACGATAAACTGGCCACCCAAATTGTTAGCGTTGGCCGCGACAAAAAGTTCACTAAAGGCATTATTAATCCGCCAGTATTTAGAGCATCAACAGTGGTATTCGACACCATGGATGAGATGCGTTTTGCGATTAAAAACAAAACCAACGGTGAAATGTTTTACGGTCGTCGCGGCACCCCAACCCATTTTTCATTTCAACAAGCCATATGCGAACTTGAAGGTGGCGCTGGCACGGCGTTATACCCTTCTGGTGCGGGCGCGATCAGCAGCGCTTTATTATCATTTTTAAAAAGTGGCGACCATTTATTAATGGTCGACACCGCCTATGAACCAACCCGCGATTTATGCAATAAAATGCTAGCAGGTTTTGGTATCGAAACCACCTATTACGACCCAATGATTGGTGCAGGCATTCGTGAGCTAATTCGTCCTAATACCAAGGTGTTATTTTTAGAATCACCAGGTTCTATCACCATGGAAGTGCAAGATGTACCGACGCTTAGCCGTATCGCTCACGAACATGATGTCATTGTAATGCTGGATAATACCTGGGCATCACCGATTAATTCTCGCCCATTTGATATGGGGGTCGACATCTCTATTCAAGCTGCCACCAAATACATTGTCGGCCATTCTGATGTGATGATGGGTACGGCTACTGCCAATGAACAACATTGGGAACAACTGCGCGAAAATAGTTACTTAATGGGCCAAACCACCTCGCCTGATGACGTGTATTTAGCCGCGCGAGGCTTACGTACCTTAGGGGTGCGTATGGCACAGCATAATAAAAATGCCTTAAAAGTGGCTAATTGGTTGGCGACTCGTGCAGAAGTGGATCATGTCCGTCATCCGGCGTTCGATACTTGCCCTGGTCACGAGTTTTTTAAGCGCGACTTTAGCGGCGGTAATGGTTTGTTCTCGTTTGTTCTCAAGCAAGGCGACTTAGCGTCAGTCACTGCTTTTGTTGAAAACATGGACCATTTTAAAATGGGCTTTTCATGGGGCGGTTTCGAAAGCTTAATTTTAGGGGTATTCGGTATTAACAATATCCGTACCGCTACTCAATGGGACAGCAGCAAACCATTAATACGCTTACACATTGGACTTGAAGATGCCGACGATTTAATTGCCGATCTCGATGCGGCATTTAGCCGATATAATGCAATACTACAAAAGTAGCCTCTACTCAGCTGCTGAAACGTTTTGCAAAAAACGTTAATGGAATGTTCAAACAATAAGGGAATAAATGAATATCATCAAATTAGTCATACTCAGCCTGTGCATTAGCATTGGCTATTATGCATTAACTATCGTGGCAATTGGCCAGTCTGCTGCTGGTAACTTATTGTGGTGGTTTAATAGCAGTGAATATCCAATACTGGCTCACCTTGCACAGAACTTTGTTGGTATCGGCTTAGCCGCGTTAATCCCTGCGTTTCTAGTGAGAAGTTACGAGCCAGCAAGACAATGGATAGCCATCACTATTATGGTTTTAGGTGCCATTTTATTGCACGGCAATATCCATTACATGCCATGGGATCCTATGGGTATTGTAAGGTTTGTAAACAACACCTTGTTCTACGGTGATATCGGTGCGAAAGTGCTATTTTTCTATATCTTACTGCTACCTATACTGTGGTTGTTACTGCTTAAGCGTATGGCACGTATTTAACAGAACCCGAATTTGAGCGCTAAACAAAAACAAGTTGAACATATATTGCTAGTAAGAAGACAAACAATCTAAGCCCTGAGCCGTTATCGTCTCAGGGCTTTTATTATCAATAATAGCTATAAAAACAAAGACTAAGCAGTTTACCAAACGTTTAGTCAATAGTTGCCAAAACTATTAGCAATCATTTAGCAAAACAGTTGTTCAAAACATACTTTAGGGAATTATAGAAGTGATAAATATCTGAGCGTGCTCATGCGATGATATCGCCCGCAAAATGTAAATTACGCCACAAATGAAATGTTATCTCACTCTTGTCGGTCTTATTAAGTACACCAGTATTTGCCAACTAGAGTTTAACTATGTGTAGCACACCAAAAACTAACCTAGCCGCTGCCACGCCCAAAGTTCCCTTTCGGAGCTTTATGGCAAGCATGACATTGGCACAACGACAACAGTTCGCTGAAGTCGCGAACCGTGCCGATGATCGGCGTAAAATAAGAGAAGATCGACTCAAAGGTCAATCCAATAGCAAAAGCGCAGCAAACACGACTGTAAAACCAAACATGCCATTTATCAAAAAGCTGCTTCAATTTTGTAAACAACATATTGTGATATAAGCCTGTATGCCTTTAATGGCTAAACGGCTTATTGCACATTAGTCTTCAAGTACTGATATGAAAATTCTGTCTGCATTCCACAGTTCAATTATCTTGCGTGTCTTCTTTGAGTTCCAAAAACATTTTCCAAACAAAATAATCCCCGCACCTTCTAACTGACGCCCTTCCGATACATTGAAACGTTCTAATATTGCCGATTTAAATTTAGAGATAGGAATGCCAACATCAGTACAATCAGATGGATTTAACCAATCAAGTTCTTTGTCTAGATGCGAAATCGTACCCCAGTACATTTTAGGCTTTGCCTGTTTAGCATTATCGCTTGGCTCAGCCTCGGCAAAGTTAACAAATAAATTCTTCGCTTTGAATTTATAACCCGTATCAAGCTCAATCAAAGTACTCGACTCAGCTAAGTCGCTACCACGCATTAGGCTATTGAGTATTTTCTCCAGCCCTAGCACTTTGACCTTGGTTTGTTCATTGTTGCCATTGTGTTTACGACTGGCATTATCGATTTTTGGGAGGCTGCTTGAGGTGAGGCTTGATGTAGAGGCAACAGTTTGCACCTCTGTAACTGGCTTTTTGGTGTTTGATAACATGAAATCAATGCTAATAATATCAGCATCGGAAATGACTTTATTCACTTCTACGCTATGCCGATTCTCTCGGTCTCGTTGAGTTGAAAAATGACCTTCATCGCATTCTGCAACATGATATCGAGAGCCAAAACACGCCGCTTTACCGTCTGAGCTTCTCTTACGATAGTAAGCTTTTCCTTTGCACTCAGGGCATTGTAAAAATTGCCTAAACTTTTCAATTTCTGTTTCAGTTAACGCCTGAAATTTCAAAATTGAAAAAGTGTGCTTTTGCCCACCATAAGTACAAACCGCATCAATCATTTGCTATCCACATTTTCTATAAAAACGTACCTTTAAAATAAGCGATTAAAGGAACCTTAAAACCTAGTGAAACAATAGCAAGTTATTAATAAAAATCCTATTTTTAGGGGAATTACCCATTAACACCATATTGATCATTGCGATTTTACATGTTTTCTGTAAACCATTTGGTAATCTCATTGTGAGCTTTTGCGGTGTTAGATGAAATGAAGTGATTATCATCATAAATTACTAATTTATGCTCAATCTCAGTTTCTTTTAGTGCTTTTGCAAATGTTTTAGAGTGAGAAGCAGAGACTCGATCATCATTTTCGCCATGAATTAATAAAATTGGAACACCAGAAGGGAGTTTGTCCACCCAATTGATAACTGACCTTTCAGCGAGTTTTTTGTTTTCGTTTCCTTTGTAATCTGGAATTCGGTGTTTATATACTTTTTCCATTTCAGGTCGCGTTGCTAGATCTGCATTTAGATCGGCATTTAGTGCAATCGTTGCAACTGCTTTTATATTATCAAGTTGTTTTAGAGCAAGAAATGATTGCATGCCACCTCTACTAGCTCCAAGCATACCTATTTTACTTGTATCAGCTCCGTCAAACTCTCCAATCAGATTCACTAGTTCAACAACATCTTGAACATCAGAACCACCAAATTGATCTTGTTCACCTTTATCTGGTGAACCAAATGTGCCTCGATACTGGCTACCTACGATCACAAATCCCTTATTGGCTATAGGAAAAAGATTGTTCATCATTGCACCAAATACAACGCCACCGAAATTACCATTCCCGCCCCTATTGTAAACTATTACAGGTAGGTCAGTAGTTGACTCTTTAGGTTTGATGACAAAACCAAGAACATCAGTCCCGTCGACATTGTATGTAAAATTAGTACATGAAAGGTTGTTGCTGTAGGTATTAAATTCATCCTTATCAAATTGCTTCTTGAAGCCATCCATTTTATTTTTTAATAACTCGGGATTTTTAATCTTTCTAGAAAATTTTCTCTCCATGAAATTTATCCAATTATCATAACTGGTAAATGGTCCTGAGAAACAATCCCTCTGATTGTATATCTTGCCATTTTGATCAACTTCGTTGGCGCCAAGGGTCGTGCTTATAATTGATAAAAATATCAACCCTAAATATTTCATAAATTTCCTTATATTATGACTATATTACTAATTTTGAATTTATAGACTCTATCCAATCGCTGCATACTCCCCGAATTCAAGTGTTAATTTTGTCTATGAAAATTTAACTTGGATTCCAGTTTTGAAGCTGTACGTTCTGTAGTGACCACTACATAACGAGCACAGTAAAAGGCGGAAAATAGTTGACTCAAACTTGCAATGAACGAACACAAGTCAGCTACTTTGCTTAATAGCCTTTATTAGATTTTCTGGATCGTTTGTACCCAGACAAACCGTTGTGCCATCTTTAAGTTTTAATTCAACAGCCGTTAGACCAGAAACGTTATATAACCATCCAGTTGAGATTAACCGGATGCCGAGCCCATAGTACCATTTGGTTCTTATCTCTTGTGTCGACTCAATTTCAGATATTTTTATTGATTTATTCCAAAATTTTGGACCAAAAAACCATTTAACTTTCCCATCTTCAACTTTGATTGTTAATGCTGAAAAAAGAATTGAAACCACACCTACAATTAAATACGCAAATCCGATCGGTTCGGTAGGTTGAGTTGCCGAAGCAAAGATAAGCACTAATGTTACAATTCCCATAACTGAAAGCATCGCGATTCCAAGCTGAGTGTTTTTATACTGCATGACGAGCTCCTTTTACAGTTAATCGCTTATTATCCAACCTCGGACAACTCCCTACCTATAATTAATTAACATCACTTCTTTAGCTTGAAGTGCGATAGCTTCCGACACTATTAAAGTAAGGCATGCCTTCTAGACTAACGATAGTTTATCTTGGTCTGGCCATCTTTAATCATTATTTTGAAAGAGTAAATAAACTCTGCTTTATTTACCGAGCAATCTTGGGAGACCGTATTGCAGTACTTTGACACCCAAATAGTAGGAAATGAGCGGCATAAAATATTGAATAAAAACGGCTTAAAATCTCTCCAGAAATACTTGACCATTACAGATTATTTAATTTGCTTCAAAGGGAATATTTAAGTTGAAAGTCATAATGACAAAAACAAGTAAGTATCAGAAATGAAGCTCCACGGCACCACGAAAGAGAATGGCGCTTTCTAACGATCATTTGTTACTTTTATTCTTTCCACTAAAAAGTCTACTGCCGCTTTTACTTTTGGGACTAAGTAGCGCTGTTTTTGATACAGCAAGTAAACCGCCATATCAGAATGTTGAGTGATAGCTAACTCATGCTCAAACTTAAGTTCTAGCAATTTACCAAACTCAAGATAAGACGCTAACGCCCATCGAGTTGACATTAAGATACCTTCCCCATCACAAGCCTTTTTCGCCAGCCAGGGACCGTTATTTGAAATCGCCACCGCCGGCCCTGAAACGTCATGCCATTGACCGTTCATATTACATAACCAAGGCGTTGGACCTGTTGGCGCTTTAAAATACAGGCCATTATGTTGCGTTAATTCCATCGCATTGTTAGGTATACCGTGTTTCTCTATGTAACTTGGTGACGCCACAGGAATAAAGCCATTGTCCATCAGTCTTATTGCTAACACGCGCTCATTGGGCGCGTAACCACCGCGAATAGCAATATCGACATCGTCACGTCCGAGTGTTGATAACTCGTCGCTTAAACTGACATCTAAAACAATTTGAGGGTATAACGCGCTAAATTCATCTAACAACGGCAGTAATATCTTTTCACCAAAACCCACCATCGAACTGATCCGTAAACGCCCCATTGGCGTTGTTTGGTAACTACGAACCGTTTCATTACTTTGCGCTAGTTGATTCAATATTTGCTGTACATCGTTATAATAAATTTGCCCCACTTCGGTTAGTTTAACGATTCGGGTCGAACGCTTTAACAAGGTCGCCCCCAAACTCTTTTCTAAATCAGCAACTCGTCTAGACAAGGATGATGGCGGCACATTAAACGCACTCGCCGCTTTGGTAAAGCTGCCCGTTTCTACTACCTTACTGAAATACCGCATTGCACGTAGTTGATCCAACTTACTTCTCCATTAAATCTGAGTGCTTTGGCTTTATTGTTGTCTTAAAAGCAATAGTGATTAGCATTTTCCCTTATATATAAACAAATTAAAACAGGTAATAATACAGTTAACTTAAACATTGCAACCTTAACCCTGTTGCCGCGTGTTAAAAACAGAGGTGTTAATTGCATTTTTCGGCAATTAGCACCAGCCTTCACGTAAATGATGGAAACTGACTTATGATTACTTTGCACGGTTTTGCTGCTAGCAACTATTACAACCTAGTGAAACATGTACTGCTGTACAAACAACTGCCATTCCAAGAAAACCTTATTTACGGTGGTAGTGACGAGTTACTGAAAGTCAGTCCAGCTGGCAAAGTACCTGCTATCACAACGACTGAAGGACTGAATATTTCAGAGTCGAGTGTCATTTGCGACTTTATCGAAGAGACTTACCCTGCAACGTCGCTATACCCTGAAAATGCCGGAGAGCGTGCAGTTGTGCGTCAAATTATGAAAATGGCAGAGCTTTATTTTGAACTGCCAAGCAGACGACTAATACCTTATGCGTTTTCAGGCACCGAAGTTCCTGAATCGGTTAACGCTGAGGTCCGCCAAGTGTTAACCCGTGGCATTACCGGCTTAAGTCGTTTGTGTCAGTTTTCACCTTGGATTGCCGGCGAACAATTCACCATGGCAGATATCTACGTTTATTACGTCAACACCATTGTCAGCGCGTTTGGCGCTAGCCAGCTTAACTGGGATGTACTGGCTGAAATACCGGGCATGAAACAGTGGAACGATGCCATGAGCCAAACGGTTATTGCCCAACAGGTGGAATCCGATCGACTAGCAAACATGCCCGAATTTATGCTAAAGGTGAAAGCTCAAATCCAAGCGGCGAACGCTTGATAATACTTATTTATACGAAATGATATTAGCGATAAAAACAATCAATACTGACGTTTGACTTGAATTCAATTACAAACAGAAATAGCCAATACCATAAAGTGATTGGCTCAATGAATTAATTATTTTGCAGGAGAGAATCCCAATGACAGATACCAATATCCAACTGACTTCATTGATCAGCGAAGACAATAAATTAACGCTTGCGTTAAAAAACATCGACATGCCACAACCAGGTGCCGATGAAGTGGTTATTCGCATTGAAGCTGCGCCATTAAATCCGTCTGATTTAGCCGTTCTGTTCAGCGCTGCAGATATGACTACTGCGACACAAGCAGGCAATGAACAAAGCCCAACTATTGTTGCCGATGTTCCGGCTAAATTTATGTCAGCGGTTAAAACCCGAGTCGGTAAAGCCATTCCTGTGGGTAATGAAGGTGCAGGTACCGTTGTCGCAGCGGGTTCATCGCCTGCAGCGCAAGCATTAATGGGTAAAACCGTTGCTGTCATTGGCGGTGGAACGTATCGTCAGTACCTCTGTGCCAATGTGCAAAGCTGCCTAGAATTGAAACAAGGCACTACCGCTAAAGAAGGTGCATCTTCTTTTGTTAATCCGCTTACAGCATTAGCAATGGTCGAAACAATGCGTGCTGAAGGCCATAAAGCCATTATTCATGCAGCAGCTGCGTCTAATCTTGGCCAAATGTTAAACCGTATTTGTATTGCCGATGGCGTCGATTTAATTAACATCGTCCGTAAAGAGGAACAAGAAACGTTATTACGTGACATGGGCGCAAAATACGTTGTTAACTCAAGCAGTGATACTTTCCTAGCTGACTTAACCGCAGCAATTATTGAAACAGGTGCAACGATTGCGTTTGACCCAATTGGTGGCGGTAAATTAACCAGTGACATTCTTAACTGTATGGAAGTGGCTGCATCGCGCGATATGAAAGAACACAGCGTTTATGGTTCTGACACTTTCAAGCAAGCTTATATTTATGGCGCATTAGACCGTGGTCCTATTACGCTTAACCGTAACTTTGGTTTTGCTTGGGGTGTTAATGGCTTCTTATTATTCAATGCGCTAGCCAAGTTAGGCACTAAAACGGTTATGGCGATGCGTAAACGTGTTGCAGATGAAATCACCACCACATTTGCTAGCCACTACACCCATGAAGTTTCATTGGCTGAGGTATTACAATTAAAATCGATAGCGGGTTATTCTAAACATGCTACTGGTGAGAAGTACTTAATCACACCGCAAAAGTAGTTAACCCTCAAAGGTCGTAACAGCTTAAGCGATTGATTTTTTAAAGCAATAAAAAGCAGATACTGATTATAGTATCTGCTTTTTATTTGCCTGTTCATCATAGCAACAATCGTGGGTGGCCATGTTATCTTGTTTATGGCCTGCGGCCACTAACGTCGTGGCGCGTCGCCCACACCCGATTTATCAAACTTCGTTTGAATTAAGATCGCAAGGTTCCACCCTGCACGGACCAAAAGGGGATCAACAGCAATCCCCTCTTGGATCACCCCTGCCGTTCCGGCAACATTTTCGCTTTTTAACCAAACAACAGCAGCGAAAAAATTGCGACGGAAATTGATCGAGCTTCTGACAGCGTATGTAACCATCTTCGGCCCATCTTGTAATAAAGAGTGAAAATGCTAACACTTTCGATGGTACATCCTGTACCGCGAAAGCTAGCCTGACGTCCTGTCAGGCTCACGCTATTTTTTTCAACGGCCTCAAGTTCAGAGTTGAATTTATCCATTTTAAATCATGGCTTCTGGCTCATTTATGGACAAAAGTGTTTTACCCTGACCCACTAAATTCATTCGAATTATGGAAAGCATGCCCATCTTATATACAGTAACGCTGTCAGTAATACCGCGTAAAACAGAGTAACATTTGTGGTGACAATGCGGAGTCAATGCAAACTTAAGCATCTGTTTTAGTTACACTTTAAATCTCACTGCGTTTCATTGCATACGCCGCATTTAATACAGTAACCATTAGGATCTTCATTTATATAATTCGCTGGATTTTGCCTATTAAGAATAAATGAATTTACGCAACTAGACTTCCTAAATACCATGATGCCTGATCTTTCCAGCACAGATGAAAACTCTAACATTTTATTGGAAATATTTATTTCAAAAGATTCACCAGTAGTACAATCTAAAATCTGTTTATTTCCGTTTACTTCAATTTTTAAAGTGGCGTTATCTAGCTTTAGAAGTTCCTTTTTAATCCTATCGTCTACAAGTAGATCTCCTACAACACAATGTTTGATTTCAAATAGATTAAACACCTCAATAAATTTGTTAATTTCAACATCTGTAATACCTGCCAGAAAGGGTTTGATCATTACGTTTGTAGATATACCCTTAGCTCTTAATTTTTGTACGCTACTCAATCTAAGTTCTGGTTTATCTGCAAAAGGCTCTATTTCTTTGAACCTATCAAAGGAACTCAATGAAGTTGAATACAGTATTTGTCCTTGATAGATATTACAATTAGCAATTTCATCGACAGTGTCATCTGTTAGTTCGTAACGGCTCATTATTTGAATTGGATTTTGCAACTTAGTTAATTCACTTAACCAGCTTAATGTATGAATACAGGCAGATTTTTTGTAACGAGGAAAAGGGTCGCCCCAAGCTCCAATTGATATAATCGAACCGTCCTTACCAGATTTGAATTTGTCATGTGATCTTAAAAAACTTATAGTTTTCTCTAGACCAAATTCATTGTTAGATATCTTAGTTTCATAACCTTTTGAGTAAATATAGCAAAATGAGCACCTTGCATTGCACCCTAATATCGGACTAATAAAAAAGCGTCCGTTTTCGTAATCAGGCTTCCTCTGCATTTATGTATTCCACTGAGTTTTAAAATACTTAGACCAGTATTTATAGCCTTCACCAAATGTGAACTCATAAGAAATCGTTTGCTGACTTGATATTCCTCTAAGGTACGGGCCAATATAAACATGATCATCTACTCTAAAATAAAAATCTAACGGTAAACCGTCATAGAATTTTAGCTCTACACATGGTTTTTTTTTGCATTTATTTAATTCATCACACCAAATAACTAAATCTTGTACGGATTTTTTTGTTGCTCCATTTATTTGACCTTCACGTTCATCAACTAAATCAAGTGTTTGGGATTCTGGATTTAAAGTTAAAATTTTGATAGTTACTTTTTTGCTAATTAACCTTTTAATTTCTTCTGTTTGTGTTTCACGAAAGCCTTTCAATCCAAATGCTATTATTTCTATTTCATCTTTACATTTTGATAATGCAGTATTTGTAGAAAAATTCATTTCAGCTCTAGTTTTATAAATCGCTTCAACCCCCCATTTATCAATAAGGTCTGTTCTTCTTTTACTTCTCAACATGAATTCTGATGTTAAGTACATAATTAGATTACTAGCTAGTATTGAACAAGCGACACTAATTTGAATATTCTTCCAGTCATTATATTCTGGTGGGAAAAACATAGAGCTGCCAATTAAAATTACAGATACAAGAAATGTAATCATCATTATTGTTTTCGTGTTCCAGCGTTCTCGAGTTTTAGCGCTAATCATAGGTACATCTCATTAAAAACATAACATTTTAGTATTTATGCGTTACGCGGTTTGCGACGCATAAATCGCTTGTTGGACTTGGCCGATGCCTAGTTAAAATTAATTGGCATGCTTGATTCCATAGGAATTTGCCTTTTTTGATGCTGATTATGGACTACAGGGCAGTTTGGGGGTAATGGATATCGAATAGTAGGTATGTTTTTCATTGAAATTCCTTTTCATCATATTTTTCTATCTTACATCTTTAAGCCTAACTGTTTCAATGAGGATTACCTCCCCCCAATTGAAGCCTCATTTGGCTTCTCGTAACTGTTACATTCAACAGCTCGACCGAAAAAGCCAACTGTTTGAGTTGTTGATTAATATCATCCAAGATTTACTCTAAAATTTCCAGTATTCAATACATTGAGGCCGTTGAAGAAAATACCGTGAAGCTCACATGGATGTGAGCTTAGCTTTCGCGGTACAGGATGTACCATCGGAAGCGTTAGCATTTTCATTCTTTACTATAAAGAGTTGACCGAAGAAGGATTTAAACGAGGCCAAAAGCTCGATTAATTTCCGTTGCGACATTTTCGCTGTTCAGAAAATATTGCCGGAACGCTGAGGGTTTGCAAAGGGGTACAAGCGCTTTACCCATTTGCTCTGGTGTGGGCGAAGCGCCACGACGTTAGTGGCCACAGGCCATAGCCTAACCAACTTTGGGGCATACATAAGTTAAAGATTTTACTTTCAAAAGGTGTGATTCAACTCTGAACTTGAGGCCGTTGAAAACTCTTTATACAAGAATGCGTGAAGCTCACATGGCCTTTCTCGCACCAAATTGCTGAAATGGCCGTTGACGGAAATCACAGTCAGCATGAGAATGAGGTTTCGTCGAATTTGTTCGGCTGCGCCTCATATCAATACCAAATATGTTGATTATCCTTAGCACGTTAGTAATAGCGCCTATGAATCTCGCAATTCTCGACGTAAGATCTTGCCAACATTTGATTTTGGCAATTCATCTCTAAATTCAATTATCCTTGGGTTTTTATAACCGGTAAGATATTTTCTACAATGTTTTTTTATTTCATCAACGGTCACATTACCTTTGCGTACAATAAATAATTTAACTATTTCTCCTGTGACGTCATCAGGAATGCCAATGGCCGCAGCTTCGATGATGTGAGGGTGAAGTGTTGCAACTTCTTCAATTTCAGTTGGAAAAACATTAAATCCCGATACTAGAATCATATCTTTTTTACGGTCTTCAATATAAAAAATCCCATCGTCATCCATTCTTCCTATATCGCCAGAGCTTAACCACCCTCCTACATGCATTACAGTATTGGTTTCGGCTTCTTGTTGCCAATAGCCTTTCATCACTTGGGGCCCTCTAATTTGAATTTCACCAATTTGGTTAGGACCTAAAGGTTCATTTTCATCATTAACGATACGGAGTTCAGTGCTGGGTAAAGGGACACCAATTGAAGAAATAAATGATTGTTGTTGATGAGTACCTGCTGCGACTACTGGGGAACATTCAGTTAAGCCATAACCTTCTATGACAGGCATTCCAGTGAGCTGTTGCCAACGGTCAGCAATATGTTTCTGCGTCGGCATTCCACCTGCAATAGTAAAACGAGCGTGACTAAAATCTAATTTCTGAAAACCAGCATGATTGTTTAGGCCATTAAAAAGTGTATTTAAACCAAAAACCATTGTGAATGGATATTTACTTAAATCTGCTACGAAACCATCTATATCTCTTGGGTTGGTAATGAGTAGATTCGTTGCACCGAGAAAGAGCATAAACATCATACTCACTGAGTTGGCGAAAATATGATAAAGCGGAAGTGGGGTTACTGCATATTCCTTATCATATAAGGTTCTTGGGCTAAAATGAGCATGAACCTGTAGAACATTAGAAATAATATTACTATGAGTCAGCATTGCCCCTTTCGCAGGACCCGTCGTTCCACCTGTATATTGGAGGTATGCTAAATCATCTACTGTTATTTGGGGATCAATAAAGGGAAGTTTCTTGCCTTCGGTTAACGCTCTACGCAATGAAATAGCGTCGGGAATATGATATTTAGGCACTATTTTTTTGACATGTTTGATAAGAAAGTTAACCAATGTACGCTTATGCATCGCTAACTCATCGCCGATTTTGGTTAACATAACATGCTTAATATTAGTCTCATGCAGTATTTGCTGAAGGTTATTACCAAAATTTGTTACGGCAACAATAGCACTGGCCCCTGAGTCTCGTAATTGGTGTTTTAATTCTCGAGGGGTATAAAGTGGATTAACATTGACAATAATGAGTCCTGCTTTTAATGCTCCTAAAATAGTGATGGGATATTGCAATAAATTAGGCATCATCAAGGCGATTCGTTCGCCTTTTTTCATTTTTAGTTCAGATTGTAGATAAGCAGCAAAAGCGTTACTTTTACTTTCGAGATCTTGGTAGGATAAGCTATGTCCCATATTAATATATGCTGCTTTTTTAGCATGCACACTAAAAGACTCTTTAAACAAATCATTGATATTGTTATACATACTTGAATCTATTGTTGCGGGCACATCCTCAGGATATTGTGTTAGCCACGGTTTATCATTTGTCATTATAGCCATCATTAATGTTGTTTAAACATCACTATTGTAAATTAATTTACCTAATCAGTATAAAAATAATAGACTGAATTCAATGAATTAACTACTGTTCTAGGGGGTTATCAGTAGTTAATCTCTCGGAGTGTGACTCATCCCTGCTTTTATCGTTTTTCCGCTTCACTCTATCTTTCTTCAACAATGGAAAAAGCATTCAGCTACTGCATTATCATGACAGTTTCTACTGTGGCACATACATGTATCAGGGTTTGTTATTAAAGAAAGCTTCGTTAGTCAGACACATGAACTAAAAAGCGTGATAAATTCCCATGGCGACTTTTTCGTATCTGTTGTTTAAGTCAATAGAGAAAATGTTGCGGGGTGGCTGGGCCGTTTCTCTTGATCTGGTGTGACGCGCCAGGACGTTAGTGGCCGCAGCCATATCGACAACAACAAACGCTATAATCAATATCCCCTACTCCTCAACCTGCAACCTGCAACCTGCAACCTGCAACCTGCAATCAATATCTCCAACTCTCAAAGAGTAAATCAATCACCTAACAGGCATTTTTTATATTTAATCGTTGTTTTCTGAATTGAATTAGCATTAGATGTAAGCAGGTTGTATTTGAAGGAAGAAATTACTGAATGAAAAATATTATTTGCGATATTGATGGTGTGCTACTGCATGACAACAAGCTAATCCCTGGAAGCGACAAGTTTATTCACCGCGTACTTGAACAAGGTAATCCGCTGGTTATCCTCACTAATTATCCCGTTCAAACTGGTAAAGACTTACAAAATCGTCTTGGCGCTGCAGGTATTAATGTACCAGAAACCTGTTTTTATACTTCAGCCATGGCTACGGCAGACTTTCTAAAACACCAAACCGGCAATAAAGCCTATGTAATTGGCGAAGGTGCACTGACACACGAACTTTACAATGCCGGTTTCACCATAACGGATATTAATCCAGACTTTGTCATTGTCGGTGAAACCCGCTCTTACAACTGGGATATGATCCATAAAGCATCTCGTTTTGTTGCTGGCGGTGCACGCTTTATTGCCACCAACCCAGACACCCACGGCCCTGCATTTAGCCCAGCATGTGGCGCATTATGTGCAGCCATTGAGCGTATCACAGGTAAGATGCCATTTTATGTGGGTAAGCCTAGCTCGTGGATTATCCGCTCGGCGTTGAATCATATACAGGGACATTCTGAAAACACCGTTATTATTGGCGATAACATGCGCACCGATATTCTGGCTGGCTTCCAAGCGGGCCTGGAAACGATTCTGGTGACGACTGGCGTAAGCCAAATGAGTGATATAGACAAAGAACCTTTCAGACCAAATCATGTGTTTGCCTGCGCTGGCGATATCGACGTCGTTTAATTAGCACCAGTTAATGTCCGCCAGTTAATAAGCTGAGCACCCAAGACACAATTTACATTAGGTAACACAATTCCAAGCCAGTGAACTTGTTTTCAAGCACTGGCTTGCTTCATTATGCTTGTCTGAAATAAAAACGAATAACAATAACAGGACATAGCATGAAACGATTGTTTCCTTTTTGCGCCATTGCCTTACTGTCAGCATGTAACGGCGATGATGCTAAACACGCTGCAACCGACGATATTATTCCGGCTAAAGCGACTGCGGTAACCTTTGACGACCAACGCTTTAGAACCGATATTGAAACATTATCGTCGGATAAGTTTGAAGGTCGCGCGCCAACAACCCAAGGCGAAAAGCTCACCATAGAGTATTTGTCTGCCGCTTTCACCCAAATGGGGCTTAAAGGCGCTTATAAAGGCAGTTTTTTGCAACCGGTTCCAATGGTGAGCTACACCGCTAGCGAACAACAGCAGGTTACTTTAGCTGGGTTGGATTTACAGTACCGCCAAGATATCGTGTTAAGCAGTCGTCACGATAGTAGCCAGGTGAGTATTAAAGATGCGCCATTAGTGTTTGTAGGTTACGGTATTAATGCGCCTGAATATGGCTGGAATGATTACCAAGACCTCAACATGAAAGGCAAAATTGCCATCATTTTAGTCAATGACCCAGGCTTTGCACATCCTGAAGGTGCCAAGTTTAATGGTAAGGCGATGACTTACTATGGTCGTTGGAGCTATAAATTTGAAGAAGCCAGTCGCCAAGGCGCGTTAGGCGCAATTATTATTCATGATACCGAACCTGCCTCTTACCCTTGGTCGGTAGTTGAAAACAGCTGGACCGGTGCTCAACAAGATTTAGTTCAAAGCAAAGCAGAACAAGATCAGCGGGTCCAAGTTGAAGGTTGGTTAACCTTAGACAGTGCTACGGCCTTATTCGATAAAGCGGGCTTGTCATTAACGTCATTAATGGATCGCGCCGCTACCAATTCACTCAATGTCGATTTAGCCCAAACAGCCAGCATTGAATTTGCCAATAAAGCGGAATATGCCGACAGTTATAATGTGGTTGCAACATTAGCTGGCAGCAAACAAGCTGATGAGCAGATTTTATTTACTGCCCATTGGGATCATATCGGTACCGATGAAACCAAAGACGGCGACCAAATTTATAATGGTGCGTTAGATAATGCCACTGGTACCGCCGGTATTTTAGAAATTGCCCGCCAGTTTGCCCAGCAAGCTAAACAAGGGCATGGCTTAGCCCGTTCATTAACCTTTATTGCCACTACTGGTGAAGAACAAGGCTTATTAGGCTCACGTTATTATGCTGCAAACCCAATTTATCCAATTGATAAAACCGTGGCTGTATTTAACCTCGACAGCACCAATATTTATGGTAAAACCAAAGATTACACGATTGTCGGTAAAGGCCAGTCTGAGTTAGAAAACTATTTAGACCGCGCTGTCGCTAAACAAAATCGTACCAGCCAAGGTGAGCTAAACCCTGCATCAGGCGGCTTTTTCCGTTCAGATCACTTCAGCTTTGCTAAATTAGGCGTGCCAGCAGTATTTGCCGGTGGTGGTAACGAACCGCTCGATGAAGCTACCGCACAATACAAAACGGCAATGCTGGTCAAAATGAAGGGTTGTTACCATAACGTTTGCGATCATTATCGTCCTGAATGGGATTTATCCGGTTCATTACAAGATTTAGGCGTGTATTACCAAGCTGCGGCAGAGTTAGGTAATAACCAAGATTGGCCAGGATACTTTGCCGGTTCTGAATTTAATCAATTACGTCCTGCAGATTAGTACAGCACTACCCTATTCCTTCCCCCCAAGGATTGGCCCATCATGTATTTGATGGGCTTTTTTATTGGTATTTGGCTATTAGCATTTATGTCATTAAGCTTTGTGTCATGAGTATCTGATTTAAGCCTTTAGATAACCTGACTTACACTTTACTAAATTCATTTAGCGCTTCGATGGCTAAAGCCGCCTTTTCTGTTTGCACAAAAATATGGTCATGATAATAAGCGGCAATAACATTAGCGCTAATGCCTTTTTCGGTGAGTTTATTGGCCACTGCAGCCGTTAAACCAACGGCATCCAGACTAGAGTGTACCGTTAAGGTAATGCCTTTAAATACTGATTCAAAAGACAAGCCGCCCTCTATAGCAGCCGCTTTGGTTAATACTAATGTCAGCCCTTCAGATTCGCGAAACATCGCGAGTGGCGATAAAGTTTGATAATCGCCATATTGGCCGCCCGGCACTGAGCAAAAAACGTATTCGTCATCTAATAATACCGGTGACATCGATGCAAGTAATGCCGTTAAATTTGTTTCACCTACCATACTTTTTTCCTTAAATATGTTTCCGTTATAAAGCGATTTTATGGATCAAGGTCTTGTGTTGCAATAAAAAGCGCCAGCCTTAATAAAATGTGGCTTAACGTAAATGCAGCTTTGCTGCCTGCCACACATAAGTGACCCATATAAGTGACTAACAGAAGTGACTAACAGAAGTGACTAACAGAAGTGATCAACATAACCCTATCCAGTATTAAAACACTTAACAAGTTTAGCGCTGCTTGGTTGACTATCACCGAGTGAATTGAAGCCCCATTATCGCGCATCAACATGCCACGTAGGCACGATTATGGCTACGTTAAAGGCGTTAAATGACCATTAAGCACCACTTTTGTTCAAATAAACATCATACGCACAGCATTAGTGCAATTATGGCTTTTAGTGGTATTGGATTATGAAATCTTAAAAAAAATAGCCATAATCACGATAAAAATAAAGATATCTCAATAAAAATGACATTTAACAAAACATTACTCAAACAAAAAGATATTTAAAAGAGATAAAATCATTAAAATAGCTATATTTATGATGTTATCTCAAAAAACAAGCTTGGCAGTTAACCAAAATGCTGGCAAAGTAGGAACCAGATAAAGATTAGCCAACGCTGCTGGAGCCGTATTATGTGTTCAATATTTTCAATTTTAGACATCAAAACTGATGCAAGCAAACTTCGCCAAGTGGCGTTAGAAATGTCAAAACTGCTGCGTCACCGCGGCCCAGATTGGTCTGGCATATATGCTGATGACAAAGCCATTTTAGCTCATGAACGTTTATCGATTGTTGACGTTGACCACGGAGCGCAGCCACTTATCAGCCTTGATGGCAACATAGTATTAGCCGTAAACGGTGAAATTTATAACCACAAGCAGTTAAAAGCTCAGCTAGGTGACAAATACCAGTATCAAACTAACTCAGATTGCGAAGTGATCTTATCACTGTACCAAGAATACGGTTGTGACTTTTTAGACAAACTGAACGGTATCTTCGCATTCGTACTGTATGACAAAGCCAAAGGCACTTACTTAATCGGTCGCGACCACATGGGCATTATCCCACTTTATACAGGTCTAGATGCATCTGGTAACTTCTACGTTGCTTCTGAAATGAAAGCATTAATGCCAGTGTGTAAAACAGTTGCTGAGTTTTACCCAGGACAGTATTTATATTCTGCAGACGGTAAACCGACACAGTATTATCACCGTGAATGGCGCGATTTTGATGCCGTTAAAGATAACCCAGCTAGCATTGAAGAATTACGTGAAGCATTAGAAGCTGCGGTAAAACGCCAGTTAATGTCTGATGTTCCTTACGGCGTATTATTGTCTGGTGGCCTAGATTCATCAGTGATTTCTGCCATTACACAAACATATGCAAAACACCGTATTGAAAACGACGGCGAAACCGGCGCATGGTGGCCACAACTGCATTCATTTGCCGTAGGGTTAGCTGAGTCTCCAGATTTAGTCGCAGCGCAAAAAGTGGCCGATGCCATTGGCACCATTCATCACCCTATTGTGTATACCTTCCAAGAAGGCTTAGATGCAATTAAAGAAGTGATTTATCACTTAGAAACGTACGACGTAACCACTATCCGTGCCGCTACGCCAATGTATTTAATGGCACGTAAAATTAAAGCCATGGGCATTAAAATGGTGTTGTCTGGCGAAGGTGCTGACGAACTATTTGGTGGCTACCTGTATTTCCATAAAGCGCCTAACGCCCAAGCGTTCCATGAAGAATTAGTCCGTAAGCTTGATAAGCTGCATTTATTTGATTGCTTGCGTGCCAACAAAGCTATGGCAGCATGGGGACTTGAAGCACGTGTGCCTTTCTTAGATAAAGAGTTTATTGACGTAGCAATGCGCATTAACCCTGAAGCGAAGATGTCTAAAGATGGTCGTATCGAGAAGCACATTTTACGTCAAGCGTTTGAGCACAAATTACCAAAAGAGGTGGTATGGCGCCAAAAAGAGCAGTTCAGTGACGGCGTAGGTTACTCGTGGATTGATGGCTTAAAAGCTCATGCGGCAGAAAACGTAGATGACGTGCAATTTGCTAACGCAAAATTCCGTTTCCCATACAACACCCCAGAGTCGAAAGAAGCCTATTTTTACCGCAGCTTCTTTGAAGAGTTTTTCCCATTAGCCAGTGCCGCTGAAACAGTGCCAGGTGGAAAAACAGTTGCCTGTTCAACCCCTGAAGCACTATTGTGGGATGTAAGTTTACAAGGACTTAACGACCCATCGGGCCGTGCAGTTAAAAACGTTCATGCTAGCGCGTATTAATCATTAGCTCTATGTGAACAGTACAATTGTAAACACCACCTTTTGGGTGGTGTTTTTGTTTGGCGCCATCTTGTAAGATAATGATATTTTTCGTTTCATACATAATAATAAGGTTCTCCATGACAGACATCAGCATTTTTAATCTTGAGATGACCGACCGCAGTCAATTAAAACCTAAACATGATGCCAACGGCTTAACCGTGGTTGAGGTGAAAATAAAACAATATCAATTCAATCGTTTTTTATATCAATTTGTGGGTGCTGCGTGGGAGTGGACAGATAAATTAGCCTTGTCCGATAGCCAATGGCAGGAATACAGCGAAGCGGATAATTTGCATTTGTTTGTGGCCTATAAAGACGGTGCACCAGCGGGTTACTTTGAGTTGCAGCAACAAGGTGACGCGACTGTCGAGATTATGTATTTTGGTTTAGGCGAACGCTTTATCGGTAAAGGCTTTGGCGGCTATTTACTGACTCAAGCTATTGAACAAGCGTGGTCGCTACCTAACACCCGCCGAGTTTGGGTGCATACTTGCTCATTAGATCATCCAAGCGCTTTACAAAACTATCAAGCTCGCGGGTTTAGCTTATTTAGAACCGATACAGAACCGAGAACCAACCCAACTGCGGTGTAGCTCAATACGATATTTGTAGCGCTCAACAATTATAGATTAGCGGCCTACTAGCGTTTTTTACGCGCGATAGCGCGTTGTTGTAACGTTTCCAGCAATGCGCTTTTTTGTTGTTGGTCCATTGTATGCCAAGCCAGAATCTCATCGAGCGAGCGATGGCAACCTAAACAGATATCCTGTTGATCTAAACAACATTGCCTCACACAAGGTGAGGCAATTTGATTGTCGTTATTCTGACCAGACGGCATATTCGTTACCATTAACGTCGGTAAAATGGAAACGTCTACCGCCCGGAAAGCTGAATATTGCTTTGGTGATGTGTCCGCCAACTTGAATGATTTTGGCTTCTGTAACGGCTAAATCTTGGCTATAAAGCACAATTAACGGACTGCCGTTTGCTAAGGTGAATTGAGAGTCTGCTTGATAAAAGCCACCATCAATTCCGACCTGCAAAAAACAACTGTATTGAGGACCATAGTCTTGAAACTGCCAACCAAAAACCTGAGTAAAAAAGGCTTTGGTTGCGATGAGGTCTTTCACGGGTATTTCTAAATAATTAATACTATGATGTTGACTCATTCTCACCTCTATTACTCTGTTATTTGGCTGACAATATCATATGGCAGACAACGCCATGAAAATAATACGTTTTGGGGTTAACTGTATTGCTGCAGCACTGCCGCGACGGCGCCAATAATACCGCCGAACACACCACCCCACACCACTAACCAACCCAAATGGGTTTTAATCATGTCTTGGATGATTTGCTTCACTAATTCAGGCGTGAGTTCATTTAAACGCTGTTCCACAATATTGGCCACTTTAGCTTGCATATCTGCGATAACATCTGGCTTTTCAAGCTCATTGACTAAAATAGCATTGAACTCTTCACTTTGAGCCAGTTCAACTAACGACAGTTTCATTTTTTCAATAAATGGCTCTTTCAGTGGGATCAACGCCTCGGTTCCACCAAACATCGCTAACATGCCACCAAATGATGACTTTTCGATAGTCGACACTAATGCATCAAATGATGGCGCTAAATCAATTTTTTCAATCACAGGGGTTAAATCAATACTACTGGCACTACTGGTTGTCAAAAAGCGATCGATATTCTCTTGAGTAAAAAATTGCTGCATCATTAAATGTTTAATGCCCGCTTTAAACTCTTCAAATCGTGATGGAACCACACCGGAACCATACAAACCGGGGACTTTTTCAAACAACATATGGATTGCTAACCAGTTGGTTAATGCACCCGACAACGCAAATAACCCTATTGTCATGACAATTTGTTGTTGTAACACATACCCAACCAGCATAAAGACAGCCGCGATAAGGTTGGTTAATACGCTCTTATTCAATCTCTTTTCCTTAACATCTATGATGATAAAATAATAAAAAACCTCAGCTATTTTATCAGAAATAACTGAGGTCTACATAATTCATCGTTCATCTCATCACAGACTTAATTACCATGGTTAATGGTAAGCAAATAATACTGATCAATTTACGCCGTACAACTTAAGGATTCAGGTTCGATAGGCACTTGGGAATCATGGTGGTTAATCAATAATACCCCAGTACTTTGTGCCAACAACTGAGCCTTTTGGTACATTTGGCTAACAACATCCTGCTGCTGATATTGAGGTTTTACAAACACATCTTCCAAATACCACACAGGAGCAAGGCGCAATGAAGAAAACGACGGGTATAATTGAATAAAGCCCACCATTTCATCGTCTCTGATGGAGACAAAAATCATCGAATCATTTTCGGCCAAGCGATGCTTCAAAAAATGATGACACGCTGGATAGTCAGAGGGTTGTTGTAGTTGCTGCCGATATAGATCAAATAGCAGGCTCAATGGTTCTAAATCGATGCTCGAAGCTAGACGTATTTGCATTTCTCATCCTTGAAAAGAGGATTAAATACCGCGTATGAATATCGCAGATATCATGCCTATTAAGTGATGGCATCAAGCCATCAGGTTAAAACAATATGTCACTGTAAGTGTTTAACGCACAAAACAAAATGAACTTATATAAAAAAGATAAATAGAAAATCTATTAATTACATAAGCTTAAATACAAAGTTAACATCAATAAACATAAATGTAAATTAATCTATTATCCTGACAAAATAATCATTCGTTACGATTGTTTTTTTGGTAAAATAGTCAGCTGTTGCCACTGTTTTGTATCAAGATTACCTCTTATGACCTCGTTTTTTGCGCAATTGCGCTCAGCGGTTACACCGCGCTCTCGTATTCTAAAATTAGCCCTTTATGGATTAACTGTTTATCTATTGGGTTGTGCTGTTCTCGGCGGATTAATTCCATATATTGCCAAACAACAAGCACCAACGATATTAACCGAGCAATTAGGCAGAAACGCTACCCTACAAGACATTAGTATCAACCCATTTACGTTAGAACTAGCGGTATCGGGTTTTGAAATCAACGAACTTGATAGCCCGAAAACGTTTGCGTCATTCGCCGCGGCCTATGGCAACATTCAATTATGGCAATCGATCTCATCTTGGGCGATAGTGATTGAAGATATCCGTCTACAACAACCCACCTTTAGAGTGGCGCGTACTGAAACGGCAAATCAACAAGTTGTATTTAACTTCAGTGACATTATTACTCGCCTAAGCCAAAATAGTCAGCCAACACCAATGAGTACTGAACCGAGTGTTATACCGGCGATAAACATTGCTAATATTCAGATCCAACAAGGCGTGTTTACCCTAGACGACAACGTCACAGATACCCACATTAATTATCCCAACATCAATGTGTCATTGGCACAATTCAATAGCTTGAGTAGTGCGTTAAACGACAAGCAAGACCAAGTAAATCGTTATAACTTACGCATAGAAGATCAATTCAAAGGCTCGGTCGCATTGCAAGGGCAATTCCAATTAGCGCCCCTGGCAATAAAAGGCGATGTTAAGGTGACTGGAATTGATTTATCACGTTACTGGTCTTTTGTTGATCAACTGTTTGCGATTAACTTAGCTGAAGGCACGCTGAGCCTAAACGGACAGTATGACGTGACATTGCAAGACAAAAACTTAGCACCAATAAGCCATATCAATGTCACCAAAGCACAGATAGTGATTAAGCGTTTTAAAGCGTTACATCAGCAAGATGAAAAAATCGCCATTGATGTCTTAGCGTTAAATAACATCAATTTAGACAGCCACAAAAAACGCGTTAGCATTGGTGAGTTCCATACCGAAAAAGGTAATATCAAACTCAATATCACTCCTACTGGTGCTGATTTGGTTGCTTTATTGCTGCCTAAAGACACTGAGTTAACAACTACCGTAGATACCTCAGATTTATCTTCTACAGCCTCAACGACTACCGAGTCTGCTATTACCGAATCAGCTACTACTGACACGATAGATTCAGAGACTGCAGATTTAGGCAGTATAGATATAGAGAAAGCTAACTCAGATGAGCAAAAAGCTGACAGCACAAATGTGGCTGATACCATTACTGATAAAGCCATCGCGACCGTTAAACAAGTCACCACTGATCTCAAAACAAAAGCAGCTAGCGATACAACTGCAAAAACAGATACAGAAACAGATGCAGAACCACTATTAGCGCAGCAATCACCACCATCAGCGACACAAGATGCTACGAAAGAAGCGACAGTTGAGACAGACTCACAAACGACTCAACAAAAAACAGCAGTAACGTCTAACTCCATCGATGCAGACTCCCCTTGGTTAGTCACACTAGACAAAATCAGTATCGCGCAGTATCAAGTTAAACTGGGTGAAGGCATTGCCAGTGATAAGATTATTCTTTGGCAAATCGGCCCGATTGACCTAACTACTGGGGTAATAAAATCAGATCTATCCAGCCCGATTGATTATCAATTTTCGGCAGGAATTAATCAACAAAGCTTATTAACGTCAACAGGACAAGTTGATGCATTAGCGCAAACAGTGAATGCTGAAATCGACTTTAGTAATATGTTGCTGTCACGTTTACAACCTTATATTGCTCCTTACATCAATATCACTATTGAAGATGGCATGTTTTCCACTAAGGGCATTTTGCATGCAGACGCTAAAGACACGCTAACCTACTCTGGCAGTGCAAACATCAGTCAATTACACATTAAC
This sequence comes from Shewanella sp. BF02_Schw, assembly GCF_014596695.2. Classification (NCBI taxonomy): domain Bacteria; kingdom Pseudomonadati; phylum Pseudomonadota; class Gammaproteobacteria; order Alteromonadales; family Shewanellaceae; genus Shewanella; species Shewanella sp. BF02_Schw. Next base: position 182,093 of record NZ_JABKAW020000008.1, read on the forward strand.
GATAACGTGTTAAAACAACCTTTGCTGACATGGCAAACCATGGACATCAACCAATTATCGTTTGGTCGCCAACAAGCTAACATTGATATTGATGAAATAAACTTCGATAAGCTGTTTAGTCGCCTGATTATCTCACCCGACCGCAGCACCAATATTAGCGAGTTGATCAATACTCCTGCAGACGTAAAACAAACCACTGCTAGTGTCGAGACAGATAGTGTTGAGACAGATAAAGTTGCTGTTAGTCCAAGTAAAGCTGAACAAGCGACCTTATCGACAGGCAATGAGCAATCCACCACCGATGCGCCACAAATGAAGCTCAACATTAATAAGATTGGCTTTAAAGACAGCTCGGCCTTCTTTGCGGATAATTCGTTAACGCCCAATTTTGCTTCGGGCATTGAAATGCTTAACGGCCAGATCACCAACTTATCATCAAATCCAGAAACCACTGCATCAGTTGATTTAGCGGGAAAAATAGACAAATACGCACCGGTGACGTTAAAAGGTGATGTTAACCCGTTATTAGCTCAACCTTATCTTGACCTTAATTTGAACTTTGACAAAGTAGAGCTCACCTCGGTTAACCCTTACTCTGGCACTTATGCTGGTTATTATATTGATAAAGGTCAGTTGTCACTGGATCTAAACTATCAGCTTAAAAATAATGAATTAGTTGGCAGTAATCATGTAGTGATTGATCAACTCGAACTAGGTAAACGCAGTAACAGCAGTTTAGCAACCAGCCTACCGGTGACATTAGCGATAGCATTATTGCAAGACCGACATGGCGTAATTGATTTAGGCGTTGATGTGTCTGGGGATATTGATTCTCCTAGCTTTAGTTTTGGTAGCATCATCATTAATGCACTAGGCAATATCATAACCAAAGCGGTGACCTCACCGTTTTCATTCTTAGCTGGTCTTGTGGGCAGTGATGAACAAATAGATAAAATCAGTTTTGAGTATGGACGCAGCAACATCTCACTTAAACAAAAAAGCACCTTAGACAAACTGGCTAAAGCGTTAATAGACAGGCCGCTGCTTAATCTAAATATTAAAGGCAGTATCGACATAATTAACGATAAACAAGCATTAGCAGAAACCAAACTGCATAAGCAACTGGCTAACGCTGCGGGGATAAAATTCAAAGATTTCCCCAAAAGTGTCTCTGCCAGCAAATACCCTGTTACGGGGCCATTAGCAGATGCATTGTATCAATTGGTTGAGCAAGAGTTATCGCAGGATCCATTAGACATCAAGCAAAAATTACAGCAGAAAAAACCAAAACTGACTGAAGCAGAGCTGATCACGCGTTGGCACATTGGTTTGTACAATATGCTTAAAAATCACCAACAGTTTACTGCAGATGAATTTGGCCTTTTAGCCCAAGAGCGCGCTAAAGCGGTTAAAGCCTATTTAATTGCTCAAGCAGGAATTGATGCAGGTAAAATATTTGTGCTTGAAAGCCGTATCAACACCGCAGAAGATGCCGCAGAAGCATTGCTTGAACTACAAGTAAAATAACCTGTCTGTGGCTGTTAACCGCTATCTACATCGGGTAGACTGCGCATACATTGCAAACGAGTAATAACAAACGTTTGTAATCATGATGTATCATTAATATTGTTAAGATTGAGGTTATCTATGTTTATCGTTCGTTGGATTTTAGGTCGAATTATTTTGTTGTTAAATTTTGTGTTTGCTCCTAAAAAGCGCCAACGTCCACAAGATCAACAAGCTATTGTCGATCAACAAACTCAATCATTGGCATTGTATCAATACGCCGCCTGCCCTTTTTGTGTCAAGGTTCGTCGTGATATGCGTCGCCAAAATTTAACCATTAACTTAGTCGACGCCAAACAAGATGACAACAAAAGCGTGTTAGTAAGCCAAGGTGGCAAGCTACAAGTGCCTTGTTTACGTATCGAACAAGACGGCAACACCCAATGGTTATATGAGTCAAAAGCCATTACCAGCTACCTCAACGAACGTTTCGCATAAAGCACTGGTTATGTCATGTCGCCACAGTTTATCTCAACACTGTGGCTAACATATTGCTGTAGAAATATTTTTACCCTGGCCATGCTTGTATCAATAAAGGTCATAATAATATTTTGCTGCATTTATTCGAGTTTCATTTAACATAAGAACGAATGAGGTAATGAGTGTCAAAAATAAGCTTAATCATCTGCAGTCTCATACTGCTTAGCGCCTGTAGCGCAAGCGAACCTGATCCTATGGACTTTGCGGGGCAGTTTCGCGATGCATTCAGTACTCAAATTAAAGGTAATGGGATTAAGTTGTTTGTCTATAAAGCAAAATTAGCTACCGCCCTTGACCGCAGCATTCCTGGTGATTCCCCGCTAGAAAGAAGAATTCGCAGTAAACAAGATGCACAGAGTTATTTAATTGAACAACGTAACGCAGAGAATCGCCTCGAACTATGGCATCAACAAATTGATCTGGGTCTTAGAAAAACCATCGAAATGAATGGTTATTGTAAAGCCGGTTTTATTGAATTAAGTCGTTATGTTGAAACTGAGCGCGGTGAAATTCGTGGCGAATGTAATGATGGTGCTACCGCTGAAGATATTAAAAAATTCGGCGCCTAATTGCCAAGCCGATGCAGCTTTAACTGACTTAATAGGTTAATTATTGTCGCTGACGGATAAAACACTATATCCAGCTAAGCAATTAAGCTAAAATTAGCATCCAAATTTTCTCGTGATGTTGCCGTAGGCTCCAAGACCAGTGTCATCACGCTCCGATAAGCCGTGTATCGTCTAGAATGATATTAATAGTTTGTCGTTTACAAAGTAAGAAATCAGATGAATAGAAAGCAAGAGATGATCAAAAAATTGGCCAAACGTGCCAAGGCTCGCCAAAATAAAGTGGTGCCGGCTAACCCAAGTAACAAGCCTGTTGAGCGTTATATCTCTAAAGCTGAACGTGAGAAAATTGCGTTAGCGGAAGCGGCTGAACAAACAGTTGCCACAGAAGCCAGCACAGAAACTGACAAAGACTAACACCCATTTACAAGGTGTCAGTATCAAAAAGCCCCTATTCTCGGTTAAGACCAAAAATAGGGGCTTTTTATTATCTGCTCTGTGGGCATTAGCCAGAGATTAAATATCTATCATAGCATCACGTCTCGATCCCAATCACATGTAAACTCTATCGTATCTACACTGAATCACATCTACACTAAGTCACATCTACACTAAGTCACATCTACATAGCATCTATCAGATCAATTGATTTTATCGCTGCTTTTCTCACTGCCAATGTTATCGGTACTAGCGCCATCAGCACCGGCTTTTTCAGTATCATTTGTGTCGCCATTGGCTGTATCGGCGTTGTCTTGTTGAGCAACTTGCTTACACAGTGGATCTTCATCTAATTGAGCCATCTGAGTGCGCCCTGGCATAGGTGAAGGAGCGGCCACCATATCAATGTTTATCGCATCGTCTTCTAGTAGTTGTCGATTAGCACCCGCTGAAAGCATACCTTGGCGGCTAATTTTGTCGATTAATCGATATGCACATAAAATACCTATCACACCAAATATAATTGCCCCAATCACCTGACCAATTAGCACCCCAAATACACCGCCCCACTGGGCGCCAAAATACACAAATGGTATGGTGCCGATGGTTGCTTTACCCACATTAAAAAAGGTCGAGTATTTAGCCTTACCTAAATTATTAAATGAGGCATTGGCAATAAACAAAATGCCCGAAAAGATAAAGAACACCGCGATGTACTGACAGAAAAACAAAATAAGCTCTGCCGCATCGCCTTTCATATCAAAACTACTAATAATGACATTTCGTAATAAAAACAGTACCAGTGACACCACCAGAACATAAACAACACAAAATTGAATCGCTTTGTTTAAACTCAATCGAACTCGTTCAATTTCATTGGCACCAAAGTTTTGCCCCACTATCGGTCCGACTGCGCCAGACAATGCAAAAATCATCCCGAACGAGACGGGGATCAAACGTCCTAATACCGCCCAGCCAGCTACATAACTATCACCAAAATCAGCTATGGCACGCGTTACCACCGCATTACCAATGGGAGTTGCCACATTGGTGAGCATTGCAGGTGCGGCTATGGCAAAAATCACCCCTAGGTCTTGCTTGAACTCAATCCACGAAAATTGACCTAACAGCTTATGCTTAACCACCACTCCGCGAGCTGAGATGACAAACACCGCAATACGGGCCAATACCGATGCGGCCGCAGCACCTTCAATGCCCATTGATAAACTAAAGATAAAGATAGGGTCTAATACGGCGTTAACACCGCCACCAGCTAGTGTCGACATCATCGATAGTTTGGCATCACCCACTGCACGCAGCGCGCCGCCAAGCGCCATTGCTAAACAAATAAATGGTAAAGACGGTACCAGAATATACAAATAGCTTTCAGCCAATTCCGCAGTGCGCCCTGTTGCACCCACCAACGCTAACAATTCGGGAATAAACGCGATGACAACTGCAGCCACCAGCACACTGGTAATTAACGTCACGATGGCACTGTTTAAAAATAATCTCTTGGCTAACTTAATGTTTTTCGACCCCACCGCTTTTGACACCAAAGCGCCAAGAGCAATCGATAAGCCGATACCTATCGAAGTCGTAAAAAATGAAATCGTGCTGGCATAACCTGCTGCTGCGGCGAGCTCTATTTCACCAAGTAAGCTTAAAAAGAAAATATCGAGTAAGTCGACCACAAAAAGTGCCGAAATACCCACAGCAGCAGTAGAGCTCATCACCAGGATATGGCGTAAAATGGAACCCTCAACAAATTTAGCAGCGGTCATCAATATCCTTGTGTGTCTATAATAAAAATCAAATCTAAATCAGCTTTACAGGCTGTAACCCTAGAGTTTTTCAAGTTCGCTACCACAATGATTACAATATTCAGCATCTTTATCGTGGCCTTTTTTGCCACAATTACTGCATTTACGTAAATCACGGGTTCTGACCATTTCATGTGAAATTTCAGCGGTTAAAATACCGGTGGGGATCGCAATAATCGAATAACCAATCAGCATAGTAAGTGCCGCAATCCCTTGGCCCAATGGCGTTTGCGGCGTAATATCTCCGTAGCCAACGGTGGTAATGGTCACCACGGTCCAATACATGGACTTAGGAATGGAAGTAAAGCCATTGTTAGGGCCTTCAACCACATACATAACCACACTTAACACCATAATAATCAGGCTTACCGAGAAGAAAAACATAAACACTTTTCGACCGGACTGCACCATGGCTTTGAGCAATATTTGGCCATCGCTTAGGTATCGAAGTAACTTTAATACTCTAAACACCCGGAATAAACGCAGTACTCTTAACGCTAACGCGACATTGGCACCAGGGAAAATCAACCCTAAATAACTGGGTAAAATTGACACTAAATCCACTACACCAAAAAAACTGCGTGCATAGTGTAACCGATTAAGCGAGCAATAGAGCCTTAATATGTACTCAACGGTAAACAATACCGTAAAGGTCCATTCGGCGATACTAATATAGTCACCGTAAAGGGAATTAACATATTCTGTGGTATCGATAAAAATCAATATCACACTCAGTACAATACAGACCATAAGGGCAATATCGAAACGTTTTCCTGCTGGGGTTTCGGTACCAAAAATCACACTTCTAAGCTGTTTTTTTAGTGGACTGTCGGATTTTTCTTCGATATTCATCTTATTATTCACTGTCTCGGGTAATAAATTGCAAATAAACTCGGTTAACTAATATCAATTAACCCTTGTTGTCGTTAAAATCTAACATTGACTGTCGAGTTTTAACATTCGAAATAGGGTCATTTTACAATAAAAATTAAAAAGGTCATTGGTTTACGGAGATTTCATGCGCGCGTTGTACATAATATTTATAGCCTTAATTTTCAGCCCGTCATTGGCGGTTGCCTCTTCAAGCCAAACTACAGCAAAAGTAGATTTAGTTGTCGTCAATAAATCTGAATCACGCTTATCTGTCATGCGTGACGGAAGAGTGATTAAAAGTTACCTTATTGCCATGGGCGATGTGCCAAGTGGTCATAAGCTTAAAGAAGGTGATCAACGTACTCCGCAAGGTCGTTATGTATTAGATTATAAAAAATCTGATAGTGCATTTTATAAATCGATTCATATCTCTTATCCCAATGAAGAAGATAAATTACGAGCTGATGCATTAGGCATTAGAGCCGGTGGCATGATTATGATCCACGGTGAAAACCCTCGTTCAACTTTACCGCCAGAAGAAGCACAAAAGTACAACTGGACCAATGGATGTATTGCCGTCACCAACAAAGAAATGGATGAATTGTGGCAAATGATTGATGCTGGTACACCGATTGAAATATGGCCATAAGCTTATTCAAGCTCAACCATACCATTTTTTGCTTTGTTTCTTGGGTTATTAAATGAATTACCAACATCTACAACATACTTGGGCAGACTTTAGCCAGCGCATAAGCGCGTTTATTCATCGGTTAGGTTTAGACAACTTAGCATTGAATTGTGATCATGCTGCTCTGCGGGTGAACGATAATCAAACAGCGCAGTTACTCGTCGATGAATTTAGTCAACACGGCAAAATCATCTCTAATAACATCATCAACGGTCGGCCGATTTTAATCATTAAATTAGCCGAACCATTAGTTATCGGTGCGATGAAAATTCAATGTGTTGAACTGCCCTTTCCATCTGACAAATCTTATCCGGTTGAAGGTTGGGAGCATATCGAATTAGTGTTCCCATCACAGGCACAAACCTGTGATGAACTCGTCGCAGAGCTTATCGAAAAAGTGCCACTACTGGCTGATGTTATTGCGGGTAATACTATTGCAGGTAATACTATTGTAGGTAATATTATTGCAGGTAGTGACGAAAACAGTGATATTAAGGTTAAACAAAGTTCGCCAAAAGGTGATAAAGAGCGCCTTGCTAACCCAACTATCGCATTTAAGGCCAATGGCATTTGCGTTAAAGTACACCCGCACGATATTCAAAAAATTGTTGAGAGTGAACAAGCCTGCTAAGCATAGTACTAATAACGCTTTATCTGGAAACTGCAGCACTAATATAAAACAAGCCAAACTCAGTTATGCCAATGCCATAACTGAGCTTGGCTTGTTTAGATCAATGATAGAAAGGTTGTAAATCATTAAGCTTTTCAAAAACCATTTAGAGGTCAGTTTTTATGCTTAATTAAAAATCTTAGCGCTAAGTAATGCAACACAGGCAAAGCTGTGTATGCCAGTAACAATGAATCAAACAAAAAAATCCACTTTACGATAACCCACTTATCTTTTCCTGTGCACAAGCTATGGCTAAAAAATGCTACACACTCACCTTCTGGGGTCATTAATATTACGATGGCAATGCCAAAAATAATGAAGAAGAGTAATAGTCGCTTACACATTTCATAAATTAGCGCTTTGCTAAGCTTTACCTTTATCACAAATCAATTTACTCAATTAATCTTGTCATAAACAAGCTATTAGGATCTAGTTTATAGTCCGCAAATGGGCCGCTGTAATCAAATTGATGTCGTTCATACAAACGCCTTGCTGGCGCAAAAAAATCCATCGATCCAGTTTCCAAACTCAACCGCTGATAACCACAAGACTTAGCTACGCCCAATATGTGCGATAACAATGCCGATGCTACTCCTTGGTTTCTCGCCATTGCAGCCGTTCGCATAGACTTAATTTCGCCGTGGGTTGGCGTTAACTGTTTTATCGCTACGCACCCAAGTACTATGTCACCTTGTTTGGCACACCAAAAAGTAATTGATGGATGTTTTAAGGCTTCAATATCTAATGCATGAACACTACCCGGTGGCGATGTTGCATACATGTCAGCCAAATGTGCTTGCAGTAACTCAACCACGCCAGAGCCCTGTAAATCATCAATCATAATATCCATGTGCCAAGGCTTCCTTTTGAACTATGATCGTTTATGAAATGCATTTTTATCAAGTAGTTTAATCACCAAATCGATACGTTTATGAGCTAAATAATCATCTCGATGGCTAAAGCCAATCGCGACAAATAACAGTAGCAACCACACAAAATTTTGTTCTACTAATAGGTCTACTTTTGCAATATATAAAATAGCGCCAATAGTCGTCAAACACATCAGCCATTGGATTAACCACGTATATGGTTTGGGTCTCAGTTTATCTAAATCTGAACGTAAAGCGGTAATGCTATCCGTTTCATAAGATTGGATAATATTATCTGCTTGAGATTCATTCATTTTTACACTCCATTGTAAAAGCCACTCAGTTAATGAGCGAAACGAGGTTAATTAAACCGTTGCGACAATACCCTAAAAGTGAGTCGTGTCACCTAGATTTTATTGAAAACGATTTTACTGAAAACTATTTTGCTGAAAACGTCGATTTTATTGAGAACATGACTCATTTATTAACCACATAACTCCAGTATCATGGTTTGAGTCAGTAATGCACTACCCTCTCGTAGAGTCTGTGTTTCACCAGCAGCAACAAAACCAATTGATTTATAGAGATTAACAACGGCCTCGTTAGCAATAGTAACCTCTAAGCAAACGACTTTTCGATTAGATTTTTTGGCCCAATCAATAATGCTATTCAGTAATAACTTACTAAGTCCATATCCGCGCGCGCGTGGTGACATCCACATTTGATACACATGTGCAGCATCAGTATCCATAGGACTAGAACTATGGATCTGTCCCCATGCTAAGCCTACGGCGACGCCATCAAGTTCAGCGATCAGTGGCAATGCATGCTTTGCTCGATTGCTTGCTTGCATTAAGACGAGAAATCCACTCTTCGTCGGTAAATTCAGCTTCTCGTTCATAAGTCGAGCCAAACGAATCTGGCGAGTCTTGTAATGCTAATAAACGTAACCTTCTATAGATTTCCCAATCACTCATCAGCAACACTCTGATTTGAACATTAGCCATATTTACAATTTTACACCCCACGTTTTAGTCTTTCTCGACGCCAGACAACTGACGAAACGACCCACTTAACACTCCTCAGTTTCAGCATTAAATTCTAGACTAAAATCGTATTTTACAACAGATTAAACCTTAATGATTCGTTTGTTGAAATTATCAATTTATTAAGCAATTATTGACAATAGCGGCATTTGCAGACCTATAATAAATAACCTGAGATTATTTTTGATATCTCCAGCATTGAGGCCTTACCAGTAAACTCAAACCTAACTTTGCCTATCGCTGAAAAGTATATTTCTAGTTCGGAATCGAGATCGAATGTCCCCGATGTTTCAATTGAGTAAGCGACAATATTTTTGTAAGGCAAAGATGTAAAATCTTTTTTACTTCCTGTAATGCCTTGAACATTAACAGCGATAATTCTTTTACTGGTAAAAATGACACCATCACGCATGGATTTATATGAATCAATGACTCGTTCATCATCGATAAGTAAATCGCGGGCTTTGTCTGCAAAATCAGAATTCTGCTTCAGTTTGAAAAAACCTTTATTATTAAAATCTATCATCTAACATCCTTTTTATATCTGACATCCAAAGGGATTGAATTAATACAAATTTTACGACATAAACAGCTCAGTAAATTTCGTGGTTATCGTATTCTAGTGAATAGCCTTAGCTTAATGTAATAACAATAACATTACAAAATGCAGCTGAAGCAAGCATTTATCCCAGTTTGTATTAGCTGATAAATAGCGATAAAGCCTGTGATTGGCATTTCATCAATAATGTCATTTTAGAACACAATAAGAAGTCAATATGACAATTTAGTGTCATATTGACAATACACAACATGTCTTTATGACATCAATAAAATTCACTAAAAATACATTACCTCCATATAATCAATAAGATAAACAGTTGGCATGCACTCTGCAATAACGAAGTTAACTTTTGAAATATCTCTATCAACTTTAACTTCTAATTTATTACAGGTGTACATATGACAATTCACATTAAAAATAACATCGATTGGGTTGGACAACGTGACTGGGAAATATTGGACTTCCATGGTACTGAATATAAAACCACCAAAGGCACCAGTTATAATAGTTACCTTATTCGTGAACAGAAAAATGTCTTAATCGATACTGTTGACCATCGTTTCAGCCTGCAATTTATCCAAAACCTTGAGATGGAAATTGATCTCGATAAGATTGATTACATCGTCATTAACCATGCGGAAGAAGATCACTCAGGTGCCTTAGCGGCTTTAATGGCTAAAATTCCTAATACCCCGATTTACTGTACCGAAAATGCTATCGACTCTATTACTGGCTTACATCACCATACAGAGTGGAATTTTAATATCGTTAAAACCGGCGATACCTTAGACATTGGTAACGGTAAGCAGCTGGTGTTCATTGAAACTCCGATGTTGCATTGGCCTGACAGCATGATGACCTATTTAACGGAAGATGCTGTGTTGTTTAGCAATGATGCGTTCGGTCAACATTACTGCGATGAGCATTTGTTTAATGACGAAGTAGACCAAATTGAATTGATGGATCAATGTTTACGCTATTATTCCAATATTTTAACCCCGTTTAGCTCGCTGGTTACCGCCAAAATTAACGAGGTGCTAAGCTTTAACCTGCCCGTTGACATGATTGCTACCGCCCATGGCGTAGTGTGGCGCGACAACCCAGCACAGATTATTCATCAATATCTGCAATGGGCAGATAACTATCAGGAAGACAGAATCACCATTTTTTATGATTCGATGTCTAATAACACCCGCATGATGGCCGATGCCATTGCTCAAGGCATCCACGACGTTGACCCTGTTGTGTCGGTTAAAGTGTTTAACGTGGCCCGTCATGATAAAAATGACATATTAGCCAACGTGTTCCGCTCCAAAGGTATTTTGGTAGGCTCATCAACCATGAACAATATCATGATGCCGAAAGTCGCGGGAATGCTAGAAGAGATCACAGGCCTGCGCTTTAAAGATAAAAAAGCCGGTGCATTTGGAAGTTATGGCTGGAACGGCGGCGCCGTTGACCGTATTCACACCCGTCTTACAGATGCCGGATTTGAAACCATTGTCGGCTTAAAAGCAAAATGGCGACCAGATGGTAAAGCGATGCGCGAATGCCGTGAGCACGGTCGCCAGATAGCTAAAAGCTGGGCATGGCATGATTTAAGTAATGTAAAATCCATTTCACCGGCATCGCTAGCTAAGAGCGCTCAAGCCACTGTAACCACTAAGCCAACTCAAGCAACCAAACCGACATGTACAACAGCGACGGCAATGAGTGATTCACAAAATATGCTCTGCACTGTGTGTAATTGGGTATATGAGCCAGTATTGGGTGAGCCTAATCAAGATGTAACACCAGGTACACCGTGGAGCGAAGTGCCAGACTTTTTCCTTTGCCCAGATTGCGGCCTTGGCAAAGATGTTTTTGTCCCTATCGCTGAGAGGAAAGCATCATGAGCGCACCCATCATTATCATCGGTAGCGGCTTTGGCTCATATCAACTAATCAAAACCATTAGACGCACAGATAAGCATTTACCGATAACCGTGTTCACCCTTGATGAAGGCCACGATTATAATAAACCGGACTTGAGCCATGTATTTAGTAACAAGCAAAACAGTGCGGACTTAATCCGCCTTACTGCACAAGAGTTTGCCTCCGAGAATAATATTACTCTGCATGCTTTTACCAAGGTTGATTGCATTGATAGTGAACAGCAAGCGGTGTTTATTGAAGGTGTTGCTTACCCTTATACAAAACTGGTGCTAGCAACAGGAGCAAAAACCTTTGTGCCATCAATGCTTGGTAACGCAACAGACAGTGTGGTCACCTTAAACAGTCTTAGTGAGTTTAATAATGCGCAGCTGCAACTACAAAATGCACAACGTGTTTTGGTTATTGGCGCGGGTATTATCGGCACTGAAATAGCCATGGATCTTAATCGCAGCGGTAAAAACGTCGTGGTGGTTGATCCAAGTCACGGCGTGATGGCAACCATGCTGCCAGATTTAGTCGCCAGTATTTTACAAAAGAAGATGGTCGATAACGGTGTTGTATTTGAGTTTGGCCGTACCATTAGTTCGCTAAACAAAACTGAATCAGGTATTTGTGCCACACTCAGTTGTGGTAATACCCATATTGTCGATTGTGTTATTTCAGCTGCGGGATTAAAGGCTAATGTTGGCTTAGCACGAAAGTCAGGATTAAAAGTCAATAATGGCTTAGAGGTTAATCTGCAACTGCAAACCTCAGCGAACAATGTTTATGCCTTAGGAGATTGCGCCGAAATCAATGGTAAGGTGATGTCCTACTTGCAGCCCATTATGTTAAGCGCCAATGCGTTAGCGAAAACCTTATTAGGCCAACCGACAGATTTGAAACTACCGGCTATGTTAGTCAAAGTTAAAACACCGCAAATGCCCATTCAATTAGGCGGGAATACCGTAATTGACGTTGCATCGTGGCAGGTTGATATTGATGCTCTGGGTTGCTCAGTAAAAGCGTACAATGAGCAAAAACAGATAATCGGTTTTGTGGTAACAGAAGGCCACATGAACAATACCTTCCCGCTACTCAGAGCCTTACCAGCAAGTCTTTAGTATTTTATCGAGTAGGCTTTACTCATAAAGCCTACTCATCAATCAACTTAACCTGAATTTGGGATAAGGGATGAACTTATGCTATTTAAAATCAGCATGTTAACCCTCCTCACTTTCAAGCTTGTCATTGGTTATGCGAACAAGGCGAATTGACGCGTCAATAGCTAGCCTATTGTAAGTCGATTCAACGCAGTTAGCAGGGCAAAGGGCTGTTTGAAAGGCGTTTATTATCCCGAGTTCAGGTTATTTAGGAGAACATTATGTCTCATCAACGTATCCCAGCAAACTGGACAATTCAACGCTCTACGCCATTTTTCACCACTAAAAATGTGCCTGATGCGCTACTGACTCACCACAATACCGCCGAAGGTGTATTCGGCCAGTTATGTGTAATGGAAGGTGTGGTCACGTATTTTGGTTTTGCAGACAGCGAAGCAACTGAACCAGAAGTAAAAGTGGTGATCAAAGCAGGCCAATTTGCCACTAGCCCACCAGAGTACTGGCATCGTATTGAATTAAGCCCTGATGCCCAGTTCAATCTTAATTTCTGGTCTGAAAAAGATAAAACCGGCCAAGCGATGTTTAATAAGAAATAATTAATTGAAGCTGTGGCAGATAAAAAAATCAATATTGAGAGACATATCAAGCTACTGATATAGTCGTTTAATCAGCGGGTTAATTAACGATAAGATCATAATGTATTATGCTCTTATCGTTTTAACTTGCACAAAACACACATTAAATCGTTAAAGGTTATTTTACTCGAATTGAAAAACGACTGTGAATCGATTTTAACATTGATGTGCCTGTCAGCCGCACCAATCAATTAATCTTGAGCGAGCCCATGCGGTCTTTATGACCTTTAACACAACTTTAATCAGTTAATAGCCGTCATAAACTATGAGCGTTAACTTTCGCCTAATCTAAATTGCGCTAACAAAGGATAATGGTCTGAGCTTTTAGTCATAATGACCCGAGATGACTCTAAAGTTAGTCCTCGATAATAAAGGTGATCAATTGGATAGCCCATCACGGTTGTGCGTTTGTCATCCGCGGGGATCACCGCTTTTAGCCCTAATTTCTTTGTCATCAAGGCTAACATTGATAATCTGGCTTGACGCCAAGTATTTAAATCCCCGCCGAAAATTATCGGTCCTTTATGAGCACTTAACGCTGGTAGTAGCTGCTGTAACTGCGCAGCATAACTGTCTAGATCATACTCAAAGTTAATACTGTGCAAGTTAGCCACCAGCAAAGTTTCACCATTCGATAAGGGGAAATAACTTAACAAACTCGACTTGGGAAACTGTATTAGGGGTTCAGCCGTCAAATAACCGCAACTTTCACTCGCAGCAACTTGAGACAAGCTCATCACCCCTAGTGGTATATGGTCTTGGCTAAATGCTTGCACCATCGCCAATTGTTGGTGATGTTGTTGGCGCCACAACTGAAACTCGTCAGATAACTTCACCTCTTGCAGCAACAATAATTGATGTTGTTTAGCTAACTGACTGAGCAGCGTTTGCCAGCCAGCATTTTGCTGTTTATAAACATTCCAGCTCGCGACCGCCAGTTGGCCATCAGTATCCAATTTAGCGATAGGTGTGGCTTTTACACATTGTGCAGCAAACGACTCTTGCTCATTATTAATCACTTGAGGCTCTGTGGCTAAATGCACAAATTTTGGCACAACCACAACTGTCATCATCAACAATATGACGATAACCAGACTTCCCCATCGAGCAAGCCCAAGCAGTTTACGCTTATGCTGCAAGGTCGATGTTGGCTTTGAGCGAAAAATACCGATGGATGAATACCTCTATTCGTTTTGGGAGGGCTATCTGAAAATGACTAAAAGTGACTTAAAGTGATGCTAGCGTTTGGTTCGCATTAAACTGAATAGCACCAGAGTCTTTATAATAAAACAAACTGTTTGATATACCCAGCCGTACAGACGGATGACTGTAGACCATACCGATTGAAAACCTGATATGATAAGTGCATGTTTTTCTACATGATTGATACACTGGCTAGCTATGGTTGAGCTTTATAAAATATTAACGATAATCAGCGTATTAGCTTATTGGCTGCTCATTGCTGGTATCACCACGCGTATTGTCTATAAACGGCGATCTATTGGTGTTTCCTTAGCTTGGATGATGCTTATTTATGTTGTCCCCATCTTAGGTATTTTCCTTTATTTCCTCGTTGGCGAGATGAACCTTGGTAAAACCCGCGCCGTGAGAGCTAAAGAGATGTACGGCCCCTATCGGGAATGGTTTCGTCGACTGTTTGCCATTCAGCAATATCGTCCTCACAACTTAAGTGATTACGCGATTCCCATAAGCCATTTATGTGAAAAACGTCTGGGCATTCCTACGTTAGCCAATAATCAACTAACACTTAAATCATCCGCCGAAACGATTTTAACAACCCTGATTGAAGACATACAACAAGCGCAAACCTCGATTCATTTAGAGTTCTATATTTGGCATCCTGGTGGGCTTGCTGACCAAGTTGCCCAAGCACTTATTCAAGCTGCTCAACGCGATGTGGCAGTGAGAATATTATTAGATGCTGCAGGAAGTCGAACCTTTTTTAACAGTAAGTGGCCAAAAAAAATGCGTGAAGCTGGCATAAATTTGGTATCCGCACTGTCTGTTTCTCTTGTACGTATGATCTTCCGCCGTTTAGATCTTCGCCTTCATCGTAAAATAGTCGTGATAGACAACCAAATCGGTTATACCGGCTCAATGAATCTAGTCGATCCCAAATATTTTAAGCAAAGCGCTGGTGTTGGTGAGTGGGTTGATGTCATGGTGAGAATTACCGGCTCCAGTGTACCAGTGCTTAACTGCATTCTCGCCTGGGATTGGGAAACCGAAACAGACCAGAGAATGTTACCCGAACCGCCACAATGCCATCCGCACGACGAGGAACCATCCGACATGGTTCAAGTTATTCCATCAGGACCCGGTATGCCTGAGGATATGATCCAACAAGTTTTATTGCTCAGTATTTATCAAGCAAAACACAGCATCACCATCACTAGCCCTTATTTTGTCCCCAGTGAAAACCTACTGTTTGCATTGACCGCCGCATCATTACGGGGTGTGGAGGTGAATTTAATCATACCCGATAAAAACGACTCAATGATGGTGGAATGGGCCAGTAGATCTTTCTTTGGCGAGTTACTGAATGCAGGTGTCAATATTCATCGTTTTCGTGGCGGTTTACTGCACACAAAGTCAGTGGTCATTGACCTGCACCATAGTCTAATCGGCACAGTTAATCTTGATATGCGCAGCCTATGGCTTAACTTTGAAGTGACTCTTTCTGTTGAAAATTTAGAATTCACTCAATCGCTTAGTGAAGTCCAACATCAATATATGGCTAATTCGATAAAAATGGATGCGCGCCAGTGGCGTAAAAGACCGTTAGTTAAACGATTAGTCGAGCAGTTTTTTTACTTATTTAGCCCACTACTTTAATGATAAAGTAAAAATTAATGCGACTTTGCTAGGTCGCTAAGCACCAGTAAATGCAGGTTGATCAGTTGCTATTTTTCAGTAAATATTATATCGCCATAATACGTTTCTGCATCTTTGCCACTGTTGTCGGTATCGGTCATAATCGCAATCATATCGATGTATTGATACGCTTTGCGGTTAGCTTTTTCACTGCCTTTATCCCCAAATGTTTCAATCAAATCTTGATACACATTGCGTTTTTCTTCATACCACTGACTTTGCTGCGATTGCTGTCCTCGCACAGACATCATTTTAACACTTGAGCCAGCAAAAGCGTTGTTCCAAACCAAGCCTTTGGCTTGATTGCTCGACCAAACATAGTTTAATGATTTGGTGTTCCATACCATAAAACCACCATCAATAACCACGTAAACTCGCGCCACAAAATCATCACCAGCTTTACTTCGCTCGTCTAACTCCGGCAGCGTCTTTTCAACTAACCAACTCCAGTTTAGGTAAGGCGTTGCAATGAGGTCAATTTGCTTTTCTAGCACCAGGCCTGACGCGGAATGGTGACTAAGTGCTTTTAGCGCTAGGCGCCCTTTATAGTCTCCAACGCTGTAAATTGATTCACCAGAGAATACTTTGGAGGTCCAACTCTCAATCCCGTTATCACTCAATAAAGTCACATTGGTTGCAGCTTGCACGTTCACACAAACTGTTACGCTATAAAGAAATATAATCCATCGCAACATATTCACTTCCTATCGCCCTACTCGCTTGTATCACACTGAGTTCACCCGCTAGAGTGAGCTAAACTGGGTGATCGGTTTTACTATTTAATCATGAAGGTAAAGAATACAGCATGACATAGAGCAAGTACCATCAATAGATAATTTCATTTTAAGGTTAAATCACGTAAACTACGCGCTGTTTTTTAAGTCTCTTTTTAGGTAAATCATGATCCGTTTAAACCAAGTAAAATTGCCTCTCGACCATAATGAAGATGCGCTGCAACAACTCGTATTGCAAAGGCTCTCTATCTCAGCGGATCAGCTGGTTGATATACATGTGTTTAAGCGTGGCTACGATGCCCGTAAAAAGAATTTAATTTCGTTAATTTATACATTAGATGTGACATTAGCCAATGTAGACGAAGCCGCGTTATTGGCATCACTTGCTGACGACCATAATATCCGCGTGTCGCCAGATACCGATTATAAATATGTCGCGACTGCTCCAGAAGGCTTAACGGAACGTCCATTGGTAATAGGCATGGGACCATGCGGCTTGTTTGTTGGGCTTATGTTGGCACAAATGGGCTTTAAACCGATTATTTTAGAGCGTGGAAAATCTGTCCACGAACGCGCTAAAGATACCTTCCGCTTTTGGCGTACCAGTGAGTTAAACACTGAATCAAACGTACAATTTGGTGAAGGTGGCGCTGGCACATTCTCGGATGGAAAGTTATATAGCCAAGTTAAAGACCCCGGATTTAAAGGCTTAAAAGTCAAACAAGAATTTGTCGCTGCGGGTGCACCAGCTGAAATCATTTATGTTAGTAAACCACACATAGGTACCTTTAAGTTGGTCACCATGGTGGAAAAAATGCGCCGCGAAATAATCCGATTAGGCGGTGAAATTCGCTTTGAAACCCGCGTAGATGAAATCAACATTACTGACCGTCAAGTGACTGGTGTCACCCTGAGAAATGGCGAAGTACTGCATTCTAAACATGTTATTGCTGCGATTGGTCACAGTGCCCGTGATACTTTCCAAATGCTACATGATAAAGGCGTGTATATGCAGGCGCAGTCATTTTCGATTGGCTTTCGTATTGAACATAAGCAAGAAATGATTGATAAAGATCGCTTTGGCGTTAACGCGGGTCACCCAATGTTAGGTGCAGCTGATTATAAGTTAGTCCACCATTGCAAAAGTGGTCGCAGTGTTTACAGCTTTTGTATGTGCCCTGGTGGTGTGGTTGTGGCGGCGACGTCTGAAGAACATGCGGTAGTGACTAATGGCATGAGCCAATATTCGCGTAGTGAACGTAATGCCAACAGTGCCATTGTGGTTGGCATTGATCCGAGTGATTTTGACAACGATCCACTTCAAGGTATTGCGCTACAACGTAAATTGGAACGCCACGCCTATATCATGGGCGGCAGCAATTACGATGCTCCAGCGCAAATGGTCGGTGACTTTTTAGCTGCAGGTGTTGGTAAACCGTTTGAAAACGTTGAGCCGTCTTATAAACCCAACGTAAAAATGACCGATTTAAGCGATGCATTACCGCAATTCGCTATCGATGCTATTCGTGAAGCCATTCCTGCATTTGGTAAAAAAATTCGTGGTTTTGACAGTAAAGATGCCATGTTAACCGGCGTTGAAACTCGTACCTCTTCACCGGTGCAAATTAAACGTGGTGCCGATTTCCAAAGCATTAATACCAAAGGTTTATATCCTGCAGGTGAAGGCGCCGGCTATGCTGGCGGGATTTTATCGGCGGGTATTGACGGTATCAGTATTGCAGAAGCCGTTGCATTAGACATGATTAAAGAAATGACAAACAGTTAAATCCATCTTTAATAAACAGAGCAATCATATTTGAATGCTCTGTTTATTGCTTCATCGCAACAATAACATTAGATTTATTTTCAAATTCAGAGCCATTCATGATGAGGTTTTCTATTAGATACTCAGAGATGGAAATACAATACCTAATGCCTTTTATTAACATGCCTTACCATTTGCTATACAACGTCTCGGTCTGATGGATGGTTTACCCCATCACTCGTTTGTACATCACCTAAATCAAATGGATTAACACCGTCTAAACAAGCTATGTTAAAACCGTATTCTGTTGGATTTGAGCGACGTTGATGATGAGTATAAATACCACAATGAGAACAGAAATAATGTTTCGCGGTATTGGTGTTAAATTGATAAAGCGTTAACACATCTTGACCTTTTACCACCCTGATCCCATCCAGTTTAACAGACCCAGCAATCGCACCTTTTCTACGACAAATTGAACAATCACAGCGTCGTGGATTTTCGATACCATTGGGTAAAGTGAGCTCGAGTTCAACGGCACCACAATGACATGTTGCTTTGTGCTTTAACTCAATAACGGTATTACCCACTTGCTTGATCATAACCAGAGCCCTTTGTGATGTTGACGATAAGCATTTAGTCGTTCAATATAAGTTTGGCGCTTAAAGTGAGAAAACGTTTCAACATCATCAGTTTAGTGAGGCAAATAGCGTTGACGTTGTGGTGAGTTCAGGACGTATGAAGTGCAAGTTATCAAGCGAATAGCATTACCATTGAATAAAGGGTTCCGGTTCAATCGTCATACCGAAACCCTAACATATGGCTTAACACTATTTTGCCGCTTTCTCCGCTGCCAGTACTGTCGCCATTGACGGTACAATCGAGACAGGGTCTAAACGCATTTGGAACCAGTTTAAGCGCCAATCTAAATGCGGGCCAGTCACTCGACCGGTGGCACCAATTTCAGCGACCTTATCACCCTGCACAACTTTATCACCAACGGTTAAATACAGTTTACTCAGGTGCAAAAAGGTAGAGCTAACACCATAACCGTGGTCGATAATCACTGTGCCACCAGAATAAAACATATCTGGCTCAGCTAACGTAATAACACCATCTGCTGGCGCAACCACTACCGTGCCTGTTGGACGGGCAACATCAACACCAAAATGCGGATTACCTGGTACGTCGTTGTATACCCGCTGGCTGCCATAAACCCCTGAAATTCTGCCAGTAACCGGCCAAATAAATGTTTGCATAAATGCCTGTTGTTGACTAAATAAGTCTCTGGCAGCGCGAGTCTGTTTGGCATCTTTTGCCGCTCTGGCTTGGGCAACTGGATCCGGTTTCATTATTTTTTGGCTGATGCCTGTGACCCGATCAATTTGGTATTGTCGTGCGGCTATGGTTAACGGCTTAATTTCTGTTAATCCGTCTGGATAAATGACTTTAAACACTTGTTCTGACTTAGCATCTCTATCAAACCCAATGGCAAACTGACCGTTTGGGGTGACCTTTACCGATTGGCCATTAAGTAATACTTTACTGCCGACCGGCACTGCGCCGCGCACTAATGCACCTTGTTCAAACTGGCCTTGAAATGTCACAGCGGCAATCGCATTAGCACTTAAGCCGCAAAAGCTGACCACCAGCATTGCAGCTGTTGATATCGATTTTAAAACGGTATTTTTTAATAACATAATCGAAACGCATTCCTTGTTAATAGCGCCAAAAAACATAAAAAAAAGGGCCACCTTAAGGCAGCCCATTAATAATACTTGATTAACCTCTTACCGCAATGGCCCCTTTGCCAATACCTTCGTAAGCGATAACTTTAAAATGACTTTCAGGCGCTTGACTTGCCAATGTCTTTGCCATGTATTCAGCTAGCATCTCAACCGTGGTGTCGTGAGGAATTAAGTCACAACAATGCTTAGGCATCGCTAATTGAAAATCACCTTGAGGTGCAACATAGTGAAAACCAAAATGAGTTTCGTCGTTGATTTTAGTCTGCTTCGACAACTCTAGTGTTTTCACTGACACTAAGTCTTCTTCAGTGCCGAGGTAAATATCATGCCAACGTTCTGCCCAGTATTGGTCCCATTTCGGCTCTGCAATACCATTTTCAAATACGGTTACCGGGCTACGATGACCATGCGCAATACGCTGACAGTTACCGTCATGTTTACGTAATCCGTGGCTGTAATGGTAAAACGGGGTATCGAGCACTTCGCTGCGCAATGTGAGGCTGATGCCTTGGACATTTTCAGGTAACACTTCACGTAAGGCTTTTTTCAAAAAGTCATTAACGCTTTGGTAGTCAATCACTTCTGTAGGAATAAGCGCAAATGCTTGTGAAGGACATGCTAAATGTATGTCACCTTTTTCACTGCTAAAATCCATCCAAACTCGGTCGCTTTTTTGCTGCCAGCGCACTTCGCTACACGCAGTAGGGATTAACAAGCGATGATCGGCTACATCATCAATGGTGTTTTTGATGATGCGTTTAACCTTGCCAAAGTCGAGCACCATATTTTGCTCATCTAGGCCGCCATCTAATAGCACATCGACAATCCAGCTTTCACCAACCATGCCACGAACAGGACAAAGGTAAGAGAAATCGATAACGGTTAAATCTTTTACAAACAGTTGCATTAATGCTCCTAGGCAGAAAAACAGTCCACCTCAGTATAAATGTATTCCTAACGGCGCATGCCAGTGGAAGGTCTATCTTACGTGATCGGAATTTATCCGACTATCAACTCTTAGTCTAACATTCACGGGTTAATTGCCACGTTCTGCTAGTGATGAGTAATAACGCGCCAGTATATTCAATGCCAGCACAAGACCACGTTGATACCCTAAATGATATCAACGACATTCTAAACAAAAGCCACGCTTTGAGCGAGTAAACATCGTAGATAAATGTAATAAATCGATAAAGCTGCTGCAATGCACCTGAATCGGATAATAATCTTGCTAGGGGAACAGCAACAACAAAATGCTGAGCATTTTATAAAACACTTAGAAAATGATTCGCGTGGATACTTGAAAGGTTAACAAGAGACTCTGGCGTTAAGGTCAAATTATGATGGTTCCTGATAACCACCAATAAATACTACGACCAACGTAATGGTCAGAAAAATCTGACAACACAGCAGTAATAATAAAATTAGTGACGGCATAAAAACTATTCCTTGTTAATCCAGACAGCTAGGAGCATTAGGTATAGTGATGTTAGCAATCAAAAGCGCAAAAATAGTGCAGATTTAAAGGAGTTTTGCCGAAACTAAAGCCGATCAGTAATACACATTAATCGCCAGCTACTAAGCTTACCCATTGCATTAGGATGCTTATGAAACGGCTTTAAAACGTAAAAATAGACTTACCAATAAAATGCAGCATTACTCTACCTTATAACCCACACCATAAATGGAATGCAGTAACTCCTTTTGTTGGCTGGCTTGGGTTAACTTATGTCGTAGATTTTTCACATGACTGTCAATGGTACGTGAACTCACAATACGATCGTCGACATAACACACCTGCATGAGGCTATCTCGAGAGTGAACCACACCTGGCCGTTTTAGCAAAGTATGCAGTAATCTAAACTCAACAGGGGTTAATTCTACGTCTTGTTGGTCGACCTGACATTTAAAGCGTTCGATATTGATTTGTAGATGTTTATAACGAATAACCTGCTCGCTTTGACTGCCGTGAGTATTTTCGACTCGCCTTAAAATCGTTTTTACCCGAGCAACGACTTCCCTAGCCGAAAATGGCTTACACACATAATCGTCTGCGCCGATATCTAAGCCCATTAAGCGGTCAATTTCATCTACCCGCGCCGTTAACATTAGCACTGGCAGCATTGAAAATTGCCTCAATTCACGACAAATGGTTAAACCGTCTTTATAGGGCAACATCAAATCTAGAATCATAAAGTCAATTTGTTGAGACTTAATGGTTTCAATTACATCACGACCATCGTGTTGTACCAAGGTGTTAAAACCTTCAAGGGTTAAAAAGTCGACTAAAATCTGCGCTATTTTAGGCTCGTCTTCTACCACTAATATGGTCAATGGTTGTTGATGAACATGTCCACTCATAGTCATTCCCTGTGCATAGGTAATTGTACTTCAATACAAAGCCCACCCAATAGTGATGGGACGGCCTTAATGGTGCCATCATGCGCTTCGACAATATTCTTACAGATGGTTAAACCAAGACCTGCACCACTACCACGGCGTGTGCGGGCACTGTCTTGGCGATACAATGGCTCAAACAGGTGTTCACACTCTTCAATGCTGGCACTGGGCTTAGTATCATTGATGGTTAATATCATCATTTTGGCTTGTTGTGACAATCGCACATCAATTACCCCAGGACTGTCTGTGTAAGCCATAGAATTCATTAGTAAATTAATAAATAGCTGTTCAAGCCGAAGCACGTCGGCAGATAAATACACCCCCGGCTGGAGCTGACTTTGTAGCGTTAGGCCTTTATCTTGTAGGCTGGTAGCCATGCTATTAAGCGTGCTGTGTAGAGACTCACTGACGTTCTCCCGCTGAAAATGATATCGGAGTCCACCAACATCAGATAAAGACAGTTCATACAAATCATCGACTAAGTGCTTCATGCGCAACACTTCTTGTTCGAGTGAGTTCAGCTGTGTGTTATCGAACGTCCTGATCCCTGCTTTAATCGCATCAATCTCACCACATAAAATACTCAATGGCGTGCGCAGTTCATGAGAAATATCAGCTAACCAACGATTTTTAGCACTGCGGTTTTTCGATAGCGTCATGGCGAGATGATCAATATTGGTCATTAATTGACCCAGCTCATCTGCACGCTGAGGTGATAAGCGTTCATCATAATTACCTTGAGATAAATACGATACTCCCAGCATAACTTGTTTAACGGGGATCAGTAGAAAACGTGACAACCACCAAGCAATTGCACTGGCAAGCAGTAAACACAATAAACCGATTCCGATACTGGTCCAACGTTGTTGCTGAGAAAATGCGGTAGCTGAAGACGATTCAACTTCACGAATAGGGCTACTGTATAAATAGCCTACTATACGATCGTTGAATAACAAGGTTAAGCTAATCCGGTTATCCACATTGCCAATATCAACGCCGCTAATAAACTGTTGTTCTGCTGAGTATAACCCCGTCGGTGGACCAGAAGGTGGTGAAAAAGGTGGCCGTTGCCTAGGAGGACCTAAACGTCGTTCAGGTCCCATTGGAGGACGATTATCACCTGCAGGTCTTGGCGGTCTTGCCCCGTCGCCGGGTCTATTTCTTTTTGGAAATGGAGCGTGAAGCGAAATGGCTTGTGTTAATGTTGTTTGATTAATCGACTGCCACACTTGTGTAGATTGTTGATCTGTCATTACTGATGGATCGGTTTGTGCTTCCGGATTAGCCGCATAAAGTGTCAATAGTTCATTCGATAAATGCTGTAAACGTTCTTGTTCTAATCCGTTGATATAGTCTAAAAAACCTTGGTCAAAACTCCACCTCGCTAACGATAACGTGGCGATAAGTACAATACTGGTTAGGCCAACGAAGGCCAAGAAAAGCTTTTGAGATATTTGCATAAAATACATTATAACCAGCTATATACGCATAAACTAGTCGCGATAAATAACTGATAAAAATCTCCTCCAATTCTGCACAATTACTCCACATTGTTAGGTTATATTACCTTTAGTTACCTAACCAAGGAGTGTCACTATGACTCTTAAGCCAATCAGTATTGGTCTACTTAGCTTTCTGTTATTAGCATCTTTCGCTGCTAATGCTAACCCGCATGATAGAAAGCCACCTAAAGAAGCTGTTGAAGCGTGTGCTAACAGTGTTGAAAATGATCAGGTTAGTTTTGACACCCCGCGGGGAGACACCCTTGAAGCAAGTTGTCAAATTATCGATGGCGAGCTTGTCGCTGTACCTGCCAATGGTCCTGACGATATGAAACAACCACCAAAACAACGTAATTAACAATAATATGTTGCTAGGTAGTTTCATCAAAAATAGATTACAGAGAATATCTAAGGAGTAAATATGCAAGTGACGAGTGGTAATACTTCGATGCAAATGACATCGACCGAAAACACACAAAGACCTCCGCGTCCTGATGGCCCGCCGCCACCAAAAGGCGGTGTCCCGCCTGGGCTAGATACAGCGGTATCGACCTTGTCTGATGATCAACAGCAATTAACCACAGACATGTTGTCATCATTGACCGACGAGCAGCAAGAGTCGTTGAAGTCTATGTTAGATGAATTAAAACCACTTACAGATGGATTAACTGACGAGGACATCGGCAGTATTTTCTTTGAGGCATTGAGCAGTATTTATAATGGTGATAACACCGCAACGGCTAACAGTAATTCAACCTCTGTGAACGTAGATATTTACGCTTAATACAGCATTAAAAAGTCGTAATCGTGATATAAAAGCAGCTTGCAAATTGTGTAAGCTGCTATTTTATTTACTTTAATTTAATATCAGTGGCCAGGTTAATACGGTTATGGAATATCGGTAAAAACTCGTTAAGATCTTGTGGCAATCGCGGTTTACTGTACAAATACCCTTGAACCAAATCACAGCCATTGAGCCGCAGAAAATCTGCTTGATCGATAGTTTCCACACCTTCAGCAATAATCTGCAAATTCAATGCATGCCCCAGTGTAATAACCGCTTTAGCAATCGCAGTGTTATTTGCATCATGAGGGATATCACGTACAAAAGATTGATCGATTTTCAACTTATCAATTGGTAACTTTTTGAGATAATTGAGAGATGAGTATCCGGTACCAAAATCGTCAATACTCAAGGCAATGCCCATGGCGCCAAGCAATTTCAAATCACGAATAATCGCGTCTGGATCATTCATCATGCAAGACTCGGTGACTTCTAATTCCAAATGTTTGGCCGGTAATCCCGTTTCCAATAAAATCGAGCGCACTTTATCGACAAAATCATTTCTTTGCAGCTGTAAGCTGGCTACATTTACCGAAATGCGTTCAAACATTTTACCTTGGGTTAGCCATTCAACCCCTTGTAAACAAGCGGCCTTTAATACCCACAAACCTATATCCCAAATTAAACCAATCTTCTCTGCTAATGGAATAAACTCTGCTGGAGAGATATTGCCGTAGACAGGATCAGACCAACGAATTAACGCTTCAAAGCCACTAGGAGACAGATCAGACAGTTTCAACTTAGGTTGATAAACTAAATAAAAATCTTCATTCACCAGCGCTTGGTGCAATGCTGTTTGCAGTTTTAATTGCGCTACAGCCTGTTTGGTCATCGACTCAGTATAAAAGGCATAATTATTTCGCCCATCTAACTTGGCTCGGTGCATTGCCGCGTCGGCATTACGTAATAAGCTGTCGTGATCATCACCATCACTTGGGTATATCGCCACTCCCATACTGGCGGTAAGGCGTACAGATTGGGTATTGTCCAATATAAATGGGCGTTCAAATACACTGCGAATACGGTCAACCGATGACGTTACAGAATCAGTTCCCATAATGCTCGGCAACATGACCACAAACTCATCACCACTTAAACGTGCTAATACGTCAAAATCAGATAAAGCGTAAGATAAGCGTTTAGCCAATTCAACCAGAATTTCGTCGCCAATAACATGGCCTAAACTGTCGTTAATGTGCTTAAAGAAATCGATATCTAAAAACACAATAGCCAGCTGCTTTTTAGCCCGGTGAGAGTGATTCACCTCTTGCTCTAGCAGTGACATAAATTGCATCCGATTAGGCAATTGTGTCAACGGATCAAAATAGGCTAAGTTTTTCAGCTTTTCTTCATTTTGTTTTTGCGCTGAAATATCGGCAAATACGGCAACATAATACTGAATGATATTGAGTTTATCGAATACAGCACTGATGGTTATCGCTTGCGGAAAAATAGCACCGTGCTTACGGCGATTCCAAATTTCACCATGCCATTTACCTTGGACTAATAAGGTATTCCACAATCGTTCAAAAAAGCTTTTAGGATGGCGACCTGAACTCAGCATTCTAGGATTTTGGCCTATAACCTCTTCGCGGCTGTAACCGGTAATATCAGTAAACGCTTGGTTAATTTCGGTAATATTGCCATTACTGTCTGTTATCACTACCCCTTCGACTGCATTTTGAAACACATTGGCGGCTAATATGAGTTGATCCTGCGCCTCTTTGTGTTTGGCAATATTGCGAGTCATCCCTATTACCCCGGTCAATTGACCTTGGGTATTATAAATGGGCGCTTTAATGGTTTCGAGCCAGACCTTATTAAAATTAACATCAACTTCTTCACATTCAGACACCACTACAGTCGAACCATTACTGATGGCTAATTTATCACTCTCAATAAATTCATTTGCAGTGCGTTGATCAAAAAGGTCAAAGTCGGTTTTGCCAACAATTTGTTCTGTAGACTTTCGCCAAGCTCGCTCAACACTTTTATTACACGCTACATAGTGTCCGTTAGCATCTTTAACCCACATATGTTCATCAAAAGCATCAATAAATGACTGTAAATCAACATCGAGCGACACAGACTCAGATGCATTAGAATCAACAGCTAAGGAATTGATATAATAACGAATGGCATTACTTAGCATATCCGCTATGCGTGTTTGCATTGCCGACAAGGGCTTAAATAATGTTTGCTGAGATGGTTCGATAGCTTTGTCACTAAAGGTGATCACACCGATGATATGACCTTTAGATGAACGAATAGGCTGATGATAAACGGTAACATGTTTGTCTACCGTTTGGACACTTTGAGCATCTGCCGCTTTAAGATGTTGTAACAAGCTATCTTGATGCTGTCGCTGGGTATTGTCATCAATACCTTGGCTGGTACAAATAGCTTCAATACTGTTTTCAGCATTAATTTGGTAAAACATGATGGTAAGACGAAACTCGGCAGAAATATCATTTATTTCTAGCTGCCATTCTCTTAATTGTACTTGAGAAATAGCTTTTTTAAGCATATTAAGATCCTGATAATGTTTAATAGACCATGTTAAACGAGCCATACTCAATATGTATGAATACTGTAACAAGTAGTGTTATGAATATAAGTGCCGAGTCTAACTATACATCAGAACCTATCCTATACGCTGTGATTAAACAACAAAATGCAATCGATTCGAGCGATTAATACTATTAGTTAACTATAATTACCCGATTAATAGGGCATATTCAATCATAACCTAACCCAATAAATAAAAAAGGAGCCAAAAGGCTCCTTAATAGAATGTCACTATAAAAGGATGATAAAGGCATGAATACTAACTATTTTTTAATGCAGCGATGCGCTTCTCTAGTGGCGGATGGCTCATCATTAACTCAGCCATTGAACGTTTACCATTAATACCAAAGGCTGACATTTGTGCTGGCAGAGCGCCAGATTCAGGCCCTTGACGTAAACGTTCTAATGCGGCAATCATTTTATTTTTGCCTGCTAAACGTGCCGCGCCTTCATCAGCTTTAAACTCACGAATACGTGAAAAGTAAGCTACGATAATCGATGCCAAAATACCGAATAGCATATCAAGTACAAATACTACAGCCATGTAGGCGAACATACCTAGGCCTTCACCTTCTTCGTCATTACTGGAAACAAAATTGTTAATAATGCCAGCAACAACACGCGCAGCAAAAATAACAAAAGTATTCACCACACCTTGGATTAAGGTTAATGTCACCATGTCACCGTTCGCCACGTGGCTCACTTCATGTGCAAGTACACCTTCAATTTCATCTTGAGTCATACCGTAAAGCAAACCAGAACTCACAGCAACAAGCGCATTGTTTTTACTTGGACCCGTTGCAAATGCGTTCATTTCTGGCGACTGGTAAATAGCCACTTCAGGCATCTTAATACCAGACTTTTCAGCTTGGCGTGCAACCGTTTCAACTAACCAACGTTCCATACTGTCACGTGGTTGCGTAATAACTTCACAGCCCATGGTTTTCTTCGCCATCCATTTTGAAATGGCTAAACTGATAAACGAGCCACCAAAACCAAAAATGGCAGCAAATACTAACAGTCCACCCATCGTTGAGGTATTAACCCCAAGAATAGACATTACAATTGAGGCAACCAGTAAGATGGCAAAGTTGGTTGCAATCAACAAAAATATACGCTTCATTTAAGCTCCTGTATGGCAAAAGTGCCGATTTACGATTGTTACTACAGACATAATATGTCCATAAAATGAAAATTCAAGCTTAGTTATATTAAAAAAGATTTATGACTCTTTTTTAACTTGATAAAACATCGTCTTGAAATTCACGCGAGCAGAGTCTAGGGAGAATTGATTAATTGAAACTGAAAAATAGACTACAAAAACAAACTCTGTGTCGGCAATGATTAATCTTTGATAAACTGTCAAAAACTAAAACCAAAAAGGACTTTTTATGCCCATTAATGCATTAATGTTGAGTGCCTCACGGGTCGGTAATTCGACATATCTAAGCCATACCGTTGAGCTTATTCGTCCACTCACTCAACCAGGACAACAATGGCTGTTTATTCCTTATGCTGGCGTCAGTGTAAGTTATGATGAGTATTTAACAAAAGTACAAACAGCGCTTGAACCTCTGCCAATTACCATTAGTAGCATTCATCAGTTTGCAGACCCAAAACAAGCCATTCAAGATGCTGCAGGCATTTTTGTTGGTGGTGGCAATACATTCCAATTGCTCAACGAATTATATCGCTACGACTTGCTACATTTAATTCGTGAAAAAGTAGAAAATGGCATGCCGTATGTGGGTTGGAGTGCGGGATCAAACATTACTGGAGCCAGTATTCGTACCACCAATGATATGCCAATTGTCGAGCCGCCCTCTTTTACCGCATTGGGTATATTGCCATTCCAATTAAATCCGCATTACACCAATTACCAAATGCCAGGCCATAATGGTGAAACACGTGCGCAACGACTGTTAGAGTTTACCATGGTCGATCCACTGACACCGGTGATCGGAATCCAAGAAGGTAGCGCGCTATGGCGCCAAGGCGATAAATTACACCTTATTGGTAATGAGGCAGCTTACTTATTCCACGGTAAACAACAAGAAGTTGAGCTTACCGCTAACAGCGACTTATCACACTACCTTTAGTTAGCTAACCTGCTATTAAACTATGGCTTTTGTTGATAATCGATTTTGATCAAAACCATTGGGCTTACTCTATAAGCCCAATGGTGCATATTGATAAGTTACTAACCACCGTATTGATTTCGTTCACTAGGAATATCCGTTGAGTATTCAACAAACTCAACTTCAAATCCGTTCGGATCAATAAAGTAACGGCTTTTATAAAAAGGGTCGTGTCTGCCCATAATCGCCACCTCAAAACCCGCTTGTGACAACCTAGCAACTAATGCATCAATATTGTCCACAACGTAAGCGAAATGTGCCAAACCCAATGCATTACTTTTAAGATCGCGCACCTCGCCACTACCAGAATCATTTAACGATAAATAATGATAATCATCACTAAAGTGAAGCCATTTCCGTGGCGTACCATGCCAGACTGACTCACCACCACCACGCACTCGCCAGTGTGGAAAGGCCGCTTTATAAAATACTAATGATTCATCTAAGTCATTAACTACTAGATTTAAATGTTCTAATCGCATCACTTATCTCCTTATGATTAATGCAACACAGCTTAAAACCTAAAGTTAACTTGAGGTAAAGTACTATTTTTGCCAAAATGATAAAAAATTCGGGGGTTGAATGTCAGTAGATACTGAGTTTAGTGTTGGCCAAGTCGCTAAGCGTTGTGGAATAAATATCTCTGCGATTCACTTTTATGAGCAAAAAGGTCTCATCAGCAGTTGGCGCAATAATGGTAATCAACGTCGTTATACACGAGACGTTATCAGGCGAATATCGCTCATCAAAGCTGCGCAACAATTAGGGATATCGTTGGATGATATCAAGCATGCTTTTGCTGCTTTACCCAATGAACGAACAGCGACTAAAGAAGACTGGGCAGAATTATCAAATGTTTGGAATAAATCACTTACGCTGCGGATAACCCAGATGCAAAAATTGAAAGATTCGCTCGAAGGTTGCATCGGTTGTGGTTGTTTATCGATGAAAAATTGCCCACTGTATAATCCTAACGATATTCTTGCAGATCAAGGCCCTGGCCCAGTGCTTTTGAATAAATGATGAATACAAAAAACCTAGTTTGATAACAAACTAGGTGTAAGCAATTGGCTAAATTGGGGGGAGATAAACTACAAGGTTGAGAATATGGCTTAAATGCTATTAACACCTAAGCCATCAATCGTATTAATTCACAATAACGCCTTAACTAAGGGTGTTGGTAGCAACAATATCAATTTTACGAGGTTTCATTGCTTCTGGAATTTCACGTACTAAATCAATATTTAATAAGCCGTGTTCTAATTCCGCACCGATTACTCGTACATGATCTGCTAATTGAAAAGTGCGCTCAAAACCACGCTCAGCAATCCCTTGATGCAAATATTTACGTTCATCACTTGTAGCTGTCTTATTACCTTTTACTAATAGTTTTTCACCTTCACTCATAATATCGAGTTCTGGCATAGAAAAACCCGCGACGGCCATGGTGATCCGATAACGATTCTCGCCTAAAAGTTCAATATTATAAGGAGGATAACCACTGTTGCTATTGTTAGCTGCAGCATGTTCAGCAAGTTGTGCTAAACGATCAAAACCAATAGCACTACGATAAAGAGGTGTTAAATCTGGAGAAATATTAAAATTACGCATGTTCATACCCTTGTCTAAAGCAATATGTAAAAATGACCACAGTCTGTTTGTGGTGTTTAGTTTTCACAGCCCTTACGGCACTGTGGTAGCAAGTTTACTGAAACCTCAATCGAGCATTTCATGATTCTCTCCTGCTACAGAATTAGATATATGGACCACTGGCGCTATATCAAGTGCAATGGATAAAAAAGTGAGTTACTAATAACCTAAAATAAAAAATAGACTTTATAATCAATAATTAAGATAACAACTAATTTATAACATAATGAATAAGTTGGTGTTCATTTCACAATGATGACTTTTGTCACTAGTATTTCTGCTTGAAAACGTCACAATAATAGACAATAAATAGAAACAATTAAGGACACATTATGAACCCACCAACATTGGCATTATTAATTCCTATTCTGGCCATTTTAGGCAGCTTTATTGTCACTATAATGAAGCTGAAGCAAAGACAATCGCATACGACTGCAGAACAAGAAACTAACAATAAAGCACTGCATGATGAAATTAACGCCCTGCGTCAACGAATTGAAGTACTTGAACGTGTTGTTACCGACGATGCTTATGACCTAAAGCAAAAAATAAATAACGCGTAACACTGTCAGAGAGAATCTTAAACAACGCCACCTTATTGAGTGTATTGAGTGGTATTGTTGATTTCATAAAGTTGCTTATATTAAATAGCCATTTAATTAATGCCATCGAAATAAGCGAGCTCTTTGATTGCGGTCATTATGGAGAGTTAAGGGCTACATATTGTTTTTTACACAAAACAGCCCGCTATATGATAGCGGGCTGTTTCGCGACTATTTCAAGTCAATTAGGCGCCTGGAAATGACCTACTCACGCATAGGCATATTGGCCACACTGCTTAAGGCTTATTTCTGAGGACTTGTTTTGCCAAAAACAACTCTACACTATAAATTGCAGACACAAAAAAGCCCGTTACGTTAGTAACGGGCTTTTTTACGACTCTTGCAAGTCAATTAGGCGCCTAGAAATGACCTACTCTTTTATCCCCGAAGGGGACGCATGGCCATATTCGACAAACTGCTGTCATGTTTTGGCCAAAAACAAACTCTACACTATAAATTGCAGACGTAAAAAAGCCCGTTACGTTAGTAACGGGCTTATCACTACTCTTTCGAGTCAATTAGGCGCCTGAAAATGACCTACTCACACATGGGCATATTCGACAAACTGCTGTCATGTTTTGGCCAATAACAAACTCTACACTATAAATTGCAGACGTAAAAA
>NZ_JABKAW020000009.1:0-122052 GCF_014596695.2 Shewanella sp. BF02_Schw
TGTGTTTTGAAGCACTTAATTCAACCTGACTCAGTAACCACTTGCGCTGTCTGCCGTGTCAGTGGATGCGCATTATAGGCACCACACGGTTTTGCGCAAGGCCTTTTTTAAGGTTATTTGTTATTTTCGGCTTGTTTGCGGATAATTTAGCCTGACCAGCTAGTTTTTAAGCATTATACTGTCACAAACCATGAATATATAAGGATTGTTATGTCGACTAATATAAGAACTTACCAAGGAATACACCCTGATTTAGCTGATAACGTCTATGTCGACGAGTCTGCAGTGCTGGTTGGTGACATTAAATTAGACCATGACGCGAGTGTTTGGCCATTAGTTGCTGCGCGCGGTGACGTAAATAAGATACGCATAGGTAAACGCAGTAATGTGCAGGACGGCAGCATATTACATGTAAGCCGTAAGTCTGCGGCAAATCCTGATGGGCATCCATTGATTATTGGTGATGATGTCACTATTGGTCACAAAGCAATGTTACATGGCTGCAAGATTGGTCATCGTGTACTTATCGGTATGGGTGCAATTTTACTTGATGGTGCAATAGTAGAAGATGATGTGATTGTGGGAGCGGGTTCATTAGTTCCTCCCAATAAGGTTTTGCAGAGTGGTTATTTATATGTTGGCAGCCCATGCAAACAAGTGAGGCCATTAACTGAAGCCGAACGTGCATTTTTGCCACAGTCTGCTGATAACTATGTTCGTTTAAAAAATGAATACTTAGTAGACCTACAACAATAAGCCTGTTCGTTTAATGTAATGGATCGATTTTTCTTGGTCCATTGCATGTCCCCACTAAAATACCTTACTCCACACATTTTTTTATACTATCTGTTGATAAACTAACGTGGTCTTATATGATAGTAACTCATTTAGTTATGCTGTACTGCGTGTTTGATTGTTGCAACTAAATTCTAAGAGTCACTATATTGAGCTTTATTGCTAGATAGAGTGACTACATACAGTTTTGAATGCTAACCAGTATCGCCGAATATTTAACAAGGATGGTTAAGTGAAAACCACAAAACGCGTTTCCACCAAATATATCGGCTATCTTGATATTAAGCAGCACTTACTACTCTTGGTCATCCCTTTATTACTTATCAGTATTATTTCATTTACAGCATTTGATACAGGTAGTGCTTATCAATTCCTATCTCTTATTGGTTGTGGTTACACTACCTGTTATGCCATCACATATTTTGTCCATAGACAAAATATGTTACGCCTTTGGCAACATTTAGAGCAAGTTGTCCACATTAACGATACGACTTATGAATTAGTGAATTTATCCAGTCAATACTATTCTGAAAAAACCTTTTTAGACGCTCTATTGCAAAAAGCAGTAAGTGCTATCGATGATGCCGAAATGGGCAGTATCATTCTGGTTGATAAGAATACCACTAGATTACAATTTGAGTCGGTTGTGGGGTTGGATATAGATGCTCTTCGAAAAATAAACTTTACCTTAGAAGAAACCTTTCAGTTCCGACGGACGAATGGTCGTTGTGATAAGGCGGTTGTGATTAACAACATGAAGAACATCAATGCTAAAAGCACTCTCACAAATGAAGACCAACACGCACTATTACATGCTTCGATACAACCAATTTGTTCCACCTTGTCTAGCCCCATCCGTATTGACGGAGAACTTTACGGGATGATGAATTTAGACAGTAGCAAGATGGAAGCCTTTGGTGATTACGATATAAATCTGGTGAATATTCTTACATCAGAAGCCGCGAACGCAATTTCACTGTACCAAAAGTCTAAAAAAATTGAGCTCCTGGCTGATTATGATGGATTAACAGGACTGTATAATCGCAAAAAATTTGATGCAACAATTCTACAATGGCAACACCACCCAGAGTTAGCAAGCTATATCATTATTTTGGATATGGATAACTTAAAGCCATTAAATGATCAGTACGGACATCAAGCTGGGGACGATGCATTAAAGGCTTTTGCGCAATCACTAAAATCAATGTGGCATCCACATTTTTTAGTCGCTCGATATGGCGGTGATGAATTTATTGCACTATGCCGTGGCCCCATAGATGTCTTAGAGCAGCAAATAACACAACTGCAGCATGACCTAACGCTGTTAAACCCCACGATTCGTTTTAGCTATGGACTTGCCCAGTATAATCAAGATTGGTCTAACGCGTTTAAACAGGCAGATAATAATATGTATAGCCAAAAGCGACTGAAGAAACAACTGAATCAGCCTTAAGCTAGAATAATATTACCACTGTCACTAAAAGCTTCTTGTTCAATCAATGCTTCTGCTTGGTCTTCAAGGTCAAAACGACATTGCTCAAATAAACACACGGCATTACTTCCACTCACAAT
Source organism: Shewanella sp. BF02_Schw (assembly GCF_014596695.2). NCBI lineage: Bacteria > Pseudomonadati > Pseudomonadota > Gammaproteobacteria > Alteromonadales > Shewanellaceae > Shewanella > Shewanella sp. BF02_Schw. The sequence continues at coordinate 2,368 of NZ_JABKAW020000009.1, forward strand.
TTGCTTGTCGCAAAGCTCACTGATGGCCGAAAAACTGGCATAACAGTTGATATTAACCCCTTGCTGCTGAGCAACAAACTTCACTTGATTGGTTTCGAGGTAGACTTGATCGGTAAATATCACGCTTTGATTCATTAGTCAGCTGCCTTTTGTGCTAATGATTCACGCAGTTTTAGCATAACCGAACCAGTATCAGGAGTAACCCCACGCCACAAACTAAAGCTTTTTGCCGCTTGACCAACCAACATACCTAGCCCATCAGCAGTTTTACGAGCGTGTTGTTCTTGAGCCCATTGGTTAAAGACTGTGGTTTGTTGGCTGTAGGTCATGTCGTAACAATCTGTTGTTTCATCGACTATAACGCTAGGCAAGGAAATTAATTGTCCAGATAGACCTGCTGAAGTTGAGTTAATCACTAAATCAAATGGCGATATTAGCTCTTCAATGGGTTTAGCAAAAAAGTTACCATACTCATTGAATAAGGCTTGAAGTTGCTCTGCTTTTTCGTGGGTCCGATTACAGATAATCAACTGAGCAACATTGTGTTGTAATATCGGTAAAATGCAGCCTCTTGCCGCGCCACCAGCTCCCACCAATAACACTCGCTTACCTTTCAGCGAACCGAACAGCATTTCCATGTCATTCACCAAACCAACACCATCGGTATTGTCACCGCCAATTTTACCATCAGGCAAATTAAACAGGGTGTTTACCGAGCCTGCGAGTTTAGCCATCTCACTGAGCTCGTCACACATGGCAAATGCTTGCTCTTTAAAAGGTGCAGTAACATTAGCGCCTTTACCACCATCGGCAAAGAATGCCGTTAACGAAGAGTCAAATTGATCGACCGGCGCGAGAATAGCTTCATAGCTCAAGTCTTGCTGAGTTTGCTTGGCAAACTCAGTATGTATAAATGGTGACTTACTTTGGGCTATTGGGTTACCAAATACAGCATACTTATCTGTCATTCGCTTTGTCTCTTCATTAACGATTTAGGGAAACGCCCCACGTAAATCGTGAGATGCTATCGGCTATAGGCTTCAGGCATTGCCGTTTTTTGTAAATAGCGATCACGGAGCTTGTCTTGACGACTGTCTGTGCTTTGCTCCTCTCCCGCAATCCACATCTTTTGCACTTTACTACTGAACTCGAAAGGATCGCCGCTCCATAATACTAAATCGGCAGGCTTGCCGACCGCAATCCGCCCAGAGTCTAAATGAAAAATATCAGCCACATTTGCCGTCACAGAAGCCAGAGCATCATCATAATTCATCCCGTTAGCAACCGCATTACCAGCACTAAAGCGTAGTGCGTAAATACCATGACTATCACCGGGTAATGCAATGGCTACTTTGACACCCGCGTTTGCTAGTTTACCTGCATTTTCGAGTGAATTATGCAATGCATCAAAACTTTCTGGTAAGTTACGCATGCTATCAATAATCACAGGAATGTTTGCTTGCGCGAGCTTATCAGCCACTAATACGGCATCAGCAGCATTGACTAGGATAAGATCTATGCCTAAGTCTTGTTTAAGTTTAATTAAATGCAAAATATCGCTGGCACGGTCGACGTCGATAATTAATGGTTTTTCACCCGCGAGTACCGCGTGAATAATCTCATCTTCACGACTTGGCACTTCGCTATCATCTTCAGCTGTTTTTTTCGTTTTACTCTTTTTGGCTTGCGCTTTTTTAGCATCTTCAAGTTTATGGATCAATTGCTGCATTCCTGCTGCACGAGAGCCTTCTTCTTTGGCACCTAATGCAACAACTAATCCGGTGTTAGCGGCCAGTATACTGTCCCAATCACCACTTAAGTCTACGGTAAATGTTTGTCCTGCAAAAATGCCTTCGCCACCACCTGATGACACTACATTACGAGTTATCCCGCCTTTGCGAGCAAATGGCACTGTAGATGCCTTGGGGTTGTAAGCTAAACTAGGATCGAAAACAACATCGGCTTCTTTTTCGTAAGCATCACGTGAAGATGCTACCGCACCAATTTCCACTAAGCCTAAATCATTCATACTCGCGATAAAGCCTGGAGTTAATATTGCCCCTTTAGCATCTATCACGGTATCGGCTGTCGGTGATGCCGGATTAATGGCCACAATAGTGCCGTCTTCAATCACAACTGTGGCATCGGTTAATACGCCTTGTTCTGTGGCGGTATGCACTGTGGCATGGATAATTGCTACGCTTTCAGCTTGAACTACACAACTCAATGCTAGGCCGACCGATAAACTTAAAGCAAGTGCAGATTTTTTAAATAGTGTCATTGTCTTGCTCCTTATTGTTGACCTAACATAAAGTCACTTTGTGCCTGGTAGGCAGGATCTTGGCGGTCATACACTTTTGCACCGTCAATAAATACCTGTTCAGCTTGAGCGTATACGCTAAACGGATTGGTATTCCATACAACCACATCTGCATTTTTACCCTTTTCGAGTGAACCGGTCTTATCGCTAATACCCAATGATTTTGCCGCATTAGCAGTAATCCAGCCAATCACGTGCTCAGCTTTTAAGTCAAAGCCGTTAGCATTCGCGTTATTCATGATTTTTGCCGTTTCTTGATTAAGGCGCTGAATGGTTACGCCAGAGTCTGAATGCACGACAGCACAAGAGTTTTTAACGGCATCGACTATAGCAACATTTTCAAGCACCATGTCGTATGCTTCGAGTTTAAAGCCCCACCAATCTGGCCACATAGCAGCACAGTTACCATTCTCAGCAAGTAAATCGGCAATTTTATAAGCTTCTACCGCATGATGGAATGTACCTGCGTGATAACCGAACTCCTTACCTAGGTCGATCATCATTGCCATTTCTTCAGCTTTGTAACAATGGTTGTGAATTAAAATATCACCTTCAAGCACACCTTTAAGCGTGTCTTTCATTAAGTCGCGCTCTGGTGCTACAGGGTTCTTACCTGCGGCATAGTCAGCATCATATTTATCCCAAGCACGTTTGTATTCTGTTGCTTGAATAAACGCTGTACGATAACCCGCCATATTACCCATACGAGTCATAGGTAATTCGTTACGGCTGCCATATAAAGATTTAGGATTTTCACCACAGGCCATTTTTAATCCATAAGGCGCGGCTGGGAACTTCATCGCTTGCATGGTCGTAGCGGGAACATTTTTGAGTGTCACCCCACGGCCACCAATCAGGTTGGCTGAACCAGGTAAAATTTGTAGCGTAGTGATGCCACCTTCTCGGGCACGATTAAACCCAGGGTCTTGTGGCCATACACTATGCTCTGCCCATACCTCAGCGGTTACTGGGTTGGTCATTTCATTACCGTCATTGTGTGACTCGGCATTGGGACTTGGATAAACCCCTAAGTGTGAATGCACATCAATAATACCAGGGGTAATCCACTTGCCTTTAGCGTCGATAACTACAGCATCTTCAGCGGAAAGCTGTTGACCAACTGCGCTAATTTTACCGTCTTTAATTAATACATCGGCATCATCAATACGTTCACCAGTGCCGGTTAACACAATGGCATTTTTTAACAGTGTGGTTGAATTAGGCAGTATTTGATAAGTACTTGGATACGGATTGGCATTGATTGTGATTTTAGGGTCTTGTTGTTCTGCTGGACTACAACCTGCAATTGCAGTTGATAGCGCCACAGCAACCAAAGAAGGCATTAATTTTGCCATTGGGATCTCCTGTCTTATTTTGCGACTAATCTAACCAAGTTAACTGCCGAAATACAGCCTAATCGTTAAATAATTGGTATCAAAACGTTAACAAAAAAATAATCCTGCCATGACATTGATTTAGATATAATAACTCCGACACTCTTAAACACTGACTTAAACACTGACAATATGAACTGGTTACGTAAATTATTCGCTAAGCCGCAAACCGCTGATGACAGAGATACAGCGCAGTCAAATGCCTACGACCTTATTGGTGGCGACAAGGTTATCCGCACAATTGCCCATGACTTTTATCAACAAATGCAAACACGTCCCGAAACCCAAGCGTTATTAGCGATGCATCGCTCGCCAATGCAAGAGTCTGAACAAAAACTGTATGAGTTCTTAAGTGGTTGGTTAGGTGGTCCGCAACTGTATCAACAAAAACATGGTCATCCGGCTTTACGTGCCAGACACATGCACTTCGCGATTAATGAATCAATGCGAGATCAATGGTTAATCTGTATGCGTGCAGCCATTCAAAACAACATAAAAAAGCCTGAACATCAGCAAGTGATTATTCAGGCTATTTCTGCGCTAGCAGATAATATGCGTAATCGTTAGACTGCAGCTAACCAGTCTTGTGGCTTTAGGTAGATGTCATACAGCTCTGCTTCTGCAGTCCCTTCTTCTGGGGTGAATGCATATTCCCAGCGAACCAATGGTGGCATCGACATTAAAATGGATTCCGTTCGGCCACCAGTTTGCAGGCCAAATAAAGTGCCACGATCATAGACCAAGTTAAACTCAACATAGCGACCACGGCGATAAAGCTGGAACTGGCGTTCGTCATCGCCATATTCTAACTCTTTGTTGCGTTCGACTATCGGCGCATAAGCTTCAATAAAACCGTTGCCTACCGCTTGCATAAACTCAAAGCTTCGCTCAAAACCAGGTTCGTTAAGATCATCAAAAAACAATCCACCGACACCACGGGTTTCATTACGATGCGGTAAGAAGAAGTACTCATCACACCATTTTTTATACTTTGGATAAACATCTTCACCAAATGGATCGCAAATATCTTTAGCCGTTTGATGCCAGCTAACGACATCTTCTTTAAATGGATAGTAAGGCGTTAAATCAAATCCACCACCAAACCACCATACTGGGTCGGCACCTTCTTTACGGGCGATAAAAAAACGCACGTTAGCATGAGTCGTTGGAATAAACGGATTATTAGGGTGAATAACCAATGACACCCCCATAGCTTCAAAACTTCGGCCAGCTAATTCTGGACGATGTGCCGTGGCCGATGCGGGCATAGCGGCGCCCATAACATGAGAAAAGTTAACGCCGGCTTGCTCAAATACTTGGCCTTGAGTTAATACTCGACTCGTACCACCGCCACCTTCTTCACGTTCCCACGAATCAGCTTTAAACGTCGCTTTACCGTCGAGCAGCTCTAAACGCTGACAAATATTTTGCTGTAATCCCAACAAAAACGATTTTACCTGTTGTGCGTCTGGCACATGGGAAGAGGTGTTTGACATAGTATTAGCTTCCATTACGAAGAATTTGACCACTGCGAGCATCGATAATGGTTGATGGCTGACGTTGTTCGCCCAGCTTACCTAAAATCAATGCATCAATTTTATCGCTAAAATCAGTGATGATATGTTGTGCATCGACTACCGGTTGCTCACCGGCTAAATTGGCACTTGTCGATACTAAGGGTTTATTGAGGGTGTCGCATAACTCTCGAACTACTGGGTGAGCAGATACCCGTACGGCAATTGAATCAAACTCGCCGCACAATAATTTTGATACGTGTGACTGAATAGGCATAACAAATGTAAATGGCCCAGGCCACTTTGATTGAGCAAACTGCAATTGTTGCTCAGTTAACTGAGTGATATCAAGATAAGGTAATAGTTGCTCAAATGAACTGGCCACCAAAATTAAGCCTTTTTGCCAAGGACGCTGTTTTACTGCCAACAGTTTCTCGATAGCACTGTCATTATCAGGATCACACCCTAAACCAAATACAGCTTCTGTTGGGTAAGCTATCACGCCACCTTGTTGTATGGTGGTGGCGACAGCCGATGGCTGCAGTTGCAACATTGGATTTCCTTTCATGGTATAGAAACTATAAAGCACGCTTATATTTACAGGATTTTTGCGGACACTCGACTCGGCTACCAGCAGCACCTTTACGTTCGACTAAAATTCCGAAGCCACAGTCTGGGCACGCTTCATTATGGGGAGGATAGTTTACGATAAACTTACATTTTGGGTAGGCACTGCATGCAAAAAAAGTTTTGCCATACCGGCTCGTTCGAGATTCTAGATGGCCTTTTTTGCACAATGGGCAAGTTATCTGCTCAGCTTCATTGGCGTGGTCATGCTTTTCAATATGGGTACATTCAGGATAATGCGTACAACCGATAAAAATACCAAATCGACCAGACTTAACAGCCAACTCATTACCACATTTAGGGCACTCAGAACCGCTAATAATTTGGGTTTCGATCGACTCGTGTTGCACTAGCGGACGGGTATAGTCGCAGGTTGGATAGTTATTACAGCCAACAAAACTGCCATGTTTACTGTGTTTAACCGACAACTCAGCGCCACAAACAGGACAAAGTTCAAACTCTTTCTCCAATGCATGTTCGTGGACAGTAAATAGCTGCTGATCAATTTTCGACATGGGTTTCTCTATGAGTAATATTCTATAGACCTAAAAAAGGAGGCTAAGCCTCCTTTCTGTTATGAGTGTAAGCGCCCTTCTGGCTGCTCGAAGATTAAATCTTCCATTTGCTCATAGGCTGACTCATTTCCTGGCACATTAAATAGTACCATTAATACCACCCATTTGAGATCTTCTAACTCTAATGTTGGTTCATCTAACTCCATAACACGGTCAATAACCATTTCACGAGTTTCGACACTGAGCACTTGAATCTGTTCTAAAAACAGTAAAAAACCACGACACTCAACATCTAATTTGGCCATTTCCGCTTTAGTATAAATACGGAATGAATGTTGTGCATGATTACACAAGTACGGTTTATCACTCTCTTGTAGATCAGCTAAGTGCTCTAACCAAGAAAGTGCTTTGATAATATCAACTTGATGAAAACCAGCACGGGTTAACTCTTTAGTGAGTTCATCTTCATCAACTAATAACTCAATCTCACTATGAACATAATTTTCAAATAAATACATGAGGATATCGAACATGGCTAACTCCTCTTTAGTCTGACGTAACCACCGGGCACAGCTGCAACCCACCCTTGTAACTCAAGTTCAAGCATTTGTATTAACACCAGATCTATCGGTTTCCCACTATCCTCAACCACCGAGTCTATCGCGGTTGTTTCATATCCTACACTAGCTAACAGCGGAGGAAATGGCAAATCACTAATATCATTATCCTGTATATGGTGCCGTAGATGCAATTGTTCAAGGTGATAATCTGATAAACAGCCTAATTCTTCTATTATATCGGCAGCAGACTCGACAAGTTTTGCACCATTTTTAATTAAATCATGACAACCTTGGCTATATCCTCCTAATACCGATCCAGGTACGGCAAACACTTCACGATTTTGCTCCATTGCCAACCGAGCACTTATTAATGAACCACTTTTACGGCTTGCCTCAACCACCACAGTACCTAAGCTTAAACCACTGACAATACGGTTACGCCGAGGAAAGTTACCAGCAAAAGGCCCTATACTTGGCCAGTATTCACTGATGACGCAACCAGTATTGATAATGTCATGATACAAGTGTTGATGACGCTTAGGATAAATACACTCTACCCCACAACCCAACACGGCCATGGTCGTTCCATTAACCGCCAAAGTCGCTTTATGGGCTGCACCATCAATACCCGTCGCCATGCCACTAGTGATCGAAAAACCTTGATTAGCTAAATGACCAGCGAGATCTGCTGCCATATCTAAGCCGCCTCGAGAGGCATTACGGCTACCAACAATCGCAATACTCGGTAATAAAAGGGATTCTATCGAGCCTTTAATAAATAATACCTGCGGTGGATCTGATATTTGCGCAAGTAATGGAGGGTAAAGTGGGTCAGAGAGGGTCACAATGTAGTGATTAGGCTGCGAATCGAGCCAGGTTAGGGCTTGCTCTACTTTATTAAAGTCGATATGGCATTTAGCCAACAGGCTTGCCGATAAAGGCAAGGCCTGTGGCTCAAACTCTAGACGTTGACGAATCTCTTCAACGTCCATTTGAGTTAACAATTGTTGAATCCGAGCAGGTCCTAGCCCAGATACTGCACAAACAACTAGCCAGTCGACCAGTTTATCTGAAATTATTCACCTTTAATCGTCAATGGATTTGGTTTGGTCAATTTATCACCCACTCGAACTGGATGGTCATTAAACATAATCAACCCTAAACTGGTTTTATCAAACACTTTAAAAACCATCAAATTACCATGGAAAATATCGGGCATTTTATACACGGTATCTTCTGAAAAATTCGCCAACACTTTATCGTAAGATGAACGGTCAAGAGGGCGAACAGGATTACCATCATTATCGATAATAATGTTTTCGCCATCACGGTACATTGAAAAAACATGTCCAGTCTCAACGCCATCATTGGCACCACGATCTATATAGACAACGTCTAATTTACCTGCTTCGCGAATATTACCTGTTGTACCAATAATAGAAGTAGCAACGCTTAAATCTGCCGCTTTAGGAATAAAATAAGCCGACATTAACGCTTCATCTTCTACAGGTGCAACATGAAATCCACCTTTGGTTTCACGTAAACTACTCAGTAATTCAACTTTCGAGACATCGCCAGACTCAATAACACGTCCACTAGAGGCTAAAATAAGTTCTTGGCCTAATAATTCACCGCTATCTGGAGCAAAAAACTCACGTCCAGTTTGATAAATTGCCACTTTAAGACCTTGCTCAAGCTTTGAGTTCACATAGACTACGTCATTGACCACATGATGAATTGATGAGCTTTCACCACTCATAACTATCGGTAATCCCGCCAACCAAGTTGGATCAACAACTCTGTTCTGCACTAGATAGGGCTTAATCAACGCAAGGTCAACAGGTGGGATAGGACCATCTTTCGATATCATCCGCCCTTCTGGACTCTTTTTAATGTGCTGCTTAACAACCAAACGGGGCTGACCATCAATAAAGACTAATGTCAGTCGATCCCCTGGATAAATTAAATGTGGGTTAGCAATTTGTGGGTTTTCCCCCCACAATTTAGGCCAACGCCATGGGTCATTTAAAAAATAACCAGAAATATCCCATAGAGTATCGCCTTTTTTAACGATATACGTATCTGGATGTCCAGCTTTTAAGGTTAATGTATCAGCATTGACCCAATAAGAATTTAGACATAAAAAAACAAGTAAAAGTAAGCGTTTCATGGTGCAGTCCATGTTGTTTAGCTCTTTATTAGAGCTTTTTGCTGTTATTGATAGGCTGTAAGGATTAAAATTACCCTAATCGCAAAGGCCAGTATAGCTAACTGGCTGAAATTTGACAGACTTGCTAAGAGTTTATATATGCCATTACTTAATGTTTTACGCTTTCCAGATGAACGTTTACGCACTATCGCTCAACCTGTAACGGATTTCGGTCCACAATTACAGACACAAATAGATAATATGCTCGAAACCATGTACCTAGAGAAAGGTATCGGTTTAGCTGCTACTCAAGTGGATTTTCATCAACAATTGATTGTGATGGATCTACAAGATGAGGTTGAACGGCCAACTATTTTTATTAATCCTCAAATAGTGGCTAGCAGTGGTGACTTGGCTAATGAAGAAGGTTGCCTATCGGTACCCGGTATTTACGCCAAAGTTGACCGTGCAGAATTTGTCACCTTAAAAGCGCTAGATCGTCACGGTAAAGAGTTTACTGTTGAAGCTGATGAGTTGTTTGCTATTTGTATTCAACACGAAATGGATCACCTTAAAGGTAAGCTATTTGTCGATTATTTATCGCCTCTAAAACGTCAACGCATTAAAACTAAGCTTGAAAAAGAAGCTCGTTTAGATGCTAGAGAAGCATAGGAAAAAATTTGAAACCGTTAAAAATTATCTTTGCCGGTACTCCGGATTTCGCAGCTCGACACTTACAAGCACTCATCGACTCTGAACACGATGTGATTGCGACTTATACTCAACCCGATAGGCCTGCTGGTCGAGGTAAGAAACTCACCGCAAGCCCAGTAAAAGCGTTGGCTTTAGAGCATGCTATTCCGGTATTTCAGCCTGCATCATTACGTAATGAAGAGGCACAAGCGGCATTAGCAGCTCTTAATGCAGATATTATGATTGTTGTGGCTTACGGGTTGATTTTGCCAAAGGTAGTGCTTGATACCCCACGTTTAGGTTGTATCAATGTGCACGGTTCAATTTTACCTCGCTGGCGTGGAGCCGCTCCAATACAGCGGGCTTTATGGGCAGGTGATACCGAAACCGGTGTCACCATTATGCAGATGGATATTGGCCTAGATACTGGCGACATGCTGCTCAAAACGCACTTACCGATAGAGGCTACGGATACCTCGGCTAGCCTTTATGAAAAGCTGGCAGAACAAGGGCCAAAAGCCCTAGTACAAGCGCTGATTGGTTTAAGTGATGGAAGCCTCAAAGCACAAAAGCAAGATGAAACGCTGGCTAACTACGCTGAAAAACTGTCCAAAGAAGAGGCTCGTCTTGATTGGAATAAAAGCGCAAAACAGCTTTGGCAAGACATTCGCGCATTCAATCCATGGCCAGTAAGTTATTTTGAACACCAACAAAGCGTGATTAAAGTGTGGCAAGCCGATTACAGCGCAGAACTCTGCTCACAGGCGCCAGGGACCATTATTGCCGCGACCAAGCAAGGTATTGAAATTGCCACCGCCGACGGCAAGTTAATGATTAAAACCATGCAACTGCCCAACAAAAAGCCGCTTGATGTGGCCGATATTCTCAATGCTCGTGGTGATTGGTTTACCGCAGGTGTGTGTTTAAACCAAGAGGCTAACTAGCATGAATGTTCGCGCACTGGCAGCTAAAGCGATTTATGAAGTCCTTGAAAAAGGCATTTCGTTATCGGTGGCTCTACCCGATCAACAGCAACACTTACAAAATGGCAAAGACAAAGCCCTATTAGCTGAATTATGTTACGGCGTTATGCGTCAATTACCACAACTAGACAAGTGCGTGAGTGACTGCTTAGCAAAACCGTTTAAAGGTAAACAGCGTATATTGCATCAATTGTTGATCGTAGGTTGTTACCAACTCTACTTTACTCGTATTCCAGCGCATGCGGCGATCTCAGAAACGGCAGAAGCTTGCAGACAATTACGTTTTGATGGCTTGGTGAAAGTGGTCAATGGCGTATTGCGTAATATTCAGCGTCAAGATAGCGAATTAAATACTGACTCAGACACGCTACGCTTTAATACTCCAGCTTGGTTTATTAAGCGTTTACAACAAGCGTATCCAGATAACTGGCAAGACATTATTGAGCAGAGCCACCAGCGTCCGCCAATGTGGCTACGTAATAATCAGCAATCACAGACATGTGATGCTTATTTAGCGGCACTAGCCCAACATGATATTTCAGCCCAAGCCGGTTCAAGCCCAAATGCTATATTGCTCGAAAGCGCAAAAGATGTCGCAGCATTACCTGACTTTATGGAAGGCGCGGCATCGGTGCAAGATGGCGCGGCGCAATGGGCTGCAACTTTACTAGCTCCTGCAGCAGATGAACTTGTTTTAGACGCCTGCGCCGCTCCTGGTGGCAAAAGTTGCCATTTACTCGAGCTTGCTCCCACTATCAATTTAGTCGCTGTCGACTTTGATCAAAAACGCCTTGCTCGAGTACAACAAAATCTGGACAGGTTGCATTTAAAAGCGCAACTTATTCACGGCGATGCGGCAGATATTCCATCATGGTGGCAAGGGCAACAATTTGATCGAATCTTGCTTGATGCGCCTTGTTCTGCAACTGGGGTCATTCGCCGTCACCCAGACATAAAATGGTTACGTAAAAATAGCGATATTGAAGAGTTAGCCAACTTACAAAAACAAATATTGGATCATTGTTGGCAATGGCTTAAACCGGGTGGCACCTTATTATATGCAACCTGTTCTATTTTACCGCAGGAAAACAGCCAACAAGTTGAACAGTTTCTAGCACGGACACCCGATGCGAGTTTAGTACCGATAGAGCAACAAGCTCATATCAGTGATATCGGTTGGCAAATTTTGCCTGGGCAAGACAACATGGACGGCTTCTATTACGCGCGCCTAGTTAAAGCAATTTAAGGATGTACCTCAAGCCATGAAAATTATTATTTTAGGGGCTGGGCAAGTAGGCGGCACGTTAGCTGAAAACTTAGTCGGTGAAAATAACGACATCACACTCGTCGACAGTGATCGCGCTCGGCTAAGGCTATTACAAGACAAGTTTGACCTACGAGTTGTTGTCGGTCATGGCGCTCATCCGAGTGTATTAAAAGAAGCGGGTGCAGAAGATGCTGACATGCTCATTGCGGTAACCAATAGCGATGAATGTAACATGGCAGCTTGTCAAATTGCTTACAGCTTATTTGGTACACCAACAAAAATTGCTCGTATTCGCTCAGAAGCTTATTTAGAACTTCAAGATAAACTGTTTATCAATAGTGAAATTAAAAGTGGTGACGCTAAGCCTCGCGGCGGTTTTATTATTGATGAGCTGATTGCACCAGAGCAGTTAGTGACCGCTTACATACAAAGATTAGTAGAATACCCAGGTGCACTGCAAGTACTTGAATTTGCTAAAGGTAAACTAAGCCTCGTTGCGGTTAAAGCTTATTATGGCGGTCCATTAGTGGGTAACGCATTAGCCACATTACGTGAGCACATGCCCAATATTGATACCCGCGTTGCCGCTATTTTTAGGCAAGGCCGGCCTATCATGCCGCGCGGCACGACCATTATTGAAGCCGATGATGAGGTGTTTTTCGTCGCCGATAGTCGTCATATTCGCGCGGTAATGAGTGAGATGCAAAAACTGGATAATTCGTACCGCAATATCATGATTGCGGGTGGCGGTAATATTGGTTTTGGTCTTGCGCAAAAGTTGCAACGTACTCATTCGGTTAAGTTAATTGAACACCGTCAAGAACGCGCGGAGTTACTTTCAGAAAAACTGGAAAAAACCACCGTGTTTTGTGGCGATGCTTCAGACCAAGAATTATTGTTGGAAGAAAATATCGATCAAACCGATGTGTTTATCGCTGTCACCAATGATGACGAAGCCAATATTATGTCTGCCCTACTTGCTAAACGCATGGGGGCGAAAAAGGTCATGGTACTTATTCAGCGTGAAGCCTATGTTGATATTGTGCAAGAAGCTAACATTGATATTGCCATATCTCCACAGCAAGCCACTATTTCGGCGTTACTGACTCATATTCGCCAAGGTGATATATGCAATGTTTACTCATTACGCCGTGGTGCAGCAGAAGCTATTGAAGCGATTGCCCATGGCGACTCAAGCACGTCAAAAGTTGTCGGTAAACAGATTGGCAACATTAAACTCCCGCCAGGCACGACTATTGGCGCCATTGTACGTAATGATGAAGTGTTAATGGGCCACGATAAAACGGTAATCGAACAGGGTGACCATGTTATTTTATTCTTAGTGAATAAGAAGTTCATCGGTGACGTAGAGAAACTGTTTCAACCAAGTGCTTTTTTCTTTTAATTTTCTATGTTTAACGTCAAACAAATCATTTTCATCCTCGGTATTTTTCTCTCAATACTGACAGGATTTATGTTAGTTCCAATGGCTTTTGCGCTATTTTATGGCGAAGAAACCATTGGTGACTTTATGATGTCCGGTTTATTTACCGGCTTTATTGCTATTTTGTGCATTCAAAATGGTCGCAACCATCATTTTAGTCTTAATATTCGCGATATGTTTATGCTGACCAGTATCACTTGGTTTGTCGTGAGCTTATTCGCCGCGCTGCCCTTCACGCTTTATCACGGTATTAATTATACCGACGCTTTTTTTGAAACCATGTCAGGCATAACCACCACCGGTTCAACGGTGTTATCCGGATTAGACAATATGGACCATAGCATTTTAGTCTGGCGTTCATTATTGCAATGGCTTGGCGGCATTGGTTTCATTGTGATGGCAGTAGCAATCCTGCCATTTTTGAACGTGGGGGGAATGCGCTTATTTAGAACTGAATCATCAGACTGGAGCGACAAAACGATTCCTCGCACCCAGCACATGGCCAAACATTTATTTCTGATCTATGTCGCCTTAACACTACTGTGCACATTGTCCTATCACCTTGCTGGCATGCATTGGTTTGAGGCTATCAACCATGCCATGACCACATTATCAACAGGTGGATATTCCACTTCAGACAGCTCAATGGCGGCCTTTTCACACGAGGCACATTGGGTTGGTATTGTGTTTATGTTAGCGGGTGGACTACCGTTACTAATGTTTGTTCAAACCATACAACAACGCAGCTTACGCTTATGGAATGATCAACAAGTGATAGGCTTTTTACGCTTTGTGTTACTGGTGTCATTCTCATTAGCCTTTTGGCTGTGGCAACATCAGCAAATAGACTTTTTAGATGCATTAAGACTTGCTAGCTTCAATGTTATTTCTGTCATCACCACAACCGGTTACGGTCTAACAGATTATCAATCGTGGGGCTCTGTCGCCAGTGTCGTATTTCTGTTTTTAATGTTTATTGGTAGCTGTTCTGGGTCAACGTCTGGTGGTATAAAAATATTTCGTTTTCAAATCGCATTCTCAATTATGCGTCAGCAGATTAAACAGCAATTCCATCCCAATGGCGTGTTTAAAGACAAATACAATGGCCACCGCATTCAAGATGACATTGTCCGTTCCATAATGGCTTTTTTTATGCTGATGATAGTGGTGATATTATTACTGTCGCTCACACTTGTACTAACCGGATTAGATCCAATGACCAGCTTTACCGGAGCAATAACCGCAGTGGCAAACGTAGGGCCAGGCCTTGGTCCTATTATTGGTCCAGCAGGAAACTTTTCCTCACTTCCCGACGTCGCTAAGTGGGCTTTGGCAATAGGAATGTTATTAGGGCGTTTAGAAATACTGACAGTCGCAGTGTTGTTTCACCCTAAATTTTGGCGTTTTTAATACAGGCTGAGTCGATGGTTAACTTAGCGCTGATTAACCTTAGCTTAACCATCTGTTGGGTATAATCACTACGCAGGCACGACAGTCGCTAGTTTGGCAATATGATCAGCATAAACCTTCACATCATTCCAATCGGTATAATCAATAATGGCTGTTGGGTCGGTGGGGCCATCGGTCATTTTCATGATAAGGCGGATCATCAAGCTGTCATACCAAGGCCAAGAAGGGTAATCGACTTTACCGGCAATAATTTTCACATCTTGCGGTTGCCACTCAGATAAAGTTAAAAACTTCTGTAGATATTTATTGTTTTCAGGAATGCGTTTTTCAGGATTACGAGCCACAACGTTGACGCAAAAAAAACTGTTTGGCAGTTGCGATAAATGCTGCTGATTTTCACGCACAAACTCAAACACCGATTTATGATACGAGCCATATAATACACAAGCCCCTAACGCAACAGCTTGGTATTTAGACCATTCAATTGGCGCTTTATCTTGAAGATTAACCACATCACAATGATCGCCTTTAGATTGAATTTGTTCTGCTATTGCACGGCTAATATGTGCAGTATGGCCACCTCGGGAATAATATAACACTAAAATATTGGCCATTTTGCGATTCTCATTGTTGGATTATTTGCCTCAGTTTGGCAAAAAAAGCCTTTTTAAACCTCTGCAATGATCACAAATTAGAAATAGCTCATATATTTAATAGTTAAAATTGAGATCTCCATGATGCAGAAGTATGATAATGAACAAAACACAGCAAAATCCAACCAGATCGTAATTTAAGGTTATATAAGGACACTCATGAAGCAAGATATCGATGTCGCAACCATGCTTAATAATGCAGAAACGGCAGCACAATGGCTAAAAGCCATTGCGAATCCTTACCGCTTAATGATTTTATGTTTATTGTTAGAACAAGAACTAAGTGTCACAGAGCTAAATGAGACTGTGCCTTTGAGCCAATCAGCTTTGTCACAGCATTTAGCGGTACTGCGCACCCAAGATTTGGTCAACACTCGTAAGAGCTCACAAGTGGTTTACTACACGCTTAAAAATGAGCAAGTCACCGAAGTGATCTCGATACTACATCGACGCTATTGTGCCTAAACAGCTATTATGGCTAAGCAACAACTGTGACTAAACAACATAGGATTTAAACATCATAGGCGCTTAAGTCACACTGAGAATAAATGGCGTTTCCAATAAGGTATATTAGGCACGCTATTGGGTTTATGAGGCTATTTTTGCGCTGCTATTTGTTTAGCATAGTCATCTACTTTACCCCAATCAGTAAACTCAAACGTTCCCTGAGTATCTGTCGGTCCCTTAGTCATCCACATGATAAATCGGATCATAAACTTATCGAAAAATCGGTAACGAGGGTAATCAATCTTACCGGCAAAAACGCCTAATAACTGAGGTTTCCAGGCAGATAAATTTGAAAATTTCTGCATATATGGGTTGGTTTCAGGGGTGTTTTTTTCAGGCTTTCTTGCCACTACGTTTACGCTAAAAAAACTATTGAGCTTGGTGTCGAGCAGTGCTTGGTGTTGCTCAACAAACTTGAATAATTCTGGTCGATGTTTGCCATATCGAATACTGGCACCAATAACGACTTTATCAACACTCGCTAAATCATCAGCCTGAGCTTCAGCGAGATTAACCACACTAACTTGCTCACCCTGTTCAACTAATATTTGCTTAATTTTCTGACAAATTGCCAATGTTTGCCCATCGATCGTTGAATATAAAATCACAGTATTTAACATTAATTCTTCCAAAATGTGGGGGTAAATAGCACCAATAAGGTGAACACTTCTAACCGACCAAATAGCATTGCCATCACGAGTACCCACTTAGCACCGTCTGAAATACTGGCATAATTTGATGCCACATCGCCCAAACCTGGGCCTAAGTTATTTAAGCTGGCTGCCGTTGCACTAAATGCGGTAATGGCGTCCATGTCCATTGCCATTAAAATCACCATACACACCACAAACACTAAAGCATAAGCAGAGAAGAATCCCCATACCGCATCAATAATTCTGTCGGGTAATGCCGTAGAGCCAATTCTAATGGAATACATAGCTTTAGGATGAACAAGTCGTTTCAGTTCACGCGACCCTTGTAGTACTAATAGTATTAAACGAATTACCTTCATGCCGCCGCCTGTCGAGCCAGCACAACCACCAATAAAGCTTGAGAATATTAATAGAATAGGTAAAAACAGCGGCCAAGAATGGAAGCTTTCTGTACCGAAACCTGCCGTTGTTGAAATCGAGACCACTTGAAAGAAGGCGTAATCGAGTGTTTTCTCTGGAGAGTCGTATATTCCAGATTGATACAAGGTAGCGAAACAAATTGCGGTCAATACTACCTGTACAGCGATAAGCACCTTAAATTCTGCGTCTTTTAAATATACTTTGACGTTAATGCCACGACGAGTAAATGCGGCAAAGTGTAAGCTAAAATTGACTGCCGCAATCAACAAGAAAAATGCACAAATCACATTAATCAGCGGGCTTTGAAAGTAACCAATACTGGCATCATGAGTCGAAAAACCACCAATAGCGATAGTCGAAAACGAATGGCAAATAGCATCAAATGCATCCATACCGGCAAAGTAAAATGCCAATGCACAAGCAGTAGTAAGTAAAAAGTAAATGTACCATAAGGCTTTGGCCGTTTCGGCTATACGAGGAGTCACTTTAGTGTCTTTAACCGGACCAGGCACTTCAGCTTTGTATAGCTGCATACCACCAATACCAAGTAGAGGTAAAATGGCCACTGCGAGTACGATGATACCCATACCGCCCATCCACTGCAGTAAATGGCGATAAAACAATATTGACTTAGGCAAGTCATCTAGCCCGACTATCACGGTCGCACCTGTAGTCGTTAAGGCCGAAAACGATTCAAAAAAACTATCGGTCCAACTTAAATCAGGGTTATTAGAAAAAATAAATGGCAGTGCACCTATCGATCCAAGCACCGTCCAGAACAACACCACAATCAAAAAGCCTTCACGCGTTCGTAGATCACCTTTTTGATGACGGTTGGGATACCATAATAAAAAGCCTAGAAAAATACTGACAAAAAAGGCCTGAATAAATGCAGTACCACCACCATCTTTATACAAGATAGCCACCAATGCTGACGGCAGCATGGTGATTGAAAATAATCCCATCAGCAAACCGGTGATTCTAATAATTGTTTTATATTGCATTAAGGGTTCTGTTTAAGTTGTGCTGCGTCGAATTTAACAATTGAGTGACATTTTGGCATAAGTTCGTCATAGCTCAAACAGTAAACTTTACTTGTAGCTGACCCTGCGTCTGGGTAGCTAATGCTTGATTAAAAGCCTGATGGTGCGATTTAGCCAGTTCAAAGTGTATTTCAACTTTTTCGGTAAACTCTTTATCCATCACCACACCATCATATTGAGCAATTAAATACTCAACATCTGTGAGTTGAGCATAATGACATACCAAGCGTGCAGGATACCTTAAATGCTTAACCTGAGTCTGTATTTGCGTTAACCCTTGCTTTATACCCGAAGTATAAGCACGCACTAAACCGCCCACACCCAATTTAGTGCCACCAAAATAACGCACTACAATAACCCCTAGCTCACCAATGTTTGCGCCTTGTAAGCATGCTAGCATGGGTTTGCCGGCGCTACCTGACGGTTCGCCATCATCGCTAGCGCCCATATCAATGGTATTTTCTGGGCTGCCGGCTACAAATGCATAGCAATAATGGTTGGCTCCTGGATATTGTTGCTTTACGTCAGTAAGCGCTAACTTCATATTATTAGGATCTGGGCAATGAAATAACAAAGAGATAAAGCGGCTATGCTTTATCTCTTCTTCTATCAGTACGTTAGCTTGTGGTATTAAATATGACTCAATCAACTAGACCAAACTCTCTCGTCATATTTTCTACTCGGTCTTGATGCACAATGACGTTATCTTCAATGCGAATGCCTCCAAATGGACGCATCTCATCAACCGTAGTCCAATTAATAGCTTGCTTAGCGGTAGCAGATAACTGATTAAGTAAGGTATCGATAATATAAAGGCCTGGCTCAATAGTCAGTACCTGATTAGCGGCTAATACTCTTGTACAGCGTAAAAAAGGATGCGCCTCAGGTGCAGCAATATGGGTTCCGCGCTCATCATGGGAATAACCGCCCATATCATGAACTTGTAACCCCAACATATGCCCTAACCCATGCGGGAAAAAGGCACTCGTTACGCCTTGGGCAACTAACTGTTCAGCAGTGCCATTAGCCAAGCCAAAATCAATCAGTAACTGACCTATATAATGGTGTGTCGCGATGTGCAGGTCGACGTACTTAACCCCTGGCTTCATCTGCTCAATAATGGCTAATTGCACTTTATCCAATGCGACGATTAATTCGTAAAAACGATTTTTCTCGAATGAGTAAGTACGGGTAATATCTGCGGCATAGCCATGATAACTGGCCCCAGCATCAATCAAAAAAGATAAACGCTGCGCAGGCTTAACATGTTCTAAAGCGGTGTAATGTAAAATAGCGGCATTTTGATTTAATGCCACGATATTGCCGTAAGGCACTTCATTTTCGCCTTGGCCAATTTCGAGCAAATAACGTTGCTGAATTTCAAACTCACTGGCACCATCATAAAACGCATTTTTGGCAGCCAAATGTCCTTTTACCGCAATTTGGTTCGCTCTGCGCATGCACTCAAGTTCATACTGAGTTTTGTCTGCACGATGATAATGTAGATAGTTCATTACTGCATCAGGGTTACGAGCCGCAAAGCCCAATACATCAGCCACATCTAAGTGTTCACCAATATACGCCCACGAGGCTAAGTCTTTAGGTAAAAAATCAGCAATTCGATCTGGCTTGGTCAGTAATTGAATATCGAAATGCTCAGTCCAGAAGGCTTGCGGTACATCATTCACCTTATGCCAAAAATCAACTGGGCGATAAAACACTAAAGTAGGCTTATCTTGACCATTAGCGATAACCCAACAATTTGGCGTATCTAAAATAGGTAACCACGCTTTAAATTGCGGGTTCACTTTAAAGGGATAGTTAAGGTCATCTAAAAACTGTCGATGAGGTTGTCCCGAGTGAATCACTAAACCCGAAAGATTTTCACGCTGACAAATTTCGCCTACTCGGCGATTTAATTCCGCCATGTGCGCATGATACAGATGTGCTAACTGATCCATTGACTATCCCTTTGCATGAGTTTTAACCCAATAAGTCTATCACAAACAGAAAAAGACCTCGCTAGATGATAAAAAATTAAACGGCCGTTTAAATTGGGTGTTGTAATTTATCTCATTTAGTCGCACACTGAGAATTAGCTGGTCAATAGATGGCCGAAACTGCTGTGATTCAAGCTTGATAACTGCACAGTAAATAAGATGTGGAAGTCGCTTTTAAGCAATAAGGAAGCAAGCAATGATCTACCAAAGCCCTACCATTCAGGTTGAGTTACTTGAAGATAATATTGCCAAACTGTGTTTTAACGCACAAGGTTCGGTAAATAAATTCGACAGAGAAACAATAGCCTCTCTTGATGCCGCCCTAGACAGCATCAAACAAAATACCAATATTAAAGCCTTGCTGCTGACATCAGCAAAAAGCACCTTTATTGTTGGCGCAGACATTACCGAATTCTTAACGCTATTTCAGCAAGACGATGCCACGTTGCTAGCTTGGGTTGAACAAGCCAACGCAGTATTCAATAAGCTAGAAGACTTACCGTTTCCGACAGCATCAGCGATTAACGGTTTTGCGTTAGGCGGTGGTTGCGAAACCATTTTAGCGACTGACTTACGCGTTGCTGATACCAATGCTCGCATCGGTTTACCAGAAACCAAATTAGGTCTTATTCCTGGTTTTGGTGGCACTGTGCGTTTACCTCGAGTAATCGGTGCAGATAATGCACTTGAGTGGATCACCACAGCTAAAGACCAACGCCCAGAAGATGCGTTAAAAGTAGGCGCTATTGATGCCGTTGTTGCACCAGAAAACCTAGAAGCTGCTGCGATTCAAATGTTACATGATGCCCTTAATGGTAATCTTGATTGGCAAGCTCGTCGCACCAAAAAGCAATCACCATTACAGTTACCAAAACTTGAAGCCATGATGTCTTTTGCAACCGCAAAAGGGATGGTGTTCTCAGTTGCAGGCAAGCATTATCCAGCGCCAATGGCCGCTGTGAATGTTGTTGAACAAGCAGCTGGTTTGGATCGTGATGGCGCATTAAAAGTAGAAGCACAGGCTTTCATTAAATTAGCTAAAACAGATGTCGCACAAGCGCTAATTGGTATTTTCTTAAATGACCAGTTCGTTAAAGGTAAAGCAAAGAAAGCCGGTAAACTCGCTAAAGATGTTAACCAAGCAGCAGTATTGGGTGCAGGTATTATGGGCGGCGGCATTGCTTACCAAAGCGCCAGCAAAGGCACACCAATTGTAATGAAAGACATCGCTCAGCCAGCATTAGAGTTAGGCTTGAACGAAGCGGCTAAAATTCTGACAACACAAGTTGCGCGCGGTCGCTCTACGCCAGAAAAAATGGCTAAAATATTAAACAACATCACCCCTTCTCTAGATTATGCCGCTATCAAAAATAGCGACATCGTTGTAGAAGCGGTTGTTGAACATCCAAAAGTTAAGGCCACTGTACTAGCTGAAGTAGAAGGTTACGTATCAGAAGATGCCATTATTGCATCAAATACCTCGACTATCTCAATCAACTTACTGGCTAGAAGCCTTAAGAAACCTGAACGTTTCTGCGGTATGCACTTCTTTAACCCTGTGCACAAAATGCCATTAGTTGAAATTATCCGTGGTGAGCACAGCTCTGAAGAAACCATCGCAACGGTAGTGGCTTACGCCAGTAAAATGGGTAAAACCCCAATCGTAGTGAATGATTGCCCAGGCTTCTTTGTTAACCGTGTATTGTTTCCATACTTTGCTGGCTTTAGTGGTCTACTTGCTGAAGGTGCTGACTTTGCCGCTGTCGATAAAGTCATGGAAAAGCAGTTCGGTTGGCCAATGGGCCCTGCATACTTACTTGACGTAGTCGGTTTAGATACCGGTCATCACGCTCAAGCAGTAATGGCTGAAGGTTTCCCAGACCGCATGGGTAAAAATGGCAAAGACGCTATCGACATTATGTTTGAAAACAAGCGTCTAGGTCAGAAGAACACTAAAGGATTCTATGCCTATTCAGTTGACCGTCTTGGTAAGCCGAAAAAAGACATTGATCCAACTAGCTATGAATTATTAAGCGCTGAGTTTGGTGAATTAAAGGCATTCGAGTCTGATGACATCATCGCTCGCTGTATGATCCCGATGATCATCGAAACGGTTCGTTGTTTAGAAGAAGGCATTATTGCATCACCTGCTGAAGGCGACATGGGTCTAGTTTACGGTATTGGTTTCCCTCCATTCCGTGGCGGTGTATTCCGTTACTTAGACACCATGGGCGTAGCAAACTTTGTTGCCCTAGCAGACAAATACGCACATCTTGGTGGCTTATATCAAGTTACTGATGCAATGCGTGCACTTGCAGCCAACAACGGTAGTTACTACCAAGCCTAATTAGTGGGAAAGGAATTAAATCATGAAACAAGCTGTTATCGTAGACTGCATTCGTACCCCAATGGGCCGT
This sequence comes from Shewanella sp. BF02_Schw, assembly GCF_014596695.2. Classification (NCBI taxonomy): domain Bacteria; kingdom Pseudomonadati; phylum Pseudomonadota; class Gammaproteobacteria; order Alteromonadales; family Shewanellaceae; genus Shewanella; species Shewanella sp. BF02_Schw. The sequence goes on from NZ_JABKAW020000009.1 coordinate 24,937, forward strand.
TCTAAGGCAGGGGTATTTAGAAATGTACGTGCAGAAACATTGTCTGCAGAATTAATGAAAGCACTGATGTTGCGCAATCCACAATTAGACCCTAACGACATTGAAGATGTGATTTGGGGTTGTGTGCAGCAAACACTAGAGCAAGGTTTTAACATTGCCCGTAATGCATCATTGTTAGCTGGCATTCCTAAATCGGCTGGCGCAGTAACGGTAAACCGTTTATGTGGTTCGTCAATGGACGCCCTTCATCAAGCGGCTCGTGCCATTATGACTGGCCAAGGCGACACCTTTATTATTGGTGGTGTTGAGCACATGGGTCACGTACCAATGAACCACGGGGTTGATTTTCACCCTGGCTTGGCAAACCGCGTAGCTAAAGCATCTGGCATGATGGGCTTAACCGCTGAAATGTTAGGTAAAATGCACGGTATTACTCGCGAACAACAAGATGCATTTGCGGTACGTTCTCATCAACGTGCACATGCAGCAACTATCGAAGGTCGTTTTGCCAAAGAGATTTGGGGCATTGAAGGCCACGATGTAAATGGCGCACTGATCAAAGTGATGACTGACGAAGTTATCCGTCCAGAAACAACACTAGAGTCACTTGCCGGTTTACGTCCAGCATTCGACCCAGTTAACGGTACTGTGACTGCCGGTACATCATCTGCATTATCAGACGGTGCTTCTGCAATGTTGGTGATGGAAGAATCTAAAGCTCGCGCTTTAGGTTTAACCATCCGCGCACGTATTCGTTCAATGGCCGTTGCCGGTTGTGATCCTGCAATTATGGGTTATGGTCCAGTACCAGCAACCAAAAAAGCATTAGCACGCGCTGGCTTATCTGTTGCCGATTTAGACCTTATCGAATTAAACGAAGCGTTCGCGGCACAATCATTACCTTGTGTTAAAGATCTTGGCTTACAAGATGTTGTCGATGAAAAGATTAACCTTAACGGTGGTGCAATTGCATTGGGTCACCCACTAGGTTGTTCTGGCGCACGTATCTCGACAACACTGATCAACTTGATGGAAGAAAAAGATGCAACGCTTGGTCTTGCCACTATGTGTATCGGTTTAGGTCAAGGTATCGCAACTGTATTCGAACGCGTTTAATCGTTCTCATACCAAGCTGATACTTTTCAGTTGTATCAAGTGAGTTGTAAAAACGAGCCAAATTGGCTCGTTTTTTTTATTTTAAAATTTTCCTACTTTGGCTAATGTTCCACGTGAAACATGTTTTATGAAAATTAAAAAATAATAAAAAAACTCAATATAACTTTAAAACCAAGCAAACTTGGCAAGCTTAAATGACAAGAGTAACATTAGCGCTAATTCGATAGGTAAACATAGACAGCATTTCATGAACGATATTTATACCCAAGCACAACACCAACTCGATGCTCTTGGTCTTCGATGCCCAGAACCTGTAATGATGATTAGAAAAACAGTACGCAAAATGGCAGAAGGTGAAACCTTATTAGTCATTGCAGATGATCCTGCCACCACTCGTGATATTCCAAGTTTTTGTGAATTTATGGATCACACGTTAATTGCCAGTGATATCAGCAAGACTCCTTACCACTATTTACTCAAAAAAGGACTGTAATGAATGACCATCACATTGGAAGCCATCGCGTATAAAACAGCAAAACGCGGCATAATGAAGTCAGCCTTTTGTGCCAATGTGACCTTAGAGCGAGGCGTCGAAAACGATATTTTTGGCAGACCAGGAAAACGTCAAGTAACCGTCATGTCTAAACAGCAGTGGCACACAGCCTGCCAACAAATTAATGCCGATTTAGACTGGTTAACTCGAAGAGCTAATTTATTGATCAGCGGCTATGAATTTAGCGCAGCAGATGTCGGTAAAACGATCACCATAGGTACTGAGCTTAAACTACAAATCACAGGTGAAACCGATCCATGTAAAAAAATGCAGCAAGCTTACTCAGGTCTAGAACAAGCACTAACGCCCGACTGGCGTGGCGGAGTCACCTGCCGCGTGATTCAAACTGGATTAATACAACTAGATGACTCAGTAAAAATAGATTAGTAAAACCGATAAATCATTTTCGTTTAAGCCTTTCATAATAAAATCTAACGCTATAGCACTCATTGTCTATTAATCGATAACAGACATATGTGTTAACGTCTGTCATTAATTGATACAGATTTGTTGTACACCTTATCGGTAATTTATGCGATAAAGGAACTATTCAAACCGACAAACGCAGTAAAGCCAAATACTCTTTAGGTCATCTAATCATGCAAAATGACATTTCCTAAACGGGTATTGGGCTTGATTAAATCCACTGAAAATAAAAACGACAACGGATAATCTACTCTATGTTGACTCAAAAACTCACTCCACTTTACACCGCAATGGCACTTACTCTAGGTATATCTAGCTTTGCTTATGCCGAAGATGACAAAGTAAAATGGCACGTAAATGCTCCAGAAAATGCGCCATTAAGTAAAATTGATATCAATGTAACCGAAGGCACATGGATGAACGTCAATGTATCGCCAGATGGTGAACACATTGTATTTGATTTATTAGGTGATATTTATCAAATACCGATAGCAGGAGGCGAAGCCAAACCACTGGCACAAGGTATTGCTTGGCAAATGCAGCCAGTATATAGCCCTGACGGTAAGTATATAGCTTTCACCTCTGATGAAGATGGTGGCGACAATGTCTGGATAATGAATGCCGATGGTACAAATCCACACGCTATCACTACTGAAACATTTCGTTTACTCAACAGCCCGGCCTGGAGTCCTGATTCACAATACCTAGTAGCACGTAAACATTTTACCGGCACCCGCAGCCTCGGAGCGGGTGAAGTGTGGATGTTTCACGTTGCTGGTGGCGAAGGCGTTAAACTAACAGAGCGCCCTAACGAACAAAAAGATTTGGGTGAACCGGCCTACTCGCCAGATGGACGCTATATCTACTTTAGCCAAGATGCGACCCCAGGCAAGACCTTTCATTACTCAAAAGATTCGGTCAAAGGTATTTATAAAATTAAGCGCTATGATACCCAAACGGGAGATATCGAAGTATTAATTGAAGGAACTGGTGGTGCTATCCGCCCAACACCAAGCCCTGATGGCAAAACGCTTGCTTACATCAAACGCGATGGATTCCAATCGACACTATATTCACTGGATTTAAAGTCTGGTGAAGAAACTAAGCTGTATGACAAACTCGATCGTGATATGCAAGAAACATGGGCAATTCATGGCGTGTATCCAACAATGTCTTGGACCAAAGACAATAAGCACATCGTATTTTGGGCTAAAGGTAAAATTAATAAACTTGATGTCGACAGTAAAAAAATATCTGACATTCCATTCAGTGTTAAATCTCAAAGAGATATTCAGCCATCGGTCCGCTTTACTCAAAACTTAGATCAAGATGAATTTGATGTAAAAATGCTGCGTATGGCACAAGTGTCACCTGACGGCGAAAAAGTGGTATTTGAAGCCTTAGGTAAAATTTGGATTCGTGATATTAAAGACGGAAAACATAAACGATTGACCCGTTTAGATGATGACATCAATGAGCTGTTTCCACAGTGGTCACGTGACGGTAAAGACATCGTATTCACCACTTGGAACGACCAACAGCAAGGCACCGTCAGTGTGGTTAGCGCCAGAGGTGGTAAAGCCAAGGTGTTGACCAACGAGCCTGGCAAATATGTCGAGCCAACCTTTTCGCCTGATGGTGAATATGTTGTTTATCGAAAGGCTCGCGGCGGTTACATGACACCACGAACTTGGTCACAAGAACCGGGTTTATATAAAGTCGATATCAAAGGAAAGCAAAGCACTAAACTAACCGCCAGTGGCCATCAGCCACAATTCGGTGACGACTCAGACCGAGTTTACTTTATGGATTCAGGTGAGACCCCAGAGTTTGCATCAATCGGCATGAACGGTTTTGAAAAGCGTACCCATTACACTAGCGACCATGCTACCGAGTTTCGTTTATCACCAAACGGTGAGCACTTGGCTTTTGCTGAGCGTTTTAGAGTGTACGTTACTCCTTTTGCTAAACACGGTGAAACCATTGCGATTGGGCCTAAAGCAACCAACTTACCCATTACTCAACTGAGTGCTCGTGCAGGTGAAAGCATTAGCTGGAACGGTAAAAATAACCAACTGTATTGGACATTGGGCCCTGATTTATATCAAGCCGATGTAGACACTCAATATGTAAAAGCAGAAACCAAGGTCGATCCTAAAATAACCTCTATTGGCTTTAAAGATAAAGCCGATGTTCCACGTGGAACAGTAGTGTTTACTGGCGGTAAAGTGATCACCATGGAAAATGATCAGGTGATAGATAATGGTGTTGTTATCGTTAAAGACAATAAAATTGTCACTGTCGGTGATGCCAACACGTTGATCCCAAAAAATGCCCAGATTATCGATATTAGTGGTAAAACCATTATGCCGGGCTTATTTGATGCTCACGCCCACGGCGGACAAGCGGATGATGAAATTATTCCACAACAAAACTGGGCCTTATATTCAGGGCTGTCACTTGGGGTAACGGCTATTCACGACCCATCGAATGACACTACCGAAATTTTTGCTGCTTCTGAACAACAAAAAGCAGGCAATATTGTTGGCCCTCGTATTTTCTCAACGGGGACTATTTTATACGGAGCCAACTTACCAGGCTATACCTCGCATGTAGATTCACTTGATGACGCAAAGTTCCACTTAGAGCGCCTTAAAAAAGTCGGTGCATTTAGTGTTAAGAGTTACAACCAACCACGCCGGGATCAACGCCAGCAAATTATTGCTGCTGCACGAGAGCTCGAAATGATGGTAGTACCTGAAGGTGGCAGTTTGCTGCAACACAATTTATCGATGATAGCGGATGGCCACACCACGGTAGAACATTCGTTGCCAGCAGCGTCTATATACAATGACATCAAACAATTCTGGAGCCAAACCGAAGTACACTACACACCGACCTTAGTTGTCGCTTATGGTGGTATTTCTGGTGAGCATTACTGGTATGACAAAACTGACGTTTGGGCTCACCCTCGTCTAAGCATGTATGTCCCGCATGATATTCTTGATGCCCGTTCAATGCGCCGCACTACCGCGCCAGATGAACATTACAACCACTTTAATGTTGCCCGCGTAGCCAATGAGTTAAACAACATCGGCGTTAAACCTAATATTGGTGCTCATGGTCAACGAGAAGGATTAGCTGCACATTGGGAAATGTGGATGTTTGCTCAAGGCGGCATGAGTAATATGGAAGTATTAAAAACCGCGACAATCAATCCGGCGACAACCTTTGGTATGGACCATCAACTAGGTTCTATTAAAGTAGGGAAATTGGCAGACTTAATAGTGATTGATGGCGATCCATTAGCCGATATCAGAACGACGGATAAAGTCACTTACACTATGGTTAATGGTAAGCTCTTTAATTCAGAAACCATGAATCAACTCAATGGTGATAAACATAAACGTAAGCCTTTTTTCTTTGAAAAAATCTAACGATTAAATTAATCCAATAAAAAGGGTGTTCCACGTGGAACACCCTTTTTTTATATAAATATCAAAATCAATACTGGCCGTAACAATGACAGTCAGTCGTGTGGTCATTCACCATACCTACCGCTTGCATAAAGGCATAACAAATTGTTGGGCCAACAAAGTTAAAACCAAGCTTTTTTAATGCTTTAGACATAGCTTCAGATTCTGGTGTTTGTGCAGGAACTTGGCTTGATGAACTGAAGTTGTTTGCTCTCGGTTCACCGCCGACAAAACTCCATAAAAACTTAGAGAAATCATCACCCTGCTCCACAAATGCTAAATAAGCTTTAGCATTTCTGATGATCGAGTTTATTTTAAGACGATTACGTACAATACCTGGTTCAAGCATTAACGCTTCCACTTTAGCTTGATCGTACTGAGCAATAATACTCGGCTCAAAATTAGCAAACAGTTGTTGGTAGTTTTGTTGCTTTTTAAGAATCGTAATCCAAGATAATCCAGCTTGTTGACCATCAAGACAAAGCTTAGCAAAAAGCTGTTTGGCATCAAACTCAGGACGTCCCCATACTGTATCGTGGTAATGCTGATATAAAGGGTCTTCACTTACCCAGCCACATCGGTTAACTTGCATGGTATGGTTCCATTAACGTTTTTAGTAGTACGTTAAAAAATAACCTACATCTGCCTTGCTCTACAAGGTATAATCATTAACATTTTCTATTAATAGCCTGACAGTAGTAGACATGACGACGAAACACGACGTAAAGACATTTCAGGGTTTCATCCTAACCCTTCAGGAATATTGGGCGCAGCAAGGTTGCGCAATTGTTCAACCTCTAGATATGGAAGTTGGCGCTGGTACTTTCCACCCGCAGACGTTCTTACGTTCATTAGGCCCAGAGCCAATGAGCAGTGCATACGTGCAACCGTCTCGCCGTCCTACTGATGGACGTTATGGTGAAAACCCAAACCGCCTGCAACATTACTACCAATTTCAAGTAGTGCTAAAGCCATCTCCAGATAACATTCAAGAGCTATATTTGGGCTCACTTGAAGCGCTTGGCATCGACACCAAAGTACATGACATTCGTTTTGTTGAAGATAACTGGGAGTCGCCAACATTAGGTGCTTGGGGTTTAGGCTGGGAAATTTGGCTTAATGGTATGGAAGTGACTCAGTTCACCTACTTCCAACAAGTTGGCGGAATTGAATGTAGCCCTGTTACAGGTGAAATCACTTATGGGCTTGAGCGTTTAGCCATGTACATTCAAGAAGTGGATAGCGTATACGATCTTGTTTGGACTGACGGACCACTTGGTCGTGTCACTTATGGTGACATTTTCCATCAGAACGAAGTAGAACAGTCTACCTATAACTTCGAACATGCCGATGTCGATTTTATGTTCACCCTATTCGATCAATGTGAAAAAATGTGCATGCACTTATTATCACTAGAAAAGCCATTACCACTACCTGCTTACGAGCAAGTAATGAAAGCATCACACGCTTTTAACTTACTTGATGCTCGCCATGCTATATCAGTCACTGAACGTCAGCGTTATATCCTTCGCGTTCGTACTATGGCAAAAGGTGTTGCAGAATCTTATTATCAAGCACGTGAAGCTCTTGGCTTCCCAATGTGTAAGTAGAGGTAACGAATGAATTTTGAAAACTTACTCATTGAAGTGGGTACCGAAGAATTACCACCAAAAGCGCTGCGCACGTTAGCTGAATCATTTTTAACGAGCTTTACAGATGAATTAACTAAAGCTGATTTACCTTTTGAGTCTGCAGTTTGGTATGCCGCCCCTCGCCGTTTAGCGATTAATGTGTTGGGTCTTGCATTAGCACAAGCTGATAAAGTCGTTGAAAAACGCGGCCCCGCAATTAGCTCGGCATTTGATGCCGACGGTAACCCAACTAAAGCAGCACAAGGCTGGGCTCGTGGTAACGGTATTACGGTTGAGCAAGCAGAGCGATTAGTCACCGATAAAGGTGAATGGTTAGTCCATCAAGCTAAAGTGGTTGGCGTTGAAACTAAAAGCTTAATAGCTGACATGGCACAACGCGCACTAGATAAATTACCGATCCCTAAACCAATGCGTTGGGGTAACAACAAAACTCAGTTTATTCGCCCGGTTCACACGGTGACAATGCTATTAGGTAGCGAATTAGTTGCAGGTGAATTGCTTGGTATTAAATCTGACCGCATTATTCGTGGCCACCGCTTTATGGGTAAAGCCAGCTTTGAGTTAGATCATGCCGACAATTATTTAGCCGCGCTAAAAGAGCAAGGTAAAGTCCTAGCAGATTATGAATTACGTAAATCGCTAATCAAAGCTGATGCTGAAGCAGCTGCAGCAAAATTAGGTGGTATTGCCGATATTCAAGATGGACTACTTGAAGAAGTGGCTTCACTGGTTGAATGGCCAATAGTGTTAACAGCTAGCTTTGAAGAAAAGTTTTTAAATGTGCCTTCAGAAGCCTTAGTTTACACCATGAAAGGTGATCAAAAATACTTCCCAGTATTTGATAAAGCCGGCAAATTATTGCCTAACTTTATCTTTGTTACTAATATCGAATCTAAAGATCCGCAGCAGATTATTTCAGGCAACGAAAAAGTGGTTCGCCCACGTCTTGCTGATGCGGAGTTTTTCTTTAACACCGATAAAAAGCAAACATTAGCATCTCGTATTGCCAGCTTAGAAACCGTGGTGTTTCAAAAACAATTAGGCACATTGAAAGCGCGTGTTGAACGTATTTCGGAACTTGCAGGTTTCATTGCGACGCAAATGAACAACAACGGTGTTGAGACCAACAATGTAGATGCTAGTCGCGCCGGTTTATTGTCTAAAGCAGACCTTATGACCAACATGGTAATGGAATTTACTGATACTCAAGGCACTATGGGCATGCACTACGCCCGCTTAGATGGCGAAACAGAAGCTGTTGCTATCGCACTTGAAGAGCAGTACAAACCTAAATTCTCGGGTGATACAGTACCAACAGCCAGCGTTTCATGTGCGGTTGCTTTAGCTGAAAAGTTAGATACGCTTGTGGGTATTTTTGGCATTGGCCAAGCACCAAAAGGTGCGGCTGACCCATTTGCACTTCGCCGTGCAGCCATTGGTATTTTGCGCGTTATCGTAGAAAACAAACTGCCATTGGACTTGGTAGAGTTAATTGCTAAAGCACAAGCTTTACATGCGACTAATATCACTAACACTAATACTAGTGAAGATGTACTTGAGTTTCTTCTCGCACGTTTCCGCGCTTGGTACCAAGATAAAGGCATTCAAGTTGACATTATTTTAGCTGTACTAGCTCGTCGTCCAACCAAACCTGCTGATTTTGACAGTCGTGTTAAAGCTGTATCGCATTTCCGTAGCTTAGAAGCTTCTACAGCGCTAGCAGCGGCAAATAAACGTGTTTCTAATATATTGGCTAAAGTTGAAGGCGAATTACCCGCAACCATCAATTCAGCTCTATTAACAGAACCAGCAGAAAAAGCGCTAGCTGATAAGCTTGTACAATTACAACCACAGTTAGCCCCGCTGTTTGCTGATGGCGATTACCAACAAGCATTAACGCTATTGGCTGACTTACGCGAAAACGTCGATCAGTTCTTTGAAGATGTGATGGTAATGGCAGATGATGAAGCATTGAAAAATAACCGTTTAGCGTTATTAACCAATCTTCGTGAGCAGTTCTTGCACGTTGCAGACATTTCGTTGCTGCAATAATGTAAATTAGCTGTAGTTGAGATAAAAGCGCCGCAAGGCGCTTTTTTTATTGATTACTTCTTATGACTTACTTTTTATGGCTTAAGAGTATCAGCCACAACGTGGGGCTATAAAAGGTTAAGGCAGACACCTTAGCCGCATTGATATCAATTTAAAACTGGATAAGCTTTTGATGCAAAACGATAAAATCTTCTTCACTACACTCAACCTGAGCTAACAACACGGCTAGTGCTGGTTGAGGTAATTTGTCGACTTGCTGCAGCATTGAACACTCACTAATAATATTGGCTTTCCAAATAAGCAGTGTCATGCCATCAGTAGGTTTAATATTGGTATTGGCCAATAACGTTAACGGTGTTTCAAAGTGCAGTGGTAATTGCCAACAGCGCGCTAACAGTGCACTTAAGGTCAACGATTTTGTGGTCATCACCTGCTTAAATAGTATTGAATTAGGCTGCTCTCCAGGTTCTGCTTGATAAAAAGCATCCACCAGCATTTTAAAAATCGCAATTTTACCTACATCATGCAGTAAGCCCACTAAAAAAGCGCTGTCTCGTTGCTCGGGGCTCGCTAACTCGCTGGCCAAAAAAGCAACTTGCATAGAATGACGCCAGATTTCAGCCCCAAAGCGTCTAAAATAAATAGGCTTTATATCAATTAACTCACGGGCTAAGCTCGCGGTAATAAATTGCCTTAATTGTTGTCGCCCCACTTGTACTAGCGCTTGTTGAATACTGCTAACATCATTATCAGCTCGTTTAAAAGCAGGCGAATTACATAACTTAAGTACTTCAACACACAACAGAGGGTCTTGTTCAATAAGTTGTATTAGTTCTTGGGTTTCAATACTGTCGTCGGCTAGTTTTTTATCTAGCTCGAGTATTTTGCTGGGCAGCTTTAATATATTTTCCGCAATCGACTGAGGTGAGCTTAATGCCAGTTCAATATTGTGCATCACGCTTCGCTCTAAATTATTCGCTATTCCTGTTGTTGTAGTTTGTTGGTTTGCAAATAATAAACTGTAAAATAAAGCCGACAGATCTAACTGTGATTCAACAGCTTGATGTTGCGTAACCTCTATTGCAGGTACTGGTGCTTTGGATTTGGTTTGCTGACGTTTCTCTGCAGTGCTAATGCCAGTGAATTTGGCCTGTTCATTGCGGTCTCGAACATTAAACAATTTTTTAAAGAAACCAATAACCACTGTAAATAGCCTTATTAAATGTTAAGTAAATACTATTATAACCATAGCACTAAAAACAAAAATGGGTGCCAAAGGCACCCATTTATACACTAAAATTTTGTTATACGTCTAAGTTGGCCACATTAAGCGCGTTAGTTTCAATAAACTCACGACGCGGCTCAACTTGGTCACCCATCAAACATGTAAATAGCTGATCAGCAGCAACCGCATCTTCAATAGTAACGCGTAACATACGACGTGATTCTGGATCCATTGTAGTTTCCCACAATTGTTCAGGGTTCATTTCACCCAATCCTTTATAACGTTGAATATATAGGCCGCGTTTAGCTTCACTAATAGTCCAATCTAATGCTTCTAAGAAGCTTTCAACTTCTTTAACACGTTCGCCACGTTGTACATAACCACCCTCTTCAATCATCCCCTCTAATGCAGCACCTAGCTTAGCGATACGCTGATAATCAGATGATGTGAAGAAGTCATAACCAAATAGATAGTTAGTATCAATACCGTGCTTGCGGATTGTCACGCTAGGAGTGTAAACCTTGCGCTCAGGGTCAAGCATTACATTAGCTGTAAAAATAATACCGCTACTTTCACGTTCTACTAGATCTGCAATGAAGCCATTACACCATGCCGTCATTTGCGCTTCGTCACTTAACACTGCAGTAGTCACTTCTGGGTGATACAACATACGGTCAAGTAGGTTGGTTGGGTAGCGTTTTTCTAAGCGCTTAATAATGCGCTCAACTTCACGATACTGCGCCACTAAACGCTCTAATGGCTCACCAGACATACCAAAAGCACCTGGGCTTGGATAAATATTGGTGCCATCGAGTGCTTGAGTGGTTAAATACTCAGTTAATGCTGGCTCATCTTTCAAATACTGTTCTTGCTTACCTTTTTTCACTTTGAAAAGTGGTGGTTGAGCAATATAAATATAGCCACGTTGGATCAATTCAGGCATTTGACGGAAGAAGAAGGTCAACAGCAAAGTACGAATGTGTGAGCCGTCGACGTCAGCATCGGTCATGATGATGATGTTGTGATAACGAGTCTTATCTGGATTATATTCATCGCGGCCAATGCCACAACCTAATGCAGTAATCAGCGTTGCCACTTCTTGTGAAGATAACATCTTGTCAAAACGCGCTTTTTCTACGTTTAAGATCTTACCCTTTAGCGGAAGAATTGCTTGGTTTTTACGATTACGTCCCTGCTTGGCTGATCCGCCAGCAGAGTCCCCTTCCACTATGTATATTTCAGAAAGACCAGGATCTTTCTCTTGGCAGTCAGCTAACTTACCTGGCAAACCACCTAAATCTAGTGCGCCTTTACGACGAGTCATTTCACGGGCTTTACGCGCCGCTTCACGAGCACGTGCTGCATCAACAATTTTACCCACAATTAATTTAGCATCTGCTGGGTTTTCTAATAGATAATCGTTTAACTGCTCACCCATTGTTTGTTCAACAGCGCTTTTCACTTCACTAGACACAAGTTTGTCTTTAGTTTGCGAGCTAAACTTTGGATCAGGTACTTTTACTGAAATAACCGCAGTTAAGCCTTCGCGCGCGTCGTCACCTGTCGCGTTAGTTTTGCCTTTTTTGTTAAAACCTTCACGTTCCATGTAGTTGTTCAAGTTACGTGTTAAAGCACCACGGAAACCGGCTAAGTGAGTACCACCATCACGCTGAGGAATATTATTAGTAAAACAGAAAATATTCTCTTGATAACCATCGTTCCACTGCATCGCAACTTCAACGGTGATACCATCTTCGCGCTCATGAGAAAAATGGAAAACATCTTTGTTAATCGGCGTTTTATTACGGTTTAAGTAATCAACAAAAGCACTAATACCGCCTTCATACTTAAAGAACTCATCTTTACCGTCGCGCTCGTCAACTAAACGAATGCCGACACCTGAGTTTAAGAATGATAGTTCACGTACGCGTTTGGCTAAAATTTCAAAATGAAATTCAACATTGGTAAACGTGTCACCACTTGGCCAAAAGCGGAGTTCGGTACCGGTTTTAACCGCATCACCAATTTCTTTGATAGGCGCATCGGGTACACCATGAGTATAGAACTGCTCATAGACTTTACCTGCTCTACGAATGGTTAACTGTAGTTTTTTCGATAACGCATTAACGACCGAAACACCCACACCGTGCAGACCACCAGAGACTTTATAAGAGTTATCATCAAACTTACCGCCAGCATGAAGTACGGTCATAATAACTTCAGCGGCAGAGATACCCTCTTCTTCATGTATCGAAACAGGAATACCACGACCATCGTCTTTTACTGAGACTGAACCATCTGAATGAATGCTAATGGTGATATCACTACAATGGCCTGCTAAAGCTTCATCGATAGAGTTATCGACCACTTCGAATACCATGTGATGAAGACCTGTGCCATCATCAGTATCACCAATGTACATACCAGGTCTCTTACGGACTGCATCAAGGCCTTTTAATACCTTGATACTCGAAGAATCGTAACTATTCTCTGACATATTTATCTCTCGTTGTTATTCAATAACCGTTACCAACCCTTGTTCCACATGAAACATCCTGTTTGGAGGGCTAGATAACGAATCGACTATTGCTTGCGGTTCGATCGCAGTGACAAAAATTTGTGCACCGGTTTCGGTTAACTGCTGTAGCAATAGCTGCCTATGCTGTGCATCCAACTCCGACGGTAAATCGTCGACTAGATAAATACTATTTTTATCTAGTTGTTGTTTGAGCAACTTTCCCTGTGCAATACGCAGTGCACAGACTAATAATTTTAATTGTCCACGGGACAACGCATCCTGCGCCGGTAAATTACCCACGCGCAAACGTAAATCTGCTTTGTGGGGGCCGCTGCCCGTATTTCCAGCGGCTAAATCTCTTGAGTATTGGTTTTCAAGTAATTGGGCAAAATCCGTTTTACTATCCCACCCTCGAGTAAAAGAAACCTTAATATCAATCTGAGGTAAAAACACTCCGATTATACCCTTTAGTAGCACATTTAACGAGTCTACATATTGATTTCGTATATCGGTAACCTGTTCAGCATACCGCACCAACTCCTTATCCCAAAACTGTATTTGGTTATAGGGAGAGTGATTTCTAAGTAATTGGTTTCGTTGTTTTAATACCTTTCTAGTATTCACCCAAGCTTGATAAAAATGTGGGTCAGAATGAAATGCACCCCAATCAATAAATTGACGGCGGGCTTTAGGTCCCTCGAACAACAAAGAAAAACTTTCGGGAGTAATAACTTGAATGGGTAACGTTTCGGCCAGGGTTGATAAACGCTTTACTTTCTCGCCATCAATTTTTACTTCGATCTCACCGCTTCGATGACGACGTAAGCCAATTTTACAATCTCTGTCAGCATCAATTAAATGCGCAAACAAAGTCAGTTTATCGTCATCATGGTTGATCACACGTTGGGATAAATGGCTTCTAAACGAACGGCCCATACCCAAAAAATAAATAGCTTCGAGAATACTGGTTTTGCCACTGCCATTTTGACCGTAAATCAAATTTAAGCCATCACCCGGTTGTAATGATGCTGAGGTAATATTACGAAATGAACCTATGGTAATACGCGATAAACTCATGAAGACCTATTGTGATAACCCAATAAAACGGTAGAAACAAAGAAGGTGCTTTGCAGCACCTTTCATATAGCAATAACACAATAACGCATTACAGACGCATTGGCATCACGACATACATAGAATCTTCTTCTTTGTGGTTCTCAATCAAGGCACTTGAATTGCCATCAATTAAAGTAATTCGTACTTCATCACTGGCTAAGTTATTTAACACATCAAGTAGATAACTGACGTTAAAACCAATTTCTAGCTTATCAGAGTCATATTCAACATCAATGATCTCTTCAGCTTCTTCTTGTTCAGGATTATTGGCAGTTATTTTCAATAAGCCAGATTCAAGCTGAATACGTACTCCACGGAATTTCTCATTCGAAAGAATAGACGCACGAGTTAACGCTTGTTTTAATTGGTTACGACTGGCGATAACCACCTTATTGCCACCCTTAGGTAACACTCGGCGGTAATCAGGGAAACGGCCATCGACAAGCTTACTGGTAAATACCGCGGAACTGGTAATCGCTCTAATGGCATTATCACCAATGGCAATGGTAATGTCCTGGTCGTCACTGTCGAGCAAGCGCGCCATTTCAACCACCCCTTTACGAGGCACAATCACTTGTTTTTCGGGTAATGAAACATCAAGCGTACGATGACTTAAGGCTAAACGGTGTCCATCGGTGGCAATAGCACGTAATACATTGCCTTCCGTTTCAAATAACAAACCATTGAGGTAGTAACGTACATCTTGGTTAGCCATTGAAAACTGAGTTGAATCAATAATCGACTTCAACACGCCTTGCTTTAAGCTAAATTCGATATCCGCTTGGAATTCTTCAACGTTGGGATAATCTTCGGCGGGTAATGTTGCCAATGAAAAACGGCTGCGACCTGAACGCAATAACCATTTATTATCTTGTTGCTCGACCTTTAATTCGCTCTGCTCTGGTAATGACTTAACAATATCCAGTAACTTTTTAGCCGGAACCGTCGTACGACCGATATCAATGTCACCATGAATAGCCGCTTGGCCCACCAACTCAACCTCTAAATCAGTGCCTGTTAGCTTAAGTGATGACTCACTAACTTCAACTAATAAGTTGGCTAAAATAGGTAAGTTGTGTCTGCGTTCTACCGCGCCGCACACTAGCTGCAACGGCTTTAATAGGGCGTCCCTATCAATTGAAAATTTCATCGTGTCAACATTCCCTGAATTAAGAAGACAAAGTTCTAATCAAGTTAGCATAATCTTCTTTAATATCATGACTTTCTTCGCGCAATTGGGCGATTTTACGACAAGCATGTAATACTGTCGTATGGTCACGACCACCAAAAGCATCACCAATTTCCGGTAAACTTTGGTTAGTAAGTTCTTTAGATAGCGCCATCGCCACTTGTCTAGGCCTTGCCACACTGCGAGAACGGCGTTTAGACAGCATATCTGCCATTTTTATTTTGTAGTATTCAGCAACAGTCTTCTGAATATTATCTATAGTGACTAATTTTTCTTGTAGTGCCAAGAGATCTCTTAATGCTTCACGCACAAAGTCGATAGTGATTGGGCGGCCAGTAAAGTTAGCATTAGCAATCACGCGGTTTAGTGCACCTTCTAATTCACGTACGTTTGAACGTAAACGCTTGGCAATAAAGAATGCCACTTCATCAGGTAGATTTATTCCGCTCTCTTGTGCTTTACGCATTAAAATCGCTACGCGGGTTTCTAATTCAGGTGGCTCAATAGCAACCGTTAAGCCCCAACCAAAGCGAGATTTTAAGCGATCCTCTACCCCGTCGATCTCTTTCGGATAACGGTCTGAGGTTAAAATAATTTGATGATTACCTTCTAACAATGCATTAAAGGTATGAAAAAACTCTTCTTGTGAACGATCTTTATTGGCAAAAAATTGAATGTCATCAATAAATAACGCATCAACACTACGGTAATAACGCTTAAATTCTTCGATCGCGTTATTTTGCAGCGCTTTAACCATGTCCTGAACAAAACGCTCAGAATGCATATACACCACTTTGGCATTGGGATTATTTTTAATAATGCCATTACCTACAGCGTGTAAAAGGTGAGTTTTACCTAAACCAGTGCCGCCATATAAAAATAACGGATTATAAGCACCACCAGGATTTTCAGAAACTTGCAATGCAGCAGCTTTACCTAACTGGTTTGATTTACCTTCAACGAAGTTATCAAATTGGTAAGTAGGATTAATATTGCTGCGATGATTAGGGTTAATAATCGGTTCAGCCTGGGTATTAAAGGACGTGGTTCCTACTTGGGCTTTAGTTTGGCGATTAACAGGCTTAGCCGCTACAGGAGCTGGCGCAACCGGACGAGCGGAAGGACGGCTACCAATATCAAAACGTAACTTAGGTGCATTACTGCCCATTTGTTCAGTAAAAAATTGATTAATGATATTGATGTATTTATCGCGTACCCAATCCAGCACAAAACGATTTGGCGCATACAAAACCAAAGTATCACCATCCATTTCAGCCTGTAACGGACGGATCCACATACTGAACTGCTGTGCTGATAACTCGTCTTGCAGTCTGCCGATACATTGTTGCCAAAGTGAAACCGCCACTTATTTATCCCCAAATATCTTTAATCAAAGGAGGTGTATTCTATAGGGAGATCACAATGATCGCTATCCTTTAAAGAAGAATTATCCCCAGCGGGATCATTCTGTGTATATATCTGAGATCAGCGAAGATCAAAATCGATCCATTAATTGCAAGATTCAAGCAAATCCAGCTTTATTAACCGATCCACCTTGATCTATAATAGCATTTCTTTGATCTACTGAAACAACGAAAGATCCACAAGATATAGTGTCTGTACACAGACTTATCCACATCTTCTGGTGCTTAATCGATAGTAGCTTCAAATAAAGATTGGCAGAAATTTGTCATATAAGTACTTTCGTTATTGACGAGGCTACTTAAAGTGATTACAATTCGGCCTCTTTTTTGCCCTTACCTCTAATGTTGGAGATAAGGTAAATTCACTAACAAAGACGGATTGCCATCATGAGTAAACGTACTTTTCAACCTAGCAACCTGAAGCGCAAGCGTTCTCACGGCTTCCGCGCTCGTATGGCTACTGTAGGCGGCCGTAAGGTCCTTGCACGTCGCCGTGCGAAAGGTCGCGCTCGTTTATCTGCGTAAGTAGATAACTAGGTGACTAGCTATACCTTTTCGCGGGAGTTACGTTTGTTAACTCCCGCGCAATTTAAATCTGTATTCTCCAATCCAATCAAAGCATCCTCTGCTGAAATAACTCTGCTCGCAATTCCAAATTCAGAGCAACATCCTCGTTTAGGATTAACTGTGGCCAAACGTTTTGTTAAACGTGCAAACCAACGTAATCGTATTAAACGTGTGATAAGAGATAGTTTTCGTTTACATCAACAAGACATCCCAGATATAGATATCGTTGTATTAGTCAGAAATGGCGTGATGGAAATGGAAAATGCAGAACTACACAAATTAATAGAAAAGCTATGGCGCAAACTCAGTCGCCGTTACAATGGCTAGCAACTACGGTTATCCGTGGTTACCAAATTCTTATCAGCCCTTTATTGGGACCGCGGTGTCGGTTCAATCCAACTTGTTCTTATTATGCTATCGAAGCAATAAAAACACATGGAACAGTGAAAGGTAGTTGGTTTGCAATGAAACGCATATTAAAATGTCACCCTTTACATCCCGGCGGTAGTGATCCCGTCCCCCCTAAAAATGACAGGTGTAATAAATAGGCTATGGAATCTCAACGCAATATATTGCTAATCGGTCTGCTGTTTGTCAGCTTTTTAATGTGGCAACAATGGCAAACAGATAAAGCACCAAAACCGGCAACAGCTCAAACTGTTAGCCAAACTAACGCCGCCTCACAACACAGTGCTGACGTTCCAGAAGCAGATATCTCTGGGGAACCAATAGAATTACCTGCAAATAAAAACCTTATTAGCGTTAAAACTGATCAGCTTGATATTAAAATCAGCCCGATTGGTGGTGACATAGTTTATGCCGCATTAGTGGAACATAAACGCGAAATTGACAGTAGTGACCCATTTGTCATTTTAGAACAAAAGAACAATTTCACTTATATCGCCCAAAGCGGACTTATTGGTCGTGATGGTATTGATAGTAGTGCCAATGGTCGAGCTGCTTATAGTGTTCAAACCAATTCATATTCTTTAGCTGAGGGTAAAGACACATTAACCGTGCCATTTACTTATACAGCAGACAACGGTGTCACCTACGTAAAAACCTTTACGTTCACCCGTGGTCAATATGATGTCGGCGTAGATTACAGCATCAACAATACTTCGGCTGCACCGTTACAAGTGCAAATGTATGGTCAAATTAAACAAACGATTAAAGAATCTGAAAGCAGCATGATGATGCCAACCTATCGTGGTGGTGCTTTCTCGGCTCAAGATACTCGTTATGAGAAATATAACTTTGACGATATGGCTGACAAAAATCTTGCTAAAGTAACACAGGGTGGTTGGGCAGCAATGCTACAACATTACTTTGTGTCAGCTTGGGTGCCGCCAGCAACAGATTCAAACACCATTTTCTCAAGTATGAGTGCTGGTGGAATGGCTAATATTGGTTTCCGTGGTGCGGTATATGATATTGCTCCTGGCGCAACTCAAGAAATTAGCTCACAGTTTTATGTTGGCCCTAAAAACCAAAAAGAGCTTTCAGCTATTTCTGAAACCTTAAACTTGGTTGTTGATTACGGTTTCTTATGGTGGTTAGCGATTCCAATCCATTGGTTATTGATGTTCTATCAATCATTTGTGGGCAATTGGGGTGTGGCTATTATTTTGATCACTCTCACCGTCCGTGGTGGTCTATATCCGCTGACTAAAAAGCAATATACCTCTATGGCCAAAATGCGTAATCTACAGCCTAAATTGGCAGAGATGAAAGAACGCTTTGGTGATGACCGTCAAAAGATGGGTCAAGCTATGATGGAGCTGTATAAGAAAGAGAAAGTAAACCCTATGGGCGGTTGCTTACCTATTCTATTACAAATGCCAATCTTCATTGCACTATATTGGGTACTACTAGAAAGCTATGAATTACGCCACGCGCCATTCATGCTTTGGATTAATGATTTATCGGTCCAAGATCCATACTATGTATTGCCATTGTTAATGGGCTTATCAATGTTCTTGATGCAGAAAATGCAACCGGTAGCGCCAACAATGGATCCAATGCAAGTAAAAATGATGCAGTGGATGCCAGTTATCTTTACCGTATTCTTCTTATGGTTCCCAGCAGGTCTAGTACTTTACTGGCTAGTGGGTAACTTAGTTGCAATCACACAGCAGAAAATTATTTATGCTGGCCTTGAGAAAAATGGCATAAAATAAGCCTAAGCTCAATGTTGTATAACTGATTAAAAAGGCGGCTGATTAGCCGCCTTTTCCTTTATCAATTTTATAGGTAATACCGTGACAACAGACACTATTGTGGCACAAGCCACCGCCCCTGGACGAGGTGGCGTAGGCATCATTCGTATTTCTGGTGATTTAGCCACTAATGTCGCGACAGCGATTATTGGCCACATACCCAAAACGCGTTACGCAGAATATTGTGACTTTAACAATGCTGACGGTCAGGTGATTGATCAAGGGATTGCACTATTTTTTAAAGGACCAAATTCATTTACCGGCGAAGATGTCCTAGAACTGCAAGGCCATGGCGGTCAAATAGTACTCGACATGCTAATTAAGCGAGTGATGGAAATAGACGGTATTCGTATTGCTAGACCAGGTGAATTTAGCGAACAAGCTTTTATGAACGATAAACTCGACTTAACTCAAGCAGAAGCGATTGCAGACTTAATTGACGCCACCAGTGAACAAGCAGCAAAAAGTGCCTTGCAATCACTACAAGGTGAATTCTCAAAAGAAGTTCATGAGCTTGTCGACCAAGTCACCAACCTGCGTTTATATGTGGAAGCCGCGATTGATTTCCCCGATGAGGAAGTCGACTTTCTATCCGATGGTAAAATTGCCAACGCCTTATATAAAATCATCGATAAGCTAAACACAGTGCAAGCCAGCGCCAAACAAGGTTCAATCATCCGTGAAGGAATGAAAGTTGTGATTGCCGGCCGTCCTAATGCTGGTAAATCAAGCTTACTCAATGCATTAGCCGGTAAAGAATCGGCAATTGTGACTGAAATAGCAGGCACAACTCGCGATGTACTACGCGAGCACATCCACTTAGACGGTATGCCGCTGCACATTATCGATACGGCAGGGTTACGAGACACTCTAGACACTGTTGAACAAATCGGCATAGAACGCGCATGGGCAGAAATAGCCAGTGCCGATAGAGTCTTGTTTATGGTCGATGGCACCACAACTGACGCCATAGATCCGCACGAAATTTGGCCTGACTTTATCGACCGTCTACCAGCAAAGCTGGGAGTGACAGTGATACGTAATAAAGCTGACCTAACCGGTGAAACCTTAAATAACACCGAAGAGCAAGGTTACAGCGTTTATAGGATATCAGCTAAAACAGGTTTAGGGGTTGATGAGTTAAAGCAACACCTCAAATCATTAATGGGTTACCAAAGTAACTTAGAAGGTGGTTTTATTGCCCGCCGCCGCCATTTAGAAGCACTCGATCTTGCTGCAAATCACTTACAACTGGGTAAAGAACAACTTGAAGTGTATTTAGCTGGAGAGTTACTGGCAGAAGAACTGCGCATGACACAAATGGCCTTATCTGAGATCACCGGTAAATTCACCTCAGATGATCTATTGGGCAAGATTTTTGGCTCATTCTGTATTGGTAAATAGTGTATAGATAAATAGGTGTAAATTGATGAAACTCGCCAATCACGTCGTGATACTCGACTTTGAAACCACAGGATTATCACCAGATAACGGTGACCGAGCCATAGAAATTGGTGCGGTTAAGTTAGTTAATGGTCAAATAGTCGATACTTTTCAGGAATTGATTAATCCTGGTCGGCGAGTCAATAGTTTTATTGAGCAATACACTGGTATTAGTAACGATATGCTTAAACATGCCCCTGCGTCCAAACAAGTCATGGGGCAGTTTGCTAAGTTTATTGATGGTTTTAATTTGGTGGCACACAATGCCAGCTTTGATAAAAAGTTTCTCGATGCTGAGTTTAGCCATAGCAAACTGTATTACACTGGTCAGTTTGCTTGCTCGTTATTATTATCAAGGCGGATAAGCCAAGATGCTCCCAACCATAAGCTTGGCACGCTTGTAGATCATCACCAGTTACCTAACGATGGTGTGTTTCACCGCGCTTTAGCCGATGCCACCATGACCAGCCATTTATGGTTACATCAAATAGATCTATTACAACTACAGCTGCCCAAGCAAGCTATTACCATTGATATGATCAATAAAATATCCAGCCTACCAAAAGCGCAAATTGCGCGTTATTTGCGAACGATGAGCTAGTTACAACTCTTGCGATAACTTATCGACCAGCAATCTCACTTTGGGTGATAAATGGCGATTATGCGGATACAAAGCCCAAATACCTTCTTTAGGTTGTTGAAAAGGTGCCAGCAATACCACTAACTCCCCTTCAGTAATAGCATCATTGACGTAATATCCCGGTAACTGCACAATCCCCAAACCACAAATAGCCGCATTTAATAAACTTAAACCACTACTACAGGCTAAAGATCCATGCACTTTTACCGCCTTGGGTTTACCTTGCTCAACAAAATGCCAATGAGACTGACTGCCGATTAAACAATTATGCTGACTTAACTCCGATAACGCATAAGGCGTACCGTATTTAGCGATATAACTCGGGGCTGCGCACACATATTGGCTGCGACTCGTAAGCCGCTTTGCCATCATAGTAGAATTAGTTAACCGCCCTAACCTAATAGCCAAATCATAACCACCATCCACTAAGTCAAGTTGCTGATTAGTCAGCTCACAAATCACTTCAATATCAGGATATTGCTGCATAAAATCAATCACTATCGGCATGATAAACTTTTCACCGTAAGTCACTGGTGCAGTAATTCTAATCAGTCCTTGTGGCTTATCTTTTAAGCTTGAAATAGCACGTTCTGCTTCATCAAGACTGTTTAATACTTGGCGACAATGCTGATAATAAACCGTACCTTCTTCGGTTAACGATACTTTGCGGGTGGTGCGATAAAATAATTTGGTGTTTAAACGGTTTTCAAGCTGACTAATCTGTCGACTCACTTGCGCGGTAGAAATACTCAAACGCTTGCCAGCCACTGTAAAACTGTCAGTTTCGGCCACAGCCACAAATTCAAAAATGCCTTCCCACTTCATCATTATTACATTCTCGTAAAAGTCATTTGCAAAATAAGCTAATTATCATTCTATGATAAACAAATACAATGGCTAAATACACTACACTGTAGTAAAACCACTTAACCATGTTGACCATGGTCGTTAATGTTAAGGAAATCATTTATGTCAGCACAATTTATTAAATCCAAAGCCGCTATAGCT
Organism: Shewanella sp. BF02_Schw; assembly: GCF_014596695.2. NCBI lineage: Bacteria > Pseudomonadati > Pseudomonadota > Gammaproteobacteria > Alteromonadales > Shewanellaceae > Shewanella > Shewanella sp. BF02_Schw. The sequence continues at coordinate 47,561 of NZ_JABKAW020000009.1, forward strand.
TGGGGACCTGGCCAACCACTATCGGTAGAAGAAGTCGACGTAATGTACCCAAAAGCGGGTGAAGTCATGGTACGTATTGTGGCATCTGGCGTTTGTCATACCGATGCTTTCACGCTTTCAGGTGATGATCCTGAAGGGGTATTCCCAGCGATTCTTGGTCATGAAGGCGGCGGTATTGTTCACATGGTCGGTGAAGGCGTTACTAGCGTACAAGTCGGCGATCATGTTATTCCGTTATACACAGCAGAATGTGGAGTATGTAAATTCTGTACTTCTGGTAAAACCAACCTTTGCAGCGCAGTGCGTGAAACTCAAGGTAAAGGGTTAATGCCAGACGGCACCACGCGTTTCTTTAAAGATGGTGAGCCAATTTTTCACTACATGGGTTGTTCAACATTTTCTGAGTACACCGTATTACCCGAAATATCATTAGCCAAAGTCAGTAAAGATGCGCCTTTAGAAGAAGTCTGTTTATTAGGTTGTGGTGTGACCACCGGCATGGGCGCTGTATTGAAAACAGCTAAAGTTCAAAAAGGTGATACTGTCGCTATTTTTGGTTTAGGCGGTATCGGTCTATCAGCAATTATTGGTGCCACCATGGCTGGCGCCAGCCGAATTATTGGTATTGACCTTAACGAATCTAAATTCGAACTTGCCAAAAAATTAGGGGCAACAGACTGCATTAACCCTAAAAACTTTGATAAGCCGATTCAAGAAGTGATTGTAGAAATGACCGACGGTGGTGTCGATTTCTCATTTGAATGTATTGGTAACGTCAATGTAATGCGCAGTGCATTAGAATGCTGTCATAAAGGTTGGGGCGAGTCCGTCATTATTGGTGTAGCCGGTGCAGGCCAAGAAATATCAACCCGTCCATTCCAATTAGTTACTGGTCGCGTATGGCGTGGCAGTGCATTTGGTGGCGTTAAAGGACGCAGTGAATTACCGGGTATTGTTGAGCAATACCTAGCTGGCGAATTTAAACTTGACCACTTTATAACTCACACCATGGGTATTGAAGGCATTAATGATGCATTTGATTTAATGCACAAAGGTGAAAGTATTCGCAGCGTGATCCACTTTGCCAAGTAACACTTAATTTATCATGACAGATGCAGTTAAGTGTAAAACGACTTAACTGCGTTCTGACAAATAAGGACACATCATGACCATTGAAAGTATCAGCAGTACCAAAGCATTTGGTGGTTGGCATAAACAATACAGTCATCAATCAAGTACGCTTAATTGCACCATGCGGTTTGCTATTTACTTACCGCCACAAGCCGAAAGCCAAAAAGTGCCGGTTTTATATTGGTTGTCAGGGCTCACCTGTACTGATGAAAACTTTATGCAAAAAGCAGGTGCACAACGCATAGCAGCAGAGTTAGGCATGGCTATTGTCGCACCCGATACCAGCCCTCGAGGTGAAGGTGTTGCAGATGATACCGACGGCGCTTATGACTTTGGTTTAGGTGCAGGCTTTTATCTAAATGCCACCAAACCACCCTTTAGTCAGCATTACCAAATGTATGATTACGTGGTAAACGAATTGCCAGCACTGATTGAAGCCCATTTCCCAGTAACAGAGCAACGCAGTATTAGCGGCCACTCAATGGGTGGACATGGCGCGTTAACCATAGGATTAAAAAATCCGCACAGATATAACAGCCTGTCAGCATTTAGTCCTATTTGTCACCCAATGGACTGCCCATGGGGCATCAAAGCATTCCGTGGTTATTTAGGTGATGATCAGCAGCAATGGCAACAATACGATAGCTGCGAGTTAATGGCCAATAGCCAACAATTTGTGCCCACTCTGGTGGATCAAGGCAGTAATGACAACTTTTTAGACGAGCAGTTAAAACCACAAGCCTTAGTTCAAGTAGCTAAAGACAAAGGTTATCCGCTTGAACTAAGAATGCAGCCAGGTTATGACCACAGCTATTATTTTATCGCAACGTTTATTGAAGACCATCTGCGTTTTCATGCTAAACACTTAGCACTTAAATAAAATACAATATTTGATAGTTGTAATGAATCAATAAAAATGAAAACGAGCCATTTTGGCTCGTTTTTTTATACATTACAGTTAACGATTAGCATCTAACCGAGAGAAATAATCTTTTGCTGCAGCCCTAACTTTAGGAGCTAACAATAAAGCAGACGTCATCGTCGGTATCGCCATCAATGCATAAGCAGCATCAATAATATTCACAATTTCTTGCAAGCTGGCTGTCGCAGCAAACAAAATAGCTAATAAATAAAAGTACTGATAAAAACGAATACGTTTACGACCAAATAAAAAGGCAAAACATTGGCCACCATAAAATGCTTGAGTAAAAATGGTGCTAATACTAAAAAACACCACACATAAAATAAGCAAATATGGTCCAATACCTGGCATCGTAATTTCAAATGCCTGCGCCGATAAATTTACCCCTTCAGCATCAGTACCTTGCCACACACCCGAGATTAAAATAATCATCGCTGTTGCAGTGCAGACTAATAATGTATCAATAGCAGGGCCTAACATGGCCACTAAACCTTCTTTTACTGGTTCATTAGTTTTGGCACTGCCATGAGCCATAACCTCTGTACCAATTCCGGCCTCATTCGAAAATGCCGCTCGGCGAATACCAATTAACATTGTCCCTAAAATTCCGCCGCCAACCGAATTTAACGAAAATGCTTCACTGAAAATAAGACTAAAATAGCCAGGTACTTGCTCAATATTTGACACAATCACATAAGCGGCACAACTCATGTAAATTAAGATCATCATCGGCACAACTTTAGATGCTACGGTCGCAATACGCTTAATTCCACCAAGAATAACGCTTGCCACTATCACCATAACAACGATCCCTAAACTCAAATCAAGCCAAAAAGTCGATTGATCCGCCGGAAAATGACCCGGTTTAACAAATAACCACTCGCGGATTATCTGTACTAATTGATTTGAGTTAAACAGCGGGAAATTACCAATTAAGCCAACAACACAGAAAAATACCGCTAAAAAATGCCATTTTTTAGTTAACCCTTGAGTAATAATGTACATAGGGCCACCCTGTACATCACCATTTTCATCTTTACCACGATACATAATAGCCAAAGTACAAGTAAAAAACTTGGTCGCCATACCAACAATAGCGCTGATCCACATCCAGAAAATAGCTCCCGGACCACCGACCATAATAGCCACAGCAACACTACCAATATTTCCCATTCCCACGGTACCGGCCATAGCACTGGATAACGCCCCAGCATGGCTGATATGCCCTTCGGCGCCATCATCAGGATATTTACCTCTCACGACATTAATAGCGTGACCTATGTACCTAAAAGGCACAAAACGAGAATAAATAAGGAAGAATAAGCCACCTCCAACGAGTAAAATAAGCATGTGAGGACCCCATGCAAGGTCAGCTAGCTGTTTAGTAATATCAGCAAGATTCATTAAAACCTGTTGTTTTATTGTAAAATAGTAATTAAGAAAATACTGATATTACTCGCACAGCGCAATGAAAAATAAGCGTAAAATAGATGAATAAATTTAATAATTCGGAGTCAAGATGGCAAAAGTAGCATTATTAGTAGGCACAACATTAGGCGGTTCAGAATATGTTGCCGATGAAATGGCAGCTCAACTTGATGAGTTAAACCATCAAACAAAGGTATTTATTGAGCCTAATATAGATGAATTAGCAGATTTTTCAGTGTGGATCCTTGTATGTTCTACTCATGGAGCAGGCGATCTTCCCGACAACATAGTGCCATTTCATAAGCAATTAATGATCGAAATGCCCGATCTTAACCATATAAAGTTCGCTTTATGTGCAATTGGTGACTCTAGTTACGATACTTTCTGCCAAGGGCCAGAAAAAATAACCGCACTACTTTTGCAAAATGGATCTAAAGCCATTGTGGATAAGATCCAAATAGATGTGCAACGAGACCCAATACCAGAAGAACCTGCTCTAGCGTGGTTATTGCAATGGCAACATCTTATCTAAGCATATAGATATCCGATCATTGTCTGCATAAATCGTGATCAACTCACAGATTAGATCATACTTATCCACAATATATTACTTATAAGTATAAGTTTGTGGATAAGCTATTATTTTTAGCGATCATAACTCTGTACTATTCACAGTCCGATCTGCTCAATGATCACCCTTGTGGATAACTACCCGATCTATCCCCATGTTATCTTGAGTTTGATCGCGATCAGATCACAGGTTAGTTTTAACTTTACCGTATGATTTTAAACAGAAATAAAAGTTATCAACAGAAAAGTCCGATCCTAATAATAAACATAATAAAAAGATCTATATAAAGATCTTAAGATCTATTAAGCAAACCGCATCTTGATCAATCAATGAAAAATGATCGTTCACGTTCAGACGAGCAAGTGCTAAAATGATCCAATCGAAAAAAGAATAAATTCGAATTTAACTTTCTTAGCTATCAAAGGTCAGATAATGCATTTTCATGAACGGTTTGATGTAATTGTTGTTGGTGGTGGTCATGCCGGAACTGAAGCAGCACTTGCAGCTGCAAGAATGGGCTCAAAAACATTATTGTTGACCCATAACATCGACACACTTGGCCAAATGTCTTGTAATCCTGCAATAGGCGGGATTGGTAAAGGCCACTTGGTAAAAGAAATTGACGCCTTAGGTGGAGCAATGGCAACCGCCACTGACTTTGCAGGTATTCAATTTAGAACATTAAATTCAAGCAAAGGTCCTGCCGTTCGTGCAACACGTGCCCAGGCAGACAGAGCGCTGTATCGTCAAAAAATCCAACATATATTACAAAACCAACCTAATTTACGTATATTCCAACAGGCTGTTGATGACCTAGTTGTTGAAAGCGATAAAGTTGTTGGTGTAGTAACACAAATGGGTTTAGCTTTCGAAGCACCAGCAATTGTGTTAACAACGGGTACATTCTTAAGTGGTAAAATCCATATTGGTATGCAGAATTACAGTGGTGGTCGCGCAGGTGATCCACCGGCAATTGCATTAGCGAATAGATTACGTGAATTAAATATCCGTGTTGGCCGTTTAAAAACTGGGACACCACCACGTATCGATGCTAATACCATTGATTTTACACAAATGACTGAGCAAAAAGGTGACACACCACTGCCAGTAATGTCATTTGTTGGTGATGTTAGTCAGCATCCAAGACAAGTTTCATGTTTTATCACTCATACCAATGAGAAAACCCACGATATTATTCGTGGAGGACTTGATCGTAGCCCTATGTATTCAGGTGTTATAGAAGGGATTGGACCGCGTTATTGTCCGTCTATCGAAGACAAGATCCACCGTTTTGCAGATAAATCATCACATCAGATATTTATTGAGCCTGAAGGCCTAAGCACTAATGAAATTTATCCAAACGGTATCTCAACCAGTTTACCATTTGACGTACAGTTAAATTTAGTCCGTTCAATTAAAGGCATGGAAAACGCTGAAATTATGCGTCCTGGCTATGCTATTGAATATGATTACTTTGATCCACGTGATCTTAAAAACTCATTAGAAACTAAAGCCATCGAAGGACTTTATTTCGCTGGTCAAATTAACGGTACTACTGGTTATGAAGAGGCCGGAGCTCAAGGTTTACTTGCTGGAATGAATGCATCACTGCAAGTTCAAGGCAAAGCAGCTTGGTGTCCTCGTCGTGATGAAGCTTATTTAGGTGTTTTAGTTGACGATTTATCAACCTTAGGTACAAAAGAACCATACCGCATGTTTACCAGCCGTGCGGAATATCGTTTATTACTTCGTGAAGATAATGCCGATTTACGTTTGACTGAAAAAGGCCGTGAATTAGGCTTAGTTGATGATAAGCGATGGGAATCATTTATTGCCAAAAGAGAATCGATCGAATTAGAACTTCAGCGCTTGCGCAGCCAATGGGTTCACCCAAATTCAGCTTTATTAGGGGTACTTAATCCACAATTAAACACCCCTATTTCACGTGAAGCATCATTTGAAGACTTGCTACGCCGTCCTGAAATGGATTATGCAAAGCTTATGTCATTAGAGGGTTTTGGTCCTGGACTTGAAGATCAACAAGCAGCTGAACAAGTACAAATTCAAGTTAAGTACTCTGGTTACATTCAGCGTCAGCAAGATGAAATTGATAAAGCGATCCGTCATGAAAACTCATTATTGCCACTTGATCTGGATTATCAAGAAGTGCCTGGTTTATCAAATGAAGTGATCGCAAAACTCAATAATCATAAACCTGACACAGTTGGACAAGCATCACGGATCTCAGGCATTACTCCTGCAGCGATCTCAATTTTGCTAGTACATTTGAAAAAACGAGGATTATTGCGAAAAATCGCATAAATATAGTTATTTTTTCAACTCAATACCACAAGGGAAGCCATAAGGCTTCCCTTAGTGCTTTTACGGCTTCATAATAACTGCCGTCTTTATCATGCAACCTACGAGGCTTTCTGTGTTATCTGCCCAACTTAAAACCTATTTAGCTGAAATGAATATGTCGGCCACTGAATTACAACAAAAACAATTAATAGGTTTTGTTGAAATGCTTGATAAATGGAATAAGGCTTATAATCTCACCGCTGTTCGCGATCCTGAGCAAATGTTAATCCGTCATGTTATGGACAGTTTAACCGTTTCTCCTTATCTTGAAGGACAGCGTTTTATCGATGTGGGAACTGGCCCTGGTTTACCCGGGATCCCATTAGCGATTATGAATCCAGATAAGCAGTTTGTGTTGTTAGACAGTTTAGGTAAACGGATCCGTTTTCAAAAACAGGTTCAATTTGAATTAAAAATTAATAATATTACCTCGGTAGAAAGCCGTGTTGAAGCTTATAACCCAGAGATTAAATTTGATGGTGTGTTAAGTCGAGCATTTGCATCTATTCAAGATATGCTCAGTTGGTGTCATCATTTACCGACTGAGAAAGGCACTTTTTATGCGTTAAAAGGCCAGTTAAATCAGCAAGAATTACAAGATATGCCAACAGGATTTTTGTTGGTAGAAACCATTGTATTGCATGTACCAACGTTAGATGAACAGCGACATTTATTAAAAATTGCTAAGCAATAACTCGCATTTCTTTCGCTAATTAAGCTAACCGGACATCAATAACTTTAAGACAGGATGACATTGTGGGTAAAATCATTGCCGTAGCCAACCAGAAAGGTGGCGTTGGAAAAACAACAACTTGCGTTAATTTAGCCGCATCACTTGCCGCCACAAAGCGTAAAGTGTTGTTGATCGATTTAGATCCTCAAGGTAATGCGACTATGGGCAGTGGTGTCGATAAATATGAAGTCGATAACACCGCTTATGAATTATTAGTCGAAGAAAAACCCTTTGCCGAAATAGTCATTAAAAATACCATCGGTAAATATGATTTGATCGCGGGTAATGGTGATGTCACTGCTGCTGAAATTAAATTAATGGAATTTTATGCGCGTGAGATCCGTTTACGCAACGCATTAGCACCGATCAAAGATGATTATGACTTTATCTTTATTGACTGCCCTCCATCACTCAATATGTTAACTGTAAATGCCATGTCGGCTGCTGATTCTGTACTTGTGCCAATGCAATGCGAATATTATGCCTTAGAAGGCTTAACGGCGTTAATTGACACTATTACCAAGCTAGGCGCCATGGTTAACCCTACATTAAGCATAGAAGGCATTTTGCGGACTATGTATGATCCGCGAAATCGTTTATCTAATGATGTATCTGATCAACTCAAACAGCATTTTGGTGAGAAAGTGTATCGCACTGTGATACCGCGAAATGTTCGTTTAGCTGAAGCACCTAGTTTTGGTGCACCTGCCATGTATTACGACAAATCAAGTGCCGGAGCTAAAGCCTATTTAGCCCTGGCAGGTGAAATAATCCGTCGTGCAGAACAGCAAACTCAACCAAAACAAGCGTAGGATACAAAAATGACCATAAAAAAACGCGGTTTAGGTAAAGGCTTGGATGCCTTATTAAGCCACAGTAATACTGCTAGTCGTAAAAATGATCAAGTAGAAGAGCAGCAATCTGCAACGTTAAATGACTTACTACACCTTGATCTTGATTTATTACAACCAGGTAAATATCAACCACGTAAAGATATGTCGCCAGAAGCACTAGAAGAGCTAGCTGAATCAATTCGTGCTCAAGGTGTTATACAACCTATTATTATTCGTAAAATATCTGCAACTAATTATGAAATTATTGCCGGTGAACGTCGTTGGCGTGCAGCTCAACTAGCCAAACTTGATAAAGTACCTTGTATTGTAAAGCAAGTGGCTGATGATGCTGCGGTCGCTATCGCGCTAATTGAGAATATTCAACGTGAAGATTTAAATGCAATGGAAGAAGCCATTGCCTTGCAACGATTATTAGAAGAATTTGAATTAACCCATCAACAAGTGGCTGATGCAGTTGGTAAATCCCGTGTTAGTGTGTCTAATTTATTGCGTTTAAATAGCCTTAATGAGCCTGTTAAACGTTTGTTGGAAAATGGTGATATCGACATGGGCCACGCGCGGGCTTTATTGGCGGTAGAAGGCGATGAACAGACTAATTTAGCTCGATTAGTGGCCTCAAAAGAAATGACTGTTCGAGAAACTGAACGATTAGTTAATAAAGCCCTAAATCCGGCTAAAGACGCCGAAACACCAGCTAAAGATCATGATGTTAGTCGTTTAGAACAAGAGTTAATTGAAAGACTCGGTGCCAAGGTTGCCATCAATCATGGCAGTAAAGGTAAAGGCAAAATTGTAATAAATTACCAGAATCTAGCTGAATTAGACGGAATTTTAAGTAAAATCCGCTGAAATGTGCAACAAACCAATTTCATTAGTAAGTTTGTGACATAGCTCTAATTTTAGTTTTTGATTATTTAGCGCTGAATCGTGCGTAAAATCGTTGTTTTACTATCATCAAAGTTGCAAACAAAGCGCGAAAAGGTATACTTTGCAGGCTTTTTGAATCTTAAGGCTAGTTTAATATATTAAATTTAACATTAGGACCGCGAAAGGCAATAATGCGGAGATATGAAGTTGGGTAATGTTTTAGCGCGTCGTGGCAGGTTAGCAGCCTATAAATTAGTGCTGGTACAAGCGACAGTCGCGTGTATTATTTCAACACTATTTTTCGTTATGTGGGGAGCACAGTATGGCCTATCTGCGCTAGCAGGTGGCGTAATTGCTGTACTTCCTAATTTTGTATTCGCAACCCTAGCTTTCTCACATAGTGGGGCAAGCTCTGCAGCAAAAGTGATTAAAAGCTTTTACTGGGGGGAAGCGGTAAAGATGCTATTAACCATTGCATTATTTTCGTTAGTGTTTATCAATATAAAAGTTGGATTTATGCCGCTTTTTACCTGTTACTCATTAGTGTTAGTTGTACATTGGATAGCACCTTTATATTTCAAGCAAAGTTAAGTGGGATGAATCATGTCTGCAACTGGTGAAGAAATGACACAGCAGAGCTATATCCAACATCACCTTACCAATCTAACAGTTGGTGAAGGATTTTGGACTTGGAACATTGATTCGTTGCTCTTTTCGGTTGGGCTTGGAATGTTGTTCTTATGGCTGTTTTACCGTGCCGGCAAAAAAGCGACCACAGGCGTTCCTGGCAAATTTCAATGTTTTGTCGAGATGATTGTTGAGTTCGTTGATAGCAGTGTGAAAGAAACTTTTCACGGCCGCAATCCTGTTATTGCGCCTTTAGCTCTGACAATTTTCGTCTGGATTTTCATGATGAACTTCATGGATATGATCCCAGTCGATTGGTTACCTTCACTGGCTTTATTAGCTGGTGTTCCATACCTAAAAGTTGTCCCGACTACAGACGTTAACATTACCTTCAGCTTAGCTCTTGGTGTGTTTGTGCTGATTATTTATTACAGCATTAAAGTCAAAGGTGTTTCAGGTTTTGTTAAAGAACTAACATTTCAGCCTTTTAACCATTGGGCAATGATACCCGTCAACTTATTATTAGAAACAGTAACTTTAGTTGCGAAGCCGATTTCATTGGCTCTACGACTATTTGGTAACTTGTACGCTGGTGAGTTGATATTTATCCTTATTGCATTGATGTACGGTTCTAACGTGGCGTTATCTGCTCTAGGTGTAGGATTACAACTAGGTTGGTTAATTTTCCATATTTTAGTTATTACTTTACAAGCATTTATTTTCATGATGTTGACCATTGTTTATTTAAGCATGGCGCATGAAGATCACTAAGGGTAACCGAAAATTTTTTTGACCTAAATCATTAATAACAACGATTTAGAATATTGGAGATAGATATGGAAACTGTATTAGGAATGACGGCAATTGCTGTTGCTCTACTCATTGGTATGGGTGCATTAGGAACAGCTATTGGTTTCGGCCTTTTAGGTGGAAAGTTTTTAGAAGGTGCAGCTCGTCAGCCAGAAATGGCGCCTATGTTACAAGTTAAAATGTTCATCGTAGCGGGTCTTCTAGATGCCGTAACTATGATTGGTGTAGGTATTGCGCTATTTATGCTATTTACTAACCCATTGGGTGCAATGCTTTAACTAACGCTTCTGTCTTTAATCTAACTAGGAGGCTGTTGTGAATTTCAACGCTACCCTATTCGGTCAGACGGTTGCCTTTATTCTCTTCGTGTGGTTTTGCATGAAGTTTGTATGGCCTCCGTTGATGAATGCCATCGAAGAACGCCAGAAGAAAATTGCTGATGGTCTGGCTGATGCCGGCCGTGCAGCAAAAGATCTAGAGTTAGCACAAATTAAAGCTACTGAGCAACTAAAAGAAGCAAAAGTAACTGCCAACGAAATTATTGAGCAAGCTAATAAGCGTAAGGCTCAAATCGTTGAAGAAGCTAAAGTTGAAGCGCAAACTGAGCGAGCTAAAATTATCGCCCAGGGTCAAGCAGAAATTGAAAACGAACGTAATCGCGTGAAAGATGATTTGCGTAAGCAAGTTGCTCTACTAGCTATCGCTGGTGCAGAGAAAATTCTTGAACGCGTGATAGATCCAGAAGCCCACAGTGACATAGTTAATAAACTTGTTGCTGAAATTTGATTAAGGGAGTTGAGTTATGGCTGAATTAAGCACCATCGCTCGCCCTTACGCAAAGGCAGCTTTTGATTTTGCTGTTGAGCATAAAGCAGTAGAAAGTTGGACAGAAATGTTAACTTTCGCTTCATTGGTAAGTGAAAACGAATCAATAAAGCCACTGCTTAATGGTACTCTCGCGAGTACACAACTTGCCTCACTTTTTATAAAAGTATGCGGTGAGCAAGTCAATGAGCAAGGTCAAAACCTGATAAAGGTAATGGCTGAAAACGGTCGTTTAGGGATACTGTCAACAGTATCGCTACTTTTTGCTGAATACCGTAATGAGTGGGCAAAAGAAGTTGAAGCCGATGTGGTTTCTGCTACTGAGCTAAGCTCTGAGCAACAGCAGCAAATTAGTGTTTCTTTAGAGAAACGTCTCGCACGCAAAGTTAAGCTGAATTGCAGCATCGACGCATCGCTTATTGGCGGTGTAATTATTAAATCAGGCGACCTAGTCATTGATGGCTCGGTAAGCGGTAAGTTATCGCGTTTGTCTGAAAAGCTGCAGTCGTAATTGGGAGTTTGAGCATGCAACTGAATTCCACTGAAATCAGCGATCTGATTAAGCAGCGGATCCAGCAGTTCGACGTCGTTAGTGAAGCTCGCAACGAAGGTACAATCGTTGCAGTAAGTGACGGCATCATTCGCATTAACGGCCTAGCCGATGTAATGCAAGGTGAAATGATCGAACTGCCTGGTGGCTGTTTTGCAATCGCGTTGAATTTAGAACGTGATTCTGTCGGCGCCGTAGTAATGGGGCCTTATGCTAATTTAGCAGAAGGCGATAAAGTAAGAACCACTGGTCGTATTCTTGAAGTACCGGTGGGTCGTGGTCTACTTGGCCGCGTTGTTAACACTCTAGGTGAGCCTATTGACGGAAAAGGACCTATCGACAACGATGGTTTCTCTCCTGTTGAAGTGATTGCCCCAGGTGTTATTGAACGTAAGTCAGTATCACAACCAATTCAAACTGGTTATAAAGCCGTTGATGCCATGATCCCTATTGGTCGTGGTCAACGTGAATTGATTATTGGTGACCGTCAGACTGGTAAAACAGCGATGGCAATCGATGCAATTATCAACCAGAAAGAGTCAGGCATTAAGTGTGTCTATGTAGCTATTGGTCAGAAAGCTTCTACCATCGCTAACGTAGTACGCAAGCTTGAAGAACATGGTGCATTAGCTAACACTATTGTTGTTGTTGCCTCAGCTTCTGAAGCTGCCGCACTACAATATTTAGCGCCATATTCTGGTTGTTCTATGGGTGAATACTTCCGTGACCGCGGTGAAGATTCTTTAATCGTATATGATGATTTGTCTAAGCAAGCAGTTGCTTATCGTCAAATTTCACTACTATTAAAGCGTCCACCAGGACGTGAAGCATACCCAGGTGATGTTTTTTATCTACACTCTCGTTTATTAGAGCGTGCTTCACGCGTAAACGTGAATTATGTAGAAAAGTTCACTAAAGGTGCAGTAACAGGTAAAACCGGTTCGTTAACCGCTTTGCCTATTATTGAAACCCAAGCTGGTGATGTATCAGCGTTCGTACCGACTAACGTAATTTCTATTACAGATGGTCAAATCTTCCTTGAGACTGATTTGTTTAACTCTGGACTACGTCCAGCAGTTAACCCAGGTATTTCAGTTTCTCGTGTTGGTGGTGCTGCGCAGACTAAAATCATCAAGAAACTGTCTGGCGGTATTCGTACTGCACTTGCACAGTATCGAGAGCTTGCTGCGTTCTCACAGTTTGCGTCTGATTTAGATGATGCAACTCGTGCTCAACTTGAGCATGGTGAGCGTGTAACCGAATTAATGAAGCAAAAGCAATATGCTCCTATGAGCGTTGCTGCCCAGTCTGTGTCTATTTTCGCAGCTGAAAAAGGCTACCTTAAAGGTGTTGCTTTAAATGAAATCGGTCGCTTCGAGGCCTCTCTGCTTTCATACATGAACAGTCAACATGCTGACCTAATGAACACCATCAATGCTACTGGCGATTATAACGCTGATATCGAAGGTGAGTTAAAGGCAGGCATGGACAAGTTCATTGAAACCCAAACCTGGTAATAATGAACACGGGGTGTCATTAGGCACCTCAGGTCCCAGATTGGAGAGTAGAGATGGCCAGCGCTAAAGAGATTAAAACCAAGATCGCGAGTGTTAAAAATACTCAGAAGATCACTTCCGCTATGGAAATGGTTGCCGCCAGCAAAATGCGCAGAGCGCAAGAACGCATGGCAGCTAGCCGTCCATATGCAGAAAATATGCGTAAGGTGATCGGTCACGTAGCGCAAGGTACTCTCGAGTATAAACACCCCTATTTAGAGGTGAGAGATGCCAAGCGGGTTGGTTACATTGTTGTAGCAACCGACCGTGGCCTTTGTGGTGGTTTGAACGTCAACCTCTTTAAAAAGGTTGTGTCAGACGTTAAAAAATGGAAAGAACAAGGTGCAGACGTTGAGTTTTGCCCAATTGGTGCCCGTTCTGTTCAGTTTTTTAAAAGCTTTGGTGGTGAAGTTTCCGCCCATGCATCAGGTTTAGGCGATGCGCCAAAACTTGTTGATTTGATTGGCACAGTACGTGTCATGTTAAAAGCTTACAACGAAGGTAAATTGGATCGTCTGTACATTGTGTTTAACAAGTTTGTTAATACAATGACCCAGACTCCGGTGATCGAACAGCTGCTACCTTTACCTAAGTCAGATGAAGAAGTAGCTAGTTATCCTTGGGATTATATTTACGAGCCAGATCCAAAAGAAGTTTTAGATCTATTGTTAACTCGTTATGTAGAGTCTCAAGTATATCAAGGTGTTGTTGAGAATATTGCCTCTGAACAAGCTGCCCGTATGGTAGCTATGAAGGCGGCAACAGACAACGCTGGCGAAATGATCGATGATTTGCAACTCGTCTATAACAAGGCCCGTCAGGCTGCGATTACGCAAGAACTGTCGGAAATTGTATCAGGCGCTGCAGCGGTTTAGGTTTAGGTAACGAAATCAAGTTTAGAGGATTAATCATGAGCACAGGTACTGTTGTCCAAGTAATTGGCGCGGTTGTGGACGTAGAGTTTCCACAAGATTCTGTACCTCGAGTATATGACGCTCTGAAGATCACTGGTGAAGGCGCCTGTAATGGTTTGGTGCTGGAAGTTCAGCAGCAACTAGGTGGTGGTGTTGTTCGTACCATCGCTATGGGTTCTTCTGATGGTCTGCGTCGTGGTCTAGAGGTAGCAAACTCAGGTTCACCAATTACTGTTCCGGTAGGGGTTGCAACCCTTGGCCGTATTATGAACGTATTGGGTGAGCCTATCGATGAAGCGGGTCCTATTGGTGAAGAAGAGCGTTATGTTATTCACCGTGCAGCCCCTTCATACGAAGATCAGTCAAATTCAACTGAGCTATTAGAGACGGGTATCAAGGTTATCGACCTTGTTTGTCCTTTCGCTAAAGGTGGTAAAGTCGGTCTGTTCGGTGGTGCTGGTGTTGGTAAAACAGTCAACATGATGGAACTGATTAACAACATCGCTAAAGCTCACTCTGGTCTTTCTGTTTTCGCTGGTGTTGGTGAGCGTACCCGTGAGGGTAACGACTTCTACTACGAGATGGAAGATTCAGGCGTATTAGACAAAGTAGCCATGGTTTATGGTCAGATGAACGAGCCTCCAGGTAACCGTTTACGCGTAGCGTTAACTGGCCTGAGTATCGCTGAAAAGTTCCGTGACGAAGGTCGTGACGTATTGTTGTTCGTGGACAACATTTACCGTTACACCCTAGCTGGTACTGAAGTATCTGCACTATTAGGTCGTATGCCTTCTGCAGTAGGTTATCAGCCAACACTAGCTGAAGAGATGGGTGTTCTTCAAGAACGTATCACTTCAACTAAGTCTGGCTCGATTACTTCTGTACAAGCAGTATATGTACCTGCGGATGACTTAACTGATCCGTCACCAGCAACAACCTTCGCTCACTTAGATGCGACTGTTGTATTGTCTCGTCAAATTGCATCTTTGGGTATTTACCCAGCGGTTGACCCATTGGATTCGACTTCACGTCAGTTAGATCCACAGGTTGTTGGCCAAGAGCATTATGATGTTGCAAACGGTGTACAAACTGTATTACAGCGTTATAAAGAGCTGAAAGACATTATTGCTATCTTGGGTATGGATGAATTGTCAGATGATGACAAAACCATGGTATTCCGAGCACGTAAGATTGAGCGTTTCTTATCTCAACCTTTCTTCGTAGCAGAAGTCTTCACTGGTTCTCCAGGTAAGTACGTTTCTCTTAAAGACACAATTCGTGGCTTCAAGGGTATCTTGGAAGGTGAGTTCGATCACATCCCAGAGCAAGCGTTCTACATGGTTGGCTCAATCGATGAAGCTGTCGAAAAAGCTAACAAAAAGAAATAACTAGGCCGTAAAGCTTAGTTCTTTAAGGAGAACTTGATGGCAGCCAAAACAGTCCAACTTGATATTGTTAGTGCCGAAAACAGCATCTTCCATGGCCAAGTTAGCTTTTTAGAAGTTAATGGTGCTGAAGGTGAGTTAGGTATTATGCCTAACCATGTTGCGTTACTGACAAAAATCAAGCCTGGTATGGCGCGCTTTATCAAGCAAGATGGCAGTGAAGAAGTGTTGTATTTATCAGGTGGTTTACTTGAAGTACAACCTACTGCAATTTCAGTGCTTGCTGATGTAGCATTACGTGCCGATGATATTGATGAGAAAGCTGCTTTAGAAGCCAAAGAACGTGCAGAGCAAGCAATTGCTAATGCCGGCACTGACTTCAATTATGAAGCTGCTGCAATCGAATTAGCCAAATCTATGGCTCAATTACGTGTTGTTGAATGCATCAAGAAAAATATCACCAGATAATCTGATTATTTGACGCTTAAAAGGCGACTCTTACGAGTCGCCTTTTTTATTGCCTATTACTGGCTAACTTAGCGCCTTTATTTTCACTTTGGTTCGTATTCCGCTAAAATGTCTGCAAATCTCTATCTGTTCATTAAAGGAATGCTCAATGTCGTTAAATGTTGTGATCTTAGCTGCAGGAAAAGGAACTCGGATGCGCTCAGATCTGCCTAAAGTGCTGCATCCCATTGCCCATAAAAGTATGGTGCAACACGTTATTGATACTGCCAATTCATTAGGCTCATCGGCTATTCAATTAGTATATGGCTATGGTGCAGATAAATTACAAGCGGCTTTAGGTGAGCAAGCATTAAATTGGGTATTGCAAGCAGAACAACTAGGTACTGGCCATGCCGTTGCCCAAGCTAATCCAAATATTAACGACGACGACACGGTATTAATTCTTTATGGTGATGTGCCGCTAATTCAACAATCGACCTTAGAAGCTTTATTGGCTGTTCGTCCTACTAATGGTCTTGCTATTTTGACTGTCAATTTACCTAACCCTACCGGTTATGGTCGTATCGTTCGTGAACAGGGTAAAGTAGTCGGAATTATTGAACAAAAAGATGCTAACGCTGAGCAGTTAGCTATTAACGAAGTGAACACCGGCATTATGGCGGTACCAGGTAAGCAGTTAAAAGCATGGTTAAATCGTTTATCTAATAATAATGCTCAAGGCGAATACTATTTGACTGACATTATCGCCATGGCTAATGTTGATGGTGTTGAAATTACCACCTCACAACCACAATCAGCTATTGAAGTCGAAGGCGCTAATAACCGCGTACAACTTGCGCAATTAGAGCGAGCTTATCAAGCTCGAGCTGCTGAAAAAATGATGCTTGAAGGCGCTAATTTACGCGACCCTGCTCGTATTGATATTCGTGGCGACGTGTCTGTTGGTATGGACGTGATGATTGATGTTAACGTTATTTTTCAAGGTAAAGTCACCTTAGGTAATAACGTGACAATTGGAGCCGGCGCGATTTTGATTGATTGCGACATTGCCGATAATGCAGAAATTAAACCTTATACTATCGTTGAAGGCGCTAAGCTTGGACAAGCTGCCAGTGCTGGACCTTTTGCTCGTTTACGCCCAGGGGCAGAGCTTAAAGAAGATGCTCATATTGGTAACTTTGTTGAAATTAAAAAGAGCGTATTAGGTAAAGGTTCTAAAGCTGGTCACTTAGCCTATTTAGGCGATGCACAAATTGGTGCTGGGGTTAATATAGGTGCCGGTACGATTACCTGTAACTATGACGGTGCCAATAAGTTTATTACCACTATTGAAGATGGTGTATTCGTCGGTAGCGATACCCAACTTGTTGCACCTGTGACAATCGGTAAAAATGCTACTTTAGGTGCTGGTTCAACCATAACCAAAGATGTAGCAGAAAATGAACTGGTGATTACGCGCGTTAAACAGCGTCATATTACGGGTTGGCAACGGCCGATTAAAATTAAAAAGTAGATTTTTATACTGATTATTCTAAAGCGGCCATTGGTCGCTTTTTTATTGTCTTAAAGACTATGAATATTAAACTTACCAAATAAAATCACAAAAAGAGATAATTTAAGCTTAAATTCATTTTAGTATGTTATCTCAATTCATTGGTTTCTATATATTTTTGATCTATATCACAGTCAATTGTAAATATTAAAAAAGAAGTTTAAATAGAAACGCTTCTCATTTATATTACTCTCGTTTGTTGGAGTAGAGGTTTCATTGAGGAGTTGTAAATGGTATTTAAATATTCAGTTATAGGTTTAGCAGTTGGTTCAGCATTAATGACGATGCCAGTAATGGCTGAAGTATCTAGTGATACAAACATAGAACGTATTAATGTTGTTGGTAGAACTTTTAACGATTATAAAGTCGGTACAGCATCTGGTGCTATGCGCGGTGATATCGACCTAATGGATACCCCACAGTCAGTCAATGTTATCCCCGATTTTGTTACCGATGAACAATTGGCAACTAACCTTGCTGAAGTATTAGTGAATGATTCAAGTGTAACGGCAGGGACTACACGCTGGAACCGCCAGGTTTTCAGTATCCGTGGCTTTGAATTAGATTCTGGCAATGGTTATTTAATTAATGGCCACCAGCAATGGTCTCACTACATACAGCCTATTGAAACCCTACAACAAGTTGAAGTGCTGAAAGGTCCTTCTAGTATGTTGTATGGCCAATCTGGTCCAGGTGGTTTGGTGAATATGGTCACCAAAAAGCCGACTTATGATTCTATGCTTAATGTCGGTGTCGACACTGATGGTTACGGTTCTACCCGTGCACAGATTGATGCTGGAGGCAGTTTAAATGATGCCCAAAGTATTCGTTATCGTGGTGTGTTAGTGAAGCAAGACACAACATATTGGCGTGAATATTCAACCACTGAAGAAAACCAAGATCGTGATCGTTGGTTAGGTTATCTTAATATGGAATTTGATTTAACAGATGATGTATTGCTATCTGTTAAATACGATCACACTCAAGATAAAGCCGGTATTGATGCGGGTGGTTGGTTAGACTCTCAAGGTAATGTTATAGGTAATAATAAAACTATTTGGGATGCTCCTTGGGCCTTTACCGATAATACGGTTTCAAATTTAGGTGCAGATCTTACTTGGCATATTAGTGACGACTGGAAAATTAAAGCCGGTTATAACGATCAGCAATTCAATCGTCAACGTTTCGACTCTGCGCCACAATATACCACTGATCCTTTTAGCAACGGTTACAGCATTAAACCATTTGATCGCTATGATGATTGGCAACATAAAACCGCTTATATCGATTTTACTGGCGAGTTTGATTTTGCCGGAATTCAACACCAGTTATTGATAGGTGCAAACTATCTAGATTATTTCTATCAACAACAGATCCAGCGTGGAACAAGCCAAACAGTTATTCCTGGGCAGTCAGTTATTAAGCCTGATCTTGATTATCATCTAAGTAGCAAAGGTGATCCGAGCGAATACAAATATTATGGTTTCTATTTACAAGATTTAATGACTGTAAACCAACAGTGGAAGTTGCTTGCTGGTGTACGTTATGACGAGCAAAAGAAAGACGGCTTGGGTCAGAACAGTTATGCGGTATCGCCTAAGTTTGGGGCTATTTATTCGCCAATGGAAAATGGCAGTATTTACGTTAACTATTCAAAAAGTTTTACTCCACAAGGTGCTGTTAATAATCAATTTGACGTTAACGATGAACTGGATTTAAAACCTGAATATGGTATTCAGTACGAAGTGGGTACCAAATGGGAACTGTTTGACGATAGCTTATTACTCACTGCGGCTGTATTTGATATCACAGTTGAGAATATTACAATATCTGAAGTATTACCGACTCCAATAGATTCCTATACTGATATCACTACCCAAGGTGGTGAGCAGAAACATCGTGGATTTGAAGTGGGCGCTCAAGGTCAGTTAAGTGACGATTGGTTCATGACATCTTCAATGATGTACCTTGATGCTGAATATCACACGGGTGATGAACGTGAAGGTAAAACACCTGTTGATGCGCCGGAATGGTCGGCTAATATCTGGACTCGCTATGAAATGACTGAAGACTTTGCGATAAACTTTGGTGCTATCTATGTGGGTGAGCGTTTTGCCAACACCGATAACAGTATTAGTAAAGACGGTTACGTCCGTTTCGATATCGGCGCAGCTTATACTATGGATGTTATGGGGAAAGACGTCAGTGTACGTGCCAATGTCAGAAATCTATTCGATACCGACTATATTGAAGGTGGTCAGTATAATATGGTCACCATTGGCCAAGATCGTAACTTTAGTGTTGCCGCCGAAGTTAAATTTTAATATTAACGAAGGTTTTATATTTTAAAAGCTAACGTGTATTGATTAATCAATTAAAAGCCTCTGCATATGCCAGAGGCTTTTTTTGTACTTTTATTTCAATTTTTGAGCGATAAGATCTAGATAAAGTTTCATTTGGTGCTAAAATATCTTTCGTTTCGAAACTTATATGAAAGATAGTTAATTTAAATGACTAAACGTAACACCCAGCAACGTCGCCATTCGATTATTAAATTGGTTAATGAACAAGGCGAAGTCAGTGTCGATGAGCTAGCAAATCTATTTGCCACTTCAGAAGTCACTATTCGCAAAGACTTAGCCATGCTTGAAACTCATGGGCTATTGTTACGACGTTATGGTGGGGCTGTGCCTGTACCTCAAGAAATGACTCAAATTACCAATGAAAAACTGTCTTTAAACAAGCAAGCTATTGCAGCTAAAGCCGCTGAGCTTATTCGTGATCATAACCGAATTATTATTGACAGCGGCAGTACGACTTCAGGTCTTGTGCAACAGCTAAATGACAAGCGCGGCTTGGTGGTGATGACTAATTCATTGCAATTGGCAAACGCCATTCATGAACTTGAAAATGAGCCGACATTATTGATGACCGGTGGCACCTGGGACCCTCACTCAGAGTCTTTTCAGGGCCAAGTGGCAGAGCAAGTATTACGTTCATATAACTTTGACCAACTTTTTATCGGTGCCGACGGCATTGATCTCGATCGTGGCACCACCACATTTAACGAACTAACCGGCTTAAGTAAAGTAATGGCTGAAATGTCTCGTGAAGTCGTGGTGTTATTAGAGTCGACTAAAATTGGCCGACGGATCCCTAATCTAGAATTACCTTGGGATGTGGTTAATGTCTTAGTTACCGACGACAACATCACCCAAGAAGCCGTTAACACTATTTCAGCGCATGGCGTCAGAGTCATACTCGCGCCATACGCTAAGTAAACAAAATTAAACTGATACAGTAAAGGAAACAACAAACATGTGTGGAATCGTAGGCGCAGTGGCGCAAAGGGATGTTGCAGAAATTTTAGTAGAAGGCTTACGTCGTCTAGAATACCGTGGTTATGACTCAGCTGGCATTGCTGTTATCCATCAAGGTGAGTTAAGCCGTACTCGCCGCGTTGGTAAAGTACAAGAGTTGTCGTCTGCACTTGATGCCGCACCGTTAAGCGGCGGCACCGGTATTGCCCATACTCGTTGGGCAACTCATGGTGAGCCAAGCGAACGCAATGCACACCCACATTTATCTGAAGGTGATATTGCCGTTGTTCATAACGGTATTATTGAAAACCACGGTAAATTGCGCCAGATGTTAAAAGGTTTAGGTTATGTATTTTCATCAGACACCGACACCGAAGTTATTTGTCACCTTGTTCATCATGAACTAAAGACAGCTGCGACATTATTAGTTGCAGTGCAAGCGACAGTAAAACAGCTTGAAGGTGCCTATGGTACAGTTGTTATCGACCGTCGTGATAGCGAACGCATGGTTGTTGCCCGTAGCGGAAGCCCATTAGTGATTGGTTACGGTTTAGGTGAAAACTTTGTTGCCTCTGATCAACTAGCACTGTTACCTGTAACACGTTCATTTGCCTTTTTAGAAGAAGGTGACGTTGCTGAAATTACGCGCCGTGAAGTTAACATTTTTGACGTTAATGGCAACGCAGTTCAGCGCGAAATGAAAGAGTCGGAAGTGACTCATGATGCCGGTGACAAAGGTGAATACCGTCACTACATGCTGAAAGAGATTTACGAGCAACCAACCGCCATTGCACATACTCTAGAAGGTCGTATTGCGGGGGGTAAGGTTTTAGATTCAGCTTTTGGTGAAAATGCTGCTGAATTTTTAAAAGACATTAAACACGTGCAAATTATTGCCTGCGGTACCAGTTATCATGCAGGTATGGCCGCGCGTTACTGGTTAGAAGATTGGGCTGGCGTATCATGTAATGTCGAAATTGCATCTGAGTTCCGCTACCGCAAATCGCACCTGTTCCCAAATAGCTTGCTAGTGACTATTTCACAGTCTGGTGAAACAGCTGATACGTTAGCGGCAATGCGCCTAGCAAAAGAAATGGGCTACAAAGCCACCTTAACTATTTGTAACTCAGCTGGTTCATCGTTAGTACGTGAATCTGACATGGCTTACATGATGAAGGCTGGCGTAGAAATTGGTGTTGCATCAACTAAAGCCTTTACCGTTCAACTAGCTGGCTTGTTAATGTTAACAACGGTTATTGGCCGTCATAATGGCATGTCTAGCGACATGGAAGCGGCTATTACTCAAAGCTTGTTATCAATGCCAGCTAAAGTGGAACAAGCGCTTGGCTTAAATGATGCAATTGCAGAATTAGCAGAAGACTTTGCCGACAAACAACATGCATTATTCTTAGGCCGTGGTGATCAATACCCCATCGCGATGGAAGGGGCATTAAAGCTAAAAGAGATTTCATATATTCACGCAGAAGCTTACGCATCTGGTGAGTTAAAGCACGGTCCATTAGCTTTGATTGATGCAGATATGCCAGTTATCGTGGTTGCGCCAAACAATGAATTACTCGAAAAGCTTAAATCGAACGTTGAAGAAGTGCGTGCTCGTGGCGGACTAATGTATGTGTTTGCCGATGTTGATGCTGAGTTTGAATCAGACGACACCATGAAAGTTATCCAGGTACCACATTGTGATCAGTTCATGGCACCGTTAATTTACACTATTCCATTACAGTTATTGTCATATCATGTGGCATTAATTAAAGGTACTGATGTAGACCAACCACGCAATTTAGCTAAGTCAGTTACAGTTGAATAAGGTTTTGATTTAATTGTTAATGTGGGAGTTAAATAGAGTTCGAAACTAGTCATAAAGATAGCGACTAACTGAAAAGTTAGAAACTAAACAAGTTCGCTACTGTGAAATGTTCGAAACTAAAAAAAGCGACTGACTCATTGAGTGGTCGCTTTTTATTTTTAAGATAAAAAGTTATGTTAATGCAATCGTCATGGGTAGTTAAACTCCAGGACGATATCGTTTGTAACGTAAAACTATTTACCTGGTTTATGTTTATGTGTATCTAAACTAGGGTGTTTAGACTTGTTCTCAGGAGTGACACTACGTCTTTGATCTGTTTTACCTGTTGATTCCGCTTTTGGCTTAGGGCCTGGTTTGATGCTCATTCCGCTCACCTCATTTATAAATTTATATAGGCCAATATTTTAAGGCGTGTAGTTTGTTGCTTCGCATTTAGGGCAAGTAGGAAGTGTATTGGAGTTATCATCTAAAATGACTTTTTGCCCACACTTTTTGCATGTATAAACACCTTCCCCTGGTTTTTCGTCTGTGCTATGTTAGACGTCAACTAGCTTGTCCTATGCGCGTCAATTAAGTTGGCCGCTTTTGTCGTTTAATTTCATAGCTTGTTTTTTACGGTAACTATCTCCTTCAAGTCGGTAAATTTCAGCATGATGCACCAGCCTGTCTATCACAGCTACCGTCATCATATTGTCGCCAAAGATACTGTCCCAGTCACTAAATACCTGGTTCGTCGTTATCACCAAGCTATTGCGCTCATATCGATGTGCGATGAGTTCAAATAGAACCTGACTTTCACTGTCGCTCTTTTTTACATAGCCAATGTCATCCAAAATCAGTAGCTCATATTTATCGAGTTTTTTAAGCGCATCTTCTAGTCCTAAACCTTGTCGCGCTTTCTGTAGATGCTGCACCATGGCGGTTCCTGTTGTGAATTTAACTCGAACAGATTGCTCTATAAGGGCATAGCCTAACGCGGCGGCTAGGTGTGTTTTCCCCAGACCGCTTGCACCAAATAACAGTATGTTGTGGCCTTGCCTCAACCACCCGAGCTCACTGGCTTTATGCTTGATTTGAACGGCACTAATCCCTGTCACTTCACTAAAATCGTACTGTGATAGTTGTTTCCCTATGGGTAATTGGCTGTCTTTCAGTAAGCGCTTTAGGCGTATTTCTTGTCGGTGTGAGGCCTCTATTTCACATAACTGAGCGAGAAATAGCTCAGGCCCCCATTGCTCCTTCACCGCTTTTAGCGCGATATCAGGCCAAGCTTTTGCTATCGCGGGTAATCGTAACTCTTGTAATAATATAGGTAAGCTCAGTGGGTTAGCCATTGCGCCCTCCTAACAGTACGTCGTAACTTGAAACGCTATGTTGTTGACGATTAATCATGGGGGTAAATAGCGTATCAGGCCTGAAAACGCGTCGACATTCATCTATCGTTACCGCTTTTCCTGCTTCAAATGCGCTGAGAACGAAGCGGCCCAATGCAGCCTCACAATCATAGTTGGCAGCGATGACCAGTAAATCGACCATATAATGACAATCTGTATCAGTCACACCATCACGGGTGAGTGCCTGCCATAACTGCCAAAAATCGCCTTTAGGTATAAGGTCGTCTCTAAGTTGTGATGCTTTAAACGCATTGCGCTTCTTAGCCAATGCGTGGATAAGGTGCTGATAGTCTATTGAGCGGCCACGTGCTGCGCCTTGCGTGTGTATTCGCGCTAAGGTTAATGTGATTTCATGTCCATAGAAGAGGACGATGCGGTCATCATAAATGTGCGCCAGTAAGGTCACGCCAATGAGCCGTGATGGCACGGAATACGTCACACGCTTAATGGAAATCGTGCTGCTGGATGTCACTTTGACGTACTGCTCACAAAAGTCATTCGTTCGACGGACGGGTAAGGCGGACAAGTACGCGCACTCCTCAATGTAACGCGTGTGACATTGACGATTTATTTTAGCGACGATGGCATCGATGAATGCTCGGTATTGCTTTAAATCCAGGAAGTCACGGCTTTCGCGCAATAGCAATTGCTGCGCTATCTTTCGCTTTAGATGCCCATTAGGGCCTTCAATTGCGCCATTTTCATGGGCTATACCTTTATTGTTTCGAGTGGCTTTTACACCGTAATGCTGACATAACTTGGTGTAGCGCTCTGTGAGGACTTCTGCTTGTGTGTGGTTTTTAAAGGCAGCGCTTAAGCTATCTGTGCGGTGGGTTTTGGGTACACCCCCACTTTGCCAAAAGGCATTCTGCAGCCCGGATGACAATGACTCAAAGCTTTCGCCACCCAAGATGACTTCGACGTAAGTCCAGCCACTGAAAACCAAGCGGTAATGATAAAGTTTGTGTTTAAATGCACTGCCAGCGAGGGTGATATTCAATTCATTAGCCCAAGTGTAATCGGAAATCCCCATCGCTCCAGGTGTATGCTGTTGCCTGAAAATCACCTCTTTTTCTGGTCCGTATTTGACTCGCCATGTCTTGATACGGCGTTGTAAAGTCCTAAGTTGCGCGCGATCAAATTGCCCCGGTGCGATTTCTTCGAGTTTTTCAAATAATGTAATGGGTTGTAATGTGGGTTCTTTTTCAAGCAGTGGGACAATATGTTGTTCAAAAAGACCATTAAACGGATCTTTTCGAGTAGCGTATTGACGCGGTAATGGAGGGGGGTTGTGCTGCCCTGAATCAATACGTCTGGCTGTGCGGGATGAAAATCCTGCTTTAGCCGCTGCAGATGATTGAGTCTGTTTAGGTTGATTACGATAAGACATATATAGGTTAACCTGTGATTGATTTATGGTTTTTCCAGGCATATAAATCTCTCAATAATTATGTATGCCTAGAGCTTACCAAAACCGGACAAGCTAGTTGTCGCGAACCGGCCAAGTTAATTGTCGCCTAATAGTGCTAGACATAAATATATCTCCTTGATAATGGGATTCAATAATACAAAATATATTATTGAATCCTATATCAGGTCAAAAAAAGAACAATCCAAGAGTTGTTTTTAAGCAGATTCTTAATAGAAATCATTCTAATGATTATGCATTAAGGGCATCATCATATTTTGTTTGATGCTAAACTTTGTTAAAGCATTTTTGCCCTAAAACCATTTAGAATTATTACTCATTAAAGTTTTGTATACCTGAATTTTTCCTTCACTAAGCTAATGTGAATCAAGACTGGTAAGCCCAATCAAAGTAAAATAATGCTATACACTAATATTTGCAGACCCCTTTTCATTGGATTACAATAACTTAATGACATATTGACATAGTTAGGATAAGGACATTGATAAGCAAAAAGGGACAAAACAAAAAAAATGCTACCGTAGTGCTTGGCAGCGGGCTTCAATCTAGGCGCGTCAGAGAAGAGTTACTAAAACTTGCCCGAGTAAGTAATCTATCGCTCGAGCAAGTTACGGCAAGAGTCTTGAAGTATGGTATCTATAATAGACTGTCCATCGTACAACAAGATATCAGAGCTGAAAGTGTTCTTATTAAAGAACACCCTAAATTAAGAGAAGCTACTAATGTAAGAATAGTGGTAGATGCTCAGACAAAATCAGAGCTTGTAACAATCTCCACAAAGAACTGTCTTACTCGACTTCAAGCATACAATAACGTTCTAGACGCTACTCTAGCAGCTTCTAAGCGCGATAGGTCGGTCGTCGATAGAATTATAAAAGTAGACCCTATAGAACCGTGGCCAAACGAAATAAAAAGAGATCTTAAGTAATGGCTAATCGTACGAAATTTGAGAACATTTACGACGAGTTCAGAACTCTCGAGCTCAACAAAGAGTATTATGGCGCAAGAGCTCAATCGGTAAAAAGCAAGCTGTTAGCCATGGATATTATCCTTGCTTTAGCTGGTAGTGTCTCTGCATTGGCTAGCATTAAATGGTGGACTGCAGAGATCTGTGGGGTGGTAATTGGTCCATATTTACTGGCTTTCGGAGCTTTGGTTGCGGTAATCCTTGGTTTAGTTCGTCCATACTTGAAACTAGAAGATGAGCACGCCCGTTTATCAAGCATGCAAGGCTCGTATAGCGCTATTTCTCACGTAATGAAGGATGTTGTAAACGACATCAAAATTAAACAGGATGTATCTGAGGTATCTCAAGCTGTTTATTCTTCACTACGTCAAGTTCGCGGCTCTCTGAGCTCCAAAGAGGACTCACCTGAGAACCGAAAATTAATCATTAAAAAGCAACAAGAAGTTCTCCAACGATATCCGACTAGCTTTTTTTATTACCCTAAGGAAGCCGATCAAGATAAAGACTGATTTTCAGGCTATTGGCGCCCAGAATTCGATCAACCCTTAGCGGTCCGACTATAAAACGAAGAGCAGCGCATTTCTTATTTAGTTTCAAGCTAATGCGCTGCATCTAAGTAACTCTTAAATTAATACAGCATCAGGTTATCAATCTTTAACTTCTGATTTTCACCATACACTTTACTACATCAATCTGCTTTAACAATGACAGCATTAACCAATCAACACTAGAAAAGTAAGCTCTCATTATCCGATTGGATTGGAACAGCGCTGTTACTGATCTTCACCATTAATATTTGACACCAAGTTATCCGACCCTCCATATATGTAGTTATTTGAGTATTGATAATTTAACAAAGCCGCTAACACGGAAATGTCCAGTAACGGGTTAGAATAAACACTTGTGTATACTCTGTCACTTTGACTAAAGTTTATCCTAGTGAATGTTCATCAAAGCGATGGTCAATATAATTCTGAACTTGGCGAAGTGTTAACTATCATCAATAAATACAGTTAACATTATTTGATATTGACTCAAATACTTGCTGAAACGTCACTATTCAAACTTTTCATCTGTATCTCGATCTCGTTCTTCTTCCCATTTTCTTTCTGCGTCAATACTGCTTTGTAGAGATGCCTTCTTTGAGCAGGCCCATTGTT
Source organism: Shewanella sp. BF02_Schw (assembly GCF_014596695.2). Lineage (NCBI taxonomy): Bacteria > Pseudomonadati > Pseudomonadota > Gammaproteobacteria > Alteromonadales > Shewanellaceae > Shewanella > Shewanella sp. BF02_Schw. Next base: position 75,213 of record NZ_JABKAW020000009.1, read on the forward strand.
GAACTTGTGAATCACCAAAACTCTCTAGTTCAGCATATATGGCGAGGCGCGTCTCAAGGACATTCGCATACGACCCAGAAATAACGCTAGGTCTTTTATTTATATCCATTTTTTCCAGTACATCTATGGGGCTGGAACTTAAGTCCAAAAGCATTCTAGCTTCTTTACTCAGCTGGTACACTTCGTTTTCTTTGTTATACAGCGGTATGATCTGGGCAACGATAGGGCATCGTTTGGTTGGGTTGACTTCACACCATTCAGAAATAAGATCAAGGGATATCAATGGGGTTTTGCTGCATTTAAAAAATGCGACTGCACGTTCCTGACAATTGCCTTCTTCATCTAGCAAGCTGTCGAGAACAGCCTTATGGTTGGAATTTACTACTACTTCAAGTGTTCTTGGAAGTTTATATCGGAAACTAAATATAGGCTTATTCTCTATCATGTGTTCGAGAATAGCCCGAGTAGCCTCATAATTTATTGGGATTGAAAGTGCCGCCTTCGCGATATTATGCAAAGCGTTATCTTTATGGCCATTGAAGTCTTCTTTCGAGAAATCAGAGAGGATGAGAGTTTGCTGTGCCAGTTCTTTTATTTCATTTGAAGGAGTATACGCACTTTCAGTTCTTAACCCGTGGAATCGCATAGACAGGATTTCAACTGAAACCTTTACTCCATCAGGTTGCTTGTTGATTCGACGCAGTATTTCACCAAGATCGGTATCAGATAGTGCTTCATGGACTCTTCCATACCCAAGAGACTGGTAGAAATGAATTGGCGATTGTTGCATTTCAATAGCCTGTATTAGCCTAGTTACAGCATTGGTATCGAGAGTTGCGTTGAACTGTATATGTGGAAACCATTTATTTCCGCGTTTATCATGCAAAAGACTATCGAGAATCGAGTTAGTCAGCTCAGGATTTATTTGGCTTAGGTGGCGAATAAACCCACACATAACATTGACTTCCTGCTTTTTAAACGGGATTTCTGATAAGCTGGCGAGAAGCTTTTCCCAGAAGTGTAAGTGGTCATCTACACCTTTTGCACACCCAATGCCAAAAGCATAGCGTCTTGCACACCCAATGCCAAAAGCATAGCGTCGGGTGAAACTTTCCTGAGTAGACAATACTTCACACAGTTTTGATATAAGGTATTGCAGGTGTGACTTAGATAAATCATTACCTAGTTTTTCTGCTTTTTCTTCTGCTATTTCCAAACCATTGAATTCACTTTCGCCATCTTCACCAATGGTATCCAAGAAATAAAAATCATTGTGGGTTGATAGCAAATACATGTGTATTTTTTCATCTAGAGAGGTAGGGCGCAGTCTTTCTAGAATCCCTTCGATTCTGATTTTTTCAGAGTGTTCTAGATCCTTAGCGTTGAATCGCAAAAATGAGCCTAGTCGCAGCCACCCTTCACTCCATTCACCAGTAGATAAAACTACTTCTATAGCATCTTCTAAAATTTTCCAGAGGGTTTTGCTATGGAATAGCTCACTAAGATGGACCGCTAGAGTGGACTTTGCATGTTTACAAAGCGGGTCATTACGTCTCGCTAATGACGTGGTGTACTCAATAAAAAATTGACACCACTCGGTGCATTCTTGATTTGATGAAGGGTGATACCCATAGTCTCTAGAGCGAGCACCAAAGTCGAAACTATGATGCGATGAGAAATGTGAAGACTCTAGCGACGCGTTAAGCAATTCAAAGCCGATTTCAATTTTGCATTCATCGCCGGATTCAATAAGTTCGCTGATGGTTTCTAATCTTTGTTCTTTACTCGCATGCGTGCCTGATAAGTAAAGGTAAAACAGTGACTTAAGAGTATCTCTAACGGAATTGTAGTTCTCATCTTTCTTTTCAGCTGTGGCAATCTCAGCTAGTAACTTAGTGCTTTGAAGAAAAAGTTCAGGCTCATAAGCTAAGCTTCTAAGTAGCTCGGCCAATTGTGATAATTCTTGGTTTTTTCTTGTAAGGAAATTAGCGTCATTCTCGGAGAGTTTCATCAGGAAATCTAACGTTTCCTGAGGGGCTATTGGAGCTGAGTTTGTCAAAATGGTTAAAGCTAGTTCTTGTTCGTCATTAGCCAGAAGTTTACTGATAGTCCCATCCTGTCTTAACCAGTTCGCTACTACATCTTGCGCTTCGGTACAGTTATCTAGATAGCTAATTCGGCGGGATACTGACTTAAGGATACGTCTGTCCGTATTCTCATTGAAGAAACTAACAAATAAGTTAGCCGGAATATTTTGCATCGCGACTTTTGCTAGCCTGTTTGCAATAGGATGTGGAAGTACTGCCATCCATATCCCTCGTTGCTGAATGAGGTTACGGCGCTTTAGTTCTTGAGCGCTTTCGTAAAGAGTTTTCGTGGGAGTGCTGGATACAGAACTGAGAAGTTCTAACTCGCTAGAGTACGGACTCTCATCATCTTTATATTGAAATGAGTAGACAAGTGATAAAGCCTGCGCAGCTTGCATCAAAGAGTGCTCTTCCTGATGACGCTGGTGGAACAGTCTCTTGAAAAGCTGGTCGTCCTTTAGATGAGAGATGCTTTCTGATTGTTCCACTGTTGATGCTAACTCGATAGCAATTCGAGCATTACCACCTGAAAAATCAGCTATTTTACTTGCGTCTTGTTCGCTTAAATTCGTGAACCTAGCTTTGAGTAAATTGGTGACTAGGGTATCGGATGCTGGTTCCAAAGAGAGTACACCAGTTCCTTCCGGCTGATCTTCGCGGATGTCATACTCAATGGTTAGTAAGCTGATACTCTTCTTGCAGCTTGGAGACAAATCCCGATGTAGTTCAGGTGGACAGTTGTCGATTATGACAATTGCCTTCTTGTCTTCAGCCACCAGCTTCTCTATCACAGCTCTTGGAGTAGGGATTGGAGCGTGTCCCATATCAGTATAAAGCACCTGCTCTACGGGAAGCTGATGTTCGCCCACGCGCTCGTCAAATAGAGCTTGGACTAGTCGAGTTTTCCCCACTCCAGAAAGGCCGACAAGTCGGGTTGAAGTACCTGGTGCCCCTAGTTTACTTCTGAGTGATTGAATTGCCTCAAGACCAGTTTTGCCTTCTTTATCACTAGAGGAAACGTCGAAAAGGCGGACTTGTTCGTCAACAATATACGCTTCCTCAACCCCCTTTGGGGAGTTGGACCAGTTTGAATAACCTTGCCAGCCATGGCTTCCCTTTGGGTATTTGGAGTCTAGCCACTGCAATTGTGGTGGCTTGCTTTCTTTGGTAACGAAATCCTTTATGTATCGATAGATTTGGGATTGCTTGTTGGCAAGTTTAGTAATGCTGAGGTGGTCAGCATCCACTAGGAGAGCCTCAGTGTTTAAGCCGGGATCTGCACTATCCGGCGTAACTATCGTTATGAGGCGTTTGCAGGGCTGGTTCTCCATGAGTATCAGGTGGTCAACATCGCGATTGCGTACAGAAGCTCTATACCATTCATTCAACTCGCGGAGGTTAGGGTCATTTTTAAGTAGAGAGGCTGTCGCTGCGGATGGCAAGATAATAACTCTTAGCCAATCGATCAGGTCAGCGCCGTCTGAACCACGGTGTGGAGTGGCAAGAAAGCAAACTTTGTTTACACGCCCTATAATGCTTTGTAATTCTGAGCTTCTATCCGCATAGTGGAACATTTGCTTGATCATCAGCCCTCCCATGCTATGACCAACAAAGATTATTTCTCCATCTCTGAATAATGGCTCTTGGTTTAATCTGTGCAGAATATCTTTTGCTCTGTCGGTAAAGTGCATAGCTTTTTGGCTTCCCCAACGAGATATTGGGTTTAAGTATCCAATAGACCAAATGGCAATATTATCAACGTCTTCACTAAGCCAGTTAGGCCAGAAGCCTTTATCTTGAGTAGAGGAAATCCAAGTGTTTTCGTAGTGCCCACCTAACCCATGTATAAAGACAACGTGAGTCTTGATATCGCCATCAGATTTAGACATTAGATGCAACTCAGCCATCTGTACTTTTCCTTGTAATAAGTAAGAGGTAAACGCGGATGTGCTCACCTCTTTAATTTTGATTCCATTGAATCAAGTCAGTTTGGATGACTAGCGTCGGAGTGAATTAAGTTTGATTGTGCTATTCAAGGTGATTTTTCTTATCCACGCTAACTTTCTTAGGACTTCTGCTTTAAGAAAGTTTTATCCAGTAATGGCACAAAGTGTATAAGATAAGATACTAACATTGGTTCTCGTGTTTAACTATTGACCAGAATGAGGTAATACTACAAAGTGTTCATAGAAATCAGTCGCTTTTAGGTTTAGTGCGTTCAGGCATTGTATGATAAAAATTCCCACGTCTTTTATAAAATTACTTTCAAATTGGCTCAGTTATATTATTTCATGGCTTGAAAGCTTTGACCATTCGTATAAAAATAAATCAAAATACGTGGATCTCGCGCCAACTGATGAAGCCGACAAAGCTGGCGTGTACTCCGAAGCGATTCTGTATGCAACGAATAATGCCAAGGTCTTCAACATTGCCCTAACTGGACCCTATGGTTCGGGAAAGAGCAGCATCATCCAATCCTTCTTGAAGAAGTATCGGCGACCTGCGCTTCAAATATCTCTAGCTTCCTTCGTTCCCGAGGCTGATTCAGTGGGGGATAAGGTAAGCCGTCAAGAGATTGAGAGAAGCATCCTTCAGCAAATATTGTACGGTGCTGACGCAAACAAACTTCCTCTATCGCGCTTCAAAAGAATTCAGTCGCCCGGTGTTTGGTCATTTCTTAAGTCTTTTTACATAATGCTTGGCATCCTCGCGCTTTGGTACGTGTTCCGTCAGCGAGAAGATATCATCAGCGGTAAATTTTTTGTTCCGTTCGAGCTCAGCAATTGGTTTCATATGGGGATATTTTTGCTCGCAGCAACATTCCTCTGGGCGACACTACATCACTTTTATGTGGCGAGTTTTGGTCTGTCACTCAAGAGCATTTCGTTGAAGGACGTTGAGATTAAACCAGCATCTGATGATCAGGCGTCCATATTGAACCGACATCTAGACGAAATCGTCTATTTCTTCCAATCAACTAAATACGATCTTGTCATCATTGAGGATTTAGACCGATTTAATAATGCGGATATTTTCGTCACACTGCGCGAAATTAATAATCTCGTGAACGAGAACGCTGGTGTGAAACGTACTATTAGGTTCCTCTACGCCCTGCGTGACGATATGTTTGTCAATACTGAGCGAACCAAGTTCTTCGAGTTCATCATTCCCGTCATACCTATCATCAACGCATCGAATTCTATCGACATGGTATTGGATGAGGGAAGGAGACTTGAGCTCGATGGGAGCCTTGAACGGCAGTTTCTGAGAGAGGTTTCACGTTACCTGAACGACCTGAGATTAATTCGAAACATCTTTAATGAATACGCTATTTATGTGGCTAATTTGGAAACAACTGGAGAGAATCTGCTTGATGCCAACAAGCTTCTTGCGCTCTTGATCTATAAAAATGTTTATCCAAGTGACTTTGAACAACTACACCGTGGCGAGGGTAATCTCGCTAAAATATTGAACTTAAAAGACGAACTTATTAAGCCTGCTGAAGTGACGTATAGAACCGAGATCACGGGACTTGAAGAGCAGCTTGAAATCGCGGAGCGGCAGACACCTTCGGACCTTAGAGAGTTGCGGCAAATCTACGCTATGGCTCTGATTGAGAAGCTTCCAGCGAATGCTAACCGCGTTAGTCATGATCAGCAGACATGGAGCTTACTTCCTCAATTGGTCAGCCATGATGCATTCGAGAAACTGTTTGAGACTTCAAGTCTGTTCTACCGCAGCGAGTATAGTCACCAAGGGCAGTTCGATGCTTCTAAATTACAAAGAGAGGTAGATACGCAGAGATCTTACCTGCAACGCAAAGTGGAGATAGAAAGTAAGGAGGCTGATAATAAGAATAAAAGCCTGCGTAGAATAAGTGAGCTCAGATCAAAGATTGCAACGCTACGCACTACTAAGCTCAACGAGCTGTTGCGTTTTAACCCCAACAGCCTGCAGGATCATTTCGTAACCTTTGGGGAAAACGGAGAGCTTGCCCGGTTTCTGCTTCTAGAAGGTCATATTGACGATTCCTACTATCAATACACCTCACTCTTTCACTCGGGGCGTTTGTCGCCTAATGACAACAAGTTTCTGATCCAGATACGGGCATTTGTCACACCAGACCCAGATTTTCCGATCGATAATCCACAAGAAGTTATTGCTGCTATGCGAAATGAAGACTTCAGCCAAAGCTATGTCTTGAACGTCAAGCTTGTCGATAGCCTTCTGAGTGACTCGAACAGTTACTGCGCCCAATTGCAGAAGCTTTTCCTGTACATCTCGTCGAAGTTTGAGAATTGTGAGGACTTTTTCGATGCTTATTACACCAGTGGCAGCGATGTTGCCGGACTTATTTCAGGACTAACCAATACATGGGATGGTCTTATTCCAGCTGTCATAACCAGCCCTAACAATATAATCCACGTCACACAATTGCTCGCGAACCTGTCTGAAAACTCGCTCAAAAAACTAGCAAAGGATTTTGTCGAGCTACCAGAATTTGTTTCAGCGAACCTTCCTTCAATTCTTGTAAATTCACCTGAACTAACACCGGAACGCCTTGTACACCTCAACTTTGAAGTCAAAGATCTAGACTCCATCAAAGAACACTCTGAAATTGTACGCATGATGTTCGGAAAAGGACTTTTCGCACTCACAATGGCTAACCTAGAATATGTCTGGCAAGCGATTTTGGGAGAGAGCGATCTTGAGCCATTACGCACGAGGAACTTCTCGGCCATACGTTCGACGAATAATGTAACCTTGATGAAGCGAATCGAGCGTGATTTCGACTGCTACTTTACAAATATACTCTTAGAGCTTGAAGAAAATTCTAACGAGAATACTTCAGCTATCCTCGAGGTGATTCAATGCGATACGTTTGAACAAGATGATATTCAGGTGTTTCTTGCACGGCAAACTACCCAACTTCCAGCCTTAGAGGTTGTGCCCGAGAGGTTACACTCGATGCTGTTTCAGTTAGGTACGCTCGAACCAACTTGGGCGAACTGTCTTACTTTTATCGATAGTAAAATGTTCGAACCAAATAGCCTAATCGGATATCTTGATCGAGATGCTGTTCGTAAAGTTATCTTGGAACAACCTATGCCTAGTGATTCGGCTTCACTAAAGCTGCGTCTGTTCCTCGTTAATTCGAGTTCGCTGTCTGATGTAGCCTACAGAGAATATGCTCACGCCCTGCCTAATCCGTTTAAGAACCCACCAAATGAACTCGAGCCCAACAAGCTTAGCATCCTGATCGATGAGGGAAAAATCGCCTTCACTAAGGAGAGTCTCGATGCGCTAGCTGACTACAGTGATTTACAGGTTCTGTTCGTCGCTGCCAACATCGATATATATCTTAAGGACCCAGACAACTTTTCACTCGACGATTACTTCCTCGAGGAGCTTCTTCGATCACAAATTGATATTGTAGATAAGCTTAGGATAGTTGAGTTGATGGACTTAAAATCACTAGAGAGTCTTCCTAAACGGTCGGCTCTCATCGGCCCGATTATTGACAACGCCGACGGTAAGATATCAAACCTTAATGGGAGTATTATGCAATCCTTGATAAGGTATTCTTCGCCCATAGCGACACAAATTTCACTGTTTAACAAATACCACTTTCTTATGACTGATAGCGAAGTACGTAATGTTTTAGTCAATCTACCTAAACCATTTTCCGAAATTAAAACTGGGTACAATACGCCGAGATTACAAAACACTCTCGAGAATAAGGATTTGGTCAGATGGCTTGATTCAAAAAACATTATTTCGTCATGGAAAGAAGATTTTTTCACTGACGATATAAGAGTTAATCTTTATCGGCGTTAATAATTTAAATGGTATTAAGAGGCTCAGGAATTGTTTTTAAAAATATATTTAGTTATTAAAAACAGTTTTTTATGCCCTGATCGGATTGAGGCGGTACTGATTCTATTCTCTCCATTAGAGGAAGATACTCAATCTTTTGTATCTCTCTTTAATACACTAAACTTGGATGGGAAGGCTATCACTCGGAATTTGGACTGTAAATTTGTATCCATTGTGATAATTAACTTCCCTTTTTGGTGGTAGTAACTATAATTCCCTTGGTGGGAACTTTGAGGTGTAATGAAAGTCTTAGGAAGAGACAAACTTACAAAGTTTAGTCAAAAGCATGCTGATGCAAAAAAGGCACTTGAAGCTTGGTTTTCAGAAGCGAGTGCTGCTGACTGGAAAACCCCACAAGATATAAAGAATAGATATCGAAGCGCTGATTTCTTAGCTGATAATAAGGTTATCTTTAATGTGAAAGGTAACCATTACAGATTAGTTGTGAAAGTTAGATATCAAAATGGCATTGCTGTTATTGAATGGGTTGGAACTCATTCGGAGTATGATAAGCAAAGCTTTTAGGGAGGTATTATGGGCCACATTAAGTTAATTAAATCAACTCAAGATCATGAGCAAGCGTTAGCTCGCTTGATGCTATTAATGGATCTCGATTCTGCTCCGGACACAGCAGAAAATGATGAGTTGGATTTACTTGCATTCTTGATCGAAAAGTATGAAGAAGAGGCCTTTCCTATTGAGTCTCCTGACCCTATTGAAGCGATTAAGTTTCGAATGGAGCAACAGGGGTTGATTAAAAAAGATTTAGTTCCATATTTTGGCTCTGCGTCAAAAGTAACAGAAGTACTGAACGGCACGCGAAGTTTAAGCCTTAAGATGATCCGCAAATTAAGCCCTGGTTTAGGGATATCTGCTGATGTCTTGATAAAAGAGCCTTGCCAAAAAGATACCATTTCCAAAGATGTTGATTGGGATGCTTTCCCTATATCAGAAATGCGCATCCGGGGTTATTTCGAAGGTTTTAATGGCTCAATAAAGGAATTGAAAGAGTATTCAATTGAAAAGCTCAATCTGTTTTTAACGTCTGTTCCCAATGGTTTTTCTCTAAAACCAGCATTATTAAGAACCACTGCTCATTTACGTTCAAATGACAAAGAGACTAATAGTTATGCTTTATGGGCGTGGCAAGTCAGGATTTTACAGAAGGCGCAAGAAGAGCTGCTACCTGCTAAATACGTAAAAGGTACTGTTGATGCTAACTGGATGAAAACGTTGGCTCAGTTATCATGGTCTGATCAAGGGCCTAAGTTAGCGAAAGAGTTTTTAAATCGCCATGGCATTCATTTAATTATTGAAGCTCATTTACCAAAAACTTATTTAGATGGCGCGGTATGCATTTCTGCTAGCGGTAACCCTGTCGTTGCACTTACATTACGCTACGATAAATTAGATAACTTTTGGTTTTCGTTGATGCATGAGTTAGCACATATTGCGTTGCATGTTGATGGTAATGAAACATGGTTCTTGGATAACTTAGATGCTGAAGGCGCCGACGAAATTGAACAAGAGGCCGATGCATTAGCTCAGGAAAGCTTAATTCCATCAGGTTCTTCGAGTTTACCCGAAGTGAAAGATGTTGATTGCGTGCAAAAACTTGCAAGTAAGTTACACATATCACCATGCATTGTTGCTGGTAGAATCCGTTATGAGCGTAATGATCACTCTACATTTGGTAAAGCGTTCCGAGATAAGGTAAGAAGTCACTTTTAGTATGTAAGTTTCGTGTTTGATTGAAGTTAGTTTTAAAAATGATTCTTAGCTCTGACATCGCATCGAGTTGTAAGCTCGTTCTCGTATCCACAAAGCACTGGAATAGCCTTTAACTGCGTTTGCGCTTTGAAGTATCCCTCACTATTTTAGCCAGTATTTTATAATGGCAATCACACGCTAATTTTTATAAAGCAGCACCAACATCTCTCGTTAAGCCAAGAATATTCCCCGCGTTATTTCAGCAAAAACAAAAATAATGAGTCAAATTTAGTAACAAAACTAAGTTTTTTGCATTTATTTTCACTTTTTTTTATTCAAAAAAAAGATCTAACTGCTTGAATAATATAGACCCCATTTATCCAGATTGTTTTTTGCTTTGTTATGATGTCCAGTTTTGTTATTTGTTATCAATAGCTTATCTTTCGCGGTTTGTTTTTTGTGCTAAGATTGTTTTAGAAGTAATCGCACAGGATCGGTGTTTTTCAAGGTAGTTGGCACTCTTTACTTAAATTTTAAGCTGCATTTCTTGTTTCTGTTTCAGACTTCTTATCTGGGTTCAGTGTGACTTCACCTACAGCGTCACAATTCCTTATACCGTTTGGCCAGCGTTTAGGATTTCTTGACCTCGCTTCCTCTAGCACTATCTTACGCTTAGATAAAATAGTCCTGTCTTGCATCGCATGACGCTCACTCGGTGACACAAAGTTGAGCTTGCTGTGTTTATGCTTAGTATTGTACCAAGTCACAAATACTTCGACCCATTCTCGTGCTTCGGTGATGCTTTTAAAGCCAGAGCTAGGCCATTCTGGCCGATACTTTAATGTTCTAAACAGCGACTCGGAGTAAGGGTTATCGTTACTGACACTCGGGCGGCTTAATGACGCGGTAACGCCTAACTCTTCAAGCTTGGCTTTCATTGTTAACGACTTCATCGGAGCACCATTATCTGAGTGCAATACCAGTGGCTTCTTAAAGCATTGCTCACGCAGCATATTGCGTTGCATTAACTCGGCCGCTAGCTCACCACATTCACGTTCATGGACTTCATAACCCACAACCTTACGGCTATAAATATCCTCAAACATATATAGATAATAAAAGCGTCCTTTGATGACCGAAGCTAAATAAGTGATATCCCAAGACCACACTTTGTTCGGCTCATCTGCAACATAAGCATCTGGTTTACTTCTTTTTGTTATGCTTTGGCTTCGTCCACGTCGATTTAATTGAGCATTGGCTTTTAACACTCGGTAAAAACTCGACTCTGAAGCGATATAGACCCCTTCATCAAGCAGCGTCGGCACGATTTGTGAGGGAGGTAGACTCGCAAACCTTGCCTCATTCGAGGTTGCCAGTATCAGCTTTTCCTCGTCATCACTAAGCTTGTTGGCTGGCTCCTGTCTTACCGCCGAGGGCCTTAAATCAGCTTGTACTTTTCCTGCTCGATACCAGCGCCGATACGTCCGCTTACTTAGCTCTGCTTCAGCGCAAGCCTTGTAAAGACGTGCACCGTGGGCATACGCTTCTTGTATTAAATTCACCAATGTTATGCGCTTAGGCAAAGGCGTTAACTCTCCTCGTTGTCGTCCTCCCAAAGCGCATTGAGCTTTTTTCTAAGCACCAGTAAAGCCGCTGTTTCTGCTAACGCCTTCTCTTTGTAGCGTAGCTCTCGTTGCAGGGATTTGATTTCTGCTTTGTCTGATTTGGCTTGCTGCTTAATCGTTTTGGCTTGAACTTCACTTGTCGTAAAGCCCCCTAAACAATCTTGTTTCCACTGCTGAACTTGTTCTCGAAACAAACCATTTTCTCGGCAATATTGGCTTACTTCAGCTTCAGACATTGGCGCTGTTTCAATGAGAACGGCAAACTTAGCTTCGGCCGACCAATCATTACTGGTCAATTTTTTACCTGGCACTGGGCGACCCTCTTTTTTAGCTTTATCGCGCCAATGATACAGGGTTTGGTAGGCGATCCCTTCACTACGTGCCACTTCCATGACGGTCATATTGTGGGGAGGCAATAACTTCTTTAAAACTGCTTCTTTACGTTCAGATGAATATCGTGCCATTGAGCTCTCATTGACCGCCCCCTCTATTTAATTATTGGATGATTTTAAGGGGTGACAACAATCCTGACACAGGGGGTTCCCAGCGCCCTACCCGGATGAGTTAGTGTATGGCATATTGAGCCGGGCCAGAGTACGCTTTTGCGTAACAAGTCCTAAACGTTTACTCAGTGGTTCCATTGGCAGTCGCTCTGCTATTTCTTCAGTAAACTTCCCCTCTCGGCTTAACGATTTTTCCTCCATGAATTCGTTTAATTTACCCTCGCCCATAGATCTTATTTATGGGCACACTTTATTCCCATTGTATAGTCCATTTCTACCTGAAAATAGAAGGTTAGAATGTTTAAGCCATCTGCAATTTAAGAGCTTTGGCTCGGTTCACCTAGCTTCAGGTTATGCCGCATCATTAATACCTAAATTACATGTGATGAGGTCTTGTCGGGATTGTATTGAAGAACAACTGAATACAGTCGGTGAACCATACTGGAGGAGAATACATCAAATTGTTGGAATAAATCATTGCTGTATACACGGAACTCCCCTAGTAAATATTCAACCCTACCATTCAATGCAACATAGGCATGAGTATTTTCCTCTACAAGCTCAACAAATCGAAACATTATCACCTCAGATATCGGTAACCAATCCTAAGTGGTTAGACGTGCAAGTGTGTTGGCTGCTCAACCGAGGAGAGCAGCAATCACTCAGTTTTGAACAATGGACAAACCTGTATAGAGATTTACTTGTTAAAAATGGATTCGCAAAAGGTTGTTATTGTAATTACCCATTACTGAAAGAGGCAATTGAGAGTGTCTGGTCAGAGGAATGGCTACGTTCGATGAATTTATTTCCAAATGAAACTGAGTCTGATTGGTTACATAAAATCACCAGAAAACATCGGAAATCCTTCAGTTATTTAGAGCATCTAGTCGCACTTTATGCAATTCAAAAAGATATCAAGCTCTCTGAGGTTATTGATAGAGGAAAGTCTTTAGTTAAATCAAATATCAAAAAAGTTAAATTAACGACTTTCTCAAAAACAAAAATGCGAGAAAACCAAAAAATATGGCTAAATCAAGTTAAACAATTCGGGGCTAAAGTCGCTAGGAAAAATGGCAATGAAAGTACATATATGTGGTTATACCGCCACAATAGAGATTGGTTGCTTAACACTAATAACAAATACAAGCGTCCTATTCCCGTAGTAAACAATAGAGTTGATTGGAAAAGCAGGGATATGGAAATTGTTAGAGCTTTTATTCGTATAATCAACAAACATTCTGACGATGTTTCTGGGCCTCGATTATCGATTAAATGGCTTGTTTCTCAATTAGATACTGGAACTTCAGTGGAGAAGTATTTATATAAACTGCCCTTGGCTTCAATCTATCTTGCACGTTACTCTGAAAGTATTACTGATTATCAAATAAGAAGGATTACTCAAGTCATGATTATGACTAGACCAAATATACTTCCTAGATGGCAGATACTTAGATTGTCAGGGTTAAGTGACGAGCGGATGACTCAAATGACATGTGAATTTTTAGACAGCCTATTAACAAATTTTTGGGCTTTAAGAGGACAGTAAATTAAATGAACGAACAACAAAAATTAGAAAAATTACTAAGCCGCTATTTTTCAGATCAAGATATAGCGTATATTTTCTCTTTACTACTGCCTTGGGCGGGAGACTATGAAGGTATTTCTGCGTGGTTAGAAAAACCAATTCCAGCATTTGGGAATATTACTGCGATTGATGTTTGTGAAAAAGGGTTATCCAAGGACTTTATTGTATATTTAGCTGGGATTAATCGTGGTGGTTTTGCTTAATTAATGAGCTTAAATATCAGTTTCCAATATCACTAGTCTCATACTATTTTAACGGCTTTTTAGTTTCTAACATTATTAATTTTCAGGATCGTACTTTATTATAAAGATCATACATTTAGTTTAAACTTTAGTTGCGTACTTTATTTAACTTCCACAGTTAATTTCAATAAAAACGGTTTCTTAGGAAGCCGTTTTTATTGGGTGAAATAATATTATAGCGTAATGGGATAATTGACCATTAATAGTCTGGTTGTTAAATCTGTCTATTTCGATAGGGGCATTTTATTCCCGACGAAGATTATCGCCGCCCCAGTTTTAAATGGGGTTTAGCTAATTAAAGATACTATTGGAGTCGTTGAAGGCTATTGAGGATTGTTTAAATATGGCTATTAAGCTGTCTCGGCAGCCAGTTAACTACGTCACAAGCAAGGTATTATCAAAGCATTGATTGGTTACTATTGTGTGCTGGCTTAAATCGTTCAGCACAACAGAATCGGGGGCATGGAATGTATCCTATGCCCCCGACAGTGATTAATTACTTAGGTAGTAGCACTGTGTCAATCACGTGGATGACACCGTTGCTAGCGTTAACATCTGTCATGATAACTTTTGCATTGTTTACCATCACATTACCGTCTTTTACTTCAATGGTAACTGTTTGTCCTTCAACTGTTGTTGCGCTATCTAGCTTAACTACATCAGCAGCTAACACTTTGCCAGCTACAACATGATAAGTTAATACCGCGACAAGCTTATCTTTGTTCTCTGGTTTTAGTAGCATTTCTACAGTGCCTTCAGGCAACTTTGCAAATGCATCATCTGTTGGTGCAAATACCGTAAATGGACCTTCACCTTTCAGCGTTTCAACAAGTCCTGCCGCTTTAACTGCAGCTACGAGAGTGGTAAACGAGCCATTTTCAACCGCTACATCAACAATGTCTTTTTTCATACCATGATGTTCGGCATAAGAAACAGATGAGAACGCTAAACTAGCCACTACAAGAGTCAGTATCGTAGATATTTTCTTTAACATTTTATCTTCCTTTTAGGTGTGTACCATTTTGAGTTCAGCATTAGTTACGCAGTAGTTAATCAACTAGATCAATTTTGTTTCAATGAACTTGTGAGATGACGTTGTGTGCACTTAGGGGGTCAATATTACTAAAATAAGTCTAATTGCATAAAGCTGACAGGAAGATATAACGATGGTGATATTCATCATGGATGTTTTTATGGGTTGGTATTCTGAATATTGTCTTAGCTGTACTTGGTTTAGATACCATTTCAGCGATAGTGAGTCTTGCGCTATTAGTTCCAAGTCTTAGTATTGCAGCTAGAAGGTTACATGACACAGGCCGTTCTGGGTGGCAATTAATACTATTAATCCCAATTATTGGTTTAATTGTTCTGATTGTTTTCTTAGCTCAAGACAGCCATGATGTA
The DNA here is from genome assembly GCF_014596695.2 of Shewanella sp. BF02_Schw. NCBI lineage: Bacteria > Pseudomonadati > Pseudomonadota > Gammaproteobacteria > Alteromonadales > Shewanellaceae > Shewanella > Shewanella sp. BF02_Schw. The sequence goes on from NZ_JABKAW020000009.1 coordinate 90,246, forward strand.
AATGATTACGGTGTTAACCCTAAGTTGGGTGTTCCAACATAAAACCGATCAAGATATCGTGATGCGGCTAATACTCATGTTGACTTAAACGCGTTTTGATTGTGTGACTGATATTATCGGCATAAGACTTCGTAGAGCTTACAGCTATTTTACCCAACAAAAAGGGAACAGATACTGTTCCCTTTTTGATTTGGTCAAACTTAGCTATTACCAAACACGAGCGACGAGTCCTTTCAGGTAATAACCTTCAGGGAATGCGCTGCTAATTGGGTGATCGCTGGCTTGGTGCATGCGTTCAATAAATTGCACTTCACGCTTAGCATCAAGTGCGGCATCGGCAACCACTTTTTGGAATAGGTCTGACTGCATTAAGCCTGAACACGAGAACGTCAGTAATATTCCACCTGGATTAAGTAATTGCATCGCAATCATATTGATGTCTTTATAACCGCGACATGCGCCATCGAGTTGCGACTTATTGTCGGCAAATTTAGGCGGGTCTAAAACAATAACATCAAAGGTTTTACCTTCATCTCGGTACTGGCGTAGTAATTTGAATACGTCAGCTTCGTTATAGCTTACATGGTCATCATTAAGGTTATTAATGGCCATATTATCGCGAGCAGTTTGTAGGGCTAAGGTTGATACATCGACGTTTTCAATACTCGCAGCGCCTGCTTTGGCGGCATATAAGCCAAAAGTCCCGGTGTAACAGAAACAGTTTAGTACTGACTTACCTTTGACGAAACGAGCCGCCATAGCACGGTTGTCACGCTGATCCAGATAGAAACCTGTTTTATGACCTTTAACAACATCGACGGCAATCTTAATACCGTTTTCTTCGATGATGACGGGCATAGCAGGTAACTCCCCGTGTAGTAATCCTAAAACCGGAGTCAGGCCTTCTTTCTTTCTTGAGTCGACATCTGAACGCTCATAGACAGCGCAGTCCGGATATTGAAGAACCAGTTGCTCAACGATAGTGTCGCGCCATTTTTCAGCACCAGTGCTTAACAGTTGGCAAACCAATACGTTGGCATAACGGTCTATGGTGATACCGGGTAAACCGTCCGATTCAGCGGCAATTAAGCGATAACCCGTTAGACCTTGTTCGCGGATCAAATCATCACGTCCTGCTTGGGCTCTTTTTATGCGTCGGGCGAAGAAGTCGGCATCGATAGTTTCGTCTTTGTCGAAAGTCCATATCCGCACTTGGATTTGAGATTCTGGCGACCAGGCACCGCGTCCGAGCCAATGCCCGTCGTGCGCCACTACTTCAACAGTGTCACCAGCTTGCGGTTTTCCGCCATTGACGTTGTGAATTCCATTGGAAAATATCCAAGGGTGGCGACGCTCTAATGAACGCTCGCGGCCAGGTTTAAGTTTAATTCTGATAGCCATGGTATTGCCTAATGTAAAGTATAAAAGGGGTAAAAAGAGTTATCGCGCATCTAATAACGATGCCATATAAGCCTAATCGAAATTGAATATAGGCTTGGGGTAATGCCTCAATAATTGAGTGCATTAGCCAGGGGGCGACAAAATGGGATCATAGCCTGTTTTGAGCCTAAAAACCTGACAAATAATTAAATGGTTGGCTTAGTGTGGTGTGGTTAATGTAGATTCTGGCGGTTGAGTCGGTAATTATTGCTTATTCCATCCAGCATTAAAGGTATTTTGTTGCGTTATAGCGAGATTAAACGGTGCTGGTGGTTGATGCACAATCAAATATGCCTACAGACTTGTGATGATGTTTTTAGATCGAGTGATTAACGTGATGCTTTTACTAACCGTCAAACACAACGCCACAAGCATTCGGTAGCAATTATACCAAGCGTTGCTGAATCCCAGTATTTGAACACACTGATTACTCGTACTCGATAATGGCAATAATACTTGATTAGGTAACGATATTACCACGTGAAAAAACCAGAATGTAGCCTTTAAAGGGTAGAGCTAAATAGTCGGTGTGTATTGGTTTAAAATGGCTGCTGATGAAACCGAACTCAGCTAATTTTACACTGAGTTTATTCTTTCTACCTCTACCGGGGTCTACAATGATGACGTCACATTTTTTACTGGCATGGTTTTTAATAAAATAAGCCAATAACTGCACATGCTCATCTTCATAGAGTAAATCGCTGCCAATGATGACGTCAAAAAGTCCCAGCTTACTGGTGTCATTGGCCCAATCTACTTGCTCAAAAGCAATGTTTTTACCATTGTTGAGTTTTGTATTTCGGTTAAGGAACTGCTCAACTTCTGGGTGATAGTCGGTTGCGGTAATATCGGCATGTTTTTCGTTGAGGAGTAAGCTTGATAATGCGATTCCACAGCCTATTTCTAGAATTCTTTTACCTTCGGTTTTGTAATCCAACATATAGTTTGCCAGCACTAAGCTTGATGGCCATACAATGCCAAAAATAGGCCAGCTTGCAGAGGATATTCCGAGTTTTTCAGCAACACCTGTAGGGTCATAAAATTCTTGATTATTACGTAAGGTGCATAGATGAACATCTATGTCACCAAATTCAACGGTTTGGTAGCTTAAGCGAAGAGCTGTCATTGGGCCGTCTCAAAAATTGAGCGCTCAGCCAGCTATCGAGGGCAAATAAATGACAAAACGAAGAGGTTTTAGTTAGGTTATAGCAGTTCGTTAGAAAGGCAATGTATTTAACTAACTGTTAGGTTTTGTTAGACTTAGATCTTTGTTAAAAGCATTATAGTATTGTATTTTTACCTACTCGATGGAACTCAGTTGGATTAATGTTCTGTGCAGATATTAACTCATCTATAACTGATAATGTCGGCGCGAAAAGTTGGTTTTTACTCACTCCGGCACCAGATTAGCACCTCTATTTGTATTTCAATAAAACCCCGTTTCTACCAATTTATAACATCATTCTGGCCCGTCATCAGTGTTAACTCTTTTTATCAATATTTGTATCTGTTGTGACATTTCACTGTTATTTGTGATTGTTAATAATGTGACATGCGTATCACAAACTTAATGATAATGGTTTGCATTAACATGTTCGTTATGTATAATTCACGAAAATTTACATTGGTTTACACAACACAGTAGTTGTTTACATTGTCTAATCGGGATGAGATATGAAAAAAACGTTAATTGCTGCAACACTATTTAGTCTTTTGGCTAGCAATCAAGCTATGGCTTCTGACGAAACGACTGAACTACGTCAGATTATTGAGCAGCAGCAGAAAGTGCTTAAAGATCTTGAAAAGCGTCTTGAGCAAACTGAAAAGCGTGTAGAAACTACTGCAGATGTAGTAGAAGCGAGCGCATCAAGTAAGTCGGCTACCACTATTGGTGGTTATGGTGAATTACACTATAACAATATTAGCAATAACCAAACCGGTACCGACAAAAAAGAATTCGATTTTCACCGTTTTGTATTGTTTGTGGGTCATGAGTTTAACAGCACCACTCGTTTTTTCTCTGAACTAGAAGTTGAGCACTCAATTGCCGGTGAGAGTCAAAATGGCGAAGTTGAGCTAGAGCAAGCTTATATCGAGCACGATTTTAATGAGATGCTTACTGCTAAAGCAGGTTTATTCTTAATGCCAGTAGGTATTATCAACGAAACTCACGAACCAACGGTATTTTACGGTGTTGAGCGTAACCCGGTAGAAAAAGATATTATTCCTGCAACATGGTGGGAAGGTGGTTTAAACCTTAATATTAAAGCCGCTCCAGGTTTAGCTTTTGACACTGCAGTGACTTCTGGTTTGTATTTGGACGAAAGCTCAGGCTATAAAATCCGTAACGGTCGTCAAAAAGTATCTGAAGCGAAAGGCGAAGATTTAGCTTATACCGGCCGCGTAAAATACACTGCAGTACCGGGTTTAGAATTAGCTGCCACGGTTCAGTATCAGTCTGACTTAACTCAGGGGACTGCTGGTGTTGATAGCGCTTCTGCTACATTGTTAACAGCACACGCTATTTACAGCATTGAAAACTTCACTGTTAAGGCATTATTCGCCCAGTGGGATATTGATGGTAAAGAAGCTGAAGCATTAGGTCGCGATAAGCAAAATGGTTTCTATATTGAGCCTTCTTACCGCATTAATGAACAGTTTGGTGTGTTTGCTCGTTATAACGAGTGGGACAACAATGCGGGTGATAGTGCCGATACTAAGAAAAAACAAACCAACGTGGGTGTTAACTACTGGTTACACGAAAACGTAGTGTTTAAAGCTGATTACGAAAACATTGGTGGCGCTGCAGATTCAGACGGTTTCAACCTAGGTGTTGGTTACCAGTTCTAATTGCTGAGCATTCAGTAAAAGCACGCATCGATGAAACAGATTATCGGTAAAATTTTGGGTGCCAACAGTGTATATTGTCGGCACCCTTATTTTTGTTCTTGGCTAAGGATTGATATGCAGACAATATTACGATCATATTTGATGTTATTTATGATGGGGTTAGCTGTTTATTTTTCGGCATTTAGCGCTGTAGCAACACAGTATCAGTCAAATGACGCCTTTATTAGCCAAGCATTTAATGGCAATGCTGGCGAGTCTAAAGTGTTGTGGTTAGATGATGATCTCAAACAAGCCGTAGAAGCTATTTTAGCCCATCGTTTTAATAAAATGCGTATGCGTTACTGGCTACACAATGATGAAACCGTTTGGATAATGGACGAAATAGGCAAGGAATCGCCGATTACGGTGGCTATTCATATTAAAGACCATCAAATTATGCGGACTAAAGTGCTAATTTATCGTGAAAGTCGCGGTGACGAGGTTCGTCATGATTTTTTTACAGACCAATTTAAGCTGGCCAAGTTAGATGACCAACATCAGCTTGATAAGCATATAGACGGGATTACTGGTGCAACATTATCAGTAAGAGCGTTAACTAAGTTATCGCGCATTGCATTGTTACTTCATGCGCATGTGGTGCAATAAACCACGTTTCAATTCTAGCGGATCATTTCAAGCAGGTTAGTGTGACAAAAACATCTCGACGTAACCGTTTTAGACTTAAGATTTTGCGAGCCCTTCGTCCTTGGCACCGTCGCTTAGGATTAGCGAGTGCGTTATTTATCTTATTGTTAGTGCTGACTGGCGTAGCGATAAATCACAGTGATGATTTTGGTTTAGACCAAGCACCGGTTACCCAGTCGTGGTTGCTTGATTATTATGGTATTGCTCCTCCTTCTCATGTTGCTCAGTTTGGTGTTGCACCTACTGCATTATATATTACCGATAATCTATTGTGGCAAAACCAACATATGATTTTAGAGTCCAATGCGACCTTAATTAGTGCCAGCTATGTCGGTAACATGCTGGTGGCCATAGATGCACAGCAACTGTATTTATTTAATGATCTTGGTCAGTTACAAGAAACTCAAAATGCCAGCACCGGACTTCCGTCTGGTTTGTTAGCGCTAGCGATTGTTGATGGCCGGGTGTGGTTAAATACTGAAAATGGTGTATTTCAAGCAGATGAGCAACTCATCGATTGGCAAGCTATTGCGCCGTTAACAGCACCTGTTTGGCTGAGTGAAAGTAAATTTGTGGATAAAGAGGTTGTTAATCTTGCGCGCAGCGCTAACTTACATTGGCAACGCGTAATGCTAGATCTGCATAGTGGTCGCTTATTTGGATCATTAACGGTTTGGCTGTGGGACTTATTCGCGCTAGCATTACTAATGGTATCTCTCAGCGGCTTTTGGATTTGGTTAAAACAAAAACCACCGAGATAATCTATTCAATTACCATTTTTAGCGTTCAAACTGATCGACTGTGTCGGTTAGCTTATCGGCTAAATTACTCAACTTATTACCTGCCTCGCTAATTTGATGATTCCCCTCAGATACAGATTCACCTAATAGCGTAAAGTCTTGTACTTTAAGCTTAACGGTATGAGCCTGCTGCTGTGATGCTTGTGCTAGCATGGCTGATTCTTGGCTTACTGTGGCAAGAGACAAAATAAGTTGGCGGCTCTGTTCAAGTGTTACTACTAACTGATTTGCTAATGATACGGAGTGTTGTGCTTTTTGTTGGTTGGATGCCATATTGTCGACCGCTGATTGAATTGAATCAACGATATTGGCGAGCATTTTATTTATTTCTACAGTTGAATTATGTGTGCGTAAGGCTAACGTTCTAACCTCATCTGCAACTACCGCAAAACCTCTTCCTGTTTCACCGGCTCTAGCCGCTTCAATAGCTGCGTTCAATGACAATAAATTAGTTTGTGAGGCGATATCGGCAATGGTTTTTACCACGGTAGCCACTTGTTTTCCTGAATTTTGCAGTGTGAGTAGCATGCTGGCAGTCGTTTCAATGTCTTGGGCTAATACGCTAATGCTGTCAGCTGTTTGTTTAACTTCTTTTTGCCCTTCAACCATGCTCTGCGCACCCTGTTGAGCAGAATCTGATGCACTTTGTGAATGTTCGACACTTTGCTCCATTTGCTGCTCAAGTTGCGACATCACATCTACTAAACTCACAATAGTGTGTTGAAGCTCATCCACAGAGGCTGATGATTTACCTGTTGTGTTACTTAACTGGGCAACGGTTTGGCTAATACTGGCGATGGCGTCATGTACTTCATTCATTCCTAAACGGAATACGTTAATTAAGCCATTAACACTGGTGGCCACATTACTAATTTCAACAATGCATTCATCAGACAGTTTGGCTTTTAAATTACGATTTTGCGCAATGCGGGTGAGGTCGTTTGACAGTTGCTGTATAGGAGTGGCTATTTGTTTTTGTGCTGCTAAGTAGGCCCCAACTGCAACAACCAACATGAGTCCAACTAATACAGAAATGAGCATAGTATTGTAGCCAAGTTCGCTTTGAATGTTCATTGCATTTTGGTTGGCTTGAGTCGAAATTTCTTCGGCGAGAATGTCTAGACGATCTTTGAGATCGTTAGCACTATCATTTAATGTACCTAAATGATTGCGGGCATTGTCCCAATCTACCGATGATTTACTCATGGTGTTTTCAAGTGCCGATAACGCCGCGTTAAGCGCGTCAATTTGCGGCATTAATTGGGTAGATGTTACGGTATTTAATTGTTGATACTGCTCGTTAAGACTTTTTTCTAGTTGAACTTTATTCTGGTTAAACTCTGTAACGTCGATGGTTGTACCGTATAAAGAATAACCCATTAATACCAGTTCTTTGGCAAGACTTTGTACCCGTGTAATGCTGTTAAGCGCAGGTAATGTGCCATCGACAAACCCGCCAACTTCTTGTTTTACGGTTTGGTTGCTGTTATTGAGTAAAACAGCCGCCACTAGGGTCATTAATAAAATAGCTGCATAGCCTAGTAGAATACGAGCTTTGATAGTATTAAAAGCGTTAAACATGGGTTAATACCTTAATCGGGTCATTTTTTGATCTCAGTGTAACTAAGACCGGAGACAAGAGAAGTTATATTCATTTTTTTCTAATGCTAATCATATCGGCACAGTACTAACATTCTTGATTAGTAAGGCCTAAATTATCATTAATTTAGATTTTTAGGGTAAAAAAAAAGAGCGAACATTTTGTCAATGTTCACTCCGGTATCGATGTTACCTACTAAGCCGTTTCTATCTCGTCGCCTTTGGCAAATTGAATCGTGTTGCCAAACACAAAGCGGTTTGAGACTAACGCAAAGGTGATGCAGGCGGCTAATGTGACTGGCATTAAGTGAATGTAGTGCCAGCTTGAATAGAATGGGGAAAATTCAAATGTTAGTGAGGCATATAGCATTACTCCAAATATAACCGCACCGATCCCCGCTCTGGCATCTATATTTTTAAACACTAAGCCTACAATAAATATCGACAGAATAGGCATGCTGAGTAAACCATTTAACTGTTGTAATAAGTTGATGATACTTTCGGCTTGTTGATAAATAGGCACTAATGTAAGAGTTAAAATACTGAGTAATAATGTAACCCAACCGCTTAAGCGCACCACGTTAGGGTCTTTTTTAATATAGGCTTCGTGAATGTCACACACATACAGCGCCGTCGCTGAGTTTAGTAAACTGTTGTATGTCGATAATACTGCCGCAGCCATTGCGGCGGCAAATACACCCGTTAACCACGTTGGCATGAGGTCACCTACAATTCGCCCGTATGCAGCGTCACCAATATCACCATACAGTTTGTATGACACAATCCCAGGAATAACCACGATAGCCGGTACGATTAGAATACGAATACCTGCTGCAGCAAATACGCCTTTTTGAGCTTCTTTTAGTGTGGGTGCGGCCATGGCACGTTGAGTAATGGTTTGGTTGGTACCCCAATAGAACATTTGGATGAAAATCATTCCGGTTAGTAGGGTGTGCCAAGGTAAAGGCGAATCATCACCACCAATGAAGGTTAGTCGTTCTACCGGAATATCAGATAAGTCATAATTAATCGCATTTAGGGCTAGATACACCACAAAAATGGCCATGCCCAGTAATAATACTCCAGAGTAGGTGTCTGATACGGCTACCGCGCGTAACCCTCCGAAGAAAGCATAAACTGCGCCTAGCGTCGCAAATGCAACAGCAATATACATAAGTGGAATGTCGACATTAAACATGGTCTGCATAAACAGAGAGCCTGAATAAATCACTGCTGGCATGTAGATAAAAGCATTACCTAAAAAGAATATAGACCCAATAACGGCTCGTATATGCTTGTTATTGTATCTTTTTTCCAACAACTCAGTTGTGGTGGTACAGTTATACTTGTAATAAACGGGTAAGAATAATTTAGCCAGAATAATCAGGCCAATCACAGCAGAGAACTCCCACCATGCTAGCAGTGCCATTTGGTTACCGTTCATGCCCACCAGCTGATCAGTACTTAAATTTGTTAGGGTGATAGACCCTGCCACAAACACCCAACTTAAGCCGCCCCCAGCGAGAAAATATTCTTTATTTTGTGTGCTTTGTTGACGGTTGCTGCCACGACATTTTATGTACGTTAATAACCCAATCATTGCCGTTACAATGGTAAATACGGATATTTGAATAATATTTTCAGACATTATTGTTCCCTTTCCCAAGTTTTTATTGGGTATTGTTATGCCGCAGCTGAATTTTTACTGACTTCTAATTTGATGCTTTTTATTGGGTTCAAGCCTGGGGTTTTATTGTGCTTTTTGATCAGCGCATTGAGTTGAAATAATGACATTAGCATGGCTTGTAATGGCGCAAGATAACCTTTCTGGTGTAGCTCAAAGAGTGCTTCTTGGCTGAGGGCTTGTAGTTTGTCTTCATCAATAGTGAATAAACCCGACAAACTAGGTGTTGAGCCATCTTGATGCTGGATTAAAATACTAATTGGGCGTAGCAGGCCAAGTTGGCTAATATGCTGATTAAATGCTTGGGTCTGGAGATCATTGTTAATGTCAGATTCAAGCAAAGCTTTTACTCTAGATAAATGCAGCGATGCTTTGCCGTTGGTTTCAAAAATGGCTTGTCCTGTTGTGGCAGAAAACACCCCATGTTGTTCGTCAATACCAATGGTGTAACGTTGTGGGTCGTCAGGTGACATCATCAAAAAAAATGGAAAGGTTTGCATGTTAGTTGGCGTGTGTAGCGCGGTCCACTTACCTTGTTCGACAAATAGGTTGCTACCTTGCTCGAAGCTAGTAAATGCCGTTAATACCCATTGACCATTGTTACCATCACGGACATAAACAATTGGCATACTGCAAGCCGTTTGGCTGACTTCAGATACCCGCAGGTTCATGATGTTTTGTTGATGAGCAAATTGGATGGCGCTGTCGTTTGCTAATCGTAAGTTTTGGTGCTGTTGAGGCGTTAATTCTGTTAGTTTTTTCATATTTTTATTCTATTGTTGAGAATGAGTTAACCATTGTTCAATGAAGTCTCGATGAGGCGGCAATGTATTGAGCATCTGCTGCGTAAGCTGAACATTACGGTTAAGTATCTGAGTGGCTTGGGCCTGTTGTTGGTATAAGTGTGCATGTTGAGAATAGTCAGGGCTGAAACCCATACCATAAAGTACATATTGATAACTAGCGGCTGGAAATAACTCATTTGGGCCATTGAAGTCTTTGCTGGTGGGGCCTCGATAAGCCCAAATGCTTAAGTCTTCTTGTAAGCTCTGTGGAATAGAGTCGGGATGACGATGTGCTTGCCAATAGGGTTCGGGTCTTTTCGTCAGCATGTAATGTAGTTTTAAAAAATCAACAATACGTCCCCAGCGATATTCCATTTGTTGGTTAAACCGTTTGGCCGTTAATGCCATGATGGTATCGTTAACCGGTAGGTTGTCGGCAATGTAGCGTGCAGATATTTCGACTAGCATAATCGCAGTGGCTTCTAGTGGCTCAACAAATCCTGCTGCCATGCCAACAGCAACACAATTTTTTTGCCAATAGCGTTCACGATGACCACTTTGATAGCTGATTTTTTTTACGCTTAAACCTTCGGCTTGGGGGCCAATATAACGGCGTAAATTGGCTTCAGCTTGTTCGTCGGTCATATAACGGCTTGAATACACATGACCGACACCGCGGCGATGTGTTAAGCCAATATCCCAAATCCAACCTGAGTCCTGCGCTGTGGCGATGGTGTGCGATGCAATTGGGCTATGCTGATCTGTATAAGGCACTTGCATTGCAATGGCGCGGTCGTTAAATAGCACATGATCCAGTTTAACAAACGGCACATTAAGTGTTTTACCCAGTAATAAAGATGCAAAACCGCTGCAATCGATAAATAAATCACCGTCAATTGAACCTTGGTCAGCAAGTGAAATATGGCTGATGTTACCTTGGCTATCGACATGGGCTTGTTCTACTGTTCCGATGACATGCTCTACTGCTAGCTTGGCTTTACAATGCTGTTTTAATAAGTCGGCAAAGGCGCCAGCATCAAGATGGTAAGCATAATTGCAGCTGCCTTGATATTCGCCTTCTGCCATGCTGCGAGGAGCAAGGCCTGACTCACAAATAGCATGTTGGAAGTTGGTGTGTTCGGCATAGTCTTTGATGTTGTCGATATAAGGTGCTAAGTCGATACGACCATAACCTAATGGAACCGTAAATGGATGGTAGTAAAAGTCGCCATTTCCATGGACCCAGTTAACAAACTTGCCGCCTTGTTTAAACGTTGCGTGACAAGCCTTAAAGACTTCGCTTTCGCTTAAACCTATTTGTTGTAAGGTATTTTTCATGGTTGGCCAAGTACCTTCACCAACACCGACCGTGGGAATGTCTGATGATTCCACTAAAATAATTGTTAAGTCATTACCTGTCTGGCTTTTATGGTGCGATGCAATGATAGCTGCGGTTAACCAACCCGCTGTACCTCCACCCACAATGATTATTTTTTTAACTGCTTTTGCCATTGGGTTAACATCCTATTTGCAATGAAATGTGCTTAATTACCGGCGTAGTTAAACACTATCACAAGGTGTGTTTTATATATCATAAACAAAAAAGACAGGTGCTAAGCACCTGTCTTTTATTACTTATAATTTAAAACTTGCCTCTAACGCCTAGAGAATAGCGCGATCCGTTATCTTCAACCGAATAAATTTGGTTGGCGAAACGACCTGTTTGAACGAGCTCTTCTTCAGTGATGTTAATGCCTTCAACAAACACCGATACATGTTCAGTGATGTCATAGCTGGCGCTAATATCCCACTGGCCAAACGTTTCGGTATTGATTGGTTCACCATTAAAACCATTGTCTAGCTGACGTAAGAAGCCTTCGCGGTTGTTAAATGCAACACGGGCTTGGAAGTTATCTTGCTCATAGAACACGATTAAGTTTTGTGAATTACCTAAACCTTCAAGTGCGAAACTTTGAGTGCTGTTAGCATCTACTGTCACATTGCTATCAACCACAGTCGCGTTGGCGGTAACACCAAAGCCGTTGTCGAAGATATGAGTTAAGGCAACTTCATAACCAGTAATACGTGCTGATTCACCGTTACGAGGGCGGGTTACAGTGTACTGTTCTGACTGACCATTTAACTCTTCTGTTGTGCCAACAACTGGGTCAGAACATAAGTCTGAGTTAGCCGTGCTACAGTTAAAGTCTGGGCCAGTTCGGTCAGTCATTTGGTAAGTTTCATCACCCGTTAACGTCACGATAAAGTCGTCAACTTCTTTACTGAAAAATGCAAAGCTGAAGATGCTGGCGTCATCGTAATACCACTCGTAAGAGATATCCCAGTTTTCAGAACGGAACGGTTCAAGTGATGGATTACCACCGCTAGCTGTTAAGTTCTGACGACGTGGCTCGTTAAAGTTAGTCGCTGGAGATAGCTGTGACATGGTTGGACGGGTTAACGAGTCATACATGGCAAAACGTAGCACCATGTCGTCTTGTAGGTCTAACTTCACGTTTACGCTTGGCAACAAGTTTGAGTAAGTTGTGCCTTGAGTAATATTTGTCGCTGGACCGTATATGTTTTGGAACAATGTCGCATCACTGGTAGGTACTACGTCAGAAATATAACTCTGTACGGCACTGACTTCTACATCAGTCGTTGAGTAACGAGCCCCTAAATCAACCGTTAATGGCATATCACCTACGTCATACACAAACGTGAAGTTCATGTATAAGCTGCTGACATCTTCATTAATGGTATAGCGATTGTTTTGCAGTGTTGGGGTGATTGGATAACCTTCAGCTGCTAAATAATCGACCATAGCATCACCATCATAGGTGTAGAAGGTGTCGATTAAACCAGAGAAATAGTTATTCGAGTATAGGGTCTGAAGTTAATGGCTTCATTGGGTGCAGGAGTACCATAACCACAGAATTGACACTGACTACCAAAAATCTGGTAACTGGATTTTTCACGCTCTTGACGGTAAACACCAAATTTCGCTTTCGTGAACACCAATGAATCAGGTGAATATTCGAAATCAGCTTTAAACTCAGTAATTTCATCTTCGTCAGTAAATTGATTACCTTTTTCGTTATAATGTAAACGAGAAAGGCCGGCATCAGGTAAGTTGCCATTTTCAAAACCACCATGGATAACGGTAGGGGTTCCACCCGTGCCATCAAATTCATAGCTGTTGGTCATACCGACAACGTTGAAACGGTCGCGGCCAGCACGATCGTTTTCAGCATTTGAGTTTGAAACATCAAAGTTAGCTTTTAATTGGTCTGTAATATCCCATTTAACATTTAAGCCGACACCGCTGTTTGTCACGTCGCGAGAGTTGCGAGTGTGCGACACAAAGTCAGTTGCTGGGTCGCCACTGCCTTGATGTAAACCAACATCTTGGCTAAAGGTTAATAAGGTGCCTGTTGCTGGGTCGATAGTGGCATTGCCAACGCGGTCTGGCTCAAACCATGATGCTAAATCGGTAACTTCAGAATCCACTTCAAATTTTGAAATAAAACCATCCAAGGTAATGCTGACGTCGTCAGACGGAGCATACTGGAATACTAAGCTACCGTTAGTACGAGTTCGGTCCTGTTGATCAACGATTTGGTCCCAGTTACGTGGAATATAAGCATTGGTAAACAACACGCCATCACGTGAATTGGAAATAGTTTGACCGCCACGCCAACCGGCGGTGTTGATTTGGTTAATTTGAACTTGGCGCTCTTGATGGCTTACGGCAAGTAATACACCCATAGTTTCATCATTGAAGGTGTTACTGATCAAACCTGAGACAGAAGGTGAAACTTCTTCTGAAAGACTTTCATACATTCCTTTCACAGAACCGACAAGTTGGAAGCCTGAATAATCAAACGGACGCGCGGTTGTGACGTCGACCGTACCGCCTATACCACCTTCTTGCATGCTGGCACTGCTGGTTTTATAGACGTTAGCACCCGTAATTTGGTCAGCGGCTAAGATGTCGAAATTAAACTCACGACCAGCGCTATCTGTCGCTAATTGACGGCCGTTAACCAATACTGTATTGAATTGTGGGCCAAAGCCACGAACCGTTACTGCCTGACCTTCACCACCACTTCGGTCAATCGATACACCAGTAATACGTTGTAATGATTCGGCTACGTTTAAATCTGGAAACTTACCTAAATCTTCGGCTGAAATACCATCCGACACAACCGAAGCAGATTTCTTATCGGCCATTGAATTTTTTAAACTGCTGCGTATCCCCTTTACAGCAATAACTTCTATTGTTTGTTCATTAGCTTGAGTTTCTGCTTCTGCTGCAGAGACGCCGTTAACACTTCCTAATGCCCCAGCAATGGCAAGTGCTATCGTTGTCCTCTTACCAAAAGTTGTGATTCCTTTTGTCGACATTTTTCTTCCCCCAGTTGATGTTGTTGCTTTTTTATAAAATCTTTATTTTTAATTAAAGCTTATTTATCTTATAAATATATTAATTGAGCTTAAATATCAACCTTTTCTTAACAAGTATGGTGTAATTTAATGATGAATTTTTAGACTAATCACTGACATCATGGTGATATACATTGCAATAAATAGTACCAAAACCTAAGATTGTAAATGAATTTAGTCTTTGTAATTTAAAGATATTACTGTCATCGCTCAATGTTTATTCAGACAGTAATCAGACTGTATTTTTTGTGTTTATTACACTTTGGTATAGTTCATTTCTTGTAAAAAAAAACAGTCTGATAACAATCAAAACAATTTCAAAATGGTTATTTATTGCGGTGCGGATTTCATATCCCATGACATGCCTGTGGCATAGCGGTGGGCAAAACCTTTCCAGGCTGTCGTTGGATTGCCTTGTTGATCTTGCTCATTAGACTGAGCGCTTAATTGTAGGTATGAACACTTATCTTGTTGATTTTTAACATGGCAATCCATCATAGCTAATGCAAAGTGTTTATTGATGGTATTAAGCTGTGTCGTATTCCAGGCGGGTTCAAAATAGTGGCCTAAATCTATTTCATTTTGGTAAGCCACTTTAGGTGCTGGATGTGGGGCAATATTATGGCGAGCATTATGATAGGTGAGCATATAGGTATGTTCACCGCCAGTTTGCTGGTATAGCGATTGAATTCCTTTATAACCAGAAATATCATCAAGATCGCCAGCAACATACAGTGTTGGGACGGTTATTTTTGCTAATGCTACTGGGTCAAATAGTTGATGGTTGCCTCCCCAGGGGGCCATAGCAATCATGGCTTTCCATTTAGGATCAACTGTTACAGGGGCTGTTTGGCCACCAGCACAGGTGTTGAGTAAAGTAATGGCGCCATTGATAACATTTTGGTCTTTGCTGCCGGTAAAGGTAGCGGCAGTTTGTGGGTTAAATTGATAACAGCCGCCCACAGTGTTGACCGCACCATAGCCGCCCATTGAATAGCCAATCAAGCCTGATCGTTTCGTGTCGATAATGCGACTGACAAAATTGTCACTGCCGGTAAAATAATCAAGGGCAAATTGTTGATCACGCGAACGGTTTAATAATGTGCTAAAAAAACCGCTAAACGGAGCATTAACCATATCGACATCAGCATTAGTCGAGTCGGTGTGATCCAGTGCCGCAACAATATATCCGTGTGACGCTAGATGCTCAGCTAAGTAAAACATAATGGTGCGATAGCCAGTATAACCATGGGATAACACGATGAGTGGAAATGGCTGATCCGTTAATGCGGCCACTTCTGCGTCACGAGTGGCATTGCCTTGCAGTGAAAATGGTAATCCTAAACGGGTTTCATCATTATAAACGGCATTTAATACTGCCGGTTGGTTTTGCTTGGTCGCGGCAGTTTTGTTACTTGGGTACCACACCTCAATGTTGAGTTTTCGGTCTTCAGCTATTTGGGTTTTGGGATTAAATTGATTTTTATGAATCAAGTTAACAGTTTTAACACCGACTTGATAAAGCCCTGTTTGCGCTAGCTCTGGCAACGCTTCCTTTGGCAGTGTGTTGGGGTAAAGCTGTTCGGCGACTAGAATGGTATTTTTTGTGTCACTGTCTGTTGCGTTTGCGGCAATGGCGCTTGAGTGGGTGCCTAAACATAACAACGCGATAGAAATAAGTGATTTGGTCATCATTAATGCTGTCCTTTTCAGTAATGCATGCTCTTCAGCATGGGCAGTAGTACTTGGTCATTTTTATTATGTAATGTGGGCGGGTCCTCAACCCACATCATTTTTTGTTATCGACTCATTTACAGAGTTACTGCGGAAACGTTTCTACGGTTAATCCTTTGCCTGCGGTGCAAACATAAATGTCCGCTTGCAAATTAAACTGCGCAAAATAGTGTTGCTCAACCGCTTGCTGAATAGCGGCTACGTCTTCATTACGGCATAAACACACTATCGCGCCGCCAAATCCACCACCGGTCATGCGTACGGCGCCTCTGTCTGCTAAAGCTTGTTGGCAAATTTGCACTAAACCATCGGTGGCAGGTACGGTCACTTCAAAGTCATGCTTTAACGATTGATGTGATGCGGTCATTAAAATGCGCAGTTGTTCGATGTTATTACTGGCTAAGGCTTGGGTTGCGGCAATGACTCGGGCATTTTCGGTGATCACATGGTGAGCTCGGGAGAATTCATTTGCGCTCATTTGTGGCTTAGTTTGCATTAACAACGCTAAGTCAGCATCGCGCAGGGTGGTTAAGCCCATTTTACTGGCGGCTTGCTCGCAGTCGATACGGCGTTGGTTGTATTCGCTGTCGACTAACTTTCTAGGGTAGTTAGAGTTAACAATAACAATCGATAAGTCTGTTGGAATGGTCACCGATTTTGTGTGTAAATTTTGGCAATCGATTAATAACGCTTGGTCTTGTTGACCTTTAGCTGAAATTAACTGGTCCATTATGCCGCACTGGCAATCCATAAAATCATTCTCGGCTTGTTGACCGAATAAGGCGATTTGCTCTTCGGTTAAATTTAGGCCGCAAACATGATTAAACATCCCTGCAATCGCCACTTCTAGTGCCGCCGAAGATGACAAACCACTGCCTTGTGGCACATTACTTTCAATTAATAAATCAACACCTTGTAGCTGGTGGCCAGCACGGTTAAGCACAAATGCAACCGCACGGATGTAGTTGCCCCATTGTGACTGACCAGCACTAATTGGTTGATTAACGTCAAAACTTTCTTGTTCATTCGGATACATGGTTGATAGTACATTAACCGTGTTGTCATTTCGTATATGGTAAAAAACTTGAGTGCGGAAAGTGAGTGCGCAAGGTAATACGAAACCTTGATTGTAGTCGGTGAATTCACCAATTAAATTAACCCTACCAGGAGCACTAACTACCCCTTGTGGTAATGATGAAAACTGCTGCTGATAGAATGCCTGTAGCGCGTCGTTATTCATTATTGTTTCCTTGAGAGTAATGGATGTCGCTGGCATTTTGTAAAATTTTTGCAGCTGTTTCTGGGCTTAAATCGCGTTGACTTTCGGCGAGCATCTCGTAGCCGACCATGTGTTTTTTTACGGTGGCTGAGCGTAATAGTGGTGGATAAAAATGGCCATGTAAGCGCCAGTGGCTATTGTCGTCAAGTTTGCTTGGTGCACTGTGCCAACCCATTGAGTACGGGAAGCTACAATTAAACACATTGTCGTATCGGGTGGTGAGTATCTTAATCGCTTGGGCTAAAGCAGTTGATTGCACATCGGTTAGCTCACCAAAATGGCGTACATCATCTTTGCATACGAGTAAGGTTTCAAAAGGCCATGCAGCCCAAAATGGTACAACCACAAGCCAGTGGTCATTTTGATAAACAACTCGCTCACCGTCGGCAATTTCATGTTTAACATAATCGCCGAGCAAATTGCCGCCATGATGTTGTTGGTAGTTACGCTGGTTGTCTTCTTCTAATTGTATTTCGGTCGATAAATGATTGTGGGCCCATACTTGTCCGTGGGGATGAGGTTGTGAACACCCCATGACTTCACCTTTGTTTTCAAAAATGTGTACACATGCATACTGAGCAGATAATTCGATGTAGTTCAGTTTCCAGGTATTAACTACATCATTGATCTCAGCCACGGATAATTCTGGTAAGGTTTTATTGTGCTTAGGTGAGAAACAAATCACTCGGCATTCACCCGTAGCCTGCTCTATTTCAAATAATGGATTGTCATGATTGAGCGTGGCGGAATGTTCGGTCACTTGTGACGTTAGCGCGCCAAAGTCGTTAGTAAACACAAAGGTTTTATCATAAGCAGGATTGATACTGTCGTTTGCACGATGATTGCCGGGGCATAAAGGGCATGTGTTATCGTACTCTGGTAAATTCGAAGGGGCATTTTTTTCTGTCGCACCTAACCAAGGACGATTATTTCGATGTGGCGACACTAGCACCCAATTACCTGTTAACGGATTTTTTCGTCTGTGGGTAAATTCAAACTGACTCATGGCAATCCCTTTCATCTATATGTGTCTGGAGCAATAACCAGAAAATGCATATTATTATCTCAATTGTACTGTTGATAAATGCTGCAAATTTAATTTATATGATAAATACTACTATTAAGTATTTTATTTAACAAGATGTAATCAATTTCGACAAGATCTTTCTAATTCAGCTTGTCAATTGACCGTCTGTCACTCTATGATGTTGCTAATATATATTATTTATCATATTTATTTTAGTGGTGGGATACGTAAATGGAAGCCGATAGAGAAATTGTTGATGTTGTCGTGATTGGTGGCGGCATAAACGGTGTTGGAATAGCGGCCGATGCAGTGGGGCGTGGTTTACGTGTCTTGCTGTGTGAACAGAATGACTTAGCGTCTGCAACCTCATCAAATAGCAGTAAACTGATCCATGGTGGACTTCGGTATTTAGAACATTATGAGTTCCGTTTGGTTAAAGAAGCATTAGCAGAGCGTGAAGTGTTGCTTAAAAAAGCCCCTCATTTGATCACTCCGTTGACATTTAGGCTTCCCCATCAGTCTCATTTACGTCCAGCGTGGATGATCCGTCTTGGGTTATTTTTATATGACAATTTAGCATCACGCGTCACTCTGAATGCGTCTAAAAAAATTAACTTCACACAAGATAGCCCATTAAAACCTGAAATTAATCAAGGGTTTGAATATTCTGATGCTTGGGTCGATGACTCTCGTTTAGTGGTATTAAATGCCCTTGCAGCGAAAGAGCTAGGGGCACAAATTTGTACTCAAACCCGCTGTATTAGTGCCGAACGCGACAATGGTATCTGGAAGCTCACCTTACAACATCAAGGGGACAAGTCATTACGTCAGGTGCATGCAAAAAGTATTGTTAACGCTTCTGGACCTTGGGTGTCGAGCTTATTTTCAAATGTATTAAAGCAGCCTTCACCACAAAAAATTCGTTTAGTAAAAGGTAGCCATATTGTGGTGCCTAAAATCCATCAACAGCCACACGCTTATATTTTGCAAAATGTCGATCAGCGGATTGTGTTTGTGATCCCATTTGAAGATGACTTTTCTCTGATTGGTACCACTGATGTTGATTTTACCGGCGACCCTAAAGATGTGCGTATCGACCAGCAAGAAATTGATTATCTGATTAGCATTACCAATCACTATTTTAAAAGCACCATTAGCGAACAAGATATTGTGCATACGTTCTCAGGGGTGAGACCATTAATGGATGACGAGTCAGATTCGGCGCAGTCGGTGACCCGTGATTACACCTTTATTGTCGACGCCCCTAAAGATAAGGCGCCGCTATTGTCAGTGTTTGGCGGCAAAATTACGACATATCGAAAACTGGCCGAAGCGGCAGTCAATCGATTAAAACCTTTCCATCCTCAAATGGGTAAACCTTGGACAGCAACTCAAACGCTACCTGGTGGTGATTTTACTTATTTAGGCGATCTTAACCGGATTTATCAGCAACAATATCCTTGGATAAATACACGATCTATTAATCGTTTATTACGAACTTACGGAACCCGTACCCAATCCATTTTAAATGATGCTGCGAGCAGCGAGGCATTGGGGATTGATTTTGGTCATGGTTTATATCAAGCGGAAGTCGATTATGTTATTGCCAATGAATGGGCCAGTTGCAGTGCAGATATTTTATGGCGACGGACTAAGCTAGGTTTGCATTTTACTGAGGAACAACAGCAAGTACTGAGTGATTATGTCGCCAGTAAACAGGAAGTTGCACCGGCAGTTGTTTCTGATGTGAGTTAACCTTAACGTGTTAACACTAGCACCCAAAATGATAAAAAGTTTTTGGGTGTGTTTTATCTGCCATTGCTGTGATTTATGCTTGGTTGATATTGATACGACAAGGTGTGTCGACGATCCCAGTAACGTGATGTAACTGATAAATAAACACGTTACCCGATAATGGATAATCAACGAGTTGCTGTTGAGTCAGTTCAATGCGTGATGTTGTCACAATTAACCAATCTAAATTTGGGCCACCAATGGCGACACTAGAGGGTTGTACAGCAGGTAAGATTAACTTTTCGACGATATGACCATCTGGATGATAACGTACCACGCTATGATCGCCCCATTGGGCATTCCACATAAAGCCATGCGCATCAATAGTTGAACCATCAGGAAATACATGATCTTCGGTGGTCGCAAACAAGGTTTTATTCGTTAATGTTTTGTGTGTTGGGTTATAGCGATATTGATGGATGCAATGTTTTTCAGAGTCTGCGTGATACATAATGTTACCGTCAGGGCTCCAACACAAACCATTAGAGATCAAAATATCTTCAATGGTTTTATGGCATTCACCGTGGTTATCTATCCGGTACAAGTTGCCTTGTTGATGTTGATCATGACGGGTTTCAACCATGGTTCCCGCCCAAAAATGTCCACTGCGATCGGTGCGGCCATCATTAAAACGGTTACCTTTCTGTGCAACTTCAGGTTGGCTAAGCCATGTTAATGCATGTGTATCGAGATGATACAGTGCAAAACCTTGCTCAAAGGCGACAATTAACTGAAATGTTTGCTGTTCTGCTAAAAACGCAAAGCTGCCAATACGATAGGGTAAACTGTATTGATCGTGCAGCTGAGTCTCGACACTATATTTGTGAATTTTTCCTTGTATGATATCGATCCAATAAATGGCTTGTTGTTGTGGGTGCCATAAAGCATTTTCACCCAAATCATTTTCTGATGGGATAACCTGTATAAGCTCACCGATGCTCTGGGTTAGTGTATTATTCATCTGTCGAATGATGTGCGTGTTGGTACACAACATTAAATCCTGCCAATGTCGCGTCTGTAACATCCCATAATGTTGTGTTGATATTACAGTGATGTAATACTTCAACAAAACATTGGCTTAAGTGAGGTGGACCAATAATCGCCACTGATTCTAATTCTGTTAATTGCCACTCTTGCGCGCTCATCGCTGCGCGAACATCACTTCCAATCAATAGTCCTGATAAATACGCATGTGCTTGTTTAGTTGAGAAATCCTCAAAAAGCTGTTTACTGCGGACGCTATATAATCCGTGATAAAAATTATCGTTAGTAGATGACAAGATAAAATCAGCACCGTCAATAAATGCGCCAAAATCAAATTCTAAATCTGATACTTTTTCTTGGATCAATACGCTGTTAGATGACAATAGGTCATACAGTTCACCGGTTAGCGCTGTTTTGAATAAAATGACTTTACCTTCTTCAATGAGCACCCATTTAGTATGGGTTCCAGGCAAGCATACAAGATGTCGACCAACTAGATGCTGTGGAGCCATCGCAAGCCAGCCCAGTAAATGAAATTCTTCTCCACGCATCGAGTCATGGAGTTGGTTATAAAGCTGGCAACTTAATCCTGGGAATATGGTGACTTGATGACCTTGACTGTCAAAGCGCGCCCCTGCAGAGATCACCTCTTGGGGCGAAATAGGACAAGCAAGATATTGGGTTTCTTTCCAGCCAATGCTTGAACCTATTTGACCTATCATCAATATAGGTAGTTTTCCAAAACGATTAGCCCAAGGCGCAATACTGTCCATTAGTGTGGTTTCAAAATCAGTTTGAATTTTCTTCACGCCGACATTATTGGCTTGTTCAAGCACTATTAATGGTTTACCGACTTCGGCTAAACATAGATAAGCACGTAAATGGCTTGTGCCCCAATCGACAGCAATAAAATGTTGATTTTTAGCAAGCAAGCTAAGCTCTCCCACCGTCAATATTGATACACTGACCGGTGATCAATTCACTATTGTTTGAGGCTAAAAACAGGGCGAGTTTGGCAACATCTTGAGGGGTGATTCGGCGTTTTAATGCCATCGCATCAGTCCATTTTTGCTCTTCTTGTTCTGTTAGCCAGCTGGCCAGTTGCTTTTCGGTGGCGACCCAACCGGGCAAAATGGCATTGACACGAATACCAGATTCTCCAAACTCACGCGACAATGAGCGTGTCATACCAATTAAGCCTGCTTTTGCTGTCACGTAGCCAGTCATTTGTTGTGAGCCTAATAACGCGGTGATTGAACTGAAATTAATAATGCTACCGGAATGCTGTTGCTTCATTAAAATATAAGCAGCTTGAGATGCAAAAAAAGCAGGGTCTAAATTAATTTGCATGCACTTATGCCAATCATGGGCTGAAATAGTTTCGACATCTTGGCGCGCATCATTAGCGACATTATTTATCAGTACGTCAAAACGGCCAAAGTGTTGACCAACATCTCTAATGGCTTGTTGTAATGATTCGGAATCGGTGGCATCGACAGCGCGAAACCAAATTGATGAAGCATCAATTTTGGCCATTTTGCTAAGTAGATTGGCTGCTGTTTTATGATCGATATCAATAAAAGCCACTTTAGCTTGTTGATGTATGAAGGCTTCGACCATAGATGCGCCAATACCACTGGCGCCGCCGGTAATAAAGATGACTTTGTCTTTCAAGTCTTGATATTGGGTTAACAAACTCACTTATAACGCTCCAAACCTACTTTTTATGATTATGGTTAACTAGCGGTATTTGTTGGATTTAATGATTAATCCGAAAAATAATGATGATTATTATGTCTATTTCTAACATTAACACCACTGAAAACAAAGTTATATCGTAATTGCGTTTAAATATGATATAACAGATTTATGTACTGAATATTGGACAGTAAAAGCATGAATAATTCTCCACGTCAAAATTTAACACATCAATTAACTCACGATTTGGGCATTGCCATTGTAAAAGGGGTTTACCCTGTTGGCGAAGGTTTACCCTCTGAAGCTGATTTGTGTATTGAATATGATGTTAGCCGTAGCTCAACGCGTGAAGCGGTAAAAATGCTGTCTGCAAAAGGCCTTATTTCATCTCGGCCTAAACAAGGCATTCGGGTGTTGCCTGAAAGCAATTGGAATATGTTTGATACCGACGTATTAAAATGGATTTTAAGCAGTAAACCGTCATTGTCTTTACTGAAAGAGTTTACTCAAGTGAGGGTTGCGCTAGAACCGCAAGCGGCGGCACTTGCAGCAATGAACGCATCTGATGAGCAATTAGCGTCTATCGAGAAGGCACTCGAACGTATGGTTGAAGCTGAACAAGGTTTAGATGACCCGTTAGAAGCTGATATTGCATTTCATACCAGCATCCTAATCGCCAGTGGTAACCGTTTTTTTGTGCAATTAACCGAGTTTATTGGTACCGCACTCAGGGTGAGCATTCGTTACACCAACAAGATAAAAGGCGTGCCGGGTGCGGATGTGAAAAAGCATGCCGAAATTTTTAATGCGATTAAAGCGCGCAATCCTGAATTATCTAAAGCCGCTGTTTCAATGATTTTAGATGAAGCACTTGAGCTGATTGAGTTGAAGTTGTAGTCGGTCGAAACAATCATAAAAAGAGCACCTAAAGGGTGCTCTTTTGCTTAATGGGGATAAATAATGCGCGCTATAAAGAGGCGCGCGATAAAGTATTATTTCACTTCATTTAACTCAAAAATCAACGACGTTTGTGGGAAGGTAATCGGCAACTGCATGCCAAAGGTCATTAATGCTTCACCACTAAAGGTTTGATTGTCTGTCATGGCTAATACAGACGGTGAGTAGAATGAAAATCCGGCCGGCCAAATTAGTGATAGTTGATAATCTCTGTCGGCATCTAATCCTGCAAAATGATATTTTGGCGGATTAGTTCGTTGGGTCTCTTTGACGCTGTTGTAAGCAAACAAAGCTTGGGTTTGGTTTGTATTAACAATACCAAAGTTGATTGAGTCGCCATCGCTGTTTAATCGTACCAACTTGCCACTGTGAATTAACTGACGATGCTGTTTGTGCAGTTTGATTATCTGCTGTAACTGCTCACGTTCATCATGGGTTAACTCTCGAGGATCCATTTCAATCCCCATGTGGCCAAAGAAAGCGACCGCGGCTCGCATGGCAATATTGATGTGTCGCCCGGTAATGTGGCAATCGCGCGGGCCAACATGCGCCCCCATCACTTCTGCTGGGAAAAAGAACGAACAACCACGTTGAATGGTGAGTCGATCTAATGCGTCATTTGAATCTGAAGTCCATACTCGATCAGTGTGTTGTAATACCCCGTAATCAACTCGCGCACCACCAGAGGAACAACTTTCAATTTCAATGTGTGGATGACTATCTTTA
The DNA here is from genome assembly GCF_014596695.2 of Shewanella sp. BF02_Schw. Lineage (NCBI taxonomy): Bacteria > Pseudomonadati > Pseudomonadota > Gammaproteobacteria > Alteromonadales > Shewanellaceae > Shewanella > Shewanella sp. BF02_Schw. The sequence goes on from NZ_JABKAW020000009.1 coordinate 114,733, forward strand.
AGGCGCTTGATTAAAGCATAAGCGGCTTTAGTTTGTTGATGTACTGCCGGCTTACCCAATAAATTACCTGCATGATTGAGGTCGCGGTTCATGTCCCATTTTAGGTAGAGAATTTGTGGGTATTCAACCAAGATATCGTTAATCGCATTAAACAGATAGTCAGTCACGTCTGGGTTCGTCATGTCTAGCACTAGCTGTTTTCTAAATTGTAGCTGCTCGTTACCTTGGGTTTGCAGCGCCCATTCAGGGTGGTTGCGATATAAATCGCTGTCTGGATTAACCATTTCAGGTTCAAACCATAAACCAAATTCCATGCCCACGTTATTAACATGATCAATCAGTGGTTGCAGTCCGTCTGGGTAAATTTCACGATCAACAGTCCAGTCACCTAAACCGGCAAAGTCACCACGGCGACCTTTAAACCAGCCGTCATCGAGTACAAATCGTTCTGCGCCAATGTCAGCCGCTTGAGTCGCTAATGATTGTAAAACAGCAACATCATGGTCAAAGTAAATCCCTTCCCAAGTGTTGTAGTGCACTGGGCGTGGCTTTAGGCGTACCTTTTCAGTGATAAGTGATTGACGAACATACTGATGGAAGCAATGAGATAAGCCACTAAAACCATCATTAGAATAGGCTGTATATAACGTTGGGCTGATATAAGACTCGTTAGGCGCGAGTATCATTTCACCAGGCATTAATAATTCACCTAATTGGGCATAACTGCGGCCTTCTGCAAGTAACTCCGCTCGCATTTTATGGTTGCCACTCCAACCTAAATGAAAACCATAACACTCACCGCCTTGTTCATGGGTGAGTTTGTTGTGCATTACCATGCCTGGGAAATTGTCGTGTGAGGTTTTACCTTTACGGTTTTCACGCACAAAGCTGCCTAAGAAGGTATCAAAAGACTTGCGTTGGAATTCGTTCGACCAACGGCCTTCAAACGACATTACTTGGTCAATATGCAGAGGCATCGGAATGGTTGGCGCTGCACACCAATTCACATTAACTGAAGTTTGGCCTAAATTGGTTAATTCTGTTGTCGCACTGAGTACGTCACTGCGTGGGTTAAGTTGTAAGTGATGTTTAACGCTTAGCTGACGTAGCGTATCAACTGACTCGAAATACACTTCGTTTTCATTCGGTTGGTTCACTTGTGTTAGTGCACCACCAATTGACCATGCAATGTTGTTATCAAAAATTTCAATGCCAGGTGCACCGGTAAAACCTTCACCCATTAACGGCGATAATGAAATAGGCGCTTCAACAACAACTGAGCATTTAGCTTCTTGTCTGGTGCTTAACCGTTTCATCATGTCAAAGCTGGTCTTTTCAGATAACTTTTTACCAAAATACAAAATGGCAGGAGTCTTGTTTAAGCAATCAACGATCAAGCTAGTATGTTGGCCATTAAGCAAAACGAACTGGGGATGTGACATGATATTGTCCTTGATTGACGTTTTTGTGTTTATACACACTGATTAAGCATACATATTCGAATGTGTTGGATTGAGCCAGCAACATTCTGGAGTGTGTTAATGATGTATTCGGATTATTTTAAAATACTATATATCATATAAATACTAGGTTAGTATATTGATCGTCATTAAAAATTGGTTAAATAACCCCGTAATTTTGCTTGTGAAGGTAGGGTATAACCTTAACTATATCCTAGTATGAGCCAACGGTTTTACGCACTATATATTGGAGATTAACATGTTAGGAGTTTGCTACTACCCTGAGCATTGGCCTGAATCTATGTGGCAACAAGACGCAAAAGAAATGCGTCAGCTTGGATTACAGTATGTGCGTATTGGCGAGTTTGCGTGGTCTAGAATTGAGACCCGTGATGGCGAGTATTCTTTTGAGTGGCTGGATCGTGCCATTGAAACGTTAGCTAACGAAGGGCTGCAAGTGATTATGTGCACGCCAACGGCTACGCCTCCTAAATGGTTAATCGACAAATACCCAGACATTTTACCTGTCGATATTAAAACAGGTACTACCCGTGGCTTTGGTTCGCGCCGTCATTATGATTTTTCAAGTGATAACTACTTTCGTGAAGCAATGCGTATCTCTACCGTTATTGCACAACGCTATGGTCAACATCCTAGCATCTGTGGCTGGCAAACGGACAACGAGATTGCTTGTCACGATACTACTCACAGTGGCTCATTGGTGGCTAAGTCAGCATTTCAACAGTGGTGCAAAGCCTATTATCACAACGATATTGAAAAGCTCAATACTGCCTGGGGTAATGTTTTCTGGTCGATGGAATATCAAGATTTTGAACAAATCGAATTACCTATACTAGCGGTAACTGAAACCAATCCTGCTCATCAACTGGCTTACCGTCGTTTTAGTTCTGACCAAGTGGTGAAGTTTCATGATGCAATGGTTGAGATCATCCGTGCTCATGCGCCAAATCGTTTTGTAACCCATAACTTTATCCCGTTAGTCGATACTCAAGCCGATAACTTTGCATTAGCCAAAAACCTCGATTTTGTCAGTTACGACAATTACCCGCTCGGTCGTTCAGATATGTTTTTTAAACATATGCCAGCAGAACAATTTAAACCGTACATGCGTACCGGACACCCTGACTTTTCAAGTTACTCGTTTGACCAAAGCCGTGGTGTGAGTAATAAAAACTTTTGGGTAATGGAGCAGCAACCTGGTCCAGTAAATTGGGCGCATCACAACCCTCGTCCTGAAAAAGGCATGGTTAGACTGTGGTCATGGCAGGCGTTTGCCCACGGTGCAGATTGCGTGTGTTACTTCCGTTGGCGCCAAGTGCCATTTGCGCAAGAGCAAATGCATGCAGGCATTAAACGTAACGATAATTCGAAAGCTGCAGCTTGGGCTGAAGTTGAGCAAATGCGTGACGAGTTGGCCAAAGTCGATTTTACCATTAGCGATCCAGTACAAGCGAAAGTGGCTATCGTGACAGGTGCTAACAGTCAGTGGGTGACCGAGATTGAACGCCAAGGTGACAGTTACAATCATCAACGCGTTGAGTTTGCTTATTACTCGGCATTACGTCAGTTAGGGTTAGCTGTAGATTTTGTCTCTGTAGATCATGATTTGACACAGTATGCTTTAGTTGTCGCACCGTGTTTACCGATTGTGCCGCAAGCCTTTGTTGATAAATGTCAGCAAGCCAACGTACATTTGGTTATCGGTCCTCGCTCAGGCAGCAAAACGGATGAATTGTCATTAGTGCCTACGTTAGCACCGGGAGCATTCCAAGTTTTAGTTCCTGTAAGAGTATTATCAACTGAAACCATTCGTCCAGACTGCAGTGAAGTATTGCATTTTAATGGGATTGAGTTTGAAAGCCAGTGTTGGCGAGAAGAGCTAGAGCTCGGCGATGGTGTTGATGTGGTGGCGACGTATCATGATGGTAGTCCTGCTGTGGCTCGTCATCAAAATACTAGCTATGTAGCGACATTGACCTGTGATGGATTTTTACTCGAGTACTTTAAAATGCTTGCAGTAGAGTTAGGATTAACCACATTAGCGTTACCTAAAGATGTGCGTGTGGTTAAGCGTGGTCAGTATGCTTACTTGTTTAACTACGCCGGTTATCCGCAAACTGTACCAAGTGAGTTACAAGGGCAATACGTTTTAGGCAGTGCAAACCTTGCTGCTTACGATGTTGCTATCATTAAACTCGTATAGTGTAGCAACAAGTATATGTTAGTAAGATTATGGCCATCAATCTGGCCATAATCTTAGCTCACAAGCTGAATTGACTCTGTTGTTATCTCAGCTTGTTGCATCTTTTTCAACTCAATGTTTTTCCACACCTTGTCATGAAAGTAGAACACAACTGTATTAACGGCAGGTTCAAGCAGGGCAATGGTACCACCGATAATAATGCTACCGGTTAATAGGTAGGTAATCGTAAAAGCGACACTGAAGTGTAAAATGGCAAAGCTAATAGTCTTTTTCATGATGAATCCCCTGTTTGATTTGTTTAAATGATAACAGTTATCATTATCAAGTAAAGAGGGTTAATTCGATTATTGCAAATGAAAATTTCGATTACGTTTATTATTTTTAATCTTGAAACAAATAAAGACCCTAAGTAGGGTCTTTCATATAGTTAATCACATGAATAAATGCAGTCTATAACATCAGGTGTTGAGATTAGTAATGCCAAGGAAAACGTGAAAAGTCTTGATCTCGTTTTTCTAAAAAGGCATCGCGACCTTCTTGAGCTTCTTCACTCGCATAGGCTAAGCGTGTTGCTTCACCAGCAAACAGTTGCTGGCCTACTAAACCATCATCAGCCATATTGAAGCCATATTTAAGCATACGCATTGCAGTGGGGGATTTAGAGTTAATCTCTTTGGCCCAAGCTAAGGCTTCAGTTTCTAGTTCGGCATGTGGAATGGCACGATTTACCATACCCATGTTAAATGCCTCTTCTGCAGAGTAATTAAACCCAAGAAAGAAGATTTCGCGGGCTCGCTTCTGACCAATCATCTTGGCTAAATAAGCACTGCCATATCCGGAGTCAAAGCTACCTACATCAGGGTCGGTTTGCTTAAAAACAGCGTGTTCTTTTGACGCCAATGTTAAATCACAAACCACATGTAAACTATGTCCACCACCCACAGCCCAGCCAGGTACAACCGCAATGACCACTTTAGGCATGAAGCGGATCATTCGCTGCACTTCTAATATATGTAGGCGCCCCATTCGAGCTACATCAGGAGTACCTTCTTCAGCACCTTCATATTTATAGCCATCTTTACCACGAATACGCTGATCGCCACCTGCGCAAAATGAGTATTGACCTTTTGCTGATGGTCCATTTCCTGTAATAAGTACACAACCTACATCGGACCATTGTCTAGCGTGGTCTAGAGCCATATAGAGTTCATCTACTGTTTTAGGACGAAATGAGTTAAGGCAATCAGGCCTGTTTATTGCGATACGCACCGTGCCTTGGGATTTTGCCCGGTGGTAAGTGATGTCTTCAAAATTGAATCCTTCGACAAGATTCCATAACTCAGGGTCAAAGATGTCAGATACTGATTCAGTTTGTGATGGTGTCATAAAAAAACCTAGCCCCTATTGCAGATATTACACAAAGGCTAGGCTTATTTGATACTTAGGTCAATTCGTTAGCATAAAATCGTTAACGAGCACAAGTTATTAGATTTTATCGCAAATAAATTGCAAATTTTCTGTTGAAAAAACAGGGTGGCGAGCACTACTATGGCAGTATTCGATTTTAAACTCACTAATGGCTTCGTTACTGGTAAATACACCATCTAATTCACGAATTTCAATTGTCGATAAACGCTTATAAATTTCCTCTTTAACTTGTGGAATGTGCTTATCGATTTTAATGATTTTTGTACCCGTCATCGAATCAAGCTTTTTATCTGCCTTAGTAAACATCGTTTTAATGTCATTAATTGGCTTATCAAGCTTGTCTGTTTCTGTCGCGAAATAATAAATAATCCCCGCGATTATTGCTAATCCTATCCAGCCTCTCATCTTTTTATCCAATAATGTGTTATTACCTATATAATAAGCTAGTTATCGTTCAATATTAAAGCAGTAAGGCTGTAACATGACGACAGAATCCAACTCCAAGGACTTTTCCAAACAACAACGTATTCAAATCCATCAACCTGATGCTAGTAAAGCAGACAGCTTCAATCCGCGCAACCGTATTTACGTAAGAGCTGTCGATGGCTTATGGACAACCTTACGACGTTATATGGGTTGGATAGCTATGTTATTTTTCTTACTTCTTCCTTGGTTACCTTGGGGAGACCGTCAAGCCGTGTGGTTTAATCTTGCTGAGCAAAAGTTTCACGTCTTTGGTTTAACTATTTGGCCACAAGATCTCACCTTGCTTGCCGCACTCTTTATGATAGCCGCATTTGGGCTGTTTTTCGTTACCACTTATCTCGGTCGAGTGTGGTGTGGCTATACTTGCCCACAAACCGTGTGGACCTTCATCTTTATCTGGTTTGAAGAAAAGTTTGAAGGCGCGCGTAATAAACGTATCAAGCTTGACCAAATGCCGTGGAGTGTCAATAAACTCTGGCGTAAAACAGCAAAACATACTTCTTGGTTATTAATATCACTATTAACAGCCACTACCTTTGTATCCTATTTTGTTCCAAGTCGTGAACTCTATATTGACTTCTTTACCCTTAATGCTGGTGGCGGGATATATTTTTGGGTGGTTTTCTTCACTATTGCTACTTACGGTAATGCCGGATGGATGCGTGAGATCATGTGTATTCACATGTGTCCCTATGCCCGCTTCCAAGCTGCCATGTTTGATAAGAATACCTATATAGTAGGCTACGACACCCAACGCGGTGAAACCCGTGGTCCTCGTACACGTAAACAAGATCCTAAAGAGATGGGTTTAGGCGACTGTATTGACTGTGACTTGTGTGTACAAGTGTGCCCAACTGGAATCGATATTCGTAATGGTCTGCAATATGAATGTATTAACTGTGGTGCTTGTATCGATGCATGCGATAACACAATGGAACGCATGGGATACGACAAAGGGTTAATCAGTTACACAACAGAAAACAAACTTGATGGTGTGCAAGAAAAGGTATTGCGACCTAAGTTAGTGGGTTACGGTGTGGTACTCACGGTGATGATATTAATATTCATATATGCCAGCGCAACGATTGCACCTGTTCGTATGGATGTTATTAGAGATAGAAACTCACTTTATCGAGAAAACAACCAAGGCAATACAGAGAATACCTTTACGATTAAAATTCTCAATAAAACAGAACAGCCGCAAGAATATGAGCTAAGCGTCGAAGGATTGCCTAATGCCAGATGGATTGGCCCACAGCATGTATCGATAGAAGCTGGTGAAGTATTAACCTTACCAATTAGTATTGCTGTTGATCCTATTGAGTTGAAGAGAAGTATCACCAAAATCGATATCAAAATAACTGCGCAAATAGATGGCAGCCCAATAGAAATAAAACAGGAAACTCGATTCTTTGGTGATTAGAACTGAGTGAAATAGCCGAAAAAGGGACGGATAGTCCCTTTTTTGTTCTTTTCGATTGAAAAAGCACCTCTCGGTCATGTTTTTGCAATATTTAGCCTATCTATGCTTGCACAAATAATTAAGCTCCCTATAATGCGCAACCACTGACACGGCATACGTCGCTGGCAGGTTGTAAGGTTCAAATTGAAGTTTACAACGGCGAAAAGAAAGTTTGAAAAAACACTTGACGCCAACCCGGGAAAGCGTAGAATACGCACCCCAAGCCAACGACCTAGCGTCAACGGCCGCTGAATGAAAAG